>JBPCKT010000047.1:0-160744 GCA_051004015.1 Pirellulaceae bacterium | reverse complement strand
GCGCAGAGAAAAGTCCGCTCGCCGCGTGGGCGCGGCGGCTAAGCGGAAGGGCTACTCCCGTACAGATCCAGACTTTCGCGGTCCCCAATGATGGTGAAGACCTCGCGGATCTGCTGGAGGCCGACTGCGAGCAAGAAGTTGGATTTGCGGCCGTAGCTCTTGGCCCCCAGGATGTAGAAGTTCGGCTCAGGATTGATCAGAGTCTTAGGCCCGCACGTCTTCTGATCCAGGCAATCGCCCGAGGCGCTGCCAGACAGAGCCGCAGCCAGCTTCATCGGGCCGAAGGAAGCATAACACTCATGGACCTGCAGCTCTTCATACAGGCTGCGATCCGGCGTGAAGCCGACGTTGGCGATGATGCGATCAAACGTATGCTTCCCTTCCCGCGGCCCGGCGAGCGAAACCTGGAAAGAGTGACTCTCTCCACCGCCGCTCTCCTCAATCGCTTCCACGACACTCCCCGGCCAGTAGCGGATGTCGCTGCTCGGATCACCGGCCAACGCGTTGGCCTCGCGCGCCAGCCGTTCTCGCTCCGGCAGTCGGTCGCCGGAGATCAGCGTGATTGGTCCGCCTGCTGCCGCCGGACCCTCGCGACGAGTGATCCAGGTGACACGAGTACCAGGGGTCTCGCGAACGAGCTGCGCTAGGGCGACGGCATTGGTCGCCGCGGAAAAACCGGCGCCGATGAGCAGCGTATGCTTCCCCGCATAGCGGCTACGGTCCTGGCCGAGTAACTCCGGCAGCCGATGTTCGATGGCGCCAGGTTCGCGGAGCTTCACCTCACCGATTGCAGGGATGCCGCCGTAGCCGCACCATTTGGGGTCGGAGACAAAGACGCCCGTGGCATCGATCACGACATCCGCCTCGTCGAGCCGCTCGATTCCGCCAGGGCCGCTTACGAGCAACCGGAAAGGCCAATCCCCGCGGTCCTCATGCCCCGGCATCTCGTCCTTGTGGATTTCTCCTTTGCCGATTCGTACCACGCTGCTGCTCAGACGCAAATGGTCTGCGAGCAAGTCGGTCGCGGCAAGCGGCGCTAGATAACGCTCCACCCATTCGCGGCCGGTGAGCAGCTCGTCATCGCGGGGAGGGGAATAACTTTCATCCTGCGCCCGCAGCGCCAAAAGTCCCAGCGGCGAACGGTTCATCCCAAATGGCGTGAACATTCGGACGTGACCCCATTGGCAGACAGCCTCGGCGACGCGAGAGCCGGCCTCGTAAACAACCACGTCGTAGCCCAAGACGCGGGCGTAAAGTGCGGCTTCCAAACCAATGGGGCCAGCGCCAAGAATGGCGATCGTGGCGGGCGTATCGACGGCCATGCTCTACTCGTAGTGCAGAGCCTGGGCCAGGTCCACGCCGGCGGCTCGGTGGGCTGGGATGGCGGCCGCAATGACGGTGATGAGCATGGAGCCAACCAGAGCGACGAACATCAGCACGGGGTGCAGCGTGAATTCAATCGGCCGGCCGTAAGAGGGCTCCATCGCAAGGTTGATGATGTAGGCGATGCCCAGGCCAAAAAAGACGCCGGGGACAAGCCCCACCATGCCGATGATGAGGGCCTGCGTGATGATGGTCCGCCGCACCTGCACCCGCGTCATGGCCACGATGCGGAGCAGCCCGAGCTCGCGGGTTTGTTCCAGGACGTTCATCGACAGCGTATTGACGACGCCGAAGGCGGCGACGACGAAGCCCAGGAAAATCAGTCCCCACAGGCAGCCGGCGATGCCGTTGCTGATCTGGTTGATCCGCTGGCCGATTTCGGCCTGGGAATTGAGCAGCACGCCGTGCTGTTTGCAGATGGCCTCCAGCTTCGGCTTGAGGTCCAGCAGTTTGTCGGAGTTGGCCCGGATGATATAGCCGTCGACCCCCTCCGCTTTCATCACGTCCTTGCCGACTTCCCAATCCATATACAGCGTCAAGCCGCCGACGAGATAATCATTGGTGACGCCGCAGATGCGGACCTGGTGCGTGCCTTCCCCACCGCCGATTTCCAGCATATCTCCTTCACTGACTTGCAACTTGGCAGCGGCGATATTTCCCATCACCACTTCACCCCGCCGCATACGCTCGAGAATCGCCACTCGCTGCTTCTTATCCTTGGGCAAAATCAGGTCAAACGGCGTCTTTTCTGGTTCATGGAATTGGCGGATGGCGAGAATGATGTTGAGCTCGTCCGGGAGATCCTTGGTGGCGTCGATCGGCCCGCGGCGATTGATGACTTTTGCCTGGGCATCCACCATTTTCACCCGGTCCAGATAGGCAATATCGCCGGACTTCTCCAGCTCCGTGAGCGGGACTTCTAGCTCCTCGGGCAGGTCGGCGGAAAGGCCGGTGTCCATCCTGGGGAGCATCGCCCGCACGTAGTAGTCGCCAATGAGCGCTTTGCGATACCACTCTTTGAGGTTGCGGACGTTGTCCAGAATCGAATGGGCCATCGCCACGCCGGTGGCTCCGGCAATGAACAGCACGCCGACGGTCAGCGAAGTCCTGCCTCGGTGCCGCAGGATCTGCTTGAGCGCCAGGTTGGTTTCCACGCGGCGACCCCATTTCACCAGCAGCGAAGCAGCATGCGAGAATGGAGCCAAGACGAGCGGGTACATCATCACGATTCCCACCAGCAGCGCCACCGCCCCATACTGCGAGACGTCAATGGAAACCCAGCCCATGATTCCGGCGACAATCGCCGCGCCGCCGCAGAGCGAGGTAATGAGGCCGATGAGGATGTGGATCGGCGGCACGCTGGTCATGTCCTGCTTGGAAACATGACTCAGTCCTTCCAGCGGTGAAACTCGCCAGGCGCGCAGGGCGGGAAAAACCGCTCCAATCACGGAAACCGCGAAGCCGAAGAGCACCGCCAGAACGTAGGGCCGCGGTGTTCCCATGAACTGCAAGGGAGACGGCAGCGAAATATCCAGGAGCTGCGACAAGGCCGATATGAGCACGTAGGCGATACCCAGGCCCACGAGAATGCCGATGGCCGTGCCGATCGTGGCCAGAATCAGGCTTTCGCCGATCAACATGCCGGCAATCTGGTCACGCGTGGCTCCCACGGCCCGCATGATGGCGAGTTGGCGGCGGCGTTCCCCCACGTTCATCAAGAACGTATTCAGGATGATGAACGCCGATAGCAGCAGCGTGAAGGCCGTCGTGAGGGTCAGGCCCTGCTCCGTGGAGAGCAGCGTCTCTTCCAGCACTTGAGCGCCCCCTTTGGGCTCGCGAACCTCGACCCCCTTGGGCAAGAGGGGCGTGATGGCGGCTTGAAGGTCAACCAGGTTTGTATTCGCCCTGGCGACAATCTGGACGCTGGTGATCTGGTCTTTGCCGGTAATCTTATGCTTGCCGAGGAAGCGCACGGCGGCTTGTTTTACCGGCATGAAAACGAGACCGGTTTGAGTCTGGGCACCCCCATCCGACACTTTGATCAGCCCCACGACCTGCGTTTGCTTGCGGCTGACGCCCCCTTTAGCCGTCCGCATCCCAATCTCATCACCCAATTTGAATCCCAAATACCGGGCGAATTCGGCTTCAAGCAATATTTTATTTTGATCATCAGCCTCGAGCAGCCGCCCTTCAACGAGCTGCATGTCGCGGACCAGCTTGTCTTTATCCGGGTCGATCCCCAAGACCTGCAGGGTCACCCGTTGCTCTCCTTTTGTGAGCCAACTGGATCCCTGCACTAAAGGAACTGCCCCTTCGACCCCATCCAGAGCCGCTACTTTCTCCACGAGGTCCGCCGGAATCGCGCCGGTATTCTGGGCGACAATCTCCAGAGAAGTCTTCCCCCGCACGGCCGCGAACATCACTTGGTAGGACTCGCGGGTGGTGGCGGTGACGACCGTTACGGCGACGACCGCGGCCACGCCGATGACGATACTGGCGATGGTCAGGATGGTGCGGCCGGGACGGGAAAACATGGCCCGCTGGCTGAAGCGGCGGAGACTCATCGCGGGCGGGCCTCCGCGAGTTGAGCGGTGACACTCCGCCGCTCCCGGAGTATCTCTTCCCGTTCCACCTGGCCGTCCAGCAGGTGGATAATCCGGTCGGCCTGGGCGGAGACTGCCGGGTCGTGCGTCACCATCACAATGGTCTGCTGATGGTCCTCGACCAATTTGCGGAGCAGTGACATCACCCGTTTGCTGTTGGAGGTGTCCAGGTTGCCGGTCGGCTCGTCGGCGAGCAAAAACGTCGGCTCAATGGCGAGGGCCCGGGCGACGGCCACCCGCTGCTGCTCGCCGCCGGACATCTTGCCGGGGATGTGCAATTTGCGGTTGGCCAGCCCCACCATCTCCAGCTTCTCCGTGGCTCGCTTCTTGGCCTCTGCCGCGGAAATTCCATCCAGTTCCAGAGGCAGGGAGACATTTTCCTCAGCGGTCAAAATGGGCAGGAGATTGAACTGCTGGAAGATGAAGCCAATCCGGCGGCGGCGGATGAGGGTCCGCTGGTCGTCGCTCATCGTGGCCAAATCGACCCCTTCCAGCAGGACCTGGCCGGAGGTAGGGACGTCTACGCCCCCCAGCAAGGTCAGGAGCGTGCTCTTTCCCGAACCCGAGCGGCCCATGATCGCTAGCAGCTCCCCCTGCTGCACACCCAGGTCGACCCCGCGCAGGGCCTCCACGGCGGCTTCGCCTTCGCCAAAGGACTTTCGCAGCGAACGGGTTTCGAGGACAAACATGAGTGCCGCCCAGGAGGAGCGAATCGGGGAAACCAATGCATCGTTATCCCTGAATCCGCTGGCATTGAAAAGGGTGTGCCACAAGGCGGTAGTATCAAGCGGCTCGAAGCTCGTCTCCATTACAAGTCAAAGAGGCCATTGTGACGTGCATGATTAGCTCCGATTCAACCCTCGACGAACTGCCAGACTGTCTGCTCTACTGGCAGGCATGAATCCGAACGCCCCCGACCTGCTTAAGGATTATCCTATCATCCTTACCTTACCCATCTTATGGGGAGACCAGGACGCCTTTGGCCACGTCAACAACGTCGTCTACTTCCGCTGGTGTGAATCCGCCCGCGTAGCTTACCTGAACGATACAGGACTCCAGGCTCTCATGTCCCAAGCAAACCTGGGTCCGATCCTGGCCTCCATCAAGTGCGACTACCTGCGTCAGCTCAATTATCCCGACACCGTTCGCGTCGGCGCTCGCATTACCCGCCTGGGCACCAAGAGCGTCTCCATGGAGCACGCCATTTTTTCGGACTCTCTCCAAGCCATCGCGGCTAAATCGGACTCGGTGGTTGTATTGTTTGATTACGGGCAGCAGAAGTCATGCGTGATACCCGCTGACGTTAGGGACAAAATCGCAGCCGTTGAAGGCCGCTCCTTTTAGCTCCAACGCAATTAACTGGCCTTGTCGGGCACACTCATCGGCGGCGGATGGAAGAAAGCCAATAGCAACAGTGCCGCAACGATCGCTGCTCCCGAGGGGATGAGCAGCAGCGTGCTGTATTGCACCTGTTTGTCGACTGTGAAAAAATCCTGCAAAGTCGGCCAAACGATTCGAGACGCAATGGGTCCTAGCCCCAGGATCAAAAAGTTGAACAGGCCCTGAGCACTGGTCCGGGCATCTTTAGGGAAGAACTCGTCAACAAAGATATAAAGCGTCGCGAAGAAGAACGCGTAACAGATTCCATGCAGAACATTGATGGCGACGGCACAGTAGGGATTTGGCAGCAGTGCGAACACCGCGAAGCGTGCCGCATGGCCGAGAACGCCCAGAATCATGGTGTATCGCCAGCCGAGATTCTTGAGAACGTATCCCAGGAATGCCATCGTGGCTATTTCCGCAATCTGGCCGACGCTCATTGCGGGCTGAATCCAGTTGGAGGGCACGCCGACTTTTCCCAAGTAAGTGAAGGCATAGAAAAAGAAACCGTCATGCACCGTGGCGTCAATAAAGGTCACGACGAAAAGCACGAAGATGAACGGGTACGCCAGAAACTTCATGGCCTCCAGCCAGGCAAGAGAATTGTCTCCTTCTTTGGCGGGCTTGGGGGGTGTATGCGGCAAGACCAAACTGAAACCGGCCAGAATCAGCGAAGCCATTCCCGAGACCAGGAACGCCCAACATTTGCCTTGATTCAGGGCGTCCCCTTGAAGTCCCGTCCCCAGCGCCGTTCCCAACCAGCCGATAAAGCCGCCCGCTTCCTTCATGGCAGGGACCTTGTCCCAATCGACCAGAATGAAGATAAACGGCCAACTGGCGGCAATCCAACCGATGGTGCCCCACAGGCGAATCGGGCCGAATTGCTTCTGGGCATCGCTAAGGTTCGCGAAGGCAATCGTGTTCGTCACCGAGATGGTTGGAACGTAGAACAGGCAATGGACCGCCATGCAGATGAAGTAAATCCAAAATGGAACGCGATCCTCGCCATTGCTAAACTCAATCCACGCAGCGACGCCAAATCCCAGCATCGCCAGGCCGCCAATTAGATGGCTGATTGCCAAGAAGCGCTCGGCAGCAAAATTGCGATCCACAAACTGATTCGCAAAGAACATTGCCAAAATTGCCGCTGCTGGAAAGGCGTTATTGAGCAGCATCTGCTGCCACCAATTGAGCCCCAGGGCCCCCTCCCCAAAAAAGCCGAAACTTGGAGGCAGCCAGGCTCCCCAAATGAAGAACTGCAGGAACATCATCACGCTTAAGCGCAGGGTGATCAGCGGGGGAGCGCCTTCTTTCATGGATTCCTCGACCGACTGGCAAGAATGGAAACGCAATCTCGGAAGGCCGGGCATTCTAAAGGAGAAAGCGGGCTGGCGAAAGCATTCGCCCGCTACAATCTGGTCGTAATATCCCGAGAAGCGTCCCCCTCCTGCCCGGCCCTTCCGACGGTAGAATGGGACGTTTCCAACCTGGCCCTTTCTCGACCCGCCCTGCCGCGGGTCGCTTGCGTTATGACCACCGCCAATACTCCCCGCATTGCTGACGAGCGTGTCCTGGTGCTCGACTTCGGCGCTCAGTATGCCCAACTCATCGCCCGCCGCGTACGAGAGAACCATGTCTACTGCGAGATCGTCCGTCACGACATTAGCGCGGAGCAGGTGCAAAAACATGCCCCCAAGGGGCTGATTCTTTCCGGCGGGCCTTCGAGTGTGTACGAGCCTGGAGCCCCCAAATGCGACGAGCGGATTTTCGCGCTGGGGATTCCCGTGCTCGGCATCTGCTACGGAATGCAGCTCGCGTGCGATACGCTCGGCGGCAAAGTCACCAACGTCCCGGCTCGCGAGTTCGGCCGCGCCCGTTGCCAGCTCAAGCAGCCGGAGGGATTGTTTGCGGGAGTGACGGACCACTTTGACGTCTGGATGAGCCACGGGGACCAGGTGACGCGGGTTTCCGACGACTTTGTCTCGCTCGCCAGCACCGCAACCTGCCCCATCGCCGCGGTGAAGCACAAAAAGCTGCCGGTCTATGGGCTGCAATTCCATCCGGAGGTCACGCACACCCCCATCGGCGGCACTCTGTTCCACAACTTCCTGACGGCAGTCTGCGGATGCAGCGGCTCGTGGCGGCTGGGGGATTTTGCCAAGGAAGCGATCGAGCGGATGCGCGAGCGGATTGGCACCGGCCGCGTCATTTGCGGGCTTTCCGGCGGGGTCGATTCCGCCGTCACCGCGGCGCTCCTCTACCGGGCCATCGGCTCGCGGCTCTCCTGCATCCTGGTGAATAACGGCCTGCTCCGCAAAGACGAGCAGGCAGCGGTCATCGCGGAGTTCAGTGGGCACTTCAAGACCGACCTGCACGTTGTCGATGGCGAAGCGCGGTTCTTGGAAGCCCTCAAGGGCATCACCGAGCCGCAGGAAAAACGCCGCCGCATCGGGCACGCCTTTATTGAATGCTTCAAGGAAGAGGCCAAGGGAATCCAGGATGCCCGCTTCCTCGCCCAGGGAACGCTCTACCCCGACGTGATCGAAAGCGGCGCGGCCACCGACGGCCCGGCCGCCACCATCAAATTGCACCACAACGTCGGCGGCCTGCCGGCGGAGCTCGGCTTTGAGCTGGTCGAGCCGCTCCGGGACCTGTTCAAGGACGAAGTGCGGCGGCTGGGGCTGGAGCTCGGCCTGCCCGAAGACCTGGTCTGGCGGCACCCCTTCCCCGGTCCCGGCCTCGCCGTCCGCTGTCTGGGAGAAGTGACTAAGCCGCGGCTCAGCGTGCTCCGCGAAGCGGACGCCATCATGATTGAGGAAATCAAGAGTGCGGGGCTCTACCGGCAAACCTCGCAGGCCTTCGCCGTACTCTTGCCCGTGCAAAGCGTGGGGGTGATGGGAGACGCCCGGACCTACGAGAACGTCGTCGCTCTGCGATGTGTCAACACCGACGACTTCATGACCGCCGACTGGTCCCACCTCCCCTACGACGTGCTGGCCCGCATCAGCACCCGCATCATCAACGAGGTCAAAGGGGTCAACCGCGTCTGCTACGACATCAGCAGCAAACCGCCGGCCACGATTGAGTGGGAGTGAGCGGGCAGAACTGCCTACCCGAAGCGTTAGCGAGGGCGTGCAAATTAACTCCCTCGCTAACGCTTCGGGTTGGTTTCGGAGCAAGCAGTTCGGGCCGCTGCGCATCCAACTGACGAACTCGGTCGCTGCTAGCGACGGACCTGACATTGCTCCAAAGTCGTTTGGTTTCTTCGGCTTACGGTTGCTTTCAGAACGCCGACGTGAACTTTTCGCGTCGGAGCGATTATCGGGCGCGCGGAATGCATCACCAACATTGCACGACCCGCAACGGGTGTCTCGTTTCCATTTTAAGGAGGACGCTTTCATGACGCACGCATGGACTTTATGGACTAGGAGCTTGCTTGGAGCGAGCATCGGTTTGTCGGCTTTGGTTTGGACTTCCACCGGCCTGGGCCAACTGCCGGAAGTTCCCGCAGCGCCTGCCGTTCCCGCGGTACCAGCGGTTGATCCCGCACCGGTGGTTGAACCGGCGAAGGCCGCCGCCAAGGACGTGACAGACACAGCCAAGGATGCCGTGAAGGATGCGAAGGACACGGCCAAAGACGCCACCCAGCCCGTTCCGGGTGCGGTCCGCGACACCGCCCGCGATGCGCGGGAAGGCGCTCGTGACACGGCCCGCGATGCGCGAGATACCGTCCGTGATACGCGCGAAGGGGTGCGCGATACGGTTCGCGATGCCCGCGACGCTGCGGGGGATACCATCCGCGGAGTGCGGGACACCGTCCGCGACGCTCGCGGCTCGGTGAACGCCTCGGCCAATGCCCGCGCCAATCTGCGGTGGCAGGACTTGCGCTCGGCGGACCTGGGCTTGTGGTTCAACGGTAACGCCAACGCCAACGTCAGTGATGGCCTGGTTATTGCCGACGTCGCCACGCAAGGGCCGATTGCCAAGCTCGGCTTCCAGGAAGGGGACCGCATCGTCTCCGTCAACGGCCAACGTATCGCACGACAGGCGGACTTCATGCAATATCTGTTTTCTTCCAACGTCGCCGACGGCCGCGTGGCGGTCATTGTCAATCGCGGCGGGAAGCAGCAGACGATCTACATGGAGCCGCAAATCTTCCTGACGCACGTCAACAGCTACGAGAGCGATCGGCTGGAGCAGATCGGCATTGTGGCGGACGATCGCGTCCAGGACCGAGTGTTGGTGTGGCGGGTGACCCCGCGTTCTCCGGCGTATTTCGCCGGTCTTCGCGCCGGAGACGTCATCGTCAGCTTCAACAAGCAGCCGGTGAGCACTTTCGCCGAGTTGTCCCAGTTTGCCGCCAAGGCCGACGCGGGACCGATTGCCTTGGAAGTGCAGCGCGGCGAAAAGGCCCGGATGCTGGAAGTAGACTTCCAGGCTCCGAATGCCGAAGTCCGCAGCGCTCTGCGCCCCGACCTCGATAATGGCGACGCTCCCGCCCTGGAGTCTTCGATTCGGACGCCTGCCGCCAGCGGTTATTACAACAGCAACCGCACCTACAACAGTGGTCGTCGCGGACTGTTCCGCTGGCGTCGGTAATCGAAAGTACTCCTCACGCTCCGCGTGAGGAAGCATCCCGGCTCGCCGGGATGAATACCATCTTGAGGCGTCCGCCGAGCAAATCGGCGGACGCCTCTTTTTTTCGCACCGGTCGATTACAATCGGCAGGCTATGAAGCTCCTTCGCCGTTGGTTCACCTGGCCCCGAGCGGTTGCGGCCTGCGCATTGTTGCCCGCAATCCTGCTGGGGATGTGGGGCTTTTTCATCGATCACGGCGGCAATCAGGACGCGGACACCAGCTCCCCCTGGTTTTGGCTTTCCGTCCTCTACTCCACGCTGCAGCTTTTTGTGATGGAGTTCAATACCAGACAAGGGGAAGTCGTGTGGCAACTGCACGTCGCCCGGTTGCTGGCGGCTCTCTTCCTCGGGCTGGCGATTTGGGAAACGCTCACCCGCCTCTTTCACGATCAGTGGCAGGAATGGCGGCTGTCGCGACTCAAAGGACACGCGATAGTCTGCGGGCTCGGACGGCGAGGGGCTCAGCTTGTGCAAGGGCTGCGGGCGCGGAACTTCGCGGTCGTCGCCATTGAAGTCAGCGAGACCAACGAGCATCTGGCCGGTTGTACGGCACGGGGGGCAATCGTGCTCATTGGCGATGCCACGGACTCGGCGCTGCTGGTTCGGGCCGGCATTTCGCGGGCGGCTTTCCTGCTGATTGCTTCCGAAAGCGACCGCGTCAATTTGGAAATTGCCCTGCGCGCCAAGGAATTTGCGACTTCTGTCACCCGTCCGCGAGAGCGCGTTCTCAAATGCCTGGTCCACGTCTCCGAGTGGGAAGTTGCCGAGGTCTTTCGCCAGCATCGCATCCTCACCTCGCACGACCAGAATTTCGATGCGCAGCTGCTGAGCTACTTCGAGGAAAGCGCCCGTCTTGCTTTGGCAACCGCGCCGCTGGATGTCTCGCCTCCCCGGAAAGTCCGTCTTGTCATCGCCGACTTTAGTCCGATGGGAGAGGCCGTTGCGCTGCAGGCACTTCGCATCGGCCATTTTGCGGGAGGTCGAGGCGTGGAAGTCCTGGTGCTGGATTCCGCGGCCCAGGAGCGCGAGCGGGAGTTTCTGGTCCGGTATCCGCAAGCCGCTAGCGCCGGGGAGGTGCGATTCCTGCCGCAATCGCTCGAGGACGCGGAGATCCGCCGGCAGTTGATCGATTGGGCCGCCGATCCGCAAACCCATCTCGCCATCGCCATTTGTCGTGACGACGACATCTTCTCGCTGGCTCTGGCACTGTCCTTGCCGGCGAAAGCCCTGGAGCAGCCGACCACGATCTACATCTGGCAAAACCAGCAGCAAGACCTGGAACAAATCCTGTCGGGGAGCCGGGCCGCCGGCGCGCGATTCTTGGCGATTGGCTCGGAAGAGCCTGGAGCCAGTGCGGAGCTCATCCTCGAGGATCGCCTGGATCGCCTGGCCCGGGCGATTCACGAGGATTATGTGAAAGCCCGTCGCGACGACGGCAGCCACAACCCGGCCGACCCGTCGCACCAGGACTGGGCGTACCTCGGCCAGGGCTTCCGCAACTCCAGCCGGGCCCAGGCCGACCACCTGGAGGTCAAACTCCGCGCCGTCCACTGCCGCCGGGTCGCTCATGCGGAGCCGGACCGCCTCGTCACCACGTTCACGCCGGAAGAAGTCGAACTGCTGGCCGAAATGGAGCACGCTCGCTGGTGCGCGGAGCGCTCCCTGGCCGGCTGGACGCTCGGTTCCCCCAAAGACAAGGCCCGCAAGATCACTCCCGATCTCGTCCCCTGGGCGGACCTCCCCGAGCCGATCCGCGAATACGACCGCCAGGCCGTCCGCCGCCTGCCGGAACACGTGGCGCTGCTGGGAGAAGGAATTGAGCGGCTGTAAAGTCGCTGGCTGGCTCCCGCGACTTGGCTGATTATTCATGTTATTCGGTGCTCCATTTTCGCCGTTTTCGCCACGAGCAATTTGCCGCAACTTCTTTGGGGTCCTCAGTTTAAGGCGTGCATACTTGATTCATGGGAATCCAATGATTGCACTTCTTGATTCACAGTTATTGAGTCATATGCATGTAAGTCGTTGATATTATTTACTTTGCGCCATCGCCGCCATGTGTATCATGTTCCTCGCCCGCCAACTTATAAGCTCTTTTTTGATTCACGAAACGGCCTGCTGATCGCCGCAAACCATTGTCGCTGCACCAGTTGTGGCGTGGCCAGCGCTCGCGAATCGAAAAAAGCTATAAGCCGCCGATAAGCAACTCCGGCCGCGACTGGCTCGTGGGCGGAAACCAGGTGCTCACGAGCCGCAGCGAGCGCGAACCAAGCCCCAAAGATCAGATGCGCGGAAAGACTCTTTTGTTCATTTGAACAAAAGAATATATTTAGCTTGGCGCGGCCGGATACGATAGGTTCAACGGATAATTATGCCGCGCCGTTGGTCAGGTTGTGGGGGCGATAGAACAGCGTCACACAGGGGAGGCTCCGCAGGCTTGTACTACGGGGTGTCATCCGTCGCTCTTTGCTATAGTTCCAGGGATGATTTCTCTTTGACTTCCAAACGACGAATCAGCGTTGGCAGCGCTTTCTTCAATTCCGTCAGTCCTTGGACGGTCATCTGTGTGCTATCGAGGCTTACCACTTCGAGCCCCGTAAGACTGGCAAGCTGCACCAGTCCGGCGTCCGTAACCTGGGTGCCATGAAGGTACAGCCAATTGAGTTTCGTAAGGCCAGCGAGATGAGTCAGGCCGGCATCTGTGACCTGGGTACCGCCGAGGTTCAGCCAATTGAGTTTCGTCAATCCAGTGAGACGAGCGAGTCCGGCGTCGGTGACGCGGGTGCCACCGAGGTCTAGCCTTGTGAGCTCCGAAAAGCCGGCAACGTGCGTTAAGGCTGTGTCTGTCACCTTTGGACTTTTTAAGTCCACTCCCACGACTTCGCCAAGCGGCTTGAGGCCGAGCAAAAGTTGCAGCCAGTTGGGAATGAATGGCTTTGCTCCATCATATTCTATGGTCCCTCCGAGTTTATTAATTCTGAATATGGCCACCCAACGCTTGCGTAACCGACTTTTCGTCTGAGTTATCGTGAGGCCATCATTGGGGCAGTTGAAAGAAACCCCCACTCCAATGCGTACGTCGTTTTGTTCGTTGGAGTTCATATCAGACTCCGCAGCCTTACGCTCACCAGGGCCATCACCACCAGATTGTCTTCAGGCTGAATTGATACCAGCGGCGTTTGTGTGGGGCGGACATGCGGTCATTGTAGCGGGCAACGCACCAAATAGCCGCTCGAATGGGCGACTTAGCGGTGAGATGTCATTCGCCACTTTTGCACCACCCCGCCTCGCTTACCCCTTCTTTTCCTGCCTGAGCGACCGCAGCACACCCGCTTTGCTCGGGGCAGGGACGCCACCGGGGTGGCCTTCGTCGGTTCGTTCCGACGTACGGCCGTCAGGAGAGAAACCGTCGGTGGAAGCGGCAGCTTCCGCCTTCGCGGCGGCGAGCTCTTCGTCGGTAGCTCCGATGAGCTCCGGATGGATCGGGCGGACCGGCTCGTCCTTCTTCTTCCGCGGCTTGAAGACCAGGCCCAAGGGGCCGGCGAGCAGCGCGGGGAAGAAGATGAGCTCGGCGACGACCCCCATGAACAAGATAGTCAGCATCAAGTAGCCGAACCGCTGGGTCGGGGTGAAGGTGGAGAGGGCGAAGATGGAGAGCCCAATACCGCTGATGGTGGCGGCTTGTAAGGTGGGCGTCGCACAGTGCTTGTACGCCGCCAGGATGGCCAGTTTACGGTCCCCCAGCCGGTCGAGCTCCTCGCGATACCAGTTGAGATAGTGGATGGTGTCGTCCACGGCCACGCCGAGGGCGATGCTGGCGGTCATCATGGCTCCGACGTCCACATCAATCTTCAGCCAGCCCATGCCGCCAAACACCATCACCACCGGCAACACGTTGGGCAGCATCGCCACGATCCCCGCCCAGAAGCTGCGGGAGATGAACATCATCAGGGGCGTGATGGTGAGGAAGGACCAGATGGTGCTGCTGATGAGGCTGTCGAGCAGGGCCCGCTGGGCCTTGTAGACGATGGGAACGACGCCGGTGTAAACCGCCCCAATCTTGCTCGGGTCCTGCTTGAACGCGACCGCGTTGGCAATCTCGTCCATCGAGGCGCCGACCGGCGGCGCGAAGCGGATGTTGCTGGCGTCGAGGAAGACCTGGGCGTGCTTCTGGATTTCCGCGAGGTCATAGCTGCGGTGCTTATCGACGAGCACCACGCAGTCGTACCCGGCCAGCACCTTCGCCCAGTCGTGCCTGGCATTCGCATCGGGAGCATTGACCGCCACCTTCAGTCGGGCGTTCCTGAGCAGGTCGCGGAGCGAGCGGGCGAAAATCGGAGTCTGCTCGACGGGGGAGTTTGTCTCCGGCTTGACCCGAGGAGCTTCGGCAGCGGTCGCTTTATTCCCTGCTTCTTCGGCGGCGACTTGCGCCGGCACACCCAGGAGCAGCACCTTGGAAGCCGCCAGCTTGACGGAGGCTGGATTGAATGCAGTCCCACGTCGAATCGCCGCCTGCTTCGCCAGCGCGACTTTGTGTTCGCCCAAGGCTTTGAGAACCGCGTCCCGCTGGTGTTGGGCCAACATCACCGGCTCAATGGCTTCCTTGAGCTGCTCGTTGAACGCGCCGTAGTCGGTCCCTTGCGTGGCGGGGATGCGGAGACTGATCCGCCACAATTCGGCGCCGGTCGCCTGCTCCATCCGCAGATAGTCGCTGTGCAAGAGGTCTTCCTTATGGGCCTCCAGCCGCGAGCTGGTCATGTTGCGGACGGTGCCTTTTTTGATGCTCGGCAGCGGGCGGACGAACGTGGCGGCGCTCGTGGAGTTGCCGACGACGCCGCGACCTTGCGGGCCGAATTCTTCTTCAATCACTTGCTGCACGCGGGTGGCCACTTCCATCCGGTCGATAAACGGCAGTTGGATTTGCTCGGCCAGCAGGTTGCGGTTGGCCGCTTTGCCCAGCTCGGCGTCGGACGGACGCAGCGAGGACTTGGGTATCGAGACGATGACCTCCATCGGCATTAGCGGGCCGAGCTTCTCTTCCAGCTTGGTGTAATCGCGGATGATTTTGGCTTCGGAGTGGAACATCTTGAGCATGTTGACCGAGGTCTTCATGTCCTTGATGCCGTAACAGAAGAAGCCGATGACCAGGATGCAGCCGATGGCGACCAGGGCATGATGGCGGATGATGAACGAGCCCATCAGGTTCCAAAAGCCGCCCAGGTATTTGTCCAGCCACGGCGCGTCGGTTTGGCCCTCGGCCAGCTTGGGTCGCTTCTTCTGCGGCCAGATTTGCAGGGCCGCGGGAAGGTAGGTGAAGGTGACGATCAGCGTGGCCAGGACGCCGAGGGCGGAGAAGATGCCGAACTTCTGAATCGGCACGAGTTGACTGGTGAGCAAGGAGACCAGTCCGATGGACGTGGTGATGGTGCAGAACATCGCGGGCTTCCAGCCGTGGGCGATGGCCCGTTCAGGCGCTCCTTCATAGCCGTGGTCGGTGACGGCCTGGTAATAGTAGTTGATGATGTGTGCGGCCCCGGATAGGCCCAAGACGTACACCAGAGCCGGCATGGTCATTAGGATGGCGTCCATGCTGCAGCCGAACCACCCGACAAAGGCAATGCTCATCACGGCACTGATGCCGCCAATGAAGAACACCATGACCGTCGCCGAGATGCTGCGGAAGCACGCCAGCGAAAGGCAGGTGCCCAAGAGCGCGGTGAGGCCGATGAGCCGGACCAGCGTGATGGTCCCTTCTTCATCGATGGCCACGTTGTCCACCGGGGGGCCGCCGAGCCACAGGCCTTCGCCCGTGTGGTCCTTCTTCGCCACGTTGCAGTCCTCGGCAATCTCGTAAAGCCGGCCGTATGGCTTGCCGAGCATTCCGCGGCCGACGATGAGGTGCAAGTTGGCACGGGCGGCGTCGGTGAGCGTCAGGACGATGCAGGTCTGCCGTGGAGCGGCGGGATTCGCGGCATCGGCGGGACCATACAGCGTCCCCTGCAGCCGTCGATAGGCTTCCTCTTCCGGGTTTTTCAGCTCCGCCAGCTCACCACCGGGGCGCACCAGGCTGTCCATGACTGCCGGGCCGGAGGTGACGGACTTGAAGAGCTGGGCCCGCAGGCGGCGGGGCTCCTGGTGATACCAGGGGCCGTCCTTGGGACCGAACGCGGCGATCAGTTCCCCTTGCACGCTCGGCCCGTTGATTTTGCGCGAAGCGGCCCGCCACAACCCCATCAGCGGGGCATCGACGGCGTTCCAGCGAAAGAGGTCCCCTGCGGGGGTGATGTAGTACCAGCTCTCACTGTTGACCGTGACGTCCGTTGAGGAGCGGCCGCGGAGCCACTTTTCGCCTTGGCCTCCCCAGTTCTCGTGCTGCTCGTTCGTCAGGTACAAGCCGAGTTGGTCCCCAGTGAACTCGCCGCGCTGAAAATAGCGAACGGCGTTTTCCGGTTTGATCCCGGTCGCTTCAGGTGCTTCGCTTGCGGTTTCGCCTCCCTCGGCGGTTTTGGTTGGCGCCTGTTGGCTCGGGGGAACTTCCGGCTCGAGCTTCTTCATGAACAGTTGAAACCGGGCATCCGCGGCATTGCCGTGGCAGCCGTCCCAACTGGCGACGACGAAGGTCTCGCTGACGAAGTGCTGGCGGAACCAGTCCAGGTCGGCGGTCTCCGGGAAGTCCTTCGGCAGCCAATCCTTGAGGTCGTTCTTCATCCCCTGGACGGACATCCGTGCCCCCCGCATGGCGAAGGGGACGAGAAAGAAGATGACCATCAGGACGATGATCGCGCGGCGGGCGAAGAAGGTGGGCTTGGCGGACATAGGCTTCTGGCGCGAGAGGTGGGCGGGCAACAGAGGCAGCAAGGGGCTGGTACGGCAGGTATAAATGGCCCCTTCATCACCTTCGGCAGCCCGCGAAATCAACCTTAACCGCCGGTCCGCGCCGCGAAGCTGGATTGTGCGAACTTTCCTCGCCCTCCCATCACATTCAGGGGGCGTGGGAAACTGTAGGCGGGGCAGAGAGCACCTAGAAAGCAGGCTTTACGCAGCCGGCAAAGTCCGCAGTGTCGCCTTTCGCTCCCGCGAAAGCGCGTCCGTCTGCTTTCGCAGAGCGAAAGGCGACCTTCAGCACTCTTGGTAGGCTTCGGCGGTAAAGCCAGGAATGCAGACGCAAAGGAAAACAAGATCGTTCTCACCGACGTTCGTGATCCGCTGGCGGCAGTGAGGAGGAATGAGGACCACGTCTCCTGGGCTGACTTCCGCTAGCGGCAACTCGCCGACCTCCATTCGGCCGCGGCCTTCCAAAATGACATACCGCTCGCTGATCCCGCGCAGGCGATGCCAGCGGGTCGTCACCCCCGGCGAGACACGGGCCCGAGCAAGCGAAGCCTCTTTGTCGGCGGGCAGGTTACACAGCTCGGTGATGTAGCAGCCTTCCGAAGTATAGAACTCGCGGTCCTGCTTGAGGTGCTGGATGGCGGCTTGCATAGCGAGAATGGTGGGTTCCGACTCTCTTGATCATGTCGGAACCCATCGTATCACATCGCGACGGCATTCGACCGCTCACTTCTGGTTGCGGTTATCCGTGCGATTCTTTTTGGTGGTCTGCCCCACAATGCCCTTGCGGCCGCCGACACGGGCGTGTTCACCGGCAGTGGTGAAGTTACCGAGGCGGCGTTTCGCATCCTGGTCGCTCGCGGGAGCGCCTCGCGGAACCCCCGCGCCAGGCTGATTGACCGTCCGCTTCTTCACGGTCGGTTTGACGGCGGACTTGGAATGCAGTTTCTTGGTGGCCATGTTCAGTCTCCGGGAAAAGTTTGTTAGTGGTTGGAGGGGCGCTCGCCGCCGGTTTCTCGCGGCCGGCCGGAGAGCGCGGCTTCGCCGCCGTCATTCTCCTTGGGCAGCGAGACGACAACTTTCTTCTCGCGGCGGGCGAGCGGGTCGAGCGGATCGTCGTGGGCGGTGCCGGGAATCGACTCGGTGGTGGGTCCACCGACGAGCCCAGGGGCATCGTCCCTCGGAATATCGGGGTAAGGATCGTCTCGATCCGGCGGCAAGTGGCCCGTGGAGTCCGGGCGAACTGACAGCTTGGGATCGGGTTTTCCAGCAGATGTTTGGCTCGGCATGGGAGGCTCCATGAGGCAAGTAGTGAGCAGGCAACCGATCAGCCTCAACGTGCAAATTTGATACCGGGATGCCGTGGCGGACGAGACGCTATTGCTCAGGCGTGGGCGCGGAGCGCTCCATCTGCCTGGCATCTTTCCACCACAGGAAGATGAACAGGGGCACCATGGCCAGCGCTGCCCACTGATAAACCGTCAGCCCGAACTCCAGTTTGGTCTCGGGCCGGATGAACTCGGTGACGAACCGATAGCCCAGATAAACCAAAATGTAGAGCTTGATGAGCTGGCCGCGAAATAATCCACGCTGTTGCAGCACCAGCAACATGCCAGCCATAAATAAATGAAAGGCGGCTTCATAAAGTTGCGTCGGGTGCCGCGGGAGCGAATCGCCAGAGGTAGGAAATGCCACGCCCCAGGGAAGGCTCGTCGGCGTGCCAAAGCAGCACCCGCCGACGAAGCAAGCAATGCGGCCGAGCGCCACCGCCACGGCGCAAGGGACGGCGAAGGTATCTCCGGTCTTCACACGGATGTCCAGCGTCCACTTGGCCAGCTCCACGCCAAAATATCCGCCGATGATCCCGCACATGATCGTCTTCCCGTCGGACAGCCAAGCCGAGCCGTCAAGAAACCGGTTCCAGTCCAGCACCGCGAACGGCAGCTTGGCCCCAATCATCGCCCCGCAAAAGGCCCCGACCGCTATCGCCAACTTCTGCCACCAGAGCA
Source organism: Pirellulaceae bacterium (assembly GCA_051004015.1). Lineage (GTDB taxonomy): Bacteria > Planctomycetota > Planctomycetia > Pirellulales > Pirellulaceae > SXOA01. The sequence continues at coordinate 141,903 of JBPCKT010000047.1, read as the reverse complement.
GCGGCAGCCGGGCTTGCGTCTTTCGGAGCAGCAAGCTGCACGTGGCCAGGGCCGCGAACATGATCAGGGGATAACGAAAATCGTGGCTCATGCGGAATTCGGAAATCAAATTGGCCACGGATTGAACACGGATGAAACACGGACAAGTCAAAGTCAAGACTCTAGTAAGGGCAGGTAGTTACGAAATGCTTCTGCTCTTATCCGTGTTCAATCCGTGGCTTCAAACCGATATTGGCAGTGGCTGCACAACGCGAGCCGGTCTGGTCGTCACGCTCAGCTTCTCCGCCAACTCCGGCAGCGGCACGTGACCGTCGCGATAGAGGACGTTGTACGCACAAAACGGAATCACATGCCCGCTCGGCAGCACATGGTGCGTGCAGCATTTCATCAGCCGGCGGACGTCGAAATTGTAGGCGTCCAGGAAGCTCGTAATCGTGATCCGGAACAGGTTATCCGCGCCTAGTTCCTGGGCGAGGACTTTGGAGAAGAACTCGTCCGCGGGAGTGGCAGACGGAGAGACGGAGAGAGGGAGAGAAGGAGAGAGCAACGGCAACTCTGACTCCTGACCCCTGACTACTGACCCCTGACCCTTGTCACCTGACGCCTGTTCTTCTCCGCACCCGCCGCTGCAGCACGCCTGCCGCCCCAAATACTGCATGATCAAATCCCGCGATTTTTTCCGCGTAAAGCTGATGCCATTGGCCAGCAAATCGAGGTTCGCCTTCGCGTCTATGAACCGCGTCACCGGGACGGCAGTGTTCCCCTGCCGATAGGCGATGGCGATTTGATGGCAGTTCGGATGGGCGCAGGGCAGTGGCAGAAAGTCGCTCTCGGCAAACAGGCCGCGCGTCTGCCGGGCCACGCCGGCAATCACATCGGGGAAGGTGATCCGCCGCTCCAGTTGTTCGGGCAGCACGTACCGCCCGCTGTAGGTCGCCGGCTGGAAACTAATGCCCGTGATGTTCGGTCGCGACAGGCCAAATTCCACGAGCGGCCCCATCTGCTCGTCGTTCACGCCTCCTTGCAGCGTGGCCACCAGCGTGACATGAATGCCGGCGGCTTGCAGGGCATCCAGCGCCGCCAGCTTCGTTTCCAGGAGCGGCTCGCCGCGAAGGGACCGATAAACGTCGTCGTGCAGGCCGTCGAACTGGAAGTAGATTTCCATCCGGTCCTTGTGGCGGGCCACGAGATCCACCAACTCCGGATCCTTGGCGAAGCGGATGCCGTTGGTGTTGATCATCACATAATCGATCTCGCGCGACAGTGCGTATTCAATGATCTGCGGCAACTGCGGGTGAATCGTCGGCTCACCGCCGGAAAGCTGACAAACTTCGGCTCGCCCCTCCACCTCCACGAGCCGGTCAATCTGCCGCGTGCAATCCGCCAGCGAAAGATGCTTGCCTCCCGGACTGCTGCCGGCGTAGCACATCGGGCAAGTGAGGTTGCACGACGAGGTAATTTCCAGCACCCCCACGCAGGTATGCTGCTCATGCTCGGTGCAGAGACCGCAATCGAAGGGACAGCCCTTGTCCGGCTCGACACCGAACTTCGCCGGGCTCTTCGCCGGCAGAGCGAACTCCATCTGGTCATACCACTTCCGATCCGAGCAAACAAAATCCTCGCGCACTCCGTGAGTAGGGCACGTCTTGCGGAAGTAAACGCGCCCGCCGCGATCGACAATTTTTGCCGACACCAGCGCCAGGCATTCCGGGCAGAGGCTTTGGGTAGTACCAAGGAAGGTGTAATTGCGATGCAATGTCATGGCGAGGCCACCACCCGCTCTTTGGCCATGCGGTGCGCGTATTCCTCGGCCAGGGACCGCACGCGGCGAATAATCTGCCCCAGCACAATTCCGGTAAGGCCCAGGCTCAGCACGGTAATCGCCTGCGTGACCATCGGAACCGCGTGGTCCTGGTCGAACCATTTTTTGTCGGCCAGGCCCACCAAGACTAAATATCCCAGCATCGATCCAAGCGTGGCAAACCAGACCAGCCCCAGGCTGAACCGGAGGGCTGCCAGTGCCAGGATCAGGAAAAAGATCAGCACCAGCGGACTCGCGGGACCATCCGCCGCGGTGCTCGACGCGCCATGATCCACGGATGCCACCGCCGTCAGGAGCAGCAGGTCGCAACCGGTGGAAACGTATTTCAGAAATTCCGGAAACACCCGCATTCGGAGGCAGAGCATCACCGCGAGGGCAACCATCGTCGAAGCCACCGCGAGGGCCGTGACTTTTTGATGGTAAGACGTAAGTTCTGCCGCGTCCACGCCCGCAGGTTGAAACCAGTGATATTGGGCCAGCTCGACGAGATAGAAAACCCCAATGGCCAGGATGCGGAGCAGGTTCGTCCGGCCCTCCCCCTCATACTCCTGCCACCGCTCGACGATGTACCACTGCCGATCTGCCGCCGGAATCGCTCCCTGCACCGCCGTCGCCATAGGATTGCTCCCCGACAATTACCACCACAATCCAACACCATTGATTTGCCGCCCTGATTGTGGCCCCCCGTGCCCCAGCGATCAAGCTCCGCCAGCCTCGCACTCCTTGATTCTCTGATCCTGACCTAATTCTCCACTCTCCCATCGAATTCGCCATTCGCCATTCGTCATTCGCCATTCGTCATTCGTCATTCGCCATTCGTCATTCGCCCCAGAACCCTTTCCGCAATTCCCGTGTCCCCTTATCATGGAGTCCTCGCCCCCCGGAGGGTAAGCGAATGGCTAGCGGCCACACTGGAAATGTGGTGCCGGGCAACCGGTTGCGAGTTCGAATCTCGTGCCCTCCGCTCTGAACCGAGGCCGCCCGCGTAACCCACGGGCGGCCTTTGCCTTGCGCATTCGGGGAGACTAGCGGCCGCGGCGCGAATCCGAGATTACCTCAGGAAGAGGGCTGGTCACTTGCACCAGCTTGAGCTGCTGCAACTCAAGTTGCAGCCTGGCGGAATCTTTAGGGGTTGGGCCGCCTTCCTTAAGCAGCAGGCCGATGAGGGTGGCGATGACGTCAAGCCCTGCTTGGAGCTGCTGGGTGCCGGCGATGCCTGTTTGCAAAAGCTTGCGATCCTCTGGGCTGAGTTTGCCGCGGCCGGCCGCGTGCATGTCCTGCATGAGTGCGTCCAGTTCGGCGGATAGCACCAGGTACCGCCTCTGGTAGGATAAAGCGGCCTCCCGATCGATGACCCCTTTCTCAAGGAAGCCCTGCATGGCCGCGCTCGTCTCCCCAGCCAGTGTGGCGATCTCCTCGTTAGTGTTGTGCAGGGCCGTTCCGAGCGGCGCGAGGTTTTTGGAATCCCGCATCCGGGCCGCTGCCTCGCGCATCGACTGTATAGCCGGCAGGAGCAGGCTGATGAGGATTCCGATGATGGCAATCACCACGAGCAGCTCGATGAGCGTGAAGCCAACGCGACGGAAACTTGGAGCGAGACGAAACATACAGCACCTCCAGTTCAGAGCGACGAGGAGAAAAGAACGCCAAAGTTGCGAATGCTAGTGGCGATTATGGCCGACCACCGGCTAATGTTCAATACTTTGGCGGCAAGAATGCCGGAAATTCTCCTATCAACGGCCCGTGATGCCTGCGGGAGGCGCACGCATTCTCTATCAGGAGACCTTACGTCAGCCATGCGGGCGGGGTCAGAGACCCGCGCCCAACAGGGGACCTCTCCCAAAGAGAGCGGAAGGCCGCGCTCAGGGAGTGCGCGGGCTACTTTACTCCGGCTGGCCTCCATTCGTCCGGAGAACCCTGTTCGCAATTCCCGTGTCCCCTTATCATGGAATCCTCGCACCCCGGAGGGTAAGCGAATGACGAGCGGCCACACTGGAAATGTGGTGCCGGGCAACCGGTTGCGAGTTCGAATCTCGTGCCCTCCGCTCACAAGGCCGCCCGCGTAACCTACGGGCGGCCTTTACCTTGCGCCCTGGTCGTTGGTGGCGACTTCGTGCCGGTCGAAATCCCATGCCGCTTCGTTTGACGAACCTGGAACTGCCGGTGGAAGAGCCGGAGGAGATGCTGAGGGAAGCGATCTCGCGACGGATGGGCTTGCCGGCGGCGGAGCGGGTCGAGTGGCGGATTCTGCGGAAGAGCCTGGACGCGCGGTCGCGCGAAGCGCTCCGGTTTGTCTACACCGTCGTCGTCACCTGGCCGGGAGAAGCGGACTGGATACAAGGCCACGCGGAGCACCGCGATGTTGAGCATTTCCAGCCGGCGAAGTTTGATGAGCCACTCCCTGGCAGTGCGCGGCTGGAGGGGCGGCCGGTGGTGGTTGGCTCGGGTCCGGGCGGGCTTTTGGCGGCGTATTATCTGGCGGTGCGGGGCTATCGGCCATTGGTGCTGGAGCGGGGAGAGCCGGTGAAGGAGCGCGTTGGTGCCATCCGGACCTTTGATCGGGGTGGCGAACTGGATCCCGAGAACAACTATCTGTTCGGCGAAGGAGGGGCCGGCACTTTTAGTGATGGCAAGCTCACCTGCCGGTTGAGCGGCCCGGATGTGGACTGGGTGCTCGAGCGGCTGGTCGATTGTGGCGGCAAACCATCGATCCGCTACGAACAGCGGCCGCATCTGGGGAGCAATCGGCTCCCCATGTTGGTCCGCAATTTCCGCCGGCGGATTGAGGCTCTCGGCGGCGAGTATCGCTTTCGCTGCCGGATGGAGGATTTGGACGTTCGGGATGGCCGCATCCGGGGTGTCAGCACTTCGGGCGGCTATGTAGCTTCGTCCGCCGTCATTCTGGCCATCGGTCATAGCGCTCGCGACACCTACCAGATGCTGCACCGCCGCGAGGTGCCCATGCAGGGAAAGGCGTTTCAACTCGGACTGCGCATCGAACAGCCGCAGCAGCAAGTCAACCAGCACCAGTATGGCAGCGAAGAGTATCTGAAAATCCTGGGGGCGGCCGACTATACCCTGGTGGCTCGCGGACAGCCCGATGTTTTCACCTTCTGCATGTGTGCTGGCGGCGTGATTATTCCCAGTGTCTCGGAGCCGGGGATGTTTTGCACCAACGGCATGAGCAACTCGCGCCACGACACCTCATTTGCCAACAGCGGCGTGATGGTGACTCTGCAGCCGCACGAGTTTGGCAGCGACCATCCGCTGGCGGGCGTCGAACTGCAACGCCAGTTCGAGGCGACTGCTTTTCACCTGGGCCGAGGCGGCTACTCCGTCCCAATCCAGCGCGCCGCGGACTTTCTCGCCGGGCGCACGCCTGAGCCAAACGAACAATTCGAGTGCTCCTATCCGCGAGAAATGACTCCCGCGAATCTCCACGCTGTTCTGCCAGCCTCCGTCGCTCGCGCGGTGAGCGCGGGTCTTTCACTGATGGATCGGCAATGGCGGGGGGACTTTCTACTCGGCGCGAACCTGGTAGGTCCCGAGATGCGCGGCAGCTCGCCGCTGCGGATCGCGAGGGATCCGGGTTCCCGCCAGACGCCGGGAATAGGAGGGCTGTATCCCGTAGGGGAAGGCGCTGGCTACGCGGGGGGCATCATCAGCGCCGCCGTGGATGGCTTGCGCACCGCCAAGGAAGTTGTGCGGGAGTTTGCCCCAGTTGGAAGCTGAGACAACAGCTTCCTATCCGCTATTCCACAGTCTGCTCCGTCTCGGCATAAATCCGGGCGAACTGCTTCTCCTGCCGCTGTTCCCAGCCCCGCTTGTGATAGGCGTAGCCGGCGATGAGGGGGAGCGCGATGGTGGCTTCGCTGAAGACCATCTGCTCGTAGGTGGTGTCGACTTTACCCCAGCTCGAGGCTTCCTTGAGCGTGCTGCCGGAGAGAGCGCCGTCGCGGGTGTCGGCGACCGTGATCTGGATCGCGTACTTGTGCATCTGCGGTTGGTCCCCACCGTCTTGGGCCATCAGGATGTCGGCAGAAACGACAATGTCCTGGGCGAAGTTTTTGGGAACGCCGCCGCCAATCATGAGGAGGCCAGTGACCGGATTGTTCAATTTGATTTGCGTCAGCTCATAGAAGTCCTTGGCGCTATCAAAGGCGGTAGTGCCACGGCCGGCGCGAAGCCGTTCATGATAATGGGCGACGATTCCCAAGCCGGCGGAGCAGTCCGAGAAGGCCGGGCAGAAAATCGGGACGCCGCACTGGTAGGCCGCCTGCACGATGGAATCGGATTTGGCGGCGGTCTCCAGGTGCTCCCCCATTTTGTGGATGATCTGGCGGGAAGAGTAATTCCCGGGTGGCAATTCGTCGGCGATCTTCTTGACGGTCTCGTCGCAAATCCGCAGCTCATCCTCGTCAATCAGCGTGTCATAGATTCGGTCGATGGAGTGGTCCCGCAACATTCCGTCGTCCATGCCGCTCTTCAGACGCTCTGCTGCGATGTAGTGCTTATAGCCGAGAGCTTCAAAGAAGTCCTGGTCGACGATATTCGCCCCCGTGGAGACGATGGCGTCCACCATGCGATTCTTGATCATGTCGATGAAGACCTGCTTGAGCCCCGCGCTGATCAGCGAGCCCGCCAGGCAAAGGATGACGCCGCACTCCGTGTCCCGCAGCATCCGGTCGTAGATGTCCGCCGCCCGTCCCAGGTCGCGGGCGCTGAACGCCATCTGCTGCATCGCCTCCACCAGCGGCACCACGTTGTGGCGCTTGATGTCGATGTGCTCGACGGTGTCTTGCAGGAGCTCGCGTTTGCTGGGGTTGTAGGACATGGCTGGGGGCAGAGGTTAGAGGTGGTGGGGCAGGCTTTCAGCCTGCCCAGATTCGTCAGCAGAGAATTTTACACCGCTCGTCATTCTGAGCTAGTGGCTGCGCCAAGATTCGCGGACCGCCATTTGGCTCGGCTACAATGGTCGGAGTAGGTTGGACAACATCTGCGGAACCGCCTCATGCCTGCCGAGCCCCTCTTCTCGCTGTTGCAAACTCGCCACGAGCGGATTGAGCCGACTGTCCTGCAAGAAGCGCTCCTAGACGGTGCTGGGTTGCCGAAGGCCGACGCCGCCCGCGCGGCCCATCGCTGCCGCGGAATCCTGGCGGAGCGGCTGACGCATAAACAGGGTGATGGAGCGCGGGGGAGCCTGGCCCGACGGCAGATTGAGACGATTCTCGTGCCGGCAGAACAGATGATGAAGCTGACGCCGCCGGTCTCGGTCCAATGGCTGCAAGTGGGCGAAGCGGGTTTGATTGTTCCTGCCGACTACTACGGCCGGACAGAGACTGTGCGCTGGCCTAATGTCTTTGTCATCAGTAGCGGCCTCGTGGCCAAGTCGATCGAAGAGCGCAAGCCCCATGATGTCGAGGAGATGCACGGGCGGCGCAGGGTGATTGTGACGGAGTACAAGGCTGAACGGAAAACGGAGCAGCAGCACATCACCGAAGTCCTCGGCCTTTCCGCCGACGGCAAGCTGCTCCACTTTCGGCTGCACGCCCACCGGCTCCACAAGCAGCAATTAACCCAGGGTGGTCCGACAGCCTCCGTCTTCGAAAAATACCTGCTGCTCCTCGACGACCTCGTGGTGCGGTGCCAATGGGCGGAAGTCAGCCCGGAGACTCGGCTAATTCTGGCGGATCGGAAGGACCGCCCGCCGGAAGTTTCCGGACGGCGGCCGTACGACTTCGACGAAGGGAGCTTCGATCTCTACAATCGCTGGCTGTTGCAACTTGTGATGCTCCGGGAGAAGGGACTGATTGCGGCGAGCTAAGGGCTTACTCCTTGGCCCCGGCCTTGCGCAGGAGTTCTGCCAGATTATCGCGGCCGAGCTCCTGTGCCCGATGGAGTAATGTTCGGCCGTTGCCGTCTGGACGATTGGGGTCGACGCCGCGATGCAAGAGAGTCTTCAGCTTGGCGGCATTGTCATCTTGAACTGCCTGGAAAGCGTCATCCTGCCGGCGACGAATAGTGTCCGGGGAACGAAGATAGAGCTGCATCGCGCCATAAACGGCGGCATTGGCGATGACGAGAGTGATGAGCCCGGCGAAGAACCGGGTGAACATGGCACTGCGAGCGTTTTTGGCCACCTCCTCGGCGCTGCCGCGGATCAGCCGATTGGCTGTGCGGCCGCGGGCCTTGGGGCGTAAGCCGCGCTGCAATTCGTGGTAGACGCCAATGGCGCAGACAGTATCGCCGACCATGACACGCTTCTCCGTCATCTTGGGGAGCAAGGCCGACGACGCGGGGACGCCAGATTCCGCTGCCAGCTCTTCTTCGTCAATGTCCTCGTCTTCATCCTCGTCGTTACCCTCGTCTTCGTCGTCGTTCAGGTCCTCGTCTTCGTCCTCGTCTTCGTCGTCCGGACCATCACGCAGCAGCCTCGCTTCTTCACGCGCCGCCAGCTCTTGCAACAAATCCAGCGGGAAGAGAGTTTCGACGCCAATATTTCCCAGCCGCATGTTCTTCTGGACAAGGCCATCTTCATCGGACCAAACGTCATCGAACGCCGAGAGGATCGTGACCATCTTCAGACCCGTTCGATTCTCGAACTCGGTGCCCTTCAAGAACTGGTAGCCGTTGCTGGCCGCTTCAAAGCCGACGCAGTGTGTATCGAAGTAGCCTTCCAGGACAGGAAAGCCGAGCAGCTTGATGTCTCCCTGCTGCGAGCGGATGACGCACGGAGTCATCAGAAAACCGGTGTAGTCGGATCCGCTGCTGGTCACCCCCTTCGACGTGTCGCGGGTGCGGCGGCCAAGGTCGTACTCGCAAATAACGCACTCCTCGCCGCTAAAGGGGGCGAGGAGCGGCTTTTCAATCGGATGGATGGTGCCGCTGATCGCCACGATGCGGCCGTCGGCGAGGGGAAGGCCGTGCTGCGATCCCGATGCCAGCTTCCAGTCCCGCAGGGCGATCCGGGCACCCATGATCGACCCGATGCAGCCCGCAACAATCAGCCCTACGATCAGGCCGCCGATAATGCTCCCCGGCGGATCAAACGCATGGTCCAGCCAGTACCAATAACCGGCCGCCAGGGCAATCCACAGAAAGAAGGCGATCGTACAGCCGCGAACCATGTTGGCAATACTATAATGGCCTGCACGAACCGGCAACCCATACCTCCCGAGGCCAATTCCATGTCCCTCTCCCGCCGCACATTCCTCGGCACCTCCGCCGCCACAGCCGCCGGTCTTGCGGCTGCTTCTGCGTCGACCATCCTGGCTGCGGAGGACAAAGCTGCAGGAGAAAAGATCGATGTCTCGAAGCTCGGCAAAACGCCGCACACCAAATTTGCCATCAACCTGGAGATGTGGTGGCGGAAGCTGAAGTTTGAAGACCGCATCCGCAAAGCGGCCGAGTTCGGCTTTCCGGCATTCGAGATGTGGCCTTACCAAGGGAAGGACATCGACGGCATCGCCAAACTGAATAAGGAACTGGGCATCGAGTGCAGCCAGTTCACCGCCTGGCCCTTTGAGCCCGGGATGAACAATCCGGCCAACGAAGACAAAGTCGTGCAGCAGATTGAAGAGGCCTGCCAGGTCGCCCACAAGCTCAATGTCCGCAAAATGTGCGTCGTCGCCGGCAATTTGCAGAAGGGGATGACGATGGAGCAGATGCACGAGCAAGTCATCAAGACGCTGAAGCGAGCCGCCCCCATCGTGGAGCGCGAAAAGGTCATGCTCATCCTCGAGCCGATGAACGGCCGCGTCGATCATCCCGGCCATTGCCTCTACGGCAGCGTGGACGCTGTGAAAATCTGCCGGGCGGTCGATTCCCCGATGGTGAAGATCAACTGGGATCTCTACCACACTCAGATCAGTGAGGGGGATCTCTGCGGACACCTCAAGGATGGCTTCGATCAACTTGGCTACTTGCAGATCGCCGATCACCCCGGACGGAACGAGCCCGGTACCGGCGAAATCAACTACTCCCGCGTCCTCCGCCAGGCCCAAGAACTCGGCTACAAGGACTATGTCGGCTTGGAGCTCGTTCCCAAAACCACCGAGCTCGCTGCCGCCATCGCCGTCGCTAAAGCGGACGTCTGGTAATTGCTGACGATGATTGAACGTCCGTCCAACTCCATTAGTATCGCTCCCATCTTGCTCCTCGTGCTCTTGCACGTGGCCGGTCTGGCATTCCTGTTTCTCCTTCCCGAGGGAGTCTGGCCAATTTCCCGCATCGGCGGTCGGCTGCGGATTGCGTCGGGGCTGGTGCATGGGGAAATTGCCGTCATCGCGGCCTGGGCGGCCTGGTCCCAAATGACGTTTGCCCTGCGTCTGCCGCTCTCTTTGCTCGGCTCGCTGCTGGCCGGGTTCGTGCTGCTGATGGCGTTTGGCCCAAGGACCGGACAAGGCTTCGTGCCTATCGAGCGGATTGTGGTAACGCTGACCACCGCCATGCTGCACTGCCTGCTCATTCAAGGCATGTGCCTCGCTGCCAGGAGCTTTGGCATCGATTGGCGGAATGTGCAGAGTGGAGAGACTCCCCAGCGGCGACGGGCCCAGTTTCACTTGTGGGAGCTGCTCGCCTTGATGGCCGCTTTCGCGCTGCTCTTGGGATCGCTCCGGTGGCTCTGGCCGACAGATGCCGTCTTCAACTGGATGAATATCACGGAAGACAGCCTGATGCTTTCCAGCGTGCTCCTCGTCGGCAATCTGCTGCTCGCCAACAGCGTTGTCACCATCTACTGGGTTCCACGTGGCTGGCTCAAGAACCTGGTGATCACGCTCAGCCTGGCCGCGCTCATTACGCTGCTGGAGTGGTTCGCCGCGCAGCGTCTGGCAAACCCGCGGAGCGTCATGATGTTCGTCTGGATGAACGGTCTGTACATCGGCTGGCTGCTCATGTCGCTGGGGCTGGTGCGGTTGGCGGGTTTTCGACTGGAGCGGGTGCGATTTCCCAACTGGAGCCGCGTGAAGGGGTCGGGAGGAGTTTTCGCGGTCAACGATCACAAGGGCGGCTGAGTCGCCCGCCGCGAAAACCCCTCCCGACCCCGTCCGTGTGCCCTCATTTTCAGGCCCGCTCTTCGTCGTTAGGCTAAAGGCCAACCTGAATGTCTTCGATCTTCCTGGGAGCGAATCGGTCTCATGCGCAAGAACTATGTGAAGGAAAAGCTCCGCCGGGGCGAAGTGAGCTTTGGAACATGGCTGAGCCTCGGTGACCTGTATGCCACCCGCATCCTGGCCCGGATGGGCTTTGACTGGTTGACGCTCGACATCGAGCACTCCGCCATCGACTGGTCGCAAGCAGCCATGATTTTCGCCGCGGTCGCCGAAGCGGGCTGCGTGCCGCTGGCCCGTGTGCCGGAAGGGAGCCACCACTACATCAAGCGGGTGCTGGACGCGGGGGCTTGGGGCATCGTGGTGCCGATGGTCGATACGGTCGAGCAAGCGAAGATTGCCATCGCTGCCGCCTACTATCCGCCGGTTGGCAACCGGAGCGTCGGAGGCGGGATGCACGCCATGAACTTCGACACTGGGGCAGGCGAGTATTACACGGCCGCCAATGACAACATCCTGGTCGTCCTGCAAACGGAAAGCCCGCGCGGCGTGGCCAACGCCCCAGAGATTTACAGCCTCCCCGGCGTCGATGCCATCTTCATCGGCCCGAATGACCTGCGGTTCCAGATGCGCAAGCCCGACGGCACGTTTCCCACCCCCGCCGAGCACGAAGCTGCCATCCAGCAGGTCATTGCTGTCGGCAAGAAGGTCGGCTGTCCGACAGGCATCCATGCGATGGACCCCGAGAACGGTCTGGAACGCGCCAAACAGGGAATGCAGTTCCTGGCCGTGGGCAGCGAGCTCCGGTTCATGTCGCAAAAGGCTGAAGAGACGCTGGCCATCCTGCATCCCGACCGGAGCAAGAAAGACGTGGCGAGGTATTAGATAGTACTCATCTCGCTCCGCGAGATGACTCCTCACGCGGAGCGTGAGGAGTACTATTCTTGAAGAATCATGTCCATCTACCTTCTCGTCACCCTCGACACCAAAGGCCCCGAAGCGGCTTTCGTTCGCGACCGCCTGACGGAACTTGGGCTGGACGTAACCGTCGTTGATACAAGCTGCATGGGAACCAACGACCGCGGAGCGGCTGTGACGGCAGCGGCAGATGGAGCGGCTAAGGTTGTGCGTGACGCCTTTGCTGCCGGCAAAGTGAGCGGCGTGCTGGCACTCGGCGGCTCGGCAGGGACGGCCATCGGCACGGCGGCCATGCGGGAGCTTCCCATTGGCGTCCCGAAGTTGATGGTCAGCACGCTCGCCTCCGGCCAGGTGCGGCAGTACGTCGGCGATAAAGACATCCTGATGCTCAATTCGGTGGTTGACATCGCGGGCATCAATCGCGTCAGTCGCAAGATACTCGGCGAAGCGGCCGCGGCGATGGCGGGGATGTGTAGGATGGGACTCCAGTCCCGTCCGGAGTTTGCACGGACGGGACTGGAGTCCCATCCTACGAGCGCGGCTGACGACAAGCCACTCATCGCCGCCACCATGTTCGGCGTGACGACTCCCTGTGTTCAAAACGCCCGCCAGGTGCTCGAAGAAGCCGGTTATGAAGTGCTCGTGTTCCACGCCACGGGGAACGGCGGACAGGCGATGGAATCGCTCATTCGGGACGGATTGATTGCCGGCGTCTTGGACATCACGACGACAGAGCTGGCGGATGAGCTGGTCGGCGGCGTCCTCTCCGCGGGTCCGGATCGGCTGACGGCGGCCGGGAAGCGGGGCGTGCCGCAGGTGGTTTCGGTCGGAGCGCTCGACATGGTGAACTTTGGCCCGGTCCCGACGGTGCCGGAGAAATTCAAGGGCCGCAAGTTTCACGTCCACAATCCGTCCGTCACGCTGATGCGGACCACGCCGGAAGAGAACTCCCGGCTCGGCGAAGAGGTCGGCCGCAAGGTCGCAGCCGCCAAAGGCCCCGCCTGCATCCTGCTGCCGCTGCAAGGAGTCTCGGCCATCGACCGCGCCGGCCAATCGTTCGACGATCCCGCCGCGCGCACCGCCCTCTATGACAGCATCCGCCGCACGCATGGCGCAGTCGAGCTGGTGGAGCTGGATAACCATATCAATGATGAGGCGTTTGCCATGGCGTGTGCGACGAAGTTGCTGGAATTGCTGCGCCAAGAAAAGTACTCATCTCGCTCCGCGAGATGAATCCTCACGCGGAGCGTGAGGAGTACTATTCCAGCGACTTGAAATATTCGAGCAGGTCCGCCATCGCGTGCTTGTCCACCTGCTTCTCCATCCCTTCCGGCATCAGCGATTGGCCCGTGCTTTTGAGGCGCTCGATGTCGATGCGGAGGACGGTGTCGGTGGCGTTGTCGGCTCGCTTGAGAGTCAGGCTGGTGGCGGTTTCGGCGGAGATGATTCCATTCAGCGTGCGGCCGTCGGATAGCTGCACGATGTAATTGAGGTACTGCGGGTTCACTTCGCGGTTGGGGTCGAGGACGTTCAGCAGGATCGCCTCCGGCCCGCGGTTCTTCATCGCCGCCAGGTTGGGGGCGAGCTCAAAGCCGACACCTTCCAGCTTGTGGCAGGCCGCGCAGGTTTTCTTGAACGCCTCTTTGCCACGGGCAGCGTCTCCCTTCATTTCCAGCACCGGCTTGTAGGCCGCAAGCACATCGCCGCGCTTGGTCACTTGCAGTTTGGCCACGATTTTCTTGACCCGCTCGCGGACGCCTTCGTCGGCATGTTCCGTGAGCAGCTTGAGCCGGGCAGGATCGAAGTCACCCAGCGGAATGGCCTCTTTCTCGATGGCATCGAGCAGGGCCACAATCCAGGTCGCGCGGGAAAACAGGACGTCGGCGGCCTGCGACTTGAGCCGTGGGCTCATGGCGGCGTAACGCTCGATGAGCAGGCCGGCCACTTCGGGACTGTCGAACGAGCCGAGGGTGGAAAGCGCTGCTCCCTGGAATTCCGCCGGCTGCGTCGGTTCTAGGAAGCTCGTCAGCAGCTCGGCGGCATCGGCGAAAGTACCCGTCGAGAGTTGCTTGACCGCAGCGGCCCGTTTGGCGGCAGTCAGGTTTTCGTCGCCAGCGGATTTGAGGGCGCTCGTGAAGACAGCCTTCATCACTTCGGCCGCTTTGCCGCCAGTAACTTGCTCCAGGCTCTTCGCCAGGTCGCTTCCCGGTTTGGCGGCCAGTGCCTGAATGATGGATTGAAATGCGGCGGGGTCTTCCTTGTCGAGGTTCGTCAGTGTTTGCAGCAAGGCGACCACATCTCCCGGATCCTGCTGCTTCCCGATTTGCGTGGCGAGCATCCTGATGAGTTCACGACCTTGTGCGGTGGCACGGAACTCTGCATTCTTCCGCAGCCGCAGGAGCAAGTCTCCGGCACCTTCCTTGAGCGAGCTAAGAATGGCGGTTCGCATGTAGGGGTTCGCGCCGTCTTTCACCGCCAGTTCCGCCAGGGCCACGTTTTGCGTGGCAATCTCCGCGGGGAATTCACCCAGCGAGAGAGCCAACTGATAACGGACATGGAGCGATTCATCTTTCGGAAGTTTCTCGGTGAGTAAATTGCGAATGCCCGGTGCATCAAAGATAAATTGCTCCGCCAGGCGAATGGCATGTTGCCGCACGTGAGCGTTTTCGTTTTCCAGGTTGGCGAAGACCATCTCGGCTTCCAAGGCGTTCAGCCCGGCGAGGGCATACAGGGCATGGATGCGGCCCAGCGGTGAAGCCGACTTGGTGGCGAGCTTCACCAGCGGTAAAACGGCCTTTTGGTCCTGCCGCTGATAGATCAGCCGCGACGCCGTGTCTCGGTGCCAGCCGTTGGGGTCTTCCAGTAGGGCGACGAGTTGCTCGGTCGTTTTGCCGCCGAGCTTCTCCAGCTTCGGCTGCTTGAAGCTCTCGGGAATGAGTCGCCAGATGCGGCCCCGGTCGCGTCCGCTGGTCAGGTCAACGTGCTTCTTGATGGCGGGGGGCAAGCTGGCCGGGTGCTCGATGGTTTCGCGGTACATATCGCAGACGTAGAGGGAGCCGTCGGGGGCGTTGGCGTACTGCACGGGGCGGAACCAGTTGTCGGTGGAGGCGACCAGCTCCGATTTTTCGTCGATCCGCACTGCTTTGAACTCCAGGCCGTTCTCCTCCAGCCGTTTGCGGTGGATGATGTTGCTTCCCACGTCGCCGACGATGGCCAGGCCGTGAAATTCCTTGGGCCAGGCGTTGCCGCGATAGATGGTCACGCCGGTCGCACTGGTGAAATATCCCGAGTCCCGCCCCCCTCCTTCCACGATGCCTGGAACGATCCCCTTTTTCCTCAGCCGCGTCCGGACCACGCGCCAGGGCTCGACGCGGCTGGTGCGGAAGACGTCGGCCTGCGGTCCGTCGGCGGCGATGCTCTTCTTCGGCGTAGTCGCGGCCAGGTACGGATTGCGGGCCAGGTAACGGTCCTCAATCATCACCTGAATAATGTGGTCGCTGTTGGAGCAGATGAAGCGGTTCCCCCAGTCGTCGAATGACATGCCGTGCTGGGCTCCGCCGGTGGTCGGCTCCAGCGCCATGCCGCGGCAGTCGAGGGCGAAATCGCGGCCCCGAAGAGGGAGCGGTTTGAAGCTGAGGTCGCCTGGTTTGGTCGCTTCCGCCCCGGTGCTGCTAGTGGAGCAGTAATAGCGGTTATCGAGCCCCCAGTTGAACGAGTTGATCAGCCCCTGCACGTTGCTGATACCGAAACCGGTGAAGAGGACCTTGTTTTCGTCCGGCACATCGTCGCCGGTTGTGTCCTTGAACCAAAGGATGTCGGGGGCATCGGCCACGATGATACCGCCGTCCCAGCAGGCAATCGCCGTGGGCCAGTTCAGCTTGTCGACAAAGACTTTGCTCGTTTCATACTTCCCATCGCCGTCCTTGTCATCCAGCAGGCGAATCTTGCTGAGCTTGTCGTCGCGGTTTTCGCTGTAGCCGTTCATTTCCACGACGTACATCCGCAAGTTCTCGTCGATGGCCAGGGCAATCGGGTCCGTCACCAGCGGCTCGGCAACGACGAGGTCCATCTTGAACCCTTTGGCCACGGTAAACGTCTTCACCGCATCCTTGGCCTCCGTCGCCGGAATCTGCGGCAGCTCGGCGGCGTAGTCCTTATCCGCCGCGTCGGTTTCGGCGGGCTTTTTCTCCTGGCTGACCAGACCGTTGCTGACCAGCAGAGCCAGCAGGCCGACAAGCACGGCGAGGACGAGTTTGGTGCTCAGGTTCTTTGCCGGTGACGGCATGGTAATTCTCCAGGTTGTCTGACGACTTTCGACGCTCATCTTCGCAGGGGAGTGTGCGGGCTTCAACCCACGGCTCCGCGAGTGATAAGCCCGATAACCAGCCTGGCACCCCCCAAAGGTCGAGTTTTATTCATGATTCTGGCCTCGGTTTTTCAGGCACTTACGGCGACGACTCTTGTCGCAAGTTCGTATGTATACATATGTTTCATAGCAGTCCGTCGCCGTAAGTCTGATTCATAGTCTCTTTCTTGATTCATCGCCGCTGCGAGTCCGTGATAACCATTTTGCAGATTCATTTCGGTGCGCGACTTACCGCTCGAAACCGCCTACCAATCACTCCCATTTCGCACCACCACAACCATCGTCGCGCGCACTGGAAGCCCGGCAGCCGCTGGCGACCAACCAATATTATACACATGTCCATATCAAAGAAAGGCACTTCGCAAAAAGAAAGTGGGACTTTTTTTAGCCCTAGCTACCCGCCCCGAGTGAGCTTTGTTCGGCGCATTTTGGCTACCTGCTCGCCTCCCGCAGCAAATGCGGCAACTGGGGAATGATGATTTTCTCCATGGCCAGCTTCACGGCCGCAGGGCTGCCGGGCATGGTGAGCAGGACTTTCCGGCCGAGGAGCCCGCCAATGGCCCGGCTAAGGATGGCGGCGGGGCCGATCTCTTGAAAGCTGAGCATGCGGAAGATTTCGCCATAGCCGGGGAGTGGCTTGGTAAGCAGGGCTGAAACGGTCTCGAAGGTTTGGTCGCGGCTGGAAATGCCGGTGCCCCCGGTCATCAGGATGGCGTCGATGTCATCGCGGGCTTGAAGGGATAGCAGCAGCGGTTTCATACGGGCGGGATCGTCGGGAATGATCTCGCGGGCAACGATCTGGTGCCCCGCAGCCGTCAGATGGTGGATGACCGTCTGCCCTCCGGTATCGGTTTCGGGCGTGCGGGTGTCGCTGACGGTGATGACGACGCAGCGGATGGACTGCGGGCCTTGCTTCTGGTGCTCTTCGTGGATGGCGGGCATTCGTTGGTTGTCCTGGGCTTTCCTCCATTTTAGAATCAATCTTCCCCCTTGTGCCCACCTGGCACGTTAAAATGACTGGTTGTCCCGCCTTCAACTCCTTGCCCGGAGCTCGCCGCGATGCATCTGTTTTCTTGCGTAATGATTCTCGCCGTTTCCGCCGCACTCGCGCTCGTTTCCCCCGTTACCGCCGCCGAGACGAAAGTCAGTTTCAGCCGGCATATCAAGCCGATCCTGGCGGGAAAGTGCTACGCCTGCCACGGCCCGGATGAGGCGGAGCGGAAGGGAGAGTTTCGGCTGGATGTGCGGGAGGTGGCACTCGAAAAGCACGTTTTCAAGCCAGGCAACTCGAAAGAAAGCGAGCTGATTCTGCGGGTGACTTCCACCGACCCCGAAATGAAGATGCCGCCGGCCACGTCGAAAAAGCCGGCCTTGACCGAGCAGGAAATCGAGCTGATTCGCAAATGGATCGACCAGGGGGCGGAATATGACCAGCACTGGTCCTATCTCAAACCGATCCGCGCACCACTGCCACCGGTGAAGGACGCCGCCTGGCCGGCTGGTGACATCGACCGCATTGTCCTGGCGTCCATCGAAGAAGCGGGGTTGCATCCGTCCCCCGAATCCGACAAGCGGACGCTGCTGCGGCGACTCTCGTTCGACCTCACCGGCCTGCCGCCAACGCCCCAGCAGTTGGCGGACTTTGAGGCCGATGCTTCCCCGCAGGCGTACGAAAAGGTCGTGGACCGGCTAATCGCGGAGCCGCAGTATGGCGAGCGGATGGCCATGTACTGGCTGGACGTCGTCCGCTACGCCGACTCCGCCGGCTATCACAGCGACAACCACCGTGACATCGCCCCCTTCCGCGATTACGTCATTGCGGCCTTCAACCAGAACAAGCCCTTCGACCTGTTCACGCAGGAGCAACTCGCCGGTGACCTCCTGCCGAATGCCACCACCGAGCAGCGGATCGCCAGCGGCTACAACAAGCTGCTGCAAACGACTGAAGAGGGGGGGGCTCAGCCGAAGGAATACGCCGCCAAATACGCTGCCGACCGGGTGCGAAACACTTCCGTCATCTGGCTGGCGGGGACGATGGGCTGCTGCGAATGCCACAACCACAAATTCGACCCCTACACGCAGAAGGACTTCTACAGCTTCGCGGCATTCTTCGCGGATGTCAGTGAAAAAGCAGTCGGCCGGCAGGATCAGACAAAAATCCCGACCCTGGAGCAGGAGAAGCGGATTGCGGCTATTGATGGTGAGCTGGCTGCTTTGAAGGGCAAACTAGATACCCAAACCCCCGAGCTAGACGCGGCTCTGGCCAAATGGGAATCCGCCGCCAAGGACGAGCTGGCGAAGAACATCTCCGCTTGGGCGCCGGTGAAACCCGAAATAGCTGAATCCGCAGGAGGCTCAACGCTGGAAACGAGGGACGATTTGTCCATCCTCTCGACGGGGGCCAATCCGGCTCAGGACACCTACACCGTCACGCTCTCAACCGACAAGGAGAAGCTCACCGGCATTCGGCTGGAGGCGCTGACCGACGAGAGTTTCGGCAATAAGAGCCTCTCCCGCGGCAACGGCAACTTCGTGCTGACCGGCTTTGAAGTGCAAGCGGCGTCGCTCGGCGGGGACGTAAAGCCGGTGAAGCTCTCGACAGCGGAGGCGGACTACTCGCAGGAGACCTATCCCATCGCTAATGCCATCGACGACAAGGCCAACACCGGCTGGGCCGTGAGCGGCCACGAGAAGGCGGCGAATCACGCAGCCGTCTTCACGTTCGCCGCGCCAATTCCCGGTGGACCGGGGTCGAAAATCGTGGTCAAGATGCAACATCAATCTACTTTCCCGCAGCACAACATCGGCCGCTTTCGCCTCTCGCTGACGACCGCCGCCAAGCCGTCGCTGAGCGAGACGGGTTTGCCCGCCGACATCGTCGAAATCGTCAAGGCGGATGTCGCCGGACGGAATGATGCTCAGAAGCAGAAGCTGGCGGCTTATTTCCGTGGTATAGCGCCGGAACTTGCGCCAGACCGCGAAAAACTTGCCAAGCTCGAAGCCGAAAAGAAGACCATCGTCGATGCCGCTCCGCAAACGCTCGTCAGCATGGCGGCCGCTCCGCGGACCATGCGGATTTTGCCCCGTGGCAACTGGCTGGATGATTCCGGTCAGGAAGTATTCCCCGCGGTACCGGAGTTTCTGACTTCGGTCGTCGCCGCTCCCCAGCCGGCTGAAAATCAGCAGCGGCTGACGCGGCTTGATTTTGCCCGCTGGGTCACGAGCCGCGACAATCCGCTCACGGCCCGCGTTTTTGTTAATCGGCTCTGGAAGCTCGCCTTCGGCCGCGGCCTCAGCCGGTCGCTCGAAGATTTTGGCACGCAGGGGGAATATCCGACGCATCCGGAGTTGCTCGATTGGCTCGCCGTTGACTTCATGGAAAGCGGTTGGGACGTGAAGCGCCTGGTGAAGCTGTTGGTGATGTCAAAAGCGTATCGGCAGTCGTCGCTCGTTTCCCCGCAGCTCAAGGAGAAGGACCCGCTGAACAACTTCTTCGCTCGTCAGGACCGCTTCCGCCTGGATGCAGAATTGGTGCGGGACAATGCCCTGGCCCTCTCCGGCCTCCTAACCAAAAAAATCGGCGGGCCGAGCGTCAAGCCGTACCAGCCCGCCGGTTACTGGCAGTATCTGAATTTCCCGACTCGCGAATGGATGAACGACCACGGCGACGACCTGTATCGCCGCGGACTCTACACCTATTGGCAGCGCACGTTCCTCAACCCCAGTTTGCTGGCCTTTGACGCCCCTAGCCGCGAGGAATGCACGGTCAATCGCCCCCGCAGCAACACGCCGCAGCAGGCCCTGGTTCTGCTCAACGACCCCACCTACGTCGAAGCGGCCCGCGCCCTGGCCGTCCGCATCGTCAAAAACGGCGGCGGCGAAACCGGCAAGCGGCTGGAATTCGCCTTCCGCGAAGTCCTCACCCGCTCCCCACGCGAAAGTGAGCTGAAGGTCTTGTTGCCGCTCTACGAAAAGCACCTGCAGCAGTATAAAGCCGACCCAGCATCCGCCGAAAAACTCTTGGCCGTCGGCGAATCGAAAGTCCCCGCCGATCTCGACAAAGCCGAACTCGCCGCCTGGACTAGCATCGCCCGTGTGCTGCTGAATCTGCATGAGACGATTACGAGGAATTAAAGTACTCCTCACGCTCCGCGTGAGGCGAAGGTCATCACGCGGAGCGTGATGAGTACTATCCGGAGAACGCCATGAACGCCCTTTACCCCCGCAAAAAAATGCTTCCCCGGCCGACGAGGCTGCTCGCCGCCGATTCGGCGGGCATCTTGATGACGCCCGATGAGTTTGAAGCGATTGAGTTTGAAGATGTTGACCCGCGCTACCGGTATGAATTAATCAACGGAGTTGTTGTCGTGTCTCCTCCTCCTTCTGACGGCGAAGCAAATCCCAATGGTGAACTGGAATTCTTGCTTCGAAAGTACAAATATGAGCATCGGCAAGGCAAATGCCTGGATGCGACGATGACCGAACGAGAAGTGAAAACGCGCGTCGGAATTCGGCGAGTAGACCGAGCGATTTGGATTGGTTATGGCCGGCCGATTCGGTCCAAGCGGGATTTGCCGAGCATCATCGTTGAGTTCGTCGGTCCAGGCAAACGAGCCTTCCTCCGCGACTACGAGGAAAAACGCGACGAGTATCTGGAGCTTGGCGCGAAAGAATACTGGGTCATCGACCGCTTTCAGAAAACGATGACTGTCTATTTTCAGCCGCCGGCCAAACTTGCGAAGCGGGTCGTCGAGGAAAGTGAAATTTACAAGACACCCCTGTTGCCGGGCTTCAAGCTGCCTCTCAAACGGCTCCTTGACTTGGCAGTTAGTCACGAGGACGACGAATAGTTTTTTGAAATCCCTCGCTCGCTCCCAATCTCATCGTCCCACTACCGAAATGTCCTACTCCCTCTTCCCCACCCACTTCCAAGCCCCCCTCCCTCGCCGCGCCTTCCTCGGCCGCGCCGCCAGCGGCATCGGCGCAACAGCTCTCGCGGCGATGCTTGGCGAGGCTGCTAGCCAGCGATTGCTCCTGGGCGCGGATTCTGGTGCTGCGGCCAAGTCTCGCGGCATCATCAATCCCTTCCATCTCGCCCCCAAGGCCAAGCGGGTCATTATCCTCACGATGGCGGGCGGACCCTCGCACCTGGAAACCTTCGACTTCAAGCCCAAGCTGGCCGAAATGCACGGCAACCCGATGCCGGAGTCTTTCACCAAGGGACAGCCGATTGCTCAGTTGCAGGGAGCTAAGCTGAACTGCTTTGGTCCGCAGCATCCGTTCAAGAAGTTTGGGAAGTCCGGCCAGCAGATTGCCGAAATCTTCCCCAAGATCGGCGAAATCGCGGACGATATCTGCATCGTCAACTCCCTCCGCACACAGGCCATCAACCACGACCCGGCTCACACCTACTTCAACACGGGAACCACCATTTCCGGCCGGCCGGCGTTCGGCTCCTGGCTCACGTACGGCCTGGGGGCGGAGACCGACAACCTTCCCGGCTTTGTCGTGCTCACCTCCACCGGCAAATTCGGCCAGGCCCAGCCCATCGCCAGCCGGCAGTGGCACAGCGGCTTTCTCCCCAGCCGGTATCAGGGTGTGGAGCTGCGGAGTAAGGGGGACCCCGTGCTGTACGTCAACCGCCCCGCCGGTGTCTCTCTCGAGCAGCAACAGGAAATCGTGGCCAGCGCCGCCTCACTCAACCGTCTGGAAAACGAGGCGGTGGACGACCCCGAAATCGCCACCCGCATCGCCCAGTACGAGCTGGCGTTCAAGATGCAGACCAGTGTTCCCGACCTGATGGACGTTTCCGCCGAGCCGCAAAATGTGCTCGATCTCTACGGCACCAAGGGCTCCGACGGCACCTTTGCCGCCAATTGCCTCCTCGCCCGCCGCCTGGCCGAGCGGGGGGTGCGGTTCATCCAGCTTTATCATCGCGACTGGGACCATCATGGCAGCGTGAAGGACCACGTCGCCGGCACCGCCAAGGAAGTGGACCAGGGATGCTACGCCCTCATCACCGACCTGAAGAACCGCGACATGCTGAAGGACACTCTCATCCTCTGGCACGGCGAGTTCGGCCGCACGCCGATGGCCCAGGGGAACGGCCGCGATCATCACATCAAAGGCTTCTCCTGCTGGCTCTGCGGCGGCGGCATCAAAGGCGGCATCACCTGGGGCTCGACCGACGACCTGGGCTACAACGCGGTCGAAAACATCGTCGAAGTCAACGACCTCCACGCCACGATGCTCAGCCTCCTGGGCATCGACCACGAGCGGCTCATCTACCGGTACCAAGGCCGCGACTTCCGTTTGACCGACGTGGCGGGGAAGGTGGTCAGGGAGCTGCTGGCGTAACTTCCTCTCCCCTAGGGTAAAGACGTATTCCGTGATACTTCAAGACCGACTGAACGTCGCATATTCTCCACTAATCGATCGGTCCGTCGTATGCGAGCGGGTCGGCTGCGACGCAAGCTCGATATTGAAGCAATTGAACGGGCCATTTCTGCTTGCCGTCGATGACGGATATGAGGCGTCAAAACCGAAGGTCGTCGTTGTCGGGCAGGAAAACAACGGTTGGCTCGAATGTGATTACCTGGCGTTTCTCGAAGCCTCCAATATCGACCAATGCTTGGCTGTCTATCGGAAATTCGACATTGCAGAATATGGTCATGGGACTTTCGGGAGATACTTTGCCTCGCTGCGGCAGGCATTGCACGGCCAAGTCACCGACAGTAATCGTCGTTCAGTCATGTGGACTAATTTGTTCAAGCTGAACCATAAAGGCCAGCAAACTATTTACTCACCCCACCTGGAGGCCATTCTGGCGATTCAGGGCAATATCGTAGCGCAAGAGATAGACATTCTCCGGCCTGACGTTGTAATTTTTCTGACTGGACCTCGATACGACGGCATCATCCGACATGCCTTTCCCGACGCCGAGTTTCGAGCAGTTAACGGACACCCGGTCAATGAATTATCGCATATCTCGGCGGGACACTTGCCCGCGCTTTCTTTCCGGACATACCACCCGGCGTTTCTAAATCGTGTTCGCCGAACGAAGCGATACTGCCTTCAAGCGATCATCGACCGAGTGCTTGATTCATTTCCGTTGGGCGATGGCCGCTCTTCCGATCCACCAACAAAGCCCTGTTGAAATTGATGTATCTGCTGGCATAGAAGTGAGATCGTCTCAAAGGCACGGACGAAATCCCTGGCGATAAGTTACGGGTTCCTCTTCTCTATTCGCGCGGTGAACGGTGCCAAGCGTCGATTTCAAAGCTCTGCGGCAACTCGTCAGCATGACGCAGGTGCTGGACCTGTTGAAGGTCCAGGCATCCGAGACGAGCGGCAATCAGGTCCGGGGCGTCTGTCCGTTGCACCCGGCCGGCACGCGTCGCGGCCGAACGTTCTCCGCCAATCTCCAGAAGGACGCCTATCGCTGCTTCAAGTGCGGCTCTGCCGGAAACCAGTTGGACCTCTGGGCCGCAGCCACGGGCCAGTCGCTGCATGCCGCAGCCATCGACCTCTGCAATCGGTTACAAATGGCAGTTCCAGAAATTCCACGCAAAGGTATTGCGAATTCACCGGTACAAACCCGAATAGAGAAGAGGAACCCGTGAACACCGGCAATTATCGCGTAAGCGTATCCAGTGTTTAGGTGACTCGTCTTCTCTACGAACTCAATCAACCCGACACCTTCCATGGGCCTCACCCTTCACTTCACTCTCAAAGCGCCCGCCGCCACCTCCGCAATGGAGGCCCGCTGCCTCATCGAAAAGCTCCAGGCCACGGCCAAAGAGCTGCCGTTCCGCCTGGTGACGGAGGTGTTTGAACTCACGGGGGATGCCTGTGAATTCGAGCATGGCCGGCGGGATGTGCCGATCACGCTGTTGCTGCATGGCTCCCGGTATTTGAAGCAGGGGGAGGAGGACTGGATCTCCGTCACGCCGACGCATTTGATTGGGTTTTTTGTGGCGGTGGGGGAAGGGTGCGAGCCGGCGGATTTTGGGCTGGCGCTTTATCCGGAGTTTGTCACCGCGCCGGACGGGGAGCGGATGGAAACAGGGCTGACCGGTTGGTCGTGGCAATCGTTTTGCAAAACGCAGTACGCCAGCAACCCCAAGGCCGGCGGGCAGGAGAATTTTCTCCGCTGCCATCTGAATCTCATCAAGATGCTCGACGCCGCCCAGTCCCTCGGCATCGTGGAGAAGGTTCAGGACGAAGGAGAATACTGGGAAAGCCGCGACCTGACGCAGCTTTGCGAGAGGCTCAAGGTCTACAACACGCTGATCGCCGGGTTTGCGGGGGAGCTCAAGGACCGAATGAAGGTTGAGGCCCCGATCACCTCCTTCCCTAACTTCGAGCACCTGGAAGCCGAGGGGCGGGCGATTTGGACAGACCCGGACGAGGAGTTGGAAGGTCAGGAGGAAATTCCGTGATGACTGGCGCTCCATGACCTATTTAGGCCATTGCAATCGGCGCGGCGAATTCGTCACAATCTTGTCTTGG
This sequence comes from Pirellulaceae bacterium, assembly GCA_051004015.1. Classification (GTDB taxonomy): domain Bacteria; phylum Planctomycetota; class Planctomycetia; order Pirellulales; family Pirellulaceae; genus SXOA01. The sequence goes on along the minus strand of JBPCKT010000047.1, from coordinate 117,236 downwards.
TCGCCGTTTCTCACATTCTGGAAAGGGGCAGTCTATGACTCTGCAGCTCACCGCGTTTTCCGCAGCCACTTCGTCCATCATGGCCGGCCTGGCCGCGGCCAAGCAGGAAATGTCCAGCCGGTATCTCACCGCGAATGCCGCCGCCACGCCGCTGGCCGCATTCGGCTTTCGGGCCAGCGCCTTGGCGGCCTCGGGGGCGAGCAACATCGTGGGGGTCGGGATCGACGAAAAGCACGTCGATGGAGTTCCCTCAGGGGTCCAGTCCATCAAGTTCCTGGTCCGGTCCAAGGTCGCTCCTTCCAGCCTCTCCAAAACCGAAACCATTCCCAAGCAGGTCAACGGCATTCCGACCGATGTGGAGGAGGTCGGGAACATTGTTCCCCAGGGCAAGAAGAAAGCCTCGGCCCGTCGCGTTGCCGCCGCCCCCCAGGCAGAGGCCATGCCTAATCCGCGGCAGAAAATCCGTCCCGCTCCGCCGGGCAGCTCCGTGGGTTTTCAAATTCCTGGCGGACAGTTCGTCATGGCCGGCACGTTTGGTCTGCTGGTCAAGGACGCTCAGGGAAATAAATACATCCTCAGCAACAACCATGTCATTGCGGGCGAAAACGGCGTTGACGCCGGTGGAGTTACCCGGATCACGATTCCCGCCGGTTCCCCCATTTTTCAGCCCGGCTTTCTCGACGGTGGGAATGCGGCGACCGACCAGGTCGCCAGCCTGACCCGCTGGATCAAGCTGCGGGCGGACCGCACGGACAATTTAGTGGACGGCGCGATCGCCAAGCTCAAAAGCGCCGGCATCGCCACGCGTAATATTATGTTCATCGGCGCGCCGCAAGGCGTGGCCACCGCGACCGTGGATACCGTAGTGCATAAATTCGGGCGGACCACCTCCTATCGTGCGGGGCGTGTCTCCAGTGTCTCGTTCGACGTCACGATTCCCTACGACGTCGGCAATGTCGTGTTCCAGGACCAGATCGCCGTTCGCGGCCTGAGCGGCAAGCGCTTCAGCGATTCGGGCGATTCCGGCTCGGCCATTCTGGAAAGGGCTACCAACAAGGTAGTCGGCCTGCTATTTGCGGGGGCTACCAACGGCAGTCTGACGTTCGCCAACCACATCCAGGATGTGTTCGCGAAGCTCAAGGTCAGCCTCGCCTGAAAAGAGTGCCAGGGGTAAGATGAGCAGTCGAGAAAAACTCTCCTTCAGGAGGCCACCATGGCTACCGTCGACAAGCTCAAGGAAATCAAGCGCCGCCACTCCGCCGAGCTGCTGCAAAAGCCCGGCGTCTGCGGCGTGGATATCGACGAATCGGCGCCGGGAGGTCCCGCCATCACGGTACATCTGGAATCCGACACCAAGCAGATTCGCAGCACCCTTCCCAAAGACCTCGAAGGGGAGCCGCTGCGCATTCAGATCACCGGCCCCATCCGTAAGCAGCGGGCTTCGTCTTAGCCATTCCGACGTATTGACGCTGACTGCTTAGCAGCACTCTTCCTGGCCGGAGCAAGAAATGTCCAATTTCACTTCAGGTTCGGGAAGCAGGGTCCGGTCCGCCTTGTACGCACGCGCGGTGACGCTGCGGAATTCAATTCCTTCGACCACCGTCCAAGGTTCCACTTGCCGCGTGACAAGCAGTGCGCTGCCAAAGCCGGCAGCCGAGAAAGCTCGCAGGAATTCTTGCTCTTCGAAGGCCCCACTGATGCAGCCGCTCCACAGGGTCGGGTCGGCTTTGAGCTCAGCAGGGACAGGGCGGCTGCTGACGATATCGCTGATGACGGCCCGTCCGCCGGGGTGGAGCACGCGGAAGACCTCGCGGAAGAGCTGCTCGCGGTCGGCTTCGTCGACGAGGTTCAGGACGCAGTTGGACAGGACGACGTCGATGGATTCCCTGGGGATCAAAGGTGCGATGCGGCGAGTCTGTTCAATCTGCCTGTGCAGAGCGAGGTAATCCTGGGTCGATACGATCGGCCCGGAGGCCAGCATCAGCGCATCGAGCTGGTCGAGGGAGAGAGCCAGGTCTTGGATCCGGCCGCGGTGAAAGGTCACGTTGTCCCAGCCGATGCGGCCGGCGATTTCCTGTTGATATTTGCGGGCCAGGGCGAGCATATCGTCATTCATGTCGACGCCGATGACCCGCCCCTTGGGCCCGACAATCTGCGAAGCGATGTAGCAAATCTTTCCGCCCCCCGAACCGAGGTCCAGCACGATCTCTTCCGGTTTTACGAAACGGGAAGGATCGCCGCAGCCGTAATCCCGCTCGATGAGCTCGGCGGGAAGGACCTCCAGGTATTTGCGGTCGTAGCTCACCGGGCAACACAGGGCGGGCTCGACGGTTTTCGAGGCGGCGGAGTAACGGCCCAAGACGGCGGTTTCGACGCTGAGGGGAATCTGCATGGCGAAATGCTCAGGTGATACTGCGGACAATGCCCTATTGTTCCGCCACTGGGGCGGCTTCACAATAAGAGGGCAAGCGGGTGTTCATTGTGCGGGAGGACTCCATGATTGTCGTGCTGGCTTCGATTGAGCTCAATGGCGGCAAGCGTGCGGAGTTCCTGGCGGAGTTCCGCAAACTCGTGCCGCTGGTGCTCGCGGAAAAAGGGTGCCTGGAGTACTTTCCGTCGGTCGATCACGCCACGCATTTGCCGGTGCAGGGGCCGCTGCGGGATGATGTCGTCGTGGTCGTGGAAAAATGGGAGAGCGTGGCCGCCCTGGAGACACACCTCATCGCGCCGCACATGATGGCGTACCGCCCCAAGGTGAAGGACTTTGTGAAGAAAGTCTCCTTGCAGATTCTGGAGCCAGTGGGTTAGCTCTTCATGCGAGACATTGTCCGCCGCCTGCTTTCCGCCCTCGAAACCCAGACGCCGCTGGCCTATTGCCGCCTGGTGGAAACGCGGGGCTCCACGCCGCAGAAGGCGGGAGCGACCATGTTGGTCTTTGAGGATGGCTCGCAGCAGGGAACCCTCGGCGGCGGCTGCGTGGAGGCGGAGGTCAAGCGGCGGGCCCTCGGCTTGCTCCAGGAAAACCGGAGCGAAGTCTGCAAGTTCCAGCTCGACAGCGATTACGGCTGGGACGACGGCCTGATCTGCGGCGGGCGGATGCAAATCCTGGTCGAGCCGATTTCTGGCGGCGACGAGAGCAGGCGGTACTTTCAAACGCTCGCCGAGCGGATTGCTGCCGGCCAGGGTGTGACGGAAGCCATTGTCTTCGACGCTGAAGCGAGCGGGCTGAGAGCGCCGACGAGTTACCTGTTCGATGCCGCCGGCTCATGCCTGTCGTCCTTACACGCGGAAGGCCATCCGCCAGACGCGGTTTTGCTGCAACTTCGTCCCCTGGTCTCCCGCCCGCGGCCCTACGCGTTAGGCGGCATCGCTTTCCTGCCGGTCCTTCCCCGCTGCCGCCTGGTGATTGTCGGCGGCGGGCACGTGGGAAAGGCGGTGGGAGACCTGGCGGTGCAGCTTGATTTTGATTTGTGGGTGGTGGACGACCGGGAAGAGTACGTGGCCCACGAACGGTTTCCCAAGGCCCAACGGCTGATTGCCGGCAATATCGATCAAGTTCTGCCCAGTCTCGAAATTTCGCCGGACACCTACTGCCTGATAGTGACCCGCGGACACAACCACGACGAGGAAGCGCTGCTGCACCTCGTCAACCGCGGCGCTCGCTACGTCGGCCTCATCGGCAGCCGGCGGAAGATCAAAATGATCTTCGATGACCTCTTGGCGGAAGGGATTTCCGCGGAGTCGCTGGCGAAAGTCCATGCCCCGCTCGGCATCGACATCGGCAGCCAGACCGTGCCCGAAATCGCCGTCAGCATTTGTGCGGAGCTGGTCGCCCACCGTAATCTGAATGGTCAGGTGCCGGGAAGGCCCAAGAACGTCGAAGTGTAAGCATGTCTTCCCGCTTCTTCGCCATCATCCCCGCCGCCGGCAATAGCACCCGGATGGGCGCGCCCAAGCTGTTGTTGCCGATGCATGGCGGGACGTTGATCGAGAAGACCTTGGCAGCGTGGAAGGCGAGCCAGATGGACAAAGTTTTCGTCGTCGTCCGGCAGGATGATCGTGACTTGCGGGATATTTGCCGCATTCATGGCGCGGAAGTCGTGACGCCGGCCATCGCCCCACCGGAAATGAAAGACTCGGTGCAGTATGGCTTGCGGCACATAGAAGCCAACTTCGCTCCCACAGTGGAGGATGCCTGGCTGCTCGCGCCGGCGGATATGCCGAATCTGTCGCCACGGGTGATCGATGCGCTCATCGCGGCTCATGACCTCAAGCACTCAATGATTCTGGTTCCCACGCTGGGGGGCAAGCGCGGCCATCCGGTCCTCTTTCCGTGGACTCTGGCCACCGAGGTCTTTTCGCTGCCGGCGACCTCAGGGCTCAATGTCTTGCGGCTGCGGTACGAAAGTCGAGAGGTTCCGTGCGACTCCATCGAGCCCGCGGGAGGTTCCGCGTTTAGCGACATTGATACGCCGGAGGATTACCAGCGGCTGGGATAGGCGCTACTCGTACTTCTTCCCCGGCGGCAACTCCACCGGAATCGGCGGCCGGTCGGGCACACGGCAGGTCTTGAGAAATTCCTCAATTTTATCCACGACCGCCGGTTGCTCAGCCGCCAGGTCTTTCGTCTCCTTTGGATCCGCGGCCAGATCATAGAGTTCCAGCGGCAACGCACTTTTGCGGCGCACGGCCTTCCAGTTCCCCATCCGCACGGCCTGCTGGAGATCCCCTTTGTTGCCTACGGGGAGTTCCCAGTACAGGAATTCGTGCCGCGGCTGTGCGCGGCCGGCTGCTTTCTCACCGAGTAGTTCCGGGACGATGGAAAGACCGTCAATCTTTAGCCTGGCAGGAATCTCCGCATGGGCAACTTCGGCCAGCGTTGGCAGAACATCCGGAAAATAAGCGGCCAACTCGGTTACGTCGCCGGCTTTGACTTTTCCCGGCCAGCGGACCAAAAGCGGCGTGCGGATGCCCCCTTCATACATGTCCCCCTTGCTGCCGCGGAGGCCGCCGGTGCCGTCGAACTGTGTGATCAGCGTCTGCCAGGCGCCGCTCCCTTGCGCGCCGTTGTCGGAGGAGAAGAACACGATGGTGTTCTCGTCCAGCTTCAACTTCTTCAGCAGCTCCATGATGCGGCCGACGCCGTCATCGAGCCGCGAAATCATGGCGGCATAGGTGGCATAGCCGTCTTCGGCGTCGATGTAGCCGGGACGCGGGTCGTCGATGAGTTGCTTGGGAAATTTGCCCCGATATTTGTCTAGCGAATCTTCGGGGACCGCCAGCTCCACATGCGGGATGGTCGGCGTGAGATACAGGAAGAACGGCTTGGCCTGATTGCGGCGGATGAAGTCCTCGGCCCGCTGCATGATCACGTCGTGCGCGTACTGGCCATGCTTGCCGCCCACGTTTCCCTCCAGCGGGAACTTGTGGTCGTTCTTCCAGAGATACTCCGGGTAGTAGAAATGGGCGTGGGTCTGATGCAAATAGCCGAAATGCTCGTCAAATCCCTGCTTGATGGCCTCCCCCGGGCTGCCGTGGTCCCCCTGGCCCCATTTTCCGTAGCAACCGGTCGCGTAGCCGGCGGACTTCAGGATTTCGGCGATGGTCACGTCCTCATCCCGCATCACATACTGCCCGCCGTTGTTGCGGACCGGGCAATGTCCCGTGTGCAGCCCCGTCAACAGCACGCTGCGGCTGGGAGCGCAGACCGTGCAGCCGGCATAGGCCTGCGTGAACCGCAGCCCCTCCTTTGCCAGGCGGTCAATATGAGGCGTCTCAATCTGCTTCTGTCCGTAGCAGCCGAGATGTCCGGGGCCGAGGTCGTCGGCCAGGATGAAGATGATGTTGGGGCGGCGCTCTTCGGCGGAAAGTTGAGTCGATACGAGCGTGACCAGGAGCAGGGCAATTGCCAGATGACGGAAAGACATGGATGCCTCAGGTTACTTCCATTGGGACCGGCGGACCGACGATAAGTTTCAGCACGCGGGGCAGGACTTCGAATGTTGCCGGAACATTGCCGATCAACTCGCCGTCGACGTTGAACCACATGCCCGGCTCGCTGCGGACGGAAACCTTGCGGGCCCGGCGGAAAAGTACAAGCTCGCTGGTGAGATGCGAACCGAGCAAGATTTGTGGACCCAGAACCGCCAAGTCGAGCATGGATGCAGCAGGGACGATGACAATGTCCGCCAGGCCGTCGTTGAGCTGGGCTTCGGGGGCGATGGGAACGCCGCCGGCCACGTAGCGTGCGTTCGCGACCACCATGTTGTAAAGATGCAGCTTCTCTTCTGGTTCATCGTCGCAGGCAATGAAGGTGCGATAGTCCGTCAGATTCGGCAGGACTCCGGCCGCGGAGCGGAGATAGGCGAGCGGCCCCCAGGTTTGCTTCATCTCGTCGGTCAGGGCCTCATTCACCAGGCCGCTGAAACCGCCCGCGGAGGCGTTGAGGAAGTAGCGGGTTTCCTCGCCGGTGTAGCGAATCACATCGACCTGCTCCCGTTGGTCCGCGAGAAGAATATCGACGGCAGCCGGAACGTCCGCGGGAACGTTGATGGTGCGGGCGAAGTCGTTGGCGGTTCCCAGCGGCAGAATGCCGAAGGCGGCGCGACCGAAGTCCACAGCTAGTCCATTGAGCACTTCGTTGATAGTACCGTCACCTCCCGCCGCCACGACCAGGTCGCAGTCGTTTTGCACAGCCTCCGCAGCCAATCGCCGCGCATCCCCCGGCTCCTTGGTCTCCGCAATCGTCAGTCCCGGCAGCCGCTGGAGATGCTCCGCGAGTTGCTCCTGGGCGAGAGCGGTTCCGGCATTGGGATTGAGAATGACGCAGGTTTTCATCGAGCGTGCTGGCGGAGTTACTTCTTGTCTTTGGACTTCACGGTGGGCGGCATGGGAACTGGCAAATCCCATACCGGCATTTCGTTTTGTACCTCCGCGTAGAGTTTCACCAGCTTGTCCCGCATCTCGGCCAGACGCTGCGGCTCTGTTTGAGCCAGGTTGCGCTGCTGGCCAATGTCGTCTTTGAGGTTGTAGAGTTCGAATCCCACGAGCTCCTTGCCCTTGAGAATCTCCATGTCCCCCTTCTGCACGGTGCCGGATGGCAGTTGTTCTTCCTCCCAAGAACCCAGAATCATGTAGTCGCCAATTCGCATCGCGGCTTTGGGACCGCTGATGGAGCGGTAGTAATGCCAGAAGAGGGGCTGGGTGCGGGCGAGCGGCTGGTTATCGAGCAAGGAGACCAGGCTGACGCCGTCGAGTGGCCGGTCCCGCGGCGGCTTAATGCCCGCGAGCTCGCAGAACGTCGGCAGCAGGTCGAGGTTGCAGATGGGCTGGCCGCTAGTTTGGCCGGCTTTCACGCGGGATGGCCAGCGGAGGATGCCGGGGACGCGGATGCCGCCGTCGTAGACGTGCAGCTTCATCCCGCGGAGCGGACCCGGCGAACCATGCGACCGCCAGCCGGTGGGATAGCGGAGGTGCGTCTCCGGGCCGTTATCCGACGTGAAAAAGACGAGTGTATTCTCCGTCAGCTTCGCTTCGTCCAAATATCTCAAGAGCTTGCCGACCGCCCGGTCCATATTGGAGACGTTGGCGTAGTAAAGAGCTTCGCCTTCTTTCTTCGCATCGGGATACTCGGCCACCAGGTCGGGTGGCGAGGCAATCGGCTCGTGCGGCTCGTGGAAGCAAACGAATTGGAAGAACGGTTTTTTGGGGTCTCGGATTTCGCGCAGCCATTTAATCGATTCCTCCGCCACCACCTGGCAGGAGTAGCCCTGCGTCAGCCCCACCTTCTGGCCATTGCGGACGAAGTTGACGGGGTTCTCGTGCGAGGGGCCCGCGTTGTTCTGCGTGCTCATCCAGTGCTCAAAGCCGTGGTCCCCCGGCTGCGGCTGCTGGTTGGAATTGAATTTTCCGTTGAGATGCCATTTGCCGACATGGCAGGTGGAGTAGCCGGCCTGCTTGAGTAGCGTGGCAATTGTCACCTCCTCCTTCCGCAAGTGCATCACGTGCCCCTGCGGAATCCAGTCGTAAACTCCCACGCGGCTCGGCGTCCGCCCCGTCATCAGCCCCGCTCGCGACGCCGAACAAACCGGCGCAGCGGAGTAGCAATCCGTAAAGCGAATCCCCTGGCTCGCCAGCTTGTCAAGATGCGGCGTCTTGATGCTCCTATGTCCAAAGCACCCAAGGTCCCCATAGCCGAGGTCGTCGCAAAGGATGACGAGGAAGTTGGGACGATTGTCAGCGGAAGATGATTTGAGGTTTACGCCCAAGAGTAGGAACAATGTGCCCATAACCAACAGCGCACGTCTCGTCATGTCGCACCTCGAAGACTATTTCGTCTTGGGGAGTGGGAACTTCCACTTCTCACTTGGCCGTTTCGCATTCGCCATCGCGTCCTTCGCCTTCGCTACCAAATCCGGCTTCGCCGCGGCAAGATCCTTCTCTTCCCCAATGTCGCGCGACACATCATACAGCCGCACTGCGCTGGCGAGTGGCTGCTGGATAGCCTTGTAGTTGCCCATGCGGACCGCCTGACCGGCGCGGTTTCCTTCGTAGAAGGCCCAGTAAAGATAGTCGTGCTGTTTCTGCCTTTCCGATTGCGAAAGGAGTGTCGGCAGAATGGAAATGCCGTCGATATCCTTCGGAACTGTTTCGCTGGCACCGGTCAATTCGGCCAGCGTCGGAAGGATGTCCTGAAAGCCGCTGACGAAATGGGAGGTACTGCCGGCGGCAATTTTGCCGGGCCAGCGGGCAATGAAGGGGACCCGAATGCCGCCGTCAGTGAGGTCTCTTTTCGTCCCTTGGAGCGGACCGTTGGAATCGTTGAAGGCAGGATCGGCTCCTCCTTCTCGGTGCGGGCCATTATCGGAGGAGAAGAGAATGAGAGTCGTTTCGTCCTCGCCTTGCTCCTTCAGGTTGGCCAGAATGCGGCCGATATCGGCGTCCATCCGCGTAATCATCGCCGCATGCCCCTTCTGCGGCTCGGGCCAGTCGGATTGGGCATAAGGACCGTAGTCCGGCACTTCCATCCCCGCTTTGCCGGCCTCGTTGTTGGCGTGCGGGGTGGTGAAGGCGAGGTACATGAAGAATGGACCGACGGTTGATTTCTGAGAGCCAAGGAACCGCAGCGCCTCCTCGGCAATCAGGTCGTGGCTGTAATCAATCTTTTTCTTTGCTACGCCGCTACCGAAATCCGTCGCTCCCGGCGGGACTTCATTTCGCAACGGAAACCGGGCTTCCTGTTTCATCAGGAATGCCGGGTAATAGTTGTGAGCATGATGCTGGTCGAGATATCCGAAGAAATGGTCAAAGCCCTGCTTCGTCGGCACTCCGTTTGACCCTTCGTGCCCCAGCCCCCACTTGCCGTACAGAGCCGTCGCATAGCCCGCACTCTTTAGCACCTCGGCCAGCGTCACATCTTCCGGCCGTAGGTTGTCCTTGGAGTTGCCTCGAATCAAGCAGTGACCCGTGTGATAGCCAGTCATCAGCACGCAGCGAGACGGGGCGCAGACGGTCGAGCCCGCGTAGAAGTCGGTGAACCGCATCCCCTCCTTCGCCAGGCGGTCGATGTGCGGCGTTTGAATCCGCTTCTGGCCGTAGCAACCGACGTCGCCGTAGCCGAGATCGTCGGCCAGGATGAAAATAATGTTGGGACGCTCGACCCGTTCTTCTTCTGCAATCGCGGGTGCGAAACCGCAAGCGAGGAACATCGCAACGAGTGGTAAACTTTGGACTCGCAACATGATTAGAGAATGTACCTACTCAGGTCCTCATCTTCCGCAATCGTCGCCAGCTTCTCCTGCACATACGCGGCCGTGATGGTCACTTTCCCCATCTTCATGTGCGGAGCTTCAAAGCTCAGGTCCTCCAGCAATCGTTCCAGAATTGTGTACAGCCGCCGGGCGCCGATGTTCTGCGTGGTTTGATTGACCCGGAAGGCGAACTCCGCCAGAGCGTCAATCGCGTCCTCGGCGAATTCCAGCTCGACCCCTTCGGTGTTCAGCAGCGCTGTGTACTGCTTGGTCAGCGAGTTCTGCGGCTCCTTGAGAATGCGGACGAAGTCGTCTTTGGTCAGGTCCTGCAGCTCGACGCGAATGGGGAAGCGTCCTTGCAACTCCGGCATCAGTTCGCTGGGTTTGGCCTTGTGGAACGCGCCCGCGGCGATGAACAGGATGTGGTCTGTCCGTATCTGGCCGTAGCGGGATTGGATGTGCGTCCCTTCCACGATGGGGAGCAAATCCCGCTGGACTCCTTGGCGAGAAACATCCGCACCACGGGTATCGCTGGCCACAATTTTGTCGAGCTCGTCGATGAAGATGATGCCGACGTTCTCCGCCAGTTCGACGGCCGCGGCATTGACCTTGTCGGGATCGAGGAGGGACTCCGTTTCCTGCTCCAAGAGAATCTGGCGGGCTTCGGCCACGGTCAGCTCGCGGCGGGAGGTGTGCTTGGGGAGCGGCAGCTTGTCGAGCAGGTCTTGAATGCCGAAATCCATTCCCTCCATGCCCATGCCGCCGACCAGCACCGGCGTCGCCTTATGCTCGACCGTCAGCTCGACTTTTTCGTTTTCGAGCAGCTCGGCCCGCAGCATCTCCCGCATCTTCTCGCGGTCCTTGGTGCGGGATTCGTCCTCGGATTCTTCGTCGTTTCCGGCCTTTAGCAACATGTCGAGGAGCCGCTCTTCCACCCGCTTGTTGGCTTCGTCCTCGACTTTGGTCCGCTCGGCCGCCCTGACCAGCCCGATGGCGTTCTCGACGAGCTCGCGAACCATGCTTTCCACGTCGCGGCCGTAGTAGCCGACCTCCGTGTATTTGGTCGCCTCGACTTTGATGAACGGGGCCCCGGTCAGTTTCGCCAGGCGGCGGGCAATTTCCGTCTTGCCGACGCCGGTGGGCCCAATCATCAGGATGTTTTTCGGAGAAACCTCCTGCCGCATCTCCTCGGGCAGATGTTGCCGCCGCCAGCGATTGCGGATGGCGATGGCCACCGCCCGCTTGGCGTCGTTCTGACCCACGATGTAGCGGTCCAGCTCCGCCACGATTTCCCGCGGCGTCAAATCCCGCGGCACAATCGGGGCTGGGCCGGATCCTTTCAGCTTCCGCACGGAAGTTCCTCCACGACGATATTTTTGTTGGTGTAAATGTCGATGTCGGCGGCAATCGAAAGCGCCTCGCGGACAATGTCGCTCGCCGCAAGCTGCGAATGAGCCCGCAAAGCCCGGGCCGCGGCCACCGCGTAATTCCCGCCGGAGCCGATGCCGATGATGCCATCGGTGGGTTGAATAACATCGCCGGTGCCGCTGACCAGGAGCGAGTTCTTGGCATCGGCGACAATCATCAGGGCCTCCAGCCGGCGGAGGGCCCGGTCGGTCCGCCATTCCTTGGCCAGCTCCGTCGCCGCCCGCGGCACATTGCCGGGAAAATCCTTCAGCTTGGCCTCAAACCGCTCCAGCAGGGCGAAGGCATCCGCGCTGCTGCCGGCGAAGCCGCACAGCACGCTCCCCTCCTTGAGCCGGCGGATTTTCATGGCGTCCGCCTTCATGATGGCGGTGCCGAGCGTCACCTGGCCGTCGCCGCCGATGGCGACTTTGCCGCCGTGGCGGACGGTGAGAATCGTGGTGGCGTGGAATTTCTCCATGTCCGCATTGTAGGGTCTGGCGAGCCGGCGAACGAGCCGCTGACATGGCGACACGGGACCCGCGTATTGACAGGATTGCCTGGGAGCATCAGCCTACAGGGGTTCCCAGTCACTTTTGCAAGTTTGAGCCCTCCATGCCCACTGTCGCCATCCTCGGCGCGTCGGCCGACCGCAGCAAGTTCGGCAACAAGTCCGTCAGGGCCCATCAGCAGCAGGGGTATACCGTTTATCCGGTCAACCCCAAGGCCGACGTGATTGAAGGGCTGACGGCTTACAAGTCGCTGGCCGAGGTCCCGGAGGGGAAGCTCGACCGGATCAGCGTTTACTTGCCGCCGCACGTCGGAATGACCGTGCTGCCAGAAATTGCCGCCCGCGGTTGCGATGAGCTGTGGCTCAACCCCGGCAGCGATAGCGATGAGCTGGTCGCTGCTGCCCGCGAGAAAGGGCTGAACGTCATTCAGGCGTGCAGCATCGTTGATGTAGGCGTCATCCCGCATGATCTCGCATGATTTAATTGCTTCAACCAATACCATGTCCACTACCATCACTCTCCGCGACAACGGCCCGCTGCTCGTCCATGGCCCCATCACGGTCATCGACGCCGCGGGCAACCAGTTCAAGCTCCCCGCCGACAAGCCAGCCGTCGCCCTCTGCCGCTGCGGCCAATCGCAGAACAAACCTTTCTGCGACAGCAGCCATAAGTCATGCAATTTCATCGCTGCGGAACGAGCACCGGTGGCTTAGGACCGATGGGGATGAACCGCGGAGAATCGCAGAGATACATCCTGGAATCTCCATTGGATTGTTAACGATACCCATTCCTTCACTCTCCGCGTTCCTCAGCGACCTCCGCGGTGAACCTCTCTTCCCTTTCAACCCTCTTCCTCTTCTCCTCCTTCGTTCCCTCCGTTACCTTCTGTTCAAATCTCCCCCGATTGGTAACGCCCCATGATCGACCCCCGCACTCTTAGCGGTTTTCGCGACTACCTCCCGGAGGCGATGATTCCGCGCGAGCGGCTGATTGCCACGGCACAGCGGGTTTATCGCAGCTTCGGGTTTTCGCCGATTGATACGCCGGCCCTGGAGTACCTGGAAATCCTGACCGGCAAGGGGAGCGAAGAGACCGACCGGCAGATGTACCACTTTGCCGACCAAGGAGGGCGGATGGTCGGGATGCGATTCGACCTCACCGTGCCGCTGGCCCGCTTCGTGGCCCAGCACGCCAACGACCTCGGCCTGCCGTTCAAGCGATATCACATCGCCACCGTTTGGCGGGGCGAACGGGCCCAGCGCGGTCGCTACCGCGAGTTCATGCAGTGCGACTTCGACACCATCGGCACCAAGCACGTCGCTGCCGATATCGAGACGGCTCTTGTCATCCACGAGTTGCTGACGGCTATCGGCGGATCGTTTGGCGGCGAGTCGGGAAAAAAGCTGAGCTTCACTATTCGCGTCAATAACCGCATGGTCCTCAGCGGCCTGCTCGCCAAACTGGGCCTCGCGGACAAGAGCGTCCCCATCCTCCGCTCGCTGGACAAGTTCGGCAAAATCGGCCGGGAAAAAGTCGCCGAAGAAATGGCCGCCACGGCGGGGACGACCGAGGAACAGGCCCAACAGGTTCTGAGTCTGGCCGAACTGAGCGGCACCAACGACGAGGTCCTCTCGCAAGTGGAACGGCTCGTCGCCGGCAACCCGACCGGCGAAGAAGGAGTGCAGCGACTGCGCGAGATTCTTAGCGGGGCACAGGCCGGTGGAGTACCGGCGGATGCGCTTCAGGTGGATGTCTCCATCGCCCGCGGACTGGACTATTACACAGGCGCGGTCTTTGAGACTTTCCTCACCGACCTCCCCACCATCGGCAGCATCTGCTCCGGCGGCAGGTATGACAACCTGGCCAGCCTGTTCACCAAGCAGGAACTCCCCGGCATCGGCGCATCCCTCGGTCTCGACCGGCTGCTGGCGGCGCTCGAAGAGCTGGGGCTGGTTGAAAAGGTCCGCACTCCCGCTCCGGTCCTGGTCATCTATTTCGACAAGGACCAGCTCTCCGCCTATCTGAAAATCGCCCAGGCGGTCCGGGCCGCCGGCATTGGCGCGGAACTGTTTCCCGAGCCCAAAAAAATTGGCCAGCAGCTCCAATACGCCGACCGCCGCGGCTTCCGCATCGCCCTCATCGCCGGCGAACGCGAGCTGGCCGCCGGCACCTGCCAGGTCAAAGACCTCGCCAGCAAAACCTCCGCCGAAGTCCCCCTCGCCGAAATCCCGGCGGCCGTGCAGCGAATTCTGGCGGGAAGCTAATGGGTCGGGACGGATTTTTGCGAACAGGAGTCATTTGCAAAACTGCGTGTATTTCGCAACACATCCCGCCTTTTCGTTCTCTTGCGGACATGGGGCCGGTTATGATTTCCTCCAGCTTGCGGTTCCTTAAGCCATCCTGACGAGTCGACGATGACGGCGATACGCACCAACAAATGGACGGTCTTCCTGCTTTCGGCCTGCGTGCCGGGGGCGGGGCAGTTGGCGGCGAGGAGTTGGACGTGCTTGGCTTGGTTTGCCGCGGCGGGGGTGCTCGTGGCCGGATGGACCTATGTGGGGCAGATACTCGAGGGCACGGAGGTGTGGATGTTGCCGCTGCAGGTGGGTGCGGGGATGGCACTTTGCCTGCTTAGCGCGGAACATGCGAAGCGGCTGCTCGAGGGGCGGACTGAGAAGAGTGGTTGCGGCGTGGTTGCGGCGTCGGTCTGTCGATCGCGGAGCAGCGGGCGGAAGGTGGATATCGAAATTGTGCTGGATGTTGCCCGCACGAGAGGCGAATTATGGAACTTGATCAGCGACCTGCCGCGGTTTTTGACCATCGATCCGTTTCACGACCGTGTCACACTGATGCGCGACCAGCCGGCAGTGGGGGTGGACCTGGTGTTATCCCACAATGCGTTTGGCCGGCGGTTCCTGCGGTTTGGAAAAATCATCGCCTGGCGGGAGGGGAGCGGGTACACTTTCAGCGACCTCTCACCGCGCGGTCCCAAGCAGGGCTTTCCCCATGTGTTTATGATTGACCTCCAATCGCTCGCCACGCCAGAAAACACGCCGCTCACTCGCTTGACGATTCACGTCCGCGGCCGCTGGACCTCGCGATTCGTCCCGATCTGTCTCGGACGGCTGTGGGTTTGGCTGGTTGTCCGCGAACACGCCCGACTGCTGCGAAAGGGAATCTGACGTGAGCGAAGCTACTGCAACTTCGATGACGAGTGCAGCTTCGGCCGCCACTCCCTACTGTCGCCGCTGTGGTGGCCAGCTCGTCAAGCTGGATCAGCCAGGGATTTGCCCGTTCTGCGGCCTGCAGTACGATCCAGCTCGCGCGGAAACCTATGCCACGCACCGCAGCAGCTCGCGGTGGAAGTTCTGGCTGCCGGGATTCCTGCTCTCGGTGCTGGTGGGCACGCTGACCTATGCCGGCTGCATGCAAGTCAGCGGGGAGATGGGCTGGTCGCTGTTCATTGCGGTCCCCATTTGCTTGGGGGCGATCCTGGGCTACGCCTGCCGCGTGCAGACCTGGGCCTTCGCGGTGCTCGGCATTTTGGCCATCGTGTCGGTGGTCTTTGCCCTGATTTCCTGGAACCTGGCGGGCATCTTCTGCGGTTTCATGCTCGGCATCCTGTTCCTGCTGCCGACTTTTTTGGGCGTCGTCTGCGGGGTCATCCTGCGGATGTTTCTGATTGCCGGCAACTGGGACCACGCATGGTATTTTCGTTGGTACGTCTGGCTCATCGCCGCCCTGCCGCTGATTGGTCAGCTGATTGAAGACCACATTCCGCGACGGACAGAAATCGCCGTCATCAAAACGGGGCTGACCATCGACGCGACGCCTCAGGAAGCCTGGAACGCCATCATGTTCTACGAGGACGTGGACCATGCGCCACCGTGGCTGCTGCATCTCGCCCTGCCGCAGCCGATTCGGAGCGAAGGGAGCAAGCAGAAGGAGGGAGAGATCGTCACTTGCTTTTACAACTGCGGTGAGATCAAGAAACGGATCAGCAAGGTCGATGCTCCCCGCAAGCTGGCATTCGACGTGGTCGATATTCAAATGCGAAGCGAGAACTACGCCAGGCTCCAGGACGGCAGCTTTGAGATTGAGCCGGTGGGGGAGAAGCGATCCCGCATCACGCTCACGACGCGCTTCGAGCGAAAGCTGCATCCCGCCTTCTTCTGGGAGCCCATCGAGCACAAGGTCATCCATACTCTGCACGGCCATGTGCTGGAAGGTATGCGCCGCAAGGCCGAAGGCCCCAAGGCCGATGACAAACCACCTCCGCGCTATGTGCCGCAGGACAGCAAGCAGTATCTGCCGCGGGTGGCGATGGTGACGAATCGACTAGAGACCGCGACGCATCCAGGAGGCCCATCACCATGAAAAAGCTACCGGGCCAACCGACGCGGATTGAAGACTATCGTCCGGCGGGGAACCAGTTCACGCTGCGGGGAATGTTCATCTTCATGACGGCTGCCTGCATCATCCTGGCGCTGCTGGCCTTGGTGATGAAGGAACCGGCTCACTGGTTAGGAGCGCTGTTGGTGCCGCTGATTTGCTTCGTGATCATCGGGGTCATGGAGATTTGCCGCATCTTCTTTCCGCCTAAGCCGCACTTCCAGTACTACTTGCCGCCGCTGCCGCAGAATCCTTTGCAGACCGCTTATTTCGGCGAAGGGGGCAGTCCGTTTGGCCCCAGCAAGAACTACTTCAGCGACAACTATGGGAGTTCCCCATTCGCCCAGCCGCCGGCCGATGTGCGAAGTGATCCGGAATCGGGGACGACAGAATCACGGGAGGGACCAGAATGATGCAACGCACGATGGAGTGAGGAACAGGAAGCAGGTTTGAACAGAAGGGAACGAAGGAAACAAAGGGAGGAAAAAGTCGAGGTCAGGATTCTCTGCCTTTCTTCGTTCCCTTTGTTTCCTTCTGTTCAAGAATGGATCTCGGATTCCCTTCCGCCTTGCCGCTGAGGAAGAGGCAGAGTATGATGCAAAGGCCGGTGATTCCTCGGAGTCTCCGGCACCCGCCCTGGTACGGCAGATTCCCACCGTACGCTTCGTGCTCGCCATCGGGCTGAGCTGGCCGCTTCCGCCTTCGGGCGGTTCTTCCTTCCCGCCTGCCGCTGGACCGATGTTCCCGCGCCAAGGAGTGCTGCGATGCCCAAGCAAGTCCACGACGACAATTTCGAAGGAGGCGTTTCCATGTCCTTCGGGGACCACCTCGAAGAACTGCGGAAAGCCTTGTTCAAAGCCCTGGCCGGTCTGGTGCTGACCGGCATCGTCGGGTTCATGGTGGCCGACCGGGTCGTCAACTTCTTCCAAGAGCCGCTGGAGAGGGCGATGAAGAACTATCTCCGGGATCGGGCGGCCACGAGACTTAAGGAGGAATTGGGCCTTAGCGAAAAGGAGAATTTGCCTCTTGAGCTCCAGAATATGCTCGACCGAAATCTCATCCCGGAGCCAATGTTCGTGGAAACGGGCCGGCTGATGGAGACCCTCAAGGGAACTCTTCCCGAGCAGTTGGGGCAATTGGAGATGTCCGCCAATTACTTTTTCCCCAGTGATATGAAGCCCGCGGGAGTGAAGGAATTCAGCTCCGCGCTCGCTGCCGCGGGGACATCGAAGGAGGCGACTCCGGCACAACGAGTTTGGAAGCTGCTGAGCGAAGACCAGAAAAAGCAAGTCCGCGCACTGTCCGAGCAACCGGGTGACATGGATGTCTCAGGCGCCAACCGCCTGATGGCGGTGCTCAACTCGGTTGCCGGAAAACGCGAGCTGCACGAGTCAGCCGAGTTCCAGACCCTTCCCGGCCAGGACGAGACGACGACAAAGCCCCTTCGCGACAGCCTGCAAGCGAAGTTCGACCGCGAGCAATCCCGCCGGCTCAACAGGCTGCTGCTGGCCGCGCAGTTTCCGACCGTGCTTGAGCCTCCACATGTGGACATGATTCCGCTGGCCGCCTGGAAGCCGATCAAGGTCCGCTTCCTCGTCCTCAATGCGCAGGAGGCCTTCATGATCTGGATGAAGGCGGCCCTGGTCACCGGCCTCGTGCTCGGCAGTCCCTGGATCTTTTATCAAGTCTGGATCTTCGTGGCCGCCGGGTTGTACCCGCATGAGAAGAACTACGTATATCTGTATCTCCCCATCAGCATCGTGCTGTTCCTGGGAGGAGCATCGCTGGCGTACCTGTTCGTCTTCGATCCGGTCCTCAACTTCCTGTTCATGTTCAACACCAGCATGAACGCCGAGTTCGATCCCCGTATCGGCGAATGGCTCAGCTTCGTGCTCATCCTGCCGCTCGGCTTCGGCATCGGCTTTCAACTGCCACTGGTGATGCTGTTCCTGAACCGCATCGGCATCATGACCATCGAAACCTATATCCAGCAGTGGCGGATCGCCATCCTCTCGATCTTCGTGATCGCGATGGTGCTGACCCCTGCGGACCCGTACAGCATGTTGCTGATGGCTATCCCGCTGTGCTTGCTCTACGTCGTGGGCATCCTGATGTGCAAATGGATGCCCAAGGGCCGCAACCCCTTCGCGGAGGCGTATGAGGTGTAGGCGATTTACTCTCGCCACTTGTGAACGTCGGCATCCGTTAACTATTTGCTTGAAATCAACCTGTGGGCATATACTGATTCAAATCATTTTGTGTTACCAAGGAGTGACTTCATGTGCCGCCATCTACTTGCGTTCGCCGTAACGCTCGCACTTCTAGCACTCTCGCCCCGGCTCGCGACGGCGGACTCCGAACCGAGGCTCCGGTTGGACCCCAACTCGTTGGAGTCAATGCTGCCGCGAATTCGCGACTATGTCGCCAACGACGATTGGAAGAAAGAAGGTTTTTCGGACAAGGCATTGGAGGCGTGGCTCGACAAGTTGATTGCCGATCTGGCCAAGGCGACCGAGGACAAGGAGCTTGCCTTGCCGGTGCGTTTTGCGGACGGCAAGCCGGCCGCCGAAGGGGCTCGTCCGCGGAACGCGTTGTTGTTTACCAAGGGTGGGGAAGTGCATGGCCATGTGCAGAGTTCTATCATCTTCTGTGACGGCAACATCAAAGTGCCATTCGCATTCAACTCCGTCATTGTCGCCCGGGGGGTGGTGTACGTAGCCCACGCCCAGGAATGCGTCATCATTTCTGGCAGCTTTGTGCATGTGTCACATTGCGATACTGGGCGTCGCGCTGCGGCTGCCGGCGGAGCAGTTGGGGGAGCTGGACCGCGACGCAGCATCGCCCTATCCCGCGGCATGACGGACCTGAGCCACGCCACGACTTGCGTACTGTTCGCACCGCTGGGGATTGAAGTCGGCCATGCGGAAGGATGTGCATTCATCAATCACGCCGCACCGGATGCTCGGGGAATTCCCGGTCGCCAGGCAAACGTCCGCGTCGCAATGCCAATTCCACCGCTGGAAACCATTCAACTGCATCCGCTGGGGAAGCAAGTGGACTTTCTCGGCGTGCTTGATTCGGACAAAGGTGCAGTTATCCGCTTTGAAGGCAAGCGCTACGTGGCCGAACAGGATGCCGAAATTGTGGACGAAGCGGGAAAGCCCGTTGAAAAACTCGCTGGGTGGAGACTGGCCTTCGTTAACTCCAGCGTGCTGGTTTTCGGCCGCGGCGGCATCGACACCGCGATCGTGAGTAGGCAAAGGCGCTAGCCGTGAAGGCCTACCGTTCCAGGCTCCCGCGCCAGACGAAGAATATCATGTACTGCGGCGTCCACAAGAGGAGCGCCGCCAGGCCGACGAGCAGCACTACCTGGCCGTCGATGAGCAGTTCGGAGATCTTCAGGGCCCCGATGAACAGAAACAGCAGCAGGATGTTGCCGGCGGCAATCCGCAGGGGAATGGAGCGGATCGGCAAGCACTCGCTGAGCAGAAACGCGAACCACGGCCCCACCGCAAACAGCAGCAGGTAGTAATACGCAAGATACCTCCATCCCAGCCCGCGATAGACTCCCAGGGCCACGGCGATCATGGCCATGACCACCATCAGCGTCTGCAAGGAGAACTGCAGGCCGGGGCGAGGGGGATGTGGGGAGGACATCGGTCAGGAGTCAGGGGTCGGGGCTCGAATCTGGCAAGCACTTGCAGTCTAGCGCCGCGTGGCTGGCTTGAAAAGCAAATCAGGCTGAAAGACCGCGAGGATCTTTCAGCCTGATGTTGGATTTTCAATCGTAGTGCTGTCGATCAAACCGGCGTGCTTACCGCATGATGCCCATCGAGATGAACCCGCCTAGCAGGGTCAAGTCTTCCGAATCGCCATCGGCGAAGCCGGAGTACCACTGGCCTTCCACGCCGGTGCGGATGAATCCGATCCCGCCCCGTCCCAAGGCGCGATTGAACTGGCCGCCAACCTGGATTTCCTGCATGGACAACAAGGTGTCTTCCAGGCGGCCAAGGCCGACGGTGGGGTTGCTGCCAGCCAGTATCGAGGAACGCAGCCCGCCGAACAGCGAGACGTTCTCGTTGACTGCCCGGGTCAATTGAACCGAGACCACCGGGCCGGTACCCGTGAACCGGCTATTTTCGAATCCGCCGATGCCCGTGGAAAGGGGCGACTCGAGCCGGGTGTCGTCGTAGCGGATGCCGCCGCCGACAAGCAGGTTCAAATTGCAGATATTGAACGAATCAATGACTTCCACGTCGAAATAGCTGGTGTCCACCACGCTCCGAGGGCCAGTCGTCTGAGCGGTACCGCCCCGCTGAAAGTAATCAAAACCGGTCACGCGAAGGCCCAGGCCGTCTTCCCGTTGGAAGCCGAGCCAGCCGCGAAAGCCCGTGCGGTAGTTCATGTCGGTGAGCTGGCCTTCGGACTGAAAGGGCTTGAGAAACACCACCTCCCCTCCAGCAATCCAGCCGCGGCGGCAGCAGTCCGCGCAGCATCCGCCGGTGGGGAAGCCACAGCGGTCGCCGTCGCAGTCGCCGTCACAGCCGCCGTTGCAGTCGTTATCGCCGCAGCCGCAATTGGCGCCGCCGTCGCCGATGTTGGCACTCGAGTTGCCGAGTAGCTCATAGGAAACCGGAGAGGTTGCCTCTTGGCCGCGAACCACCCAGTGGATTTCCTCGGCGTTGATGTAATTTTCCGCGCTGGGGAGACGGGTCGTTTCCGCATTCGCAGAAGTCGCCACGAGGCCCATCAGGCTGGCGGCGACAAACATTGTGATCTTACGAAACCAGGACTTGCGCATGAATGAGTTCCTCCTTGAACTGGACTTTCGGGACTTCCATTCCCGCCTTGAAGGACGATAGCACTCACGCGCTGTCTTGCGCCCGAGAGTCGTCACAGGTCGTTTCATCGTTTCACAATGGGCAAAGAATGAAGAGTCACTTCTTGGCGCGATCCAAGCAACTTGACCGGCAAATCTTCGCACGGTTTTGCCTGCCTTCAGCCGCGGGAGCGCACGAAAATGGGCACTCGCCAGTGAAACTGCTGGCGCGTGCCCCACCCAGACTGATCGCCAGTTGCCGGGCGTGCTAGCGGCGCTTACTTCTTGGACAGTTCGGCTTCGAGGGCCTTGATGACTGCCGGATCATCGGGAGCGGTGTTCGGCTCGAAGCGGGCGACCACGGAGCCGTCGCGGCCAATCAGGAACTTCTCAAAGTTCCATTTCACCTTTCCCTTGCCTTTCGGCTTGGCGTCCAAGGCGGTGAGGTGCTTGTAAAGCGGCGTTGCTTCCTCGCCATTGACGTCGACCTTGGAAAACATGTCGAACTTCACTTTGTAGTTCGTTTCGCAAAACTTGGCGATGTCTTCGTCGCTGCCGGGTTCCTGCTTGCCGAATTGATTGCAGGGAAATCCGAGAACAGCCAGGCCTTCCTTGTTGTACTTCTCGTGCAGGGCTTCCAGTTCTTCGTACTGTGGGGTCAGGCCGCATTCGCTGGCGGTGTTGACGATTAGCACGACCTTGCCCTGGTATTTCGCCAGATTTACTTCCTTGCCCGAAATCGACTTGACCTTAAAACTGAGAGCGGGGGGCACATTCTTCTCCTCGGCATCGGCGGTGCTAACGCACGCCGACACAACGCCGGCGAGCAACAGGCTGGTCCACTTGGTCATACTCATCTCCTAGGAAAATGGTGGGATACTCTGGCGGGAGGTTCAACCCCTATCCTACCAACCGGCAGAGAGCGGGGCCAGACGCGGACGCTTGAGGGGTCTGCCCTCGTCGACGCAGAGGTGTTTCGGGGTTCTGGAAGATACCGCGGAGTTTGTTCGTGGCCGAATCATTGAGCTTCCACGCTGAATTGGAAGGCTCACTGGTATTCGCCGTCGTTCTGCATGGGGGTCAACATGACGTTGGAATCTCCTGCCTTCATGACCTTGAACATCGCGATCACATAGTACCACGACCCCGGCTGAATGCTCTCGTCGGCAGAGTCAATTGGGGACATCACCACCGCGATTTGCCTCAGCACGTCACCACGCTCTGAACATGGAATGTGCTGAGGCCGTAAGCCGCGGAGCCGACGACAAGAAATGAAAAAGCCCCGCCACGACGTGCATCGTTTCGGGGATTTTGATATTCGTCCTTAGCGGTTCAGCCGACCAATCAAGCGGCAACCGACCAGATAGGGTAAGTCCGTGAGATCATCTCGGCGCTGGGTGAAGACCACTTCGGCGGCCCAAAAATAAAATGGTGCATTCCCCAGGGCGATGACGAGCTGCTTCTGTCGCGGCTTTACCGAACAAAGGAACGAGACGCCTTCGGCCGAGATGTCGTGAAAGGGGAACTCATAGAAATCGTTCTGGCCCGGCATCTCGTCGCCGTTGTACTCGGCCACGAGCTGTGGAACCGTGTATTTTCGGCGTACACTCTTCCGCCGCTCTTTCCCTGTTTTTTGATCCGTTTTTTTTTCGGCCATGGCCCGTCCTCGTGTGCCTTCTTTCGCACATGGAAAGCTTACGCCGTCACTGCCGCCAAAGCAGGCGGTTGCGGTAGCCCGCACAGAATCGCGCGGAAAAAGCCGTCCGCTTATGGCGCTTTTGCCGCTTGCGCCAGGTGTCACCTGGAGTCACCTCGCCGGCGACAAGTTTGTGAAGGCATGGCCGTGGATCGCTAAGCGATAGCGAAACACGGTGTGTCGGCTGCCGGCGCTGCCTACGGCTGGCCCGCGTGCGGGACTGATAGCTGCACCGCTGCTCCGTCTCCGACGACTGTCGTCCAGGTGCGGACCTTCCAGTTTGTTACCAGTCCGTGCCGTACATAGGGGTCGGCCGCCGCGAAAGCTTCAGCGGCGGACGGAGAATCGCCCTGGAACAGAAGCACGGCACCGTCAATCGGATCGGCCAGCGCACCTCCTAGTAGGAGGTCTCCTTGATGGCAGGCCGCCCGAGCGAGCGCCAAATGTTCCGTTCGAAAGGGGACTCTCTTCTCCGCGTAATCGGGCACCACTTCGTAGATCAGGAGATAATGCATAGGATCGCTTGATCGGGTGACGAGACTTTTGACACGGTTTCCGTGATGCCGAAAGCTGTGGCGTTTGGCGTCCAATGTCGATATAGTAAAAATATCTTGCCGTTTACGCCGCAGCCACATCCCATGTTTCATCTCCAGTCGCACACCTCCAAGCACTCGCTTACTCGCCGCGAGGCGCTACGTGCTGGTTTTCTCAGCGTTGGCGGGCTGGCTCTGGCCGACCTGCTGAGGCTGCAAGCGCAGGGGGCCGTGGAGAAAAAGGACACGGCAGTCATCTTGCTGTTCGTGCATGGGGGGCCGAGCCATCTCGAAACCTATGACATGAAACCCCTGGCGGCCGCGGAGATACGCGGTCCGTTCATGCCGATTTCTACCAAGGTGCCCGGAATTGAGATTTGCGAGCATCTTCCCAAACAGGCGGCGCTGGCGAACAAGTTCACACTCATCCGCTCCGTCTGCCACGATGAGGCCGACCACTTTGCCGGCCATCGGCGATTCCTCTCCGGCTACGGCAAGCTCAAACCGGGATACGGGTACGAGTCCTACTATCCCCAGGTGGGGGCGGTGGTGACGCGGATGCTCCACGGCAAAAGGGCTGGGTTGCCGCCGGCGGTGGCGGTGGGGGGCGTTGTGGTCAATGGACCGGACTACGCCGCGGGTATCTCGGAAGGATATTGGAGCGGCATGTACCGCGTTCCTATTATCAACGGCGGCTTGCGAGACGCAAGTCTTAGCCTGGAAGGACCTCGCCTGGCGGACCGTCAGCGGCTGGCCCAGGACTTCGACCGGCTAAGGCGCGACATCGATACAAGTGGCGTCATGGACGTGACCGACGCATTTAATCGCCAGGCGGTGGAGATCCTGACCACTGGCAAAGCTCAGGAGGCATTCGACCTCTCCCAGGAGGATCCGCGTCTGGTGGAGCGGTATGGCGACGGCTATGGCCGCGAGGTACTTACGGCCCGGCGACTGGTCGAGGCCGGCATCAGCTTCGTCACCGTGCGTGCTCCGGGGAGCGGTCCCAACACCGCAGCCTATGACTGGGATGACCATGCCGTGAACTGGGACATGCGGACTGCGATGATTGCCCGCTTGCCAAAATTCGACCAGGTGGTGAGTACGCTCATTGAAGACCTCTATGCCCGTGGTCTCGACAAACGGGTGCTGCTCATCGTCACCGGCGAATTTGGACGCACGCCACGGCTGGAGTTCCGGGATGGTCGCATCGGGCGCGACCACTGGCCGGGCGCGATGTCGATTCTGATCTCAGGCGGTAGTATGCCAATGGGCCAAGTGATCGGGGCCACGGATAACATCGGCGCTACTCCCAGCGAGCGAAAACTCGACCCTCACGACCTGCTGGCAACCATCTACAGACACCTGGGGATTGACCACAAGGCCCAAGTCCTAGACCAGTTTGGGCGGCCGGTCAGCCTGGCGATGGGGCAGCCTATCAAAGAATTGTTTTGAGCAGGGGGAGCTGCCGCTGGTTTTATGGGAAGCGGCCGGGAAAGACGCAGGTGTGACTTTGGGTGTAACCCCCGCCCTGCCCCAAGAAACGACGAATCCCGCTACGGCTTAAACCTTTGCGGGATTTCGAGTTGAGTGAGAGGGGCTGGTGAGAGTCGAACTCACGATGGCGGATTTGCAATCCGCTGCCTTAGCCACTTGGCTACAGCCCCTGAGATGGGTGTTCTTGCAACTTAGGAAACCTGTTTCGACTGGTCAAGTGGTAACGGTCGCGCCGCCGTTTCCCGAAAGCTGCTTGCATTGTATCGGCTGGGACGGGTATAGGGATTGAATCGAAAACGGCCGTCGGATGTGAAGGGCCGTAGGGAGGCTCGTGATAGCTTACGCAAAGCTCGCTTGCGGCAACTTGCCGGCGAGGATGATGCGTCCCCCTCGCGGGCAACGATTTAGTACCAGCGTCTCTTCCTCGCCTTGCCCCAGGGGAGACGAAGGAATTTGCTTCGAGGTTCACGCGAGAAAGACCGCCCCATGACATTGCCTGGCCTGCTGCTCCGCATTTTCGTTGCCCAAAGACCGGTCCATCTGGCTGACAAAGTTGCCAGCCGCAGCCGGCTGGCGGTGTGGGGCCGAGTTTCCCACCACATCCATGCCCTCAGCGGAGCGGAAGCCCGCGGCTACATCCGTGCTCGGGCGGCGGCGGTGATTGAACAGGAAACGGACCTGCTGATCGCCGAAGAGGGCCCAAAGGTTTTTCGCCACCGTGATCAAATATTGAAGGACGCCGGCGAGACTGTGATTCGACTGGTGCAGGAGCAGGCACAAATCAGCCGGCAGAGCCCGCTACCCAAGCGGCGGGCAGCGTAGTTCAGGACGACGGGTTAAGGAAGGGTCTGGAATGTCACAACCACTGCCGAATCTCAGCTCGCTCAGCCGAAAACTGGCGGATGCGAATCTGCGGATTGACCGGGTGCTTGAAAACCTGCCAGGTGCCCTCGACCATCTGATTCAAGCCGCTGACAGGAAGCAGTGGAACGAAGTTTCGCGTCTCAGCCAGGTTCTGGCGATGTCTTGCCAGGAACAAGGGGTGCCGCTGGATGCTTCCGCTAAGGAGGTGGCCGGCTCGGCCGCGGAACAAGACGAGCCGCAAATCAAGCGTTCCCTCCTGCGGTTGATTGGGGCGAGCGGCAGATTGCGGCGGCAAGGGAATGCATCCAATCAGCAGGCAAGCTCCGAGCAGAACATCGTTCAGCCGGAGTGAGAACTCGCGTCCACCATTTCGCGAGGCGCAGATTCTTCCTGCAGACGTTTGAGCCCCTCCACCTCCGGGCTGTCAGCATCGGAATTACCGCGGCGTAGCTCTTCCCGCGCTTTGGCCGCGAGCTGCTGGTAGTTCCGCATGATTTGCGAAAGCTCTTCTTCGCTAAGCTCTTCGAGATCAAGCAGCGCGGTATGGGCCCCCTTCATCGCACGGATCAGCTCGTCCAGCTTGACCTGCATGGCCATGGAATCCCGGTTTTGCGTGTTCTGAATCAGGAAGACCATCAGAAATGTAACGACGGTCGTTCCCGTATTGATCACGAGTTGCCAGGTGTCGGAGAAGCGGAACAGCGGGCCGGAAACTCCCCAAATAATCACCACGCCAACGGCCAAGAGAAACGTCAACGGACGACCGCTGACGTGGGATGCCAACTTCGCCAAGTGATCAAAACGCGATCGTTTCACGAAGCAACTCCCGGAATTCTGGAACGAAAGGAATTCGCAACCGCTAAAATCGCCGCGGGCAGACACTTACGCAAACAACGTGCCAATGCTTGCATACCAGTAGAGACTCTAACCCACGAACCTTGTCGGCACTGCAACGGCCAACGCGAGGCGACGGAGATACTCGTCGCGCGCGATATCGATAGCACCCAGGCAGCGCGTGTGCTCGTTGGTCCATTGCACATCAAGCAGCATAAACCGGCGGCTGCGGAGATGAGTCACCAGACTGGCCAAGGCGGCTTTCGATCCGTCGCTACGGCGGCTGAACATCGATTCTCCAGCAAAGAAGCCGCCGATCGCGATGCCAAAGACGCCGCCAATGAGCTCGCCGTCCGACCAAACTTCCACACTATGGGCCGCGCCGAGCTGATGTAGGGTCTGGTAAGCGTTCTGCATGGCGAGCGTCAGCCAGCACCCCGTGTCCTGCGGGCGCGGAGCGGCGCAGCCTTCAACAACCTGGGTAAAGGCCGCATTGATGGTGAACTGGAACTCCCCGCGGCGAAGCCGCCGCGCCAGCCGGCGGGGAACCTGAAAGACGTCGAGTTCCAGGATGCCGCGTGGGTCGGGCGAGAACCATGCCAGCACCCGCCGATTGTTGTAACGCAGGGGCATCGGAAAAATGCCGCTTTTGTACGCCTCCATCATCCAGGCCGGGGCCAGCGATCCGCCGGTCATCAGCAAACCATCCTGCCCGGCTTCGCTGGGAGGCGGAAATCGCGGCTTTTCCCAAATGTTGAACATGACTCGCCAGAATACCGCCGATGGAATTTGACAGGCAAGCAAATTTCCCGGCGGAAACCCGTGCGGACGGCAGCGCTATCGGAATTTCGCCGAAAGTTTCTGGCGTTGAGTCCGCCCCTTCGCCTATAATAATGCCGACGCTGCCGGCTGGCTTCGACCGATCGCCCGGAGCGGGACCTTTGCCGGCAGGATCGTTTATGGATGAATTCAGCCCCAAGAATACTCCCGTAGCCACGGAGGCGACTCCCCCCGTCGAGGCCCCAGCCTCGTTCTATGCCAATCCGCAGGCGATGCACCCGCAGACGGAGATTATTTACACGCAGGTCGTGCTGCCGGATCGGGGCCCGAACTCCGAAGTGATGCGGGTCAAGTTGGCTTGGGCCAAGTTGCTCTGGCTGCTGGTTTTTATCGGAGCGATTCTGACGATCGCGAATGTCGTCCCCTACGTCATTGAAGAGACGAACTACTCGGCAACTCGCGGCAAGATGCGGGCGGAGCATGAGCATGCCACGGCGGAGCTGCAAGGAGATCCGCTGGCTCAGTTTTCGCTTAATTCCCAGTTGGTGACGCGAAAGGTCGCTCCCAGCGTCGTTCATATCAGCGCCGTCGATTACAGCGGCGCGGTCAACGCTTCGACTTTCCCCTCGCCTGGCAACCCCTACTTTCCCACGCCGCCGCCGGGGCAGGGCTCGGGAGTGGTCGTGGATTCCCGCGGCTACATCATCACCAACTTTCACGTCATCCAGCGCGCGAAAAGAATTCTCGTGCGACTGAGCGATGGACGCAAGGACGTGCCCGGCCAGCTCATCGGCTACGACAAGGAAAGCGATATCGCCGTCCTTAAAGTAGCCGCCAGCGGCCTGATCGCCGCGGAATGGGGGGACAGCGAAGAACTGCAAGTCGGCTCGCTGATCTGGGCCATGGGCAGCCCGTACGGCCTGGATCAGACCGTCACAGGCGGCATCGTCAGCGCTAAGCATCGCGGGGGAAAGGTCGGCACCCCGTTCCAGGACTTCCTGCAGACCGATGCCGCCGTCAATCCCGGCAACAGTGGCGGGCCGCTTGTGAATTCGAGCGGCAAAGTGGTCGGCATCAACACGGCCATTGTCGGTGAGAACTTCCAGGGAATCAGCTTCGCAATCCCCAGCAGCGTCGCCCGACGTATCTACGACCGGCTGCTGGCGGATGGGCAAATGCATCGCGGCTTTTTGGGGATCCGCCCCGATGAGTTGTCCGACATGGCAGCCGAGCAGGCGGGACTCAATCCTCCTCGTGGGGTGATCGTGATGGACGTAATCATCGACTCCCCGGCGGCTCGAGTGGGCTTACGGCAAGGTGACATCGTTCTCACCTGGAACGGCGTACCGATTACATCGCCGAGCCAAATGACCACGGTCATCTCCGATACCGAAATCGGCTCGGGAGCCAAAATCACCATTTGGCGCGACGGCGAGGAAATGCCGTTGGAAATCAGAGTGGGCGAGCGCCCGCTCCTGACGAATTGAGTCGCCGATCGCTCGCGCCGAGGGGTCGTAGGACGGAGCATTGTTCCGCCCTACATTCATTGGCCGCTTCTCAGTTCTCCCGCGCTCGGATATCTTTTCAGCCGCGACTCTCCCGACCAGTTCCGACATGATTCGAGGCCCGAGACCTTCCCATGCCCCTCCGTTTGACCTTGAAAGCCAAGTCCGCCGTTCCCTTGGAAGTGGAGGGAGTCACGCCGGACGTTGTCCGCGGCAAGTCCTTGGCTGAGATCGAGAAGCTGGAGATGTTCCAGGGAAACCTCCGCTTGCCACTGGCGGAGTTCTTTGCGATCAGCGGTGATGCGGCGGACGGCGTGATGGAGTGGGAGGGGGACCTGGCTGGGGTCCACTGGATCGGGGCCCACATGACGAGCGGGATGATGGTTCTGGAGGGAAACGGCGGGCGGCATATCGGCAGCGAGATGCGGGGGGGCGAGATTCATGTGCGCGGCAATGCCGGCGACTGGGTCGGCGGCGAAATGCATGGCGGCTTCATCCATGTGCGGGGCAAGGCCGGGCATCTCATCGGTGCGGCTTACCGCGGCAGCGCCAAGGGAATGACCAAGGGGACGATCCTCATCGGCGGCGATGCCGGGAATGAGATCGGCCACACCCTGCGCCGCGGCCTGATTGCCATTGGCGGCAATGTCGGGGACCTGGCCGGCTTCAACATGCTGGCCGGCACCATCCTCCTCTTCGGCGAGAGCGGCATCCGCCACGGGGCCGGCATGAAACGGGGCACCATCGGCTTTTTCGGCCCCAAACTGCCACCCCTGCTACCAACCTTTCGCCGCGCCTGCCGCTACCGGCCCGACGTGCTGCCGCTCATCCTCCGCGAATTGCGGCGGCGGGAGTTCGCCGTCGCTGACGAGCTCTTTACGAGTTCCTACGACCTTTACAACGGCGATTTGATTGAAGGGGGCCGGGGAGAGATACTGATGCGGGCGTGATAGTACTCCTCACGCTCCGCGTGAGGACTCATCTCGCGGAGCGAGATGAGTACTATTTCGAACCCGGCTTCGCCGCTTCTTCCAGTACCTCCTGCCACTTAGAGGCATCTTCCGGCCGGTCCCAGGCGATGTAGAGATCGACTAGGCGCTGGATGGCTTCGTTCAGGCGGAGCTTGGCGGCGGGCGGGATCTTCGCTTCGCGCAGCTTCAGCCCGGAATAGCCTTCGACGAGGAGCGGTTCGGCTTCCCGGAACTTTTTCTGTCCAGCCAGCGCGCCCCCCAGCAGGCTCTTCGCGTTAAAAAACACCCAGTCGTCCGGCATTTGCTTCTCGCCGATCGTCAGACATTCGCGCAAGTAGGTTTCCGCGGCCAGGTATTGGCGATGCTGCAAAAGCGCAAGGGACACCGCGGCGAGCCGGCCGGCAAAGGTTGGATCATCGGGCGTCGTTCGTCCGCGATGGCCCGCGATGAACTGCTCAATCAAAGGCAGCGCTTTCTCTGGCTGCTCGCCCACGAGGTACGCCAAGGCGAGATTCTTCATCGACGCGAGCGTCTTTGGGTGCTCCGGGCCGAGCTTCGCCTTCCTCAACTCCAGCGTCTGTTCGTAGAGCGGTATCGCTTCCGCCAACTTCCCGGTGGACTGGTAGGCAGCGGCCAGATTGTTCATCGAGTTGAGCGTTTCGGGGTGCTTCGGGCCGAGCGTGGCCTTCTGCAGTTTCAGCGTCTGCTCGAAGAGCGGCAACGCCTGGTCCAACTTGTCCGCATTGAAGTACGCCGTGGCCAGATTGTTCATCGTCTTGAGCGTGTCCGGGTGCTCCGGGCCGAGCTTGGCCTTCTGCAGTTTCAGCGTCTGCTCGAAGAGCGGCAACGCCTCCGCCAGCCGTCCCGCGGACTGGTACACACTGGCCAGATTGTTCATCGACTGAAGCGTGTCCCGATGCTCCGGGCCGAGCCTGGCCTGACTGAGCTCCAGCGTGGTTTCAAAGAGCGGCAACGCTTCGGCAAGCCGTCCTGCGGACCGGTACGCATACGCCAGATTGTTCATGGACCCGAGTGTCGCTGGATGCTCCGGGCCAAGCTTGGCCTTCCTCAAAGCGAGCGTCTGCTCATAGAGGGGCAATGCCTCGAGCAGCCGCCCTGCAGAATCGTACGCTCCAGCCACATTATTCATCGCGGTTAGCGTGTCCGGATGCTCTGGACCGAGCTTCTCCTTCGTCAGTTTTAGAGTCTGCTCTTTGAGCGGTAGCGCCTCCTCCAGCCGCCCCGCGGACTCGTACGCTTCGGCCAGATTGATCATCGATCCGAGCGTGTCCGGATGCTCCAGACCGAGCGTGGCCTGACTCAGCTTCAGGGTCCGCTCATAGAGCGGTAACGCCTCCGCCAGGCGTCCCGCAGACTTGTAGGCCATCGCCAGGTTATTCATCGCCCCGAGCGTCGCTGGGTGCTCAGGGCCAAGCTTGGCCTTCATTAATTCCACCGCTCGCTCATAGAGCACCAATGCCTCCGCCTGTCGTCCCGCGGAATCATAG
Source organism: Pirellulaceae bacterium (assembly GCA_051004015.1). Lineage (GTDB taxonomy): Bacteria > Planctomycetota > Planctomycetia > Pirellulales > Pirellulaceae > SXOA01. Next base: position 86,175 of record JBPCKT010000047.1, on the reverse strand, counting down.
GCTACGGCCAGGTTGTTGATCGACGCGAGTGTGTTCCGGTGATCCTCACCCAGCTCGTGGCGCCGCAAATCCCGGGCGCGCTCGAGCACCGCAGCTGCCTTCTGGTACAGGCCCAGGCCGTAGTAGGTCTCACCGATTGCGTTAAGCAACGCCGCCTGAATCAACGGCTGGTTAGGGAATGTCGCCTCCAGTTGGCCCACGGCCTGCTTGAACAGTTCCGCCACGGTGAGTTTTTCGCCGTCGGCGGACGGGTCGGGCTTGCGGAAGGCGGCCACGAGGTAGTCGAGGACTTGCTTAGTCTCATCGCGGGCCTTTTCGGCGTCGATGCGTTTTTGGTCGGCGTCCTGTTTCGCCGCGCGCTCCGACACGTTGGCCTGTGCCAGGTCCTTGTTCGCCTGGACAAGCTGCGTGTTGGCCTGATCGAGCTGACGGTTCTTGGCGTCGAGCGTCCGGTTGTGGCCGGCGACGAGCGCGAGCAAGACGACCAGGCTCGTCACCAGCACGGCAGCGCCGGCAGCCGACGAAGCGACCAGCGCGCGGTGCCGCTTCATCCAGCGCCGCGCCCTGGCTGCAAGCGGTTCGGCCAGGCACGAAACGGGTTCGTCCGCCAGCCAGTGCTCGATGTCTTCGGCCAACATCTTGGGCGAAGCGTAGCGGTCCGTCGGTTTCAGCGCCATCGCCTTCAGACCAATGGCTTGCAACGCGACGGTGATTTGCGGCTTCACTTCTCGCGGCCGGGGAAAATCTCCTTGTTGGACTCGCCTCAGGATCTCGCCTTTGTCATTCCCCGACAACGGCGGCTGGCCAGTCAGCAAGCAGTACAGCGTGGCCCCCAGACTGTAGACATCGCTGGCCGGTCCCAATTCATTGAGTCGGCCGGCGGCTTGTTCGGGACTCATGAAGGCAGGCGTACCGATGGCTTTGCCCATGATTGTGGGATCGACACTGTCGCCCGACGAGGGTCGCAAGGTGGTCTCGCCGGTTTCCGAGGTTCGCTCGCCGCGTCCCACTGGTTTGGCGAGTCCCCAGTCGACGACCAAGGTCTCGCCGTACTTGCCGAGCATGATATTGCCCGGCTTCAAGTCGCGATGCAGGACGCCTCGGCTGTGGGCGTATTCGATGGCTTCGCAGACATCGATGAACCGGCCAAGGAGCTTCCGCAGTTCCAAGGTTCGCTCGCCTGGATCGCGGCCCGGAACGTCGGCCTTGTGAAAACGCTCGATGGCGTCCTTCAGGCTGTCCCCGCGGATGAATCGCATTGCATAAAACGGCCGGCCGTCCGCGTACTGCCCCAACCCATACACCGGCACAATGCCGGGGTGCTCCAGCCCGCCCGTGATCTCCGCTTCCAGCACGAACCGCGAGCGGCTGTCCGGCTGGTCCGCGAACCGCGACTGAATTTCCTTCAGTGCCACCTCGCGGTGCAATTCCAAGTCCTGGGCCACGAACACCTCGCCCAATCCGCCCCTGGCGTGCGGTCGCAATATCCGAAACCGCAGCCTCGTTCCGCCCCAGTCACAGGTCGATGGGAGGTTCGTGGCATACGGGTCCGCGGCCGGCGGCTGTTGGGCGACGACCGCCAGGCTGGCCTCCAATTGCGGATCGCCCAACTTTCGCAGCTCGTCTCGGATCGAACCGACCGAACTTACCGCAGCCAGACTTTGCTGCGGATCATCATTGTGTTTGGCCAGATGCTTGGCGACCAGCGCGACGAGCAGCGCGTGCTCGTCCGCGGTGAGGGCCTGGCGCTCCAGCAGGATTCGGTCGAGTCCCTTCGCCTTATCGAGCACCCAGGCGCTGGTGGCCGCGATCAGGTCTTCGCGGCGAATGAAATCCATCTGCAGCGCCAGCACGCCGAACAGCAGATTGCGGTCCGCGCGTTCATCGCGGACGGGGTCGTTCGCATTCATCGCCGAGCCTCCGGGATGTCGAAACTGGCGGCTGGATGGGCCGTATGAAGAGCATAAGGCAATGGCGAGCGAAATGCGAGCAGCGGCGCGGGGGAATGATGCGGGTGTTATAGTACTCCTCACGCTCTGCGTGAGGAATTTTCATCTCGCGGAGCGAGATGAGTACTTTTCTTGGGCAGGCTGGAAGCCTACCCCACCTTTTTCGTGGCCGCTCCCCGCCAGATCGATCTCCCTTCCACTGCCAGTTGGTATCAGCCGCTGGTGCTGGTGTTGACGGCGCTGGCGGCGGGGATGGTGGTGAATCGCAATTTCCCACTGGAGGCGAATCTGTGGTTTGGAGCGTCCGCGGGAATGCTCTTTTTGTGGTTGGTGGCCTGGCGGCTGCGGCGGGAGCAGTTTGCGTCCGCATTTTTGTTGGCCGGTATTGCGGCTGCGGGCGGGTCGTGGCATCACGATCGCTGGAATCTATTCCCCGATGACGAAGTCGGCTTCTATGTGCGGGAGGAAATCCGGCCGCTGGTGCTGGAAGGAGTCGCCGTCACATCGCCCCGCTGGGTTCCCGCTCCACCGCTGACCGCGATGCGGATCATCCCCAAGGGGGACGAGACCGAATTGTTCCTGCGCGTGACGAGCATTCGCAACGGTCAAACCTGGCAAGCGGCCAGCGGCAATGCGACGGTGGACATCGATGGCCATCTGCTCGGCGTGCGGGCCGGCGATAAGCTCCGGCTCTTCGTCCTCGCCAGCCGACCGCGCGGTACGCTGAATCCGAACGAATTCGACTACGCCAAATACGAACGCAGCCGCCGTGTCTTTTGCAAGCTCCGCGGCATCTTCCCGGAAAGCGTGCAGCCGCTCACTCGCGGCAGCGGCATCTCGCCGCGGCTGTGGCTCAGTAGCGTCCGGGAGAAGGGAAATGCCCTGTTGCGACGGAACATTAGCCCACGTCGCACGTCGCTCGCCGCGGCAATCCTGATTGGCGCGCGCGAGCAGCTCGACTCGGAGCGAAACGAGGGCTTTTTGGTCACGGGCACGATTCATGTCCTTTCGATTTCGGGACTGCACGTCGGCATCCTGGCGATGGGGTTCTGGGCAGTCCTTCGGACGGGCCTGCTGCCGCGAAGCGCGTCACTGGTTGCGGCCATGGTGCTCACCGTGGCTTATGCCTTTCTCACGGACTTGCAGCCGCCGGTTGTGCGGGCCACCATTCTGGTCGTGGCCATGTGTACCGCTCGGTTGCTGGGGCGGACCGCTTTGGGGTTCAACACGCTTTCGATCGCCGGCATCATCGTCCTCGCCCAAAACCCGCTCAGCCTGTTCCAGGCCGGCACGCAGCTTTCGTTTCTGGCCGTGGCGGCGATGATCCACTTCCATCCACTGCTCGTTGCCAGAAGCAGTTATGATCCGCTGGACCGCTTGATTGCCAGAACCCGGCCCTGGCATATGCGGCTAGTGAAATTTGCCGGGGGCGAAACCTGGCGAGTGTTCCTGGTGGGCGCGGTGATTTGGACAGTTTCGCTGCCGATTGTCTGGAAGCAGTACGGCCTGATCTCGCCGGTTGGCCTGGTGCTTAACCCGATTGTATGGATTCCCATCACATTCTCGCTGTTTGCCGGTTTTGGGGTCCTGATCTTCGGCTGGATTTTTCCTCCGCTGGGGCAACTCTGCGGCTGGATATGCGATGGCAGCCTATGGCTGATTGAGGCCAGCATCGACCGCGGACAGCACGTTTGGGGAAGCTACTTCTGGTACCCGGCTCCGCCCGCGTGGTGGGTAACGGCATTCTACGTCGTCCTGGGTGTCGCGGCGGTGTTTCCCGTGTTGCGCCCTTCAAAATGGTGGACGGCGGCGCTGCTGGCGGGTTGGATGGCGGTAGCTCTGTTTCTTTCCAGCCACTCCAGCGATGCTCTCTCTCGTTCCTTGGCGAAAGCCGATATTCAGCCGCCGCTGCGCTGCACCTTTGTCTCGGTGGGCCACGGCACGAGCGCCCTGATTGAGTTGCCGGATGGCCAGACGCTGCTCTACGACGCTGGCAAGCTCGGCTCACCGATGGGGGCGGCAAGGCCCATTTCCGCGGTCCTCTGGTCCCGCGGGATCACGCACTTGGATGCAGTCATGATTTCGCACGCCGACTCCGATCACTTCAGCGCGCTCCCCGAGCTGCTACAGCGATTTTCCGTCGGAGTCATCTATGTCTCGCCCGTCATGTTCGACGATATCGCCACGCAGCCCGCCCTCATCGAGCTGAAAGCCGCCATCGACAAGAGCGGCGTACCTCTGAAATTGTTCTCTGCTGGGAATAAGCTCCGCTCCGTGCCGGGCACGCGGCTGGAGGCACTCCATCCGCCGCCCAAAGGAGTCTTTGGCAGTGACAACGCCAACAGCATTGTGCTGCTCGTCGAATACGCGGGCCGACGGATTCTGCTGCCAGGCGATCTGGAGTCCCCCGGTCTGGAAGACCTGCTGGCCGAAGAGCCGCTCGATTGCGACGTAGTGATGGCCCCGCATCACGGCTCACGGCGGAGCGACCCCGCCGGTTTCTCCTTTTGGAGCAAACCGGAGTTCGTGCTCTTCAGCGGCGACCGAAACGTCGAGGACATTCCCGACATCGAGATGGTGAAAGATTCCTACCGCGCCCGTGGAGCTGAAGTCTATCACACGGCGGAAGACGGAGCGGTCTGCTTCGAGCTGACTTCGGGCGGAGTGAAGGTGCGGACGCATCGGCCGCATCGCGGGCTGCAACCTGAGTAATATTACGACACGTCCGCGGGACTTTCCTTCGCTGGCGCTTCAGGTTTGTGTCTCGCTTTGCTGGCCTCCGCCAATCTTGCCGCCTGCTGGCGATACTTCTCGTGTGTTTCCAGGTCGAAGGCTTCGTAGTTGTCCAAACCCGGAACGCCGCGGTACTGTGCCTGGCAGCGATAGCACTGAAGTTGATTTCCGACCATCAGGTACAACACCAGGTCGATGAATGCGGCCAGAAAGAGTGTGCCGTACGTCCACCATGGCATGTGCAAATACCAGAAAACCGAGCTTACGACGGCGGCCAGCACCACGATTGCCACCCCCAGCACCTGCGGAAAGTCCTTACGGATGAAGAGCTCTGTGCTGGGGCAAATCAAACACTGCGTGACCTGGCGTTCGGTCACGCTGCCCGCTGGAATTGACATCGGCACGCCGCAGCCGGGGCAATCAATCTCTACCGAATCTCGCCCGAATTCGGCGATCGCCGGCTGGTCGCAGGTAGGGCAGCGAAAGGTGACATTCATCGTAAAATTATAGCGGGTAGCCCCCGCGGACGGACATGAGCTGCGCGGTCAGCTCGCCGACAAAAGCCAGCAGCATGGCGGCGTACAGGATGCCGGTGGCGCTTTGCGTATTGGGAATTCTGAGTGTCTGCCAGGTCATCCAGCCAAGAACCAACGTGCCCATGAACCCCGCCAGCCAGCGGAGGCTCAAGAACACCAGCCACGACATGGTCAGATTTCCCGTGAGCGAAAGCCGATTCGCTTCCAGCCCCGCACATAGGCCCGCCACCAACATTCGGGCCACTATCGCCACGGCCATGAGGATAACAAGCCGTTGCAGCGGTGCCAGTTTCATCGACGGCGTGTTGAGATACCAGTGCCCCAACAACATGGCCGTGGTAACCGAGCCGAGCACCATTCCGCCGGCAATGCGGTCGAGAGTCCCCAGGAACGTGATGCCTTCTGTCGTCGCCGCCAGCGGCAGCAGCGCTCCTCCAAGAGCGAGCGCGGCGATGAGCCCAATTGCCCCCTTCCCCGGCCGAGCCGCTTCGTACATCCAGATGACCGCGCCGATGTAGCTAACCACGGCAGCGCCGATGGCCATTCCCAGTTGCCACCACCACAGGACGCTGGCGTCTCCCGACGACAAGTCTCTGGCGGTGTAAATCGCCGGCACCGCGAACGTGCAAATCCCCAGCAGCACCCACAGATGAATGCGAAAAAAACCGCTCGTCACCAGGCGGCTAGGCGTGACGGCCATCGAAACCGCAATTCCGAAGGTCAGGCGGAAGAGGAACTCAACAAGAATTTGCCAGATTGCGTCCACGCGAAACCTACCGCCGGTTCCCGTAGATAAGCTGCATCACTTCGGCCCGCGAGGAGACGTTGCTGCGGAAAATTCCCTTCATGGCCGAAGTGACCATGCTGCTGCCGGGCTTCTTGATGCCGCGGATGGTCATGCAACTATGCGCGGCCTCGATGACGACGGCGACTCCCTTGGCCCCGAGCTCTTCCACCAGCATCTGGGCGATGTCTTCCGTCATTCGCTCTTGAACCTGGGGACGGCGGGAGACGACCTCCACCACGCGCGCCAGCTTGGAAAGGCCGACTACCTTGCCATCGGGAATGTAGGCCACATGGGCGTGCCCCATGAACGGCAGCAGATGGTGCTCGCACATGCTGCAAAAGCTAATGTCCCGGACGAGCACCACTTCGTCGTACGCTTCCGTGAATACCTTGGCAAGGTGCTGCCGCGGGTCCACCTTCAGGCCAGCAAACATTTCGGCATACATCCGGGCCACGCGAGCCGGCGTTTCCAAAAGCCCCTCGCGATTGGGGTCCTCTCCCACGGCGGCCAAGATTTCCTTGACCGCCCGCTCAATCCGCGGCAAGTCCACCGGACCGACAGTCAGCTTGAGCGACCCCGACGAAATCCCTTCGTCCAAGGCCGAGGCAGTTGGCCCAGCACAGGCATCGGGTTCTTCGGACGAGCTGCTCATAACGGAAGCGGTCGAGGTGAAGGTGCAGTTGCATCCTAAGAACGACTTCCCGCGGGGTCAAGGATGCCGTTTCGTGGCGATTACCCGCTGCTTGCGTGCTGCACCGGCGACAACTAAAATTCGTGCTTTGCCGTCGCAACCAATTCAGGGGAATGCCTTTATGCTCCGCCGGTCGCTCGCACTCTGTGTCCTGTCCATCGCTGCTGCCGCAGTCCTCTTCTCCGCGGGTTGCAGCGGGCCGGATGCGCCTGTCAAAAAGGGGAGCGGCAACTCCGGCAAGTCGCTCACTACCGCTGCTCCTTAATCCATCGCTCGCCAAATTCAATTGCTCCACGGCTCATCGCCGCTACTCTCTCCGGAGTTCTCTCATGCTGCGAACCATCACCTTGGCCGGACTATTGGTTCTACCGCTCCTGCTCGTCGGTTGCGGTGGAGGCGACAGTGGAAATGGCGGCAAGAAGGAAGGCACGGGGACCGCTTCATCGACCGCCGAAAACCAGAAGGGCGCGGCCGGAAAGAAGCGGCTGATTTTTCTCACCAACGGCGATGACCCGTTTTGGGACACTTGCAACGCCGGCCTGCAAGACGGAGCCAAACAAATGGAGCTGGAGGCGGCCGGCTACTCCATCGTGATGGACAAAGGGAATTTCAAGATTGACGGCCAGATCGACAAGCTCCGCCAGTACGCCACCGAGCCTGACATCGTGGGCATTGCCATCTCCGTCGTGCAAGCCGACAACAAGACGATCGCCGATGAGCTGAAGAATCTGCAAGCTCAGGGAAAGAAGATCATTACCGTCGATGGCGACTTGAACCGGATGCGGTTCCGCGATTCCCGCACGTATTATATCGGCACCGACAACTTCGTCGGGGGCAAGACGCTGGGAATCGCCCTCAACAAAGTTCTCGCCGGCCGCAAAGTCATCGAGGGTGGCTACTACCAGTTCGCCGGCTTCACCGACAACGATAACGCCCGCAGCCGCATGAATGGCGTGCAGGAGGGTATAGGCAAGGATTACGAAGAGCTCGGCCGCAAGCCCGACCAGGGAGACCGCAACAAAGCGGCTGACAATGTGCGGACCGCCCTGGACAACGATGAAGACAAGATCACGGCCCTGGTGGGGATTTGGGCCTACAATGCCCCAGCCATCGCGGACGTTGTGGAGGAGCGTAAGGTTCGCTCCAAGGTGTCCGTGGCGACGTTTGATGCCGCCAAGGATGCGATCACCGCCATGAGCGCCGGAAACATCGATGTCATGGTCGTGCAGAATCCGTTCGACATGGGTGTTCAATCGGTGCGTTTGCTCAAGGCGATGTGCGAGAACGACACGAAAACGGTCAAGGAGATGTTCCCGAACGACGGAAAAGTGGACGGCGACGTTTACACCACCGGTCTGCGGGTGGTGGTTGCCGATGAAAAGTCGCCGGTGAAGGCCACGGACTTTGACCCCAAGGTGGTCGAGTTCATGACGCTGGAGCAGTTCAAGCAGTGGCTGGCTAAGTACAAACTCGTCAGCTCATGAGCGACCAGCCTTCTTCGCCAAAATTGCCGGGAACGTCGCCGCTGGCCTGGGTGCTGCATTACGTGCGCCCCAATGAGCTGGCGCTGGTCCTTTCCATTCTGGTCGTGCTGGGGGGAACCGCGGCCCTCGACAAGAGCCACGCTTATGTCAGGGTGCCCGGCCGCGTTCTGAAAGACAATTGTCGCCGGCTGGCTCCGCTGGGGATGTTGGCACTCGGGGCAACCGTGGTCATCATCTCGGGTGGCATCGACCTCTCCGTCGGTTCCATGGCAGCTTTCAGCGGCACGATTGCCGCCACGCTGATGCTCGCGTTGGGTAAGGACAAGTTTGATACCGACGGCGGCGTGGGGGGGTTGATTCTCTTCGAAGCCATCGGAGCGGCGGTGATAACTGGGCTCATCGTGGGGACAATGCATACCTGGATGATCACGTCATTGCGCTTGCCACCGTTCATCGTCACGCTGGGCTCGCTGGTTGGGTTGCGCAGTCTATCTCGCGCCCTCTGCCTCTACATGACAGGCAAGTTCAAGGGAACCGCTTCGGAAGAGCTGCCCTTCAGTGATCCGTTCTTGGATTTGCTCAAGGACGAAGTCTGGATTTCGATGGTCTTAATGCTGCTCCTGGCCGCGTTTACCTGGGTCGTGCTCAACTCGACGATTCTCGGCCGGCATGTCTATGCCCTCGGTGGAAACGAGCAGGCCGCCCGTTTGAGCGGGATTCGCACCGAGAACGTCAAGTGGTTCGCCTATTGCTTCAGCGCCGTTTGCGCCAGCCTGGCGGGAGTGTTCTACATTGCCGAGTCCGGCGCGAAGCCTTCGACGCTGGCCAGCGGCTACGAGCTCAATGCCATTGCCGCCGCAGTCGTTGGCGGCTGCAGCTTGCAGGGTGGCGTCGGTACGGTCATCGGAACCTTGCTCGGCGCTGTGTTTCTGCGGGCTGTGGTGGATGCCGTGGCCCGGATTATCAAATCGCAGTCGGACATCTATGAAGGCATGATTGTCGGTATGGTCGTCGTTGCCGCAGTGACGTTCAGCCAGCTCCGGCAAATCCGCCAGTCCGGCCGCCAATTGTTTCCGGGCGTGATGGGCATGTTCACGATTCCTTGCCTGGCGGGTGCGTGCGCTCTGGTGGCCATGATTACGCTCGGGGTTGCCGTGGGAGCTGCGACGGGATTCACTGCCCTGGTGATTCTCGTCGCTTGGAAGGTCGTCGAGCTTCGCAAGAGCCATTCGCGGATGGCTTAGGAGCAAACTTCGATGTCTCAGCCCAAGGAACTACCACAGCCAATCATTGCCATCCGCGCGGTCAGCAAGCGCTTTCCCGGCGTCGTCGCATTGGAGGATGTCACACTCGACGTTCTCCCCGGAGAGCTGCATAGCATCTGCGGCGAAAATGGGGCGGGCAAGAGCACGCTGATGAAAATCCTCAGCGGCGTGATTCCCGATTTTGAAGGAGAGTTGCTGCTGGCCGGCAAGCCGGTCCGTTTTGCCGGCACGCGCGATGCCGAGGCGGCCGGCATCAGCATCATCCATCAGGAGCTGAACCTGGTGGAGCAGCTCTCGGCGGCGGCGAATATCTTCCTGGGGCGGGAAATCCGCGGCTATTTCGGCCTGCGGGATGACCGGGTGATGGAAGAGGCTGCGGGACATCTGCTGCACGAGCTGGAATGCGAGATTGACCCCCGCGTGGCCGCCGGCAGCCTCCGCGTCGGCGACCAGCAGCTTATCGAGATCGCCAAGGCCCTCTCGCTGCAAAGCGACATCCTGATCATGGATGAGCCGACGAGTGCCCTCACGGAATCTGAGGTCAGCCGCCTGTACCGCGTCATCGAGCGGCTCCGCAAGCGGGGAGTGACCATCCTTTACATCTCGCACAAAATGGACGAGGTGTTTCATCTTTCCGATCGCATTACCGTGCTCCGCGACGGCCGCCTGGTCAAGACCATGTCCCGCGAAGAAACCAGCCCGCGGGAAGTCACCCACCTGATGGTCGGCCGCGAGATCGAATCTGTCCACTTCGGCGGCCAGCGTCAGCCGGGGGAGGTGCTGCTCCGCGTGAAGGATCTGTCGCTTCCCTGGCCCGGCCATGCTCGCGGCTATCGGCTGAGGAACATCAGCCTGGAACTGCGGGCCGGGGAAGTGCTCGGCATCGCGGGGCTGATGGGGGCGGGCCGCACCGAGCTGCTGGAATCGCTGTTCGGGGCTTCGGAAGAAGTTCCTACCGGGATGATTGAGCTCGCCGGCAAGCAGGTTGCCTTCCGCCATCCGCAAGAGGCCTGTGCGGCGGGCATCGCCCTCGTCACCGAGGACCGCAAGCGGCTGGGAATCTTCGCCGCCATGAACGTGGGGGAGAACATTTCGATTTGCACGCTGAAAGAAACGGGTGCAGCCGGCATTATCAACCGCTTGCGCGAATGGCAACTGGCCGGTGACATTTCCCAGAAGCTGGCGGTGAAGACGCAGGGCTTGAGCGCCGCGATTACCAGCCTCTCTGGCGGCAATCAGCAGAAGTGCATCATCGGCCGCTGGCTGCTGACCAAGCCCAAGGTCTTGCTTCTCGACGACCCCACTCGCGGCGTTGACGTCGGCGCGAAAGCCGAGCTCTACCGCCTGATCGACGAGCTCTGCCGCAGCGGCCTGGGAGTCATTCTCACTTCGAGCGAGCTCCCCGAGCTGCTCACCGTCAGCGACCGCATCCTCGTCCTCAGCGAAGGCCGCATGACCGCCTGCTTTCCGCGCAGCGAAGCGACTGAGCACAAGATCATGGAAGCGGCCACGCTCGGGGCATAAGTGTCATCGCTTTGCGGGTCTCTACGGAATCAGTAGCACGTCTTGCTCGTCTCGCCCGCGGCGGTCCTTGCCTTGCTGGAGCTTACGAAGTACTTCGGTGATGCGGTCGATGGGGTGAGGCGCCTGGTCGCGGCCAGCTTCCAGAAACTGCTCGTCCAGGATGAGCTGGCGGAAGTGCTGCCGGCAGAGCGACTCGAAGCGGGAAAGGCCGCCATGGATTTCCAGGGCCTGGGGGGCGACTTCCACCCACAGCGGCACGCCGGCTTTCCAGAGAGATGCGCCGGAGGCGATGACTTCGCTTTCGAAGCCTTGCGTGTCGCTCCAGACAATTGCGACCTCCTCCGGCCTCAGTCTGCAACTTTCCATCAGTTGGTCAAGCGGCAGCGAAGGAACTTGCGCTACTTGGCATTGCTCCTGGAAATACAGCCCGTTAAATCCTTGCTTGCCGTTGGAACTCTTGACTTCGCTGTGCCCGCTGTCCCGTGGGCACAGCATATCAATCGTCCCGGCCTTCGTCGCGATGGCGACCTGCCGGCAGTCGATGTTGGCGCTCATCTGATTGAGGTCGACGTTCCTGAGGAGCAGCTCGAAGGTTCGTGGCACTGGCTCGCAGGCGATGACCCTCTTTCCACTGGACTTGGCAAGCGGGAGGGCCGTATCACCAATGTTTGCCCCGATGTTGACGATGGTCGTTTGTTCGTTGAACCCCGGACGATTGGTCTTCAGCCATGCCAGAAGCGGCTGAAGGGGCTCAAGCTCGAAGTCGCCACGGATATAGAGCGAGCGGCCGACGATATCGTGCGTGAAGACCGACCAGGTAAAGCCGTCCCGCTGAAAGGTGATGGTTTCGGCGTCGCCGCGGAGAAATTCCCAGGCCAGCCAGCGGCGGGCAAACGTGCCACTGCGTAAAGGGAGCGCGCGGAAGGAGCCGGCGATGAAGGATTTTCCGAGCGCGGATAGCGAACGCATAAGCATGTCAGTAACTAAGGAGCATCCTGGGAGTTGCCGGCGAACCTTCGCCACGATACCAATCCCCCCCCCAAGGACTGGAGAGCCGCGGGACGAAAGTCCGCGTGTGTCCAGATTCCCGTCATCTGGCGGCAGACCAGCCATTCCGCGCCGGCTTGCAGGGCCAGCGCGCCAGCAGCGGAAGCGGCGATGCCTTCTATGCCCCAGCGGCTTGCCGCCAGCGGCCCGAGGATGCAGAGGAACAATGCCGATCCGCAGCAAATCCACATCGCCGCCGTCTGCCGCCCCGTCATGGCCAGCGTCATCCCCCCGGAGCCGAGCAGTGAAACCGCAATCTGGCCCAGGCTCAGAATCGCGAGCGCTGTTGCCGCTCTTTGATAGAACACTCCGCTGAGCACTCCCATCAGCCACCCGCCGGCCAGCATGCAGAGCAGGCTGGCCGCAATCGTGGCGATGGCCGTGAGCGTGGCCGAGCGGCGTAACAGAGTTTGCAGCTCGTCCAACTGGCCGCGGGTGTAGAGGTCCGGAATGGAAGAAATGACTGTGTTGACTGCGAGCTGCGTGGGGACGTTGAGCAGCACCACGTAGCGGCGGGCCACGCCATAGACCGCGACCTCCTCCAGCGAAATGTAACCGAGCGAAACATAGCCGGCCGCAATCCAGATGTCCGCTGTCTGCATCAGCATGATGAAGAAGTGGAACACGGCCATCGGCAGGGAGACGCGGAGCATGCTCTCCAGCGTGAGCGGCGGCGGACAAGGAGTTGCGGCGGACGCGAGCACGTTGTTCCGGTAAACGGAGTGCAGCGTGGCCCGCAAACAGTGGACGCTGACCAGCAGTGAGACTCCGCTCCCGGCAATTTGACAAACGAGAGTGACCGTTATGGTCGGTTGGAACCGCAGGGCGACGCATGCCAAGAGTCCCAAGGACAAGAGCACCGGCAGCGGGCCGCCGAAGGTTCCGCCGCTCAGAAGACTGGCCCATCGCAGCTCATGCAGGCCGCGAAGGGACTCCGCCGAAAACTGCTGCCACGCCATGAGCAAGATGAGCACTGACGCGAGCGGGTTGAGCCAAGCAATGTGCTCAAGCTGAAAGAGGGACTCGCCGTAGAGCCACAGACATAGAGCCGTGATACCGCAAGTTGCGAGCGAAGCCGCGGCAAGCACGACGGTAGCCAGGCGGAGCGTCCGCCCGATGCGGCCGTGGTCATGCCGGGCGAGACTTTCCGACAGGAACCGGAGGCAAGTGTGACCCAAGCCGAGTTGGGCCATGATGGCCGCGAAAGTGACGACGCTCAGCAGGCTGGTGAGCTCGCCGAACTCTCGCGGCGCAACGAGCCGCGGCACAATAATAGTCGCCAGCAGCGTGCTGCCAATTCCCAAGCCGCGGCCCAGCATCACCCACAGGGCCGCCCGCGGCAGGCGCTCCAATCGGCCGGATGCCTCCGCTCGCGAGGCAGGTGCGGCGCGCACCGCTGCTTCGTCCAATGCTTCCTGCGGCGAATCCGGGGTCGAGAGAGACATGCGGCGGTGAATCAGAGTGCGGGAGAACCCCTGAACCTTCATTCTAGTTCGAGTCCGCGCCGGCCTTGGCCAACGGGCATCGCCACGCTGCTGACATTCCGCGGCCGTTGTTTCCAAATAGCGGAATTCTCCGCACATCCCGTAAAATCGGACTCCTCACGTTAGACGGGCACCTTGCAAATGCGGGCGTCTCCTTCAAAGATGTGTCCTGTGGCCGACCTACCCATCAAAACAACGCTCACTCCCGCCAATCAGGCCGAGCTGGCAGCTGCCGTGGCGGAAGCGTACGCAGGCGGCTCGGCGATTTATCCCATTGGCGGCGGCACCAGCCTCGATTTCGGCCTGCCGGCAAAGAACCCCGGCAGCGGATTGTCACTGGCGGGCCTGAGGCGCATCGTGGATTATCCGGCCCGCGACATGACCGTCACGGTGGAAGCCGGCGTGACGATGCAGACGCTGTTGGACCTGCTCGCCACGGAAGGGCAACGTCTGCCATTGGGAGTGCCACTCGCCGACAAAGCCACGGTCGGCGGCGTTGTGGCCACCAACTGGAACGGCCCGCGGCGGTACGGCTGCGGAACGGTGCGTGACTACGTCATCGGCATCTCCGCCGTGGACGGCCGCGGCATGAGCTTCAAAGGCGGCGGCCGCGTCGTCAAAAATGTGGCCGGCTATGACTTTTGCAAGCTGCTGACGGGCTCGCTGGGTACGCTCGGCGTCATCACGCAGGTCACGTTCAAGGTCCGGCCGCTGACGGAGCAGTTCACGCTGATGGCCTGCGCCGTGCAGACCACCCGCCAGGCCGAAAAACTCCTCGCCGCGCTAGTCACTTCCGCGACCACTCCCGCCGCCATCGAACTGCTCGCCGGCCCGGTCTGGGATTCCGAGCCGGCCCTCAAGACCCTGGCCGGCGCCAGTGGGCCGGAAAAACTCTATCTGGTCGTTGGCTTCGAAGGCTCCGCTGTCGAAGTGGAATGGATGACCCGGCGCCTCCATGACGAGTGGTGCGAGCAGGGAATCGAAGCTCCCATCACTATTGGCGACGCCACTGACTTTTGGAAAAAGCTCGTGGATTTTCCGGCGGTGGGGAACTCGCCGCTCGTGCTCAAAGCCAGCCTTGTTCCTAGCGGCGTGACATCCTTCATCGACGCCCTCCGCGCCCTCGACCCGCAAGCATCCATTCAGTCCCACGCCGGAAACGGCATCGTCATCGCCCGGCTCTCGGCATTTCCCAAGGACGGTCTCTCGCGGGCCATCGTTGGAAACCTGCAACCCGCCGCTGCCGCTCATCGCGGCAGCCTGCTAGTCCTCTCCAATCCCTCCGGCAGCGAGATGACGCACCAAAGCGTCTGGGGCGGTCTGGATGTGCCGTTCACCTTGATGTCCGAGGTAAAACAGAAGTTCGACCCGAAGAACATCCTGAATCCAGGAAGGTTTGTGTACGTCTAGCTCGCCAGTTGCACCAGTTCCACGGGCTTTGGCTTGCCGTTGGCCTCGGTGGCAAAACGCTCCTGGTCGAGCGACACAAAGTCGTAACGCACGTTCCGCTGGCGCGGAGTGAAGCCGAGCTCGCTAATCGAGTCGCGGATTTGCTGTAGCGTGAGGAAGTGAACGGTCCCCGCCTCGGCGACGACGTTCTCTTCAATCATCAGGCTCCCCATGTCGTTGGCCCCGAAGAGCAGGGCGAGCTGGCCCATCTTCAGCCCTTGCGTGACCCAGCTCGACTGGATGTTGGGGATGTTGTCGAGGTACAACCGGCTGACGGCTTGGGTCTTGAGGTAGTCGAACGAGCCGGCCGGCGGGATGTGGGCCATGTCGGTGTGCTCGGGCTGGAAGGTCCAGCAGATGAACGCCGTGAAGCCGCCGGTTTCGTCCTGCAATTGGCGCACCCGCTCCAGGTGCTCGATCCGTTCGGCCAGCGTCTCGACATGGCCAAACATCATGGTCACGCTGGAAACGCCTCCCAGCTCGTGCCAAACCCGCATGACATTCAGCCAGTCGTCGGTCAGCACCTTGCCGCGAGTGATTTCTTTGCGGACCCGGTCCACCAGGATTTCCGCACCGCCGCCGGGAATGCTCCCCAGCCCTGCCGCTTTCAGCCGCTCGAGGACCGTGCGGATATCCAGCTTGTTGACCTTGGTGAAGGCGTGCAATTCCGGCGGGCTGAAGCCATGAATATTGACTTGGGGAAAGTGCGACTTGATGTCGTGCAGCAGCTCCTCGTACCACTCCAACTTGAAGTCTGGGTGCAGTCCCCCCTGCATCAGGATTTGATCGCCGCCGAGGGCAACCGTCTCCTCGACTTTCTTCAGCAGCACGTCTCGCGGCAGCACATACCCTTCGTCGCTTTTCGGCTTGCGATAGAAGGCGCAGAAGTCGCAGACTGCCGTGCAGACGTTGGTGTAATTGATGTTCCGGTCGATGTTGTAGGTACGAATCGGCTCGGGATGCAGGCGGCGCGTCACCGCGTCCGCTGCCCGTCCGATGGCGGCCAGATCGTGCGACTGAATGAGGGCGAGGCCCTCGTCCGGGGAGAGGCGCTCGCCGGCGACAGCTTTGTCGAGGATGCGGTCAATCATGAAAGCTCTACCTTTGCGTCCCGAATGAGGGGAGCGAGTCGAACGCCCGTTCGGCAAGCAGGGACTGCGGGGGCAAGACCTAGCCTCATCGCATGTTCTCGAAATAACTGCAACCCGCGCTGTTCGCGGGGACCGAGAAAGAAGTACAAATTGTCTCGCAAGTACGATAGGCATTGCTCGTAGGCCAACCCCACGTTGGCGGATTCTCGCTCGGCAATTTCTCCCAGATTTGCAATTCCTGCATCTCTGGCTCGCGACAGCGCGATTTCAATCTCGCTCAGCTCAGGGAACATTTCCTTCCGCGCCACCCACATCGCAAACACAAACGGCAACTCCGCCCAGCGGCACCACTCATCCCCCAAATCCCACTGCTGGGAAAATCCCCCGGGCGGGTGCATGGCCCGGTCGCCAATCATCAGCACGGCATCGGCATCGACGTTCTCAGCAGACATTCCGAGCGGGAACGGCAAAAGTCGCGGCGATAGGCCATACCGCTCCTTGAGCAGGATGCGAACCAGGGCGACGCTGGTCCGCGAGCCTTCATCCATTGCCAACGTGCGAATCTTGTCCATCGGCACGCGGCTGAGCAGCTTCACACTCAGGACCGGCCCGCGACAGCCGATGCAAGCATCGGAAATGATGGCGTAGTCGGGATTCTGAAAATACTCGACCGATGGGATGAGCGCAACATCCAGTTTGCCGGCCGCCAGCTCGTCCGCCAGGCGGCTCGGGAAGTCAAACACCACCTCCGCCCGCGGCGCAAACTCCGCGAGCCGGTATACCAGCGGCTTCGTATTCAGGTAGGAAACAGCGCCAATCCGCATCGGGAACCCTTTCGTTAGGCGGCGATTATAGTTGGCACAACCGGCCCTCCCAAGGGCCATGAGCCGTCGTTGTAACCGAAGATTCCCATCGAAGTTAACCGCATGCCCAGCGACCTACTCCCGCATCGCCCTGTTCACCAAGTCCGCGTCGAAGTAATTGATGCTCATCCCCGCATCCACCACGATGTTCTGTGCCACGATGCCGCTGCTTCGCGGGCTGAGCAGGAAGACCGCCACGTCGGCAGCTTCCTGGGTCTGGACCGCTGCCTTGCGGGGGATGATTTGCTCGGCGTAGAGGTAGGACTCCACGTAGCCGGGGATGCCGGCCGAGGCGGAAGTCTTGAGCAGACCGGGGGCCACTGCGTTGAATCGCACCTTCGAGAAGCGGCTGAACGACTTGGTCAGGAACGCCAGGGAGGAGTCGAGAGCCGCTTTGATAGGGGCCATGTAGCCGTAGTTTTCGCTGGCCATGCGAGTGGTGGAGATGGAGACGGTCACCACCGAGGCATCCTGCTCCAAATGGTCCTTCAGGGCATTGGAGATGGCAATCAGTGAGTAGCAGGATATATCCATCGCTCGCAAAAACGCCCGCTTCGGCGTCTCGTGGAACGGCTTCATCCCGTCGGTGTAATCCGCAAACGCGATGGAATGCAGCAATCCGTGAAACCTGTCCCCCTTCGCGGCCAGCTCATCCCGCAGCCGGGCAATCTGCTCCTCGTGCTCCACATCGCAGACCAGGACGTCGCACCCCGCCAGCAGTTTGGCCGCGTTCTCCTTCCGCTCTGCGTTCCGCACCACATACGTCACCTTCGCCCCGCACTCGGCGAGCGACTTCCCCACGTGCCAGGCCACGGACTTCTTGTTGGCTACGCCGAAGACGAGAAAGGATTTTCCGGAAAGGGAGAGGTAGTCCATACGAATCAGGATACCCTCGCCGCGATGCCTGCCGAAAGACTGCTAAGGGATCATGGCTGCCAGGGTAACGACGAAGCTCAAGGTGACCGCTAACGTGCCATCCACGCTGACTTTTGCGGAGAGAAAGAACGCGCCTTGCGCGCGCTCGTTCAAACTGGCTTCGATCAGGATGCTATCCCCAGGCCGGACCATCCGCTTGAACTTAACGTCTTTCAGGCGGCCGGCCACGGGAACCTTTTCTCCCGCCGTAATCTGGCTGCTGATCAGGACGGCCCCCGCCTGCATGGCCGCTTCGCAGAGGATCACGCCGGGGACAATGGGGAAGCCGGGATAGTGCCCCTGAAAGAAAAACTCCTCGGCCCGGAAGGTCTTCTGGCAAACAATTCGCCCTTCCCCCCGCTCGATGATTTCATCGACGAGCAGCATCGGCGGGCGATGCGGAATGGCGGCAAGGATTTCGGCAAGTGACATAGGTGCGTGGGCATATTCTGGCCCACGGGCAACGCTCTGTCGATGGGCGAGAACCTTCCTCTCCCCTGGGGAGAGGGCTGGGTGAGAGTGCCGATCAACGGGACAAGGAAAATGATTGACATTCCCTTCCCAGCCGTTAGAATCGCGTTTGTCGAGGTTGGGGAAGTCTCCCCTCTGAAATCCGCGAAAGAAATTCTGAGGTCCGCCATGCCTAAGCCGCTGCGGTTCTGGGACAAGACGCTTCGCCTGTTGGGCTTCCGTATCGCCCCCCCCCCCAGTCAAGTCTCGGAAACAACCGCCGCCGCGGACCTGCTCGCTTCATGGAGAGCAACTGGAGGACCGCGCGCTTCTCACGGCGACGGTGGGAGTCTACACGCCATCGCCCAATTACCACGTCCCGGAAGGGAACATGGCGGCCTTTTACTTTGTCCTTAGCGAACCGGTCATGGAGCAGGTCGATATCCCGTGGCACACGACGCCGGGCACGGCGACCGAAGGTTCCGATTATCAAGGGGCTTCGGGCACCGCCACCATCCCCCCCGGCATGACCCAAACCGGCGTCATGGTTGCGACGCTCACCGATTCCGTTCTGGATGATGGCGAGACCTTCGCGGTCCAAATCGAGAGCGCCACCGGCGCCAACGTCGATCTCTACAACAATACCCGCACCGTCGTCATTGACGACGTGACACCCCCCACCGGCGGCGGCGGACCCTATCCGCCTCCACCTCCACCGCCCCCCGGCGGCGGTGATCCTGGTGGCGGCGGAGGCGGACCCTATCCACCGCCCCCTCCGCCCCCACCCCCGCCTCCCCCGCCTCCTCCTGCAGGACAGGTTCATTACAGCGTCGCCAAGCTGAATGACGCGGTCGAAGCGTTGACTCTGGGTCGCTTCAAGATTTCGCGTACGTCCACCGCGATCTTGCCCGCGCAAACCCTGTACTTCCAGTTTGACGCAAGTTCACAGGCCAAGATGGATGATGCCGGAGCAACGGTCCCGGACGCCGACTATCTGCCCAGCATTCAGCCGTATCAGATTGCCTTCGTCAGTGGCCAGACAGAAGCAACGGTCTCGATTGATGCCTATGACGACGGGATCGACGAAGGAAATGAAACGGTCATCCTGGAACTCTTGGATCACGTCGCCCCCGGCGCGGGACCGGTAGAATACATCGTGGACACCGCTACCGCGACTCTGGTCATCAAGGATCCTCCATTTGTGACGATTGCCAATGCATCGACGGTCGAAGGGGATAGCGGTTCGCATAACGTGACCATTCTGGTTTCGATGCAGTTCGCCGTGGAAACGGATGTCACGGTCCAAGTGACGACGGCCGATGATACCGCACAAACCGGCGATCAAGATTACGTGGGGGGCGCGAAAACCGTCGTGATCCCCGCCGGCCAGACGCAGCCGTTCACGGCACTCACCTACCAGGTGATTAGCGACAACAAGGCGGAGCCGAATGAAAAGTTCACCGCCCGAGTCGTCGCGGCTGGCGCCTGCCGAATTGACCCTGCGAATGTTGCCGAAATCACGATTGAAAACGACGACTATGCACCGGATTTAGCAGGCGTTCCGACGACCACTTATGCCTGGAGTGAGGGGCAAGAGATCAGCCTTGATATCCCCAGCGTCGATAACGATACTCCCGCCTCGCAGATTACTTACACGATCACTGGCGCGCCAGCCGGCCCGCTGGTGATTACCGCTACTTCGCAAGGATTTTCCCTGAGCGGACGCCTAAACTTCCTTGCGCACGATGCTAGCCCCACGGGCTACACCATGACGGTTGTTGCGACCGACTCAAACGGCAACAGCAACACGAAGTTCTTTACCGCGACGGTTAGCAATACGGGATTCAGCGAGTTAACGGCGACCGAGGTACATTACTCAGATTACGGGTTTGGTTATCACGACGACACCTCTAACCGAATAACCGCAACGACCCCGACTTTAACAGCGTGGACCGTCAGCGACCAGAACTGGATTGATGTCACGATCGTGACCGACCCCGCGAACGCCGAGGCCATCGGCCTGATCAAACCTTCCGATTTTCAACTCGTGTTCGAGCCGGGTGTGTTTGCGACTGGAACAGGCACCGACATGCACCGCCTGACCGGCGCATCGGGGCTGATCTCACTGCACCTCGATTTGAATCTCGACGGAGCGTTTGGAACAGGGAGCATGACACAATCGATTCTCGTCAATGCCGTCGATTTCACCGGCGCTCAGATTCCCCATCGGCGCATCGCTGACGGCCCTATCGAATTCACCGCGTTTCCGCTGCGCGATAGCGAGCGTATGGAAGTCTTTGGCACGTTTAGTTTTGCCCTGTCGGGTGTACAGACCAATTCCTCGTTGTTTCGTTATGAAATGCGCAATGAGGGCATCGTTGACGAGATAACCAAGTCCGGAGCAGGGACGACGTTTAGCCGCCAAATGCAAGGGGCGGATGCCAGCTTTGCGTCCGCAACGGTCCGCTTTTACTATGACACGAATGATAACGGATCCTATCAGTCGGATGAACCAAAGATCGAAAAGTTGGGGATCGAAATCCGAGAGAGCTCCGTTATTACGCTGGATGTTGCCTATTCAGATGCGATAACTACCTTTGACCAGAATTATGCCGAGACAGCCATCGTCCTGGGAGGATATATGGGGCTGCAGCGCGACAGCCTCACCGATTTCCGGTCTTTGATCGACTTCCGCATCGGCACGGTTGCGTCCTTCCAGAACGGGGGCCGTGATCCCATCGTCGATAGCGCCATGGCGCGGCACTTCATTTCGACGCTCGGCACGGACTTGATTTTTGTAAACAACATTCAATTGCCCGACGCAGGTGGAGCTGATAACGGAACACTTGGAATTACATTTCCTCATGTACACTCATCAATCATTGAATGGAATCGACTTGACGCGACTAGTATGGGCAATGTAATTATTCACGAGTACGGACACCAACTCGGCTGGGACGATCTCCACGGCCTTGGTGATGCCGAAAACATCATGTTTTATGCGGGGACTACTGCAAGATCACTAACTCGCGAGCAAGCCTTGAGTTTTGAGCAGCGGTGATTCTCACGGGAAGGGTTTTAATAAGTGCTCAGTAAATTACTCTATATCGCGTGCTTCTTTGCGGTTCTCAGCGTTCAGGTCACCACGCTAGCAAATGATGCGGTTTTGAGCCGTGAAGAGTCGCTCGGAGCTATGTTTCGAGGGGGCGATTCCGAGTTTAAAGTTCTGATGTTCGTCAATCCCTCCGTGTTGCCGACACTGCGGCGGATGCTAAGGCAGTATCCCGATTTGCCGGGAAAAACGACTTGGACCACTATAGGTTGCGTCGGAACACAACGCGATGTGGCCTTTATCCGAAGAATTCTTGAAAAGGACGCACGAGGGGAGCACGATCCAGAAAAGGCGTTCGGAGCAGCGTCTGCAATCAATTCGCTGGGATTACTGGCGCGTCGCGATGTTCCCGGCGCGAAGGAACTACTTGCGGACATCCAGCAACCGGCGTTCTGGGAAGGCGAGCCCCTTCGACTTTACAAAGGAGATCGGGCTGATGTTCGTTCCGAGGACGAGATTCAAGCCATGATTCTCGACACCATGGGCTACGCCAAGGATCCTGGAATCGTCAAGCGTTCTGAAATGGTCGTCGCGCAGGTTAAGGACCCCATCCGCCTGTCCTATTGGAAGAATCGATTACATCTTGATATACTCGTTAGGGTGGGTCATGGCCTGGATACCATCGAGAAGCGAGGTTTGGACTGGCAGCGGCGTGACGATTGCCTCTTACAGTTCCACTTAATTCCAGCGGACAAACGGAGCTTGATGGGACTTCCAGCGCCCCCGACTCCTAATCAACTGGTAACACTCCGAGAAGCGTGGCGCATCAGAAAGATTCAGGGAGTCGAGACTATTAGAGTACTTACGAAAAGTGAAGCAGAAACTCTAGTATTAGAAGCCCAGAAGGAATACGAGCGGTTCACCGCTGCCATCAGTCAAAAGGACGTGAAGACGATGCGAGAGACGCTGATGTCCAAAGGGGAATTGTTTGACCGCCAATTTCGTCACGAAGAGATGTCTCGCCCGGAAATAACGCGATTGGAAACCGAGCTCGACCAACTTCAAAAGCGGGAACGGGAGATCATAAAATCGGTTTCCACCGCCCATTCCGAGCCCATTGATTTTGTGGCTTCAATGGAAGCCGACGCAGGTGACTACTCTGGTAAAAATACCAAGGTTATCGTTGTTAGTTGGAAGCTCAAAGGAACCCAAGACATCGGAAAGATGATTCTGAAGAGCAAACTAAACTATTACCCGACCGTCGGGGAAGACGACAATTTGATGGTTGTCATGAAAAAGAAGGACGGGACTTGGTACTGGAATCCCTTTGGCTGGTAGCTTCGGAATGAGGCCAAATCGTCCTGACGGTCAATGCGACGGCTTGCTGAGCTGGAAGATGGGCAGGAGCAGCCCCATAGCGATGCCGCCGACGACGATGCCCATGCCGATGTTCATGATCGGCTCGGTCCTGTAGGTGGCTGCCTGCGAGATCCTGAAGCCCTTCTTTTGGGCCCATTTTCTGGGGGCTGGGAACTATTTCCCGAATTCTTGCCGCGGGGCTCTTGACGGTGACAACTGTATATGTGTACGATAGAATAGATAGACGACGGCGCGAGGGGTGCGGAGGAAATGTGCAAACGAAAACGGAGGGGACAACCTGGCAGGTTGTCCCACGGCGCGGGAATCGGCTGGTGCGGGTTGGAACCCACGGAAACATGTGACTACGAACTAGATCGCGGTGAAGACCATGAACAACGTCATCCTATTTTCGGGGGATAGCGACCCCCCTGGTGCTGAAAAACCCTGGGGGTTATTCAGCGAATATGGGGCCCCCGTACTCGGGGCTAGCGATGAAAAACCAGGGGGGTTTTTCAGCATGCCTCAATCGGGGGGTTGGCCCTCACCCCGGCCCACTCCCCAAGGGAGAGGGAGGCTCTCAGTGCGACGGCTTGCTGAGCTGGAAGATGGGGAGGAGCAGGCCCATGGCGATGCTGCCGACAACGATGCCCATGCCGACGATCAGGATCGGCTCGATCAGGCTGGTGGCCGATTTGATGCTGGTTTCCACCTCGCGGTCGTAGTAGGTGCTGACTTTGGCCAGCACTTTGTCCAGTTTGCCGGTCTCTTCGCCGCTGGCGATCATCTGCACGAGCGTGGAGGGGAAGAGCTTGTTGCCCACCAGCGATTCGGCCACCCGCTTCCCCTGGGTAATCTGGTCCAGCACGTGCAACCAGATTTGCTCGTAGTAGATGTTGCCGGAGACCTCGGCGGCCAGGCGGATGGCGTCGAGCATGCTCACGCCCGCCCCGATCATGGTCCCCAGCGTCCTCATGCTGCGGCTGATGATGATCTTGCGGTTGAGCTGGCCGATGATGGGGAGATTGAGCTTCACGCTGTCCAAGAATTTCCGCCCCGCCTCCGTCTTGCTGCCGAAGACGTAGACGATGATCAGGGCGACGATGCCGATCAGCCACAGATACCAATAGTGGAGCATGGCATCGGAAGCGGCCATCAGGATTTTTGTGGCGATGGGGAGCTTCATCCCTTTGCGGTTGAACAGCGGAGTGAACTTCGGCAGCACGTAGGTCAACATGAAGATGGTGACCCCCACGGCCAGCGTGAGCATGATGCCGGGGTAGGCCATCGCGGCCTTCACCTTCTGCCGCGTCTCCAGTTGCTTGCGGAGATAGTCGGAGATGTTTTCCAGCATCTCGCCGAGGGTTCCGGTGTGTTCGCTGGCTTTGACGAGCGAGATATAGGTCTTGTCGAAGTGCCTGCTGTGCCGCGACAGTGCGGAGGAAAAGTCCTCGCCCCCTTCCACGCGGGTTTTGAGGTCGACGAGCACCTTTTTGAGCGTTTGGTTCTCTTCCTGGGCGGCGATGCTCTCCATCGCGGCCGAGAGGGTGATCCCCGTATCCACCATCACGGCGAGCTGGCTCGTCAGGAAGATGATATCCGACTGCTTGATGCGTTTGGGCAGCAGCTCCAGCCCCTCCTCCTCTTCGGCCAGCTCCACCACCTGAAAACCGTCCTTGCGGAGCTTCGCCGCGGCCTCCTCGCGGCTGGCGGCTGCGAGAGTCCCATCGCGCGACTTCCCCAGAGCGTCACGGACTTTGTAGGCGAAGTTGAGAGTGGTCATGGGGGAAAACTCGAAATTCGAATGGCGAATGGCGAATGGATGAGGATGAGGAAGTTGACTAACATGACTCTAATTCGCCATTCGCCATTCGAATGTCGTCATTTAGATTGCCGGCTCAAACGCCACCGCGCTCGCTTTCTTCTCAATGCTCAGGCTGGCGTCGCCCGCGATTTGGATGATTTCTTCCACGGTGGTCAGCCCCTCGCGGACTTTGCGGAAGCCGTCGTGGCGGAGGGTGACCATGCCGCTGGTCATGCCGATCTTTTTGAGCTCAGCCACGGTAGCGCCGGCGGCGATGGCATCCCGCAGCTCGTCGGTGACGACCAGGATTTCGTGGACGCCCATGCGGCCGCTGTAGCCCGTATTGCGGCATTTGCGGCAGCCGACCCCTTTTTGAAACTTGTCCATCCCGTAACCAATCCGCTCCAGCGTCTTGCGAAGCTGGCGCGGGGGATCATAGGTTTCGCGGCACTTGGGGCAGATCTTCCGCACCAGGCGCTGGGCCAGAATCATGTTCAGGGCGGCGCCGATGAGGTACGGCTCAACACCCATGTTCACGAGTCGGGTAATGGCGGACGCCGCGTCGTTGGTGTGCAGCGTGCTGAACACGAGATGGCCGGTCAGGGCAGCCTGAATCGCGGTGCGGGCGGTTTCGTCGTCGCGGACTTCGCCGACCATGATCACATCGGGATCCTGCCGCAACAGCGTGCGGAGGGCCTTCGAGAAGGTCAGCCCCACCTTCTCCTGCACCTGAAACTGGTTGATCAGTGGCAGATGGTACTCAATCGGGTCTTCGACGGTGCAGACGTTGTTCTCCATCGACGCGATTTCATTGAGCGCTGCGTACAGCGTCGTCGATTTTCCGCTGCCGGTCGGCCCGGTCACCAGAAGGATGCCGTTGGGAGCCTGAATGCAGGCCTGGAACTGCGTCAGCACGTCCTCGGCAAAACCAAGGTCGCGGAGGTTGAGCGAGACGCTGCGGGTATCCAGGACGCGAATGACCGTCTTTTCCCCGCGGTTGCCGGGGAAGGTGCTTACGCGGAGATCGACCTTGCGGCCATCGAGCATCACATGTACGCGGCCATCCTGAGGCAGTCGGCGCTCGCTGATGTCCAGGCCCGCCATGATCTTGATGCGGCTAGTGATAGCGCTGACCAGGTGCAGCGGAACTTCCAGCGATTTGTAAAGCTTGCCATCGATGCGGTTGCGGACCCGCGTGCAGCGCTCCGCGGGCTCAATGTGGATGTCGCTCGCCCCTTCGCGGACGGCGTTGTAGATCATGTAATTGACCAGGCGGATGACCGGCGACTGCCCCGCCACATCGGCCGAGGCGTCGGCGATGTCTTCCACCGCCTCAATGAGGGTGACGTCCCCTTGCTGGTTATCATCGATAATGTCGTCGATGACGAACGTCTTGCTGTCGGGCAAGGTGGTGATCATCCGCCGGACGTCCTTGGCCGTCGTCGAGACGATCTGGATTTCCAGGCGGGTCAGGCCGCGGATTTCGTCGATCAGAAAGAGGTTTGACGGCTCGGTGACCGCGACGGTGAGCGTGCCGCGGATGCGAAACAGCGGGAAGACCAGGTTCTTCTCGATGTATTCCCGCGGCAGGACGTCTACAATTCTG
Organism: Pirellulaceae bacterium; assembly: GCA_051004015.1. Taxonomy (GTDB): domain Bacteria; phylum Planctomycetota; class Planctomycetia; order Pirellulales; family Pirellulaceae; genus SXOA01. The sequence continues at coordinate 60,089 of JBPCKT010000047.1, read as the reverse complement.
GGGTCGGCGATGCGCGGTTCCAGCTTGGCGAACGGGACGCCGTAGATGCAGGCCAGGCACTCGGTGATGTGGTCCTCGGTGCAGTATTGCAAGTCGACGAGGATTTCACCCAGGAGCTTTCCGTTACCCTGCTTCTTCTGGAACTCCAGGGCGGACTGTAACTGGTCCACGGTGACATAGCCTCGTTCCACGAGGATGTTTCCGAGCCGTTGTGGTCCCTTTTGGCCGCTCATGATATTCAGGTCGTCCTAACTCCCATTACACAAAGCTCTTCACCGCTTCGAGCACGCTCTCGTAGACCTCGAGCTGCTGCTCCAAACGCGTGATTTCCAAGATTTTGCGGTTGGAGAGGTTGCTGGTGGAGATCTTGAGGTCCCCTTGCAGCTCGCGGAGGGCTTCGTGGGCGTTGAGGATCGCTTCCAGGCCGGCACTTTCCACCGACTCGGTGCCATCCAGGTCGAGCACCACGTTGGACCGCTCCAGAGAGGTGACGAACTTCTCAAATAGCAGGCTGGTATCGCCACCCAGCTCTTCCGGCGTGTGGACGACGATGACTTCGCCAAAGACTTCGGTGGGGAGTTTCATGGTAGGTGGGGTAGGGTTACAGCCAGCGCAACGCGGCGCTATCGGCGGTGGCCACGACTTCACCACCAGCCAGCAGCGATTCCACCTGTTGGAACAATTCGCGCGGGCTGAAGGGCTTGCCGATCAGGGCGCGAATTCCGTACCGGTCGCTGATTTCCGACTGCGAAAGCTCAAATCCCTTTCCGCTCAGCATGATCACCGGCAGGTGGCAGGTGGCGGGATCATTCTTGATCCGCTCCGCCAGGCCCAGCCCGTTCAGCCGCGGCATCTGGCAATCGGTGACGACGATGTCCGGTAGCTGTTGCAGAATCTGCTCCCAACCCTCCTCGCCGTCGCTCGCCAGCACGACCTCATAGCCCGCCCGCTTGAACTTGAACTCAGCGGCGCGGAGGATGTGGACTTCGTCGTCACAGAGCAGAATGCGTTTGCTCATTGTTTTTCTCGCTAAACCGGTCGCTAGGAACTAATCTGGGCAATGCCCGGGATGACCACTCGGAAAGTGCTTCCTTTGCCCAGCTCGCTTTCCACTTCAATCCGACCGCGGTGGATGTCTTCCACAATGTGCTTGACGAGCGGCAGGCCCAGGCCGGTTCCGCCTGCCATGTCTTTGTCCTTCTTGACGCGGTAGAACTTCTCAAAGACCTTCTGGCAATCCTCGGGGCTGAGACCGACGCCGGTATCTTGCACTTCAAAGACCACTTCCTGATCGTTCAGCCGGCTGCGGATGGTGACCGTGCCGTCGGTGTGCGTGTACTTGAGGGCGTTGGACATCAGGTTGATAGCCGCTTGCAGCAGCGTGTCGCGATCGGCCAGCACACCGAGATAGAGCGGGCTGAACTCGGCCACCAGCTTGATATTCTTCTGCTCGGCCGCGGGCTGCAGCACGTTGTACGCCTCCTGCAACAGCGGGTTGAGCGGCAGCGGCGTCTTATTCACCTGAACCACGCCGGCTTCGATGCGGGCCAGGTTCAGCAGGTTTTCGATCAGGCGTTGCAGGCGGTCCGCCTGGCCGTTGATGATGCGGAAGAACTCGTCCTTGGTGGCGTCGTCCTCGGCATCGCCGTCGGCCAGCAATTCCACGTAGGCCTTGATACTGGCCAGCGGCGTCTTCATCTCGTGACTGACCGCGGAGACGAACTCCGCATTTCGTTTCTGAATGGCCTTGAGCCCGGAAATATCAGTCAGCACGGCAACCGCGCCGTGATTGCTGGTCCGCTCGTCGGCACGTTCGGCCTGACCCGCAAGGGCCCGGCAACTGATCTTGAACCACGCTTGTCGCCCGTCCTCATCTGCCATGGCAACCTCTCCCTGGCGGTGCGTGGCGGCCTTGCGGCGGCGAGTTTCCGTCAGCAGGCTGATTAACTCCTGGCAGCGGTCGAGCTTCTCGAGCGCTGGATGCTCGCTCTCGTTGATCTGCACGCCCAGCAGATGCTGCGCGCTGCCGTTGGCAAGAATGATTTCGCCATGTTCATCGACGGCCACTACCGGATCATTCAGGCCCGCGAGTATCTCTCGAAGCTGATCCCGCTCCGACGCCGTCCGGCGGACCCGCACTTCCGCGCCGGCCCGCACATGCTCTGCCGCGGCCAGCTTTTCCGAGAGCGTCAAGAAGCACTCCCGGAGCCTGCCAAAGCCTTCGGCCATGGGATGGCCGGTTGGCAGGTCGGGCAGGGAATCGGCGAGGGCTTCCGGCGTGCTCATGGAGGGATCAATGCGGCCCAAGGCCTCAATGTACTTGCGGCCGCCGTCGTTATCGCGCAGAAACTGGACATTCAGCAGCAGGTAGCTTCCCAACGCAAAGGCGAAGCCGGCCGCGAGCAGTCCGAGACGTAGCACAATCGAGGAGGGAATGAATGCGGGCTCGAGTACCCAGGCCAGACCGATGGCACAGAAGCCAATGGCCAGCACGGCCGCGGTAATGTGGGTCTTGGAGAAAAGTGGTGGCAGCATGAGATTCGGCCGGTCCATCAAACGAGGTGCGGGCGCGCAGTTCCGAAGGCACTGCGCGCCTACTTACAGTCCAGGCAAAGGTAGGTCAGGGAAAGCGGTGGGCCAACTTGTGCCAAGCCAATCAGGCGCATTTCGCGTCCCCCTGAAGCGGCGTAGGCAAGGGAAAGCCGCGTGGAGGATGCAGAGGCGTCATAAGCGGCAAAATCGGCCCGGCCTCTGGTGTTGCTGCCTGCCCTTGTCGCTTGCGCCGTAACGTCTTATGATGACCGGCGGACCCTCAAAATCGGTGGATCCGGACGGAGCTTTGCCGTCCTTTGTGCGTCTCAACCAGGTTGCTTATCGTGCAGAATTTCTTGCTGGAAAGCATGTGGCTCTTGGCTCAAGAGCCTGTGAAGAAAGCCGCCGCGGACGACTCCGGGGGCCTGGGCTCCCTGTTTTCGCTTTCCAGCCCGCTCCTTCCCATGCTGATGATCGGCATTGTCTTCTATTTGATGATGATGCGCCCCGAGCAGAAGAAGCGGAAGGAAATGGAGCAGCTTCTGGCGAACATCAAAAAGAATGACAAAGTCATTCTCAGCAGCGGCATTTGCGGGACGGTGGTCAATGCAGCGCCCAAATCGGTCTATGTCACGGTCAAGGTGGATGACAACTCGAATGCCAAGCTGCGAGTGCTGCGAAGCGCCATCGCCCGAGTCGGACAGCCGGACGAAACCGAGGCCGATGCCAAGGAAGCCAGCTAGCCGCGTTTTTCTGGGTCCACGCGGCCTTGCCCCGCGACTCTGCCGTAATTTACGGTTTGTTAGGAAATCAGTAATTGGTAATTTGACGATTCAGCATTCGCCCCCGTCCTTCATCGGTCCGGGCCAAGGAAAGTCCTGCCATGAATAGCGTTTCCTGCCTCCCCCTGCTTCTGGGCGCCAACCGCGTGCCTTTCACCGATTTCGGGGGACGGCTGGACGTCCCCGGCTCCATCCTGTTCGCCCTCTTCCTGGGCGCGGTGATCAGCTTGCTGGGGGTCTTCATCCTCATGATCTGGAAGCAGCTCAAGCTGGACGGCGGGCAGTTCCTGCTCTGGTCGCTGGCCGGCGCGGTTCTGCTCAGCCCGATCATTTATTTCGTCTTTCTCTTCAAAGATACAGGCTTTGCTCTCCTCGACATCCTGCGACTCAGCGACAAGACCCGGCTGGACCTGGACGTTCGCAAGGTTTCGGCGGTTGTCTACATTCCCATTCTGCTCTTCATCGCGGCCTTCGTGCTCGGCGTGCTCATGGGCAAGTGGCTGCGTTTGAAGGAAATGGGTTGGCGGTTCGGACTGATCCTGGGGAGCGCTTTGGCGGCGGTGGCCATTATCGCGCTGGGCGAATTCAAGCTGGGCGTCGACCTGCAAGGAGGCGTGATTCTGATCTACGAGGTGAACAAGGAGCAAACGAACAAACTTCTCCCAGCCGACCAGCAGGATCAGTGGGACATGAATGCGGTGGCGGGAATCCTCAAAAAACGCCTCAATCCCGACGGCCTCAAGGAGATCGTGATTCGGGTCTCCGGCCAGAATCAGATCGAAGTCGTGGTTCCCGAAGTGGACGAAAACGAAGTCGACGAGCTGAAGGTGGTTATCACCACCGGGGGCGTCTTGCAGTTCTTGATTGTTGCCGACGACGAGAGTCTGGACCGCAACGTCATCACTCAGGCCCGCGCGCAAGCCGATTCCAAATCCCTGGCTTTGAAAACGGACGACCGCGTGCGTAACGAGGCAGACGAGATAATCGGTTATTGGAAGGGCGTCGCTCGCGAGCGGGACAACGACGACCTCAGCCCCTTTCGCGACGAGGACGTTTTCCGCGCGATTCTCCGCGACCGCGCCACGGGAGACATTATCAAGTTCGATCCCACCGAGGAATCGATCGTCCAGTCCAGTCCCAAGGATGGATTGCCGCAAGTTTTGGCCAAACGAGGTATCCGGGCCATCGAGGTCTTGCTGCGCTATGATCCCAAACTGGACCTCAAAGGCGAAGACCTGTCCTACGCCAGCGAAGGCCGGGATGAGCATCTGCGCCCCGCCATTCATTTCTCGATGAAGGGGGACGGGATTTCCAAGATGGGGCAGCTCACCTCTTCGAACCTGAAACGCAAACTGGCCATTGTTTTCGACAATAACTTGCTTTCCGCACCGGCGATTCAAAGCCAGATTTCGGACCGCGGCCAAATCACCGGCAACTTCACCGTGGAGGAAGTCCGCTTCATGGTCGAAATCCTCCGCTCCGGCAGCATGCCGGTGGTCTTGCGGCACGAACCCATCAGCGAAAACCGCATCGGATCCTTGCTGGGGCAAGATACCATCGAGAAAGGGAGCTGGTCCATCGCCATCTCCTTGCTCGTCGTGCTGATTTTCACGGCGGTCTATTACCGCTTCGCCGGCTTCGTCGCCTGTGCGGCGCTGATTCTCAATATTGTTCTGACCGTGGCCATCATGGTGATGCTGCAAGCCCCATTCACGCTCCCCGGCCTCGCCGGCATCGTGCTCACGGTGGGCATGTCAGTGGATTCCAACGTGCTGATCTTTGAGCGGATCCGCGAGGAGCTCGTGAAGGGTGCCGCTCTCCGCATGGCGCTCCGGAACGGCTTTGACCGGGCCATGACCACGATCATCGACTCCAACCTGACCACGCTGCTGACCGCCATCGTGCTCTATGCCATCGGCACCGACCAGGTCCGCGGCTTCGGCATCACGCTCACGCTCGGCATTCTGACGAGCATGTTCACCGCCATCTTCTGTGCCCGCACCATCTTCGAAGCCGGCGAGCGGCTGAAGCGGCTCAAGACGCTTTCGATGTTGAAATTCTTCACGCGGACCAATGTCGATTGGTGCAAGTGGTTCCCCGTGGCCACGATTGGCTCGTGCATCCTCATTGCGGTCGGCCTGGTGGCCACTGTCGCGCGGGGAATGAGCCTGTTTGATATCGACCTGGCGGGGGGCACCAGTGCCACCATGATCCTCAAGAAACCAATGCCTGACTATGACGTTCGCCGGATGCTTGGCGAAACATTCGAGAATCTGAAGGACTCGGGTGCTCCGGGTCGGATCGACTACACGGTTTATGAGATTACATTCAAAGGCCGCGACGAGCTGACCGTCTACCAGGTGCTCAGCAATATTCCCAAAGTGGAAGTCCTGCAGAAGGCAATTCAGGAGACTTTCCGCCAAGCGGATGGAAGCGAAGGATTGCTGACCTACCAGCTTGTAGTGGGAAATCTCAAGCCAGTGACACGCGCGAGCGATGCGCCGGAAGAATCGACGAGTGTGGCGCCAGGCGGCCCAGGCCCGTTTGAAAGTACTCCCCCGAGTGAACCCGAACCGGCCACCAAGACCGCGCCGGAAAAGTCCGCGCCGGCGACGGAGGGAGAAAAAGCCGCCCCGAAAGATGCTCCCAAGGAACAAGGAACACCGGAGAAACCAGCGGAAGAAAAGCCTTGCGGCGTTCAGGATGAAAAGGCAGACGAGGTGAAGAAAGCAGACGATGCGAAGGAGGCGAAGAAGACCGAGGAGGCCCCCCAAGCCGAAACCGCGAAGGATCCCGCGAAAGCGGAAGTGACCACGCCTGACGAGGCCAAATCCGATAAGTCGAAGTCCGAGCCGCCAACCTCTACCAAGGCTCCGCCGACCACGCCACCCGTTGCGGAAGGTGTTCCGTCCGACCCACCAGAGACTCCGCCGGCATCCAGACAGTTTTTTGAAACGTCAGTCGACCTTAAATTCCCCGGCAATAAGATCAGCGGCATGGCGCTCAAGGACCGCGTGGAAAAGGCGGTGGAAAGGGCTCTGACGCAGAAACATCCCGTCGCGGTCTCCCGCAAGGATACTGTTACGGGCAGACCTTGGGACGGCAAGGACACAACCGCGCATGAGGATTGGACCGTCACGTTGCCGATTCCCGAAGCCCAGGCCAAGAAGGTGCTGGATGAGCTCAAGACATCGCTCGATAAGACTCCCGTTTGGCAGGCCTCCAACACGATCCAGGGCCAGGTAACCATCGACACGCAGCTCAAGGCGATCACGGCCATTCTGATTAGCCTCCTCGGCATCGTGGCTTACGTCTGGTTCCGCTTTCAGAGTTTGAGTTGGGGCATTGCCGCCGTCGTCGCCTTGGTGCATGACTCGCTCGTCATGCTCGGCTTCATCGCCATGAGCTACTGGATGGCCGGCATGCTGGGCTTCCTACAGGTGGAGGAATTCAAAATCAGCCTCACCATTATTGCCGCATTTCTGACGCTCATTGGCTACTCCATCAATGACACGATCGTGATTTTCGACCGCATCCGCGAAATCCGCGGCAAGAGCCCGGACATCACGAAGCACATGATCAACGAGAGCGTCAACCAGACCATGAGCCGCACAATCCTGACAACCGGCACCGTGCTGATGGTGGTGGTTGTGCTGTACTTCGCCGGCGGGTCTGGGATGCACGCCTTTGCTTTCTCGATGATTATCGGGGCGCTCGCCGGCACCTACAGCACCGTGTTCATCGCGGCCCCGCTCCTGCTCTGGATCCACAACCGGCCCGGACCGGCGGGGGGCAAGGTGATCAAGCCGGTCATCGTCGACAAGCCGACGCCGGCAGCGGCGCGATAGTCGGATGCACACGCCCGCGCAAAGCCGTGGGCATGCCACCCGAAAACTTTTCCTCTTCGCTACCACCGCGCGCTTTCTGGTTCGTTTGAATGCGCTCACGATTGCCGGTCGATAAGCGAAGTGCGGCACTATTTCCAGGGAGGCGGTGCGTACCAGATGCCGGCTGGAAGTGTGGAGCGCGCAACGTGTCCAAAAAGCGAGTCCTCCTGGGCCTCTCGATCATCGCCGGCGGTGTCTGCGCGTCCCTGCCGTTCTTGCGGGAGACGCCGTTAACGCTTCCGGTAGCGACGGACCCAGCGGCCGCATCCGCGCCCCAGGCCGCCAGCCCTCTGCTCGAACAGCCCGTTGCCGCGATACCTTCTCCGCTCGCATCGTCGCCTGAGCGAGCTTCCTCTCAAGCTTCCCGTTCCCCCAGCCCCTACCTCGACGACGGCTCGCAGCGACTCGAGCGAGTAGACCGCTCGCAAGCCGCCCCAGCCGTCGAAGAAATCGCCGCGCTGCCCAAGGAAAAATCCATCGCGCCGCCCCTATTGCCGGTCAGCTTTCAAGTGAAGGAGCCGGAGGCAAACCGGCTTGACCCGTGGCTGCCGGCCAGGCTGGCGGAAGGCCCCGCCGGTCCGCCGCGCGAATACCGGATCCGCAAGCTCGATTCCCTGGAAGCTTTGGCGGAGCGATTCCTGGGCTCCCCGGAACGGGCGGAGGAGCTCTTTGCCGCCAATCGCGGCGTTCTCAAGGATCGGCACATCCTGCCGCTGGGAGCGGTGATTCGCATTCCCTTCGCCAGCGGAGATTCGGCAACGGTTCCCTCAGACAGCGACCTGCAGCCGGTTCGCCCAGCGTCAGAGCGCTAGCCATTCGTGGTGAGCGGCGCTTGGTGATTCCAAGAAACGATCCAGGGCGCGGCCACCGCATGGCAGCCGCGCCCCGGCGTGATCCCTGGCGCCGGGGCAGCTTTTAAGGGCTGCCCCGGCGCTCAGTCTAAGCTTCACCGTGAAGCACCGGAAAGCGCGATTGACCCAGAAACCGCGCTTTCCGATTTGTTCGCTTCGACCCAGGAGGGAGGGTGGCGGCACATTCCCGCAAATTTGCCGCCGACGGTGAAGCTCCGAGTGTTCGAGTGGAGGCCAAGGAGCTTGGCCTCGGACGGGCGGGAGTAATATCACTTGCCCCTGCCGGGCACAATTGCAGTTTTTGCAAACCGTCCAGAATTCTGAGGTCCGCCCACGGCTCTGCGTGCCGTAAATAGCAAGGATTCGCATTGACCCATTCGTCAGCCGGTTGTATTCCTCTTCCATTCTGTGCCACGGCTGCGCGCGCTTGATTCGCAACTTTCGTTCCTATCGTCCGAGCACGCCTAAGCAACGCCGCGGGCGTGCATCCCATGCATCCGGCAACCTTTCCCATCGCATTCTCCCGCGCATCGCGGCTGCTGCTTGCGCTGTGGCTCTTCGCCGCGTTGCTTTCCAGTGGCTGCGCCCAGCGCTATATCACCCTCCGCAAAATCCCCAAGAACCCGCTGGAAGGGCCGCTGAATCTGCTGTCCCGCGGCGGGCCCAAGCCGACTCACCGCACCGAGATGCTCCTGCGGCGGTACGACCTGCTGGAAGCCCAGGAGAAGAGCCCGCAGCTGGCCCTGGCACGCCTGCGGGAACAAACCGCCGAAGAGCCCAATTCGGACAAGGTCTACGCCGTCGCCGAACTCGCCTATCTCGACGCCAAGCGCAAACAGGATGCCGGCCAGATCAAAGAGGCCCTCGACCTTTACGGAGCCGCCGTCGCTTATTCGTATCGTTACCTCTTCGAGCCCGGGCTTGACCGCTTTCGCAATCCCTACGATCCGCAGTTCCGCCGGGCCTGCGACCTGTACAACAGCTCGCTGGAGGGCGCTCTGCGGATTGCCATCAAACAAGGCAAGGTCAAGCCCGGCCAGGCTCAGACGATTGAAACCGCCAGCCATAAATTCCGTCTCGACATTGAGGTCAAAGGCCCCTGGCATCCCGAGGACCTCAACCGGCTGGAGTTCGTCAGCGACTACGAGATCGCCGGCGGCCTGACCAACCTGCACCACACTTACGGCCTGGGCGTTCCGCTGATCGCCGTCCGCGCCAAGCACGAGGACGAAGATGCCGCGGAGAAATTCTATCCCCCCGGACTCAGCTTCCCGGTGACGGCGTTTCTGCGAGTGGCGGAGGACAGCAGTCCGGAGTCGAGCGGGGTCCATCACTGCGTTCTGGAATTGCACGATCCGTCGCACGCCACCACCTTGGCCGTCGGCGACCGCCTGGTGCCGCTGGAGACCGATCTCACCACGCCGCTGGCTTTCTTTCTCGACAACCCGGCATTTCAGGCCCAGGATATTTCCACCTCGGGGTTGCGATTTCCCGGCGATCCGACGTCCACCAAAATCAAGGGCATGTACATGGTGGAGCCGTACGACCCCAGCAAAATCCCGGTTGTCATGGTGCATGGTCTCTGGTCCAGCCCCACAACGTGGATGGAGATGTTCAACGACCTACGCTCGTTCCCGGAAATCCGCGCCCGCTACCAGTTCTGGTTCTATCTCTATCCCACCGGCCAGCCCTTCTGGGTCAGCGCCGCACAAATGCGCGGCGACCTGGCGGATGTGCGTCAGAAGCTCGACCCAGGGGGACAGAACGCGAACCTGGACCAGATGGTGCTCGTCGGCCACAGCATGGGGGGCCTCGTCTCCAAGCTGCAAACCCTGGAGAGCGGCGATGACTTTTGGAACATTCTCAGCGACAAGCCGATCAGCGAGCTGAAGGCGTCCGACGAAGACCGCGAGAAACTGGCCCGCGTGGTCTACTTCCATCCCAATCCGGCCGTGAAGCGGGTCATCACCATCGGCACGCCGCATCATGGCAGCGATTTTGCCAACTCCTACACGCGTCTGCTCGGCCGCAAGCTGATCACGCTGCCGGAATTCCTCACCGACTTGACGAACAAGCTGGTGCTGAACAATCCCGGCTTTTTCAAGAACACCGAGTTGCTGACCACGACGACCAGCATCGATTCGCTCGCGCCGGACGATCCGATCTTCCCCGTGATGATCGCGGCTCAAAAAGGGCCGGGAGTGAAGTACCACAACATTGTCGGCCGCATGGACCGCAGTGGGTTCTTCCAGCAGTGGACCGAGGATGGAGACGGCATCGTCAGCTACAAGAGCGCCCATCTGGAGGACGTGGCATCGGAAAGGCCGGTCACGGCTGACCATCTCGGCGTCCACAGGCATCCGCTGGCGACGCTGGATGTCCGGCGGATTCTCATCGAGCACATGAACGAAGTGCAAGGACTGGCGGGCGCGACGCAGTCGATTACCCCTGTTGGCTATCAGATTCTCAGCACCGGCGGCGGAGGCGACACTCGCTTGCCGCCGGCCGCGGCCGTAGGATTGCCCCCCACGACCGTGATCCCTCCGCCAGCGGCTGCGGCCCCGGCAACCGGATTGCCCCGGCCGATTGGAGCACCAACGACGATACCAGCTGGCAGGTAATCCCTGCGGACCCGACTGCTTTCCAATCGCTCCCTCATTGCTCGCTCCTTTACTTCGCCAGGGCCACCGCCGAAGTCACAGCTCCCTTGAGCGGCGGCTGCGAATAGCGGTCGAATTTCCGCCGCTGCGGCAGACGGGATTCATTGCGGGTTCTGGCCTGCGGCTGCAAGGGCGCTCGCCCATTCGTCTCCGTGGCACCTTCCAGCAGGGGCGAAGCGGCAGTGGCGTCGGCCGCCTCGTCCTGCGTTCCCTCCGCGGCTGCTTCCATCGGCAGTTCGCCGCGAACGACCCGGATCTCGCGAGGAGCTTCAATCCCGATCCGAACGGTCTGCCCTTTCACCCGCAGCACGGTGATAGTGATGTTGCCGGCAATGGTGATTTTTTCCTGCAATTTTCTGGTGAGCACAAGCATGACACACTCCTTTGTTCCTTGAGTTCTGGGACGCGAATGCGTCCGAAGAGTGAAACCATCTAAAGCACAACGCGTGCCAACAGAGTTTCATTGCCGAGACTTCGTTGCAAGTCATTGACTGGATACCAGTTGCGATGAAACTTGCTGACGCCTTGATGCCCGATAGGTTAGTGGACGAAATTACAAATCATGCAACTCTTGCAAATCGCGGCTCAGTCGTGACGGCTCTTACAACCTGGCTGACGAGTGATAGCAGTCATTGCCGCGAAACCAATCTTGCCGCTGTCAGCCGCTGCCACTATCCTCCCTCCCCTCATCTGCCTGCATCCTTCGCAATCACACCCATGCGAGCCCCCTTCGCCACCCTCTGCCTTGCGCTTGCCCTGGCGGGTTGCCGCGGCTCCGGGAGCGGACCGTTTGGGCAGGTGACTATTCCCCCGCCCGGCACGCAGCCGGCCGGCGCACTTTTGGCGGACAACTCTTACTACCCCGGCTTCTCCAATCCCGCCGCGGCTTCCTCATTCGGCAGCTCAACTCCGGCAACCACGACTACTTCCCCCTCCCCGCCAGCAATTCCCGGCGCTCCAAGTTTCACCACCACCGACACCGCTCCCATAGCCGACCGCCGTGGGGCCGCCATTTCCCGTTCCAGCATTGCCGCTCCGACTCCGACACGAACGGTAACAGCCCCCGCCAGCCGCGAAGAGCCCATTCGCATCCCCGACGATTCCACCTCCGCGGCATCGCTCGCCGCCGTCGTCCCCATTCGCGGCATTCCCACCACCGATACCACCGGCCTGTTCGAGACCGTCCGCGCCCAGCTCAATCCGCCATCCTTCCTCTCCGCTCGGTCACCAGCTTCCAGCGGCTTCGTGGAAATCTCCCGGCTGCCGGATGCTTCTGCCGAGCTTCGCCGGGCCGCTCTCTCCGGGCAGTCGCTCCGCTGACGACTCGCCAACGGTTACAATGAGGGGGTAATCCCGGCCCAAGCAAAACGAAGGGGAAGCAGGCGATGCAGCGACTCGTCGACGGTGTGCAGCGGTTTCAGGCCAATGTCTTCAGTGCCCAGCGGCACCTGTTCGAGCGCCTGGCGGAAGGCCAAAATCCGCTGGCCCTGTTCATCACCTGCTCGGACTCCCGCATCAATCCCAACCTGATTACGCAGACCGAGCCCGGCGAGCTGTTCATCCTCCGCAACGCCGGCAACATCGTCCCCCCCTACGGCGCGTCCCGCGGCGGCGAGGAAGGGAGCATCGAGTACGCCGTCTCCATGCTCGGCGTCGAGGATATCATCGTCTGCGGCCATTCCCACTGCGGCGCGATGAGCGCCCTGCTCGACCCTTCCAAAGCCGCCGGCTATCCCGCCATTCGCAACTGGCTGGACCATGCGGAAGCGACCCGCCGGATCATCGCGGAAAACTACCAGCACCTCGTTGGCGAGCGCGCCCGCCAGACCGCGGCCGTCGAAGAAAACGTCCTGGTCCAGCTCAGCAACCTCAAGACGCACCCGGCCGTCGCCGCCGCCCTCGCCCGCGAGCAAATCAACCTGCACGCCTGGGTCTACGAGTTCGAAACAGGTAAAGTGTTTGCCTTCGATACGCCGGCCGGCCAGTTCATCCCCATCGAGCATATGACCAGCGGGCCGCGACGCCACTCTCAAGAAGTCGACATCTAGAATCCCATGAACGCAGTCCCCTTTCAAATCAACAGCGTCTACGGCGGCCTGGGGGAATGCCATGGCCTGCTTAAGCAGGACGGCAAATTCCTCATCCTGGAATTTCAAATCCAGGACTCCGTGGTCAACGTCATCAAGAGCGGCGTCAAGTCCGTGGAGATTCCGCTGGCCGACGTCACCCGCGTCCTCCTCCGCCGCCGCTGGTTCGGCCTCTCCAACTCCCTGGAAGTGCAACTCTCGCGGCTGGACATCGTCGAGCAGGTCCCCGCCATGAAGCAAGGCCTCCTGACCCTCGCCATCCGCCGCCGCGACGTCCCCCTCGCCAAAACCTTGATCGAGAAGGTCGAGCAGGTCACAACCCCCGGAAAGTAGCCCGGAGCCCAACCGAGCGAAAACTCGTCCCCCTTGAGAAGCGGTGAGAGGGCAATGGCGAAATTCGAATTCCAAATGTCGAATGAATGCCCCTTTGCATTCGCCATTCGCCATTCGAATTTCGTCATTCGGCCTTACCCCCCTGGGTGAGCTGTCTTGATTCATGATTCTTCCCCTCCCCATTTTCGGCCCCCCTGAATCAAATCGCCGCCGCAAGTTGTTGTCACCGAGTACCTTCAGCAATCACGCCTTGATTCACCACGTCGCAAATTCGCGATTCCTGATTCACTCCCCCCTCTGCGTGCCCCGCGCCTCTGCGTGAGGCACCACCCCTCCCTTGATACCGGTTTTCAGGTTCCCTCTTTCGCCCCCCGTGTATCAGCGTCCCCCGCACAACTCCTTATACGAGCACGACTTCCACCGACGATTCTCGATACTCGCGCGATACACAGCACGATTTCTTGATACCCCCCTCCCTTCTCTCTCCGCGCCCCTCCGCGATCTCCGCGGTTAATCCCCAGTCCCTTGCAGCCCTTGATTACCCCCCTTGCGGGTGTTTTTATTCACGATTCACAAGGTCCATTCTCGCGGACTTACGTCGTGATGAATCAACCGAACCCGCTATGGGAGAGGATGTTCCACCCAGGGGCCTTGCCGTAAGTCTTGATTCATCACCCGATTTTCAGTCGGTTTTGATTCACCAAAACTTCCGGCACTTATAACCTCTTTTTCAAAGCGCTTTGAGCGTATCTCCCCCGTCCTCCACTGAAAACTGAACCCTGAAAACTGAAAACTCTACCCTCCCTGGCCCTGCACGAGCAGCACCTCCCACGCGTTCTTGCCCCACAACACAAATTGTCAAAGACCCTGCCGGATTCCCGCCGGCCCGCTTCGTAACAATTGTACACAAATACTAACTGTCCGGCAAGTCCCCGAACGGGGGGCCTTGAATGTCCTCGTTCCCACGCTCCGCGTGGGAACTCACGTCTTCGCCGCTCTGCGGCTAACGGGACGCTGAGCGTCCGAAGCTCGCGTTCCGACGCGGAGCGTCGGAACGAGGAGCAACATTGCTTCTATTCCTCCCGCTTCGCCGGCCCCTCCACCTTCGGCCCCGCCTTCTGGGCCGCTTCATGCTCCTCCTTGAGCTTCCCCTCCGCCACCGCCAGCCGCTTCTTCAGCTCCTCATTCCCCGGCTCCTGCTTGAGCGCCCAGCGGAGATGAAACGCCGCGGCGAACCACTGCTTGTTGAACTTCGCCTCGTGCGATTGCGCAAAGTGAAGGGATTGCTGCCGCCGCCGTCCTTCTGTCAGGTAGTCCTGCCAGGGCTTCAATTGGTCAAGCTTCTTACACTCGGATTGCCACTCGTCAAATGTCAAGTCTTCGATGTCTCCCTTGTCATTCAATCGCTCGCCGGTCATCGCGTTGAGCCAGACGTTCCGTTCTATGAGAGTAAAGATTGGGAATCGAGGAACGTCCCAAATCCGCGTGGTCTTATCCTCACTAGCGGTGGCTAGCCTGGCGCCATCGGGGCTGAAAGCCACATACCGCACAGCGCCATCATGGCGCAGCGGCTCCCCTAAGGCCGTTCCTGTCCGGCCGTCCCAAATCCGCGCGGTATTATCCAAACTTGCGGTGGCGAGCCTGGTGCCATCCGGGCTGAAAACCACATGCACCACTCTGTTCTCATGGCGTAGCGGCTCCCCGACGGCCGCTCCTGTGCCGGCGTCCCAAATCCGAGCGGTCTTATCGAAACTGGCGGTGACGAGCCTGGTGCCATCCGGGCTGAAAGCCACATGGCGCACGTAGCCATCATGGCGCAGCGGCTCGCTTGTGGCCGCTCCTGTGCCGGCGTCCCAAATCCGCGCGGTCTCATCATCGCTTCCGGTGGCCAGCCTGGTCCCATCCGGGCTGAAAGCCACACGCCACACTACGTAATTGTGGCGCAGCGGCTCGCCTAGGGCCGTTCCTGTGCCGGCGTCCCAAATCCGCGCGGTCTGATCCAAACTGGCGGTGGCGAGCCTGGTTCCATCCGGGCTGAAAGCCACATGCAGCACTTCGCCCTTATGGCGCAGCGGCTCTCCTACGGCCGTTCCTGTCCGCACGTCCCAAATCCGCGCGGTCTTATCCACACTAGCGGTGGCGAGCCTGGTTCCATCCAGGCTGAAAGCCACATGCATCACCACGCCCTCATGGCGCAGCGGCTCGCTTGCGGGCGCTCCTGTCCCCGCGTCCCAAATCCGCGCGGTGTAATCATCACTGGCGGTGGCGAGCCTGGCGCCATCTGGGCTGAAAGCCACATGCCGCACTTGGTCCTCATGGCGCAGCGGCTCGCTTGCGGGCGCTCCTGTCCCCGCGTCCCAAATCCGCGCGGTGTCATCATCACTGGCGGTGGCGAGCCTGGCGCCATCCGGGCTGAAAACCACATGCCGCACAGCGCCATCATGGCGCAGCGGCTCGCTTGCGGCCGCTCCTGTGCCGGCGTCCCAAATCCGTGCGGTCGTATCCAAACTTGCGGTGGCGAGCTTGGCGCCATCCGGGCTGAAAGCAACATCCAGGACTGCGCCCGCATGGCGCAGCGGCTCCCCGACGGCCGCTCCTGTCCGGGCATCCCAAATCCGCGCGGTCTTATCATCACTTGCGGTAGCGAGCCTGGTGCCATCCGGGCTGAAAGCCACATGCCACACTGCGCCCTCATGGCGCAGCGGCTCCCCGACGGCCGCTCCTGTCCGGGCGTCCCAAATCCGCGCGGTCTTATCCCAACCGGAGGTGGCGAGCCTGGTTCCATCCGGGCTGAAAGCGACCTGCCACACGCGGCCATCATGGCGCAGCGACGCAGCCGCGACTTTTCCTCCTTGAAGGACACGATCCGTCAGAATCGTCTTGTACGATTCTTCTAAGTGGTTGCCCTCCGGCAAAAAGTGCAGCGCACGCCGCAGATCCAGGCATGAGGATCCAACTCGTCCCGCTTCATATTCGCTGAGGCCGTGCTGAAAGTAGCTCGCAGCAAGGCGAGTGTTTAATTCTTTTTTGCCCTTTTCAAGTGCCTCGTTTTTGGTCTTGAGTTCGTCGGCGAGACTTTTGTTCTTTTCGCTCGTCTTCTGGATCTCCGTATTTTTCCCCTGAAGCGTGTCTGCCAGATACTTGTTCTTTTCCGCTGTGGTATTGGCCGCATCCCGGAAGTGATTCACGACTCCCAGCGCGATAAGCGAACCCAGGGTGAGGAGCATCAACGCGCCAGTGGAGGCGATAAACACCGTTCGATGACGGCGGCTGAGGCGTGCGAACCACTCGGACAATAATTCATGTCGGGCAGAAACCGGTTCGTCGGCCAGGAAGCGTTCGAGGTCTTGAGCAAAGGCGCGGCAGGTCGGATAGCGACTAGCGGAAGTTGGCGCGAGAGCTTTGAGGCAGACGGCTTCCAGTGGTGCTGGGATGCCGCCGCGGAGGGTGCGGGGGGTGGGGAATTCGCCCATTTGGGCTTTGCGGAGGACTTCGTCTTTGCTGGCGGCTGTGTAGGGGGGCTGCCCGGTGAGGATTTGATAAAGGATCGCGCCGAGGCTGAAAACGTCGCTGGCGGGGGAGAGTAGGTCGAGACGCCCTTGGGCTTGTTCGGGGCTCATGAAGGCGGGGGTGCCGAGGGCGGAGCCGAGCATGGTCGGTTCGCTGCCGCCGCTGCTGGAAGGCTGGAGTGCGGCTTCCGGTAGAGACGAGAGGCCAACGGTGGTATTCGTTTGCTGTTGTTCGGGCGTCGGCGCGGGTGATTTTCCCAGCGGCTTGGCAAGGCCCCAGTCGACGACCAAAGTTTCGCCGTATTTGCCGAGCATGATGTTGCCCGGCTTGAGGTCGCGATGCAGGACGCCGCGGCTGTGGGCGTAGTCCATGGCTTCGCAAACGTCGATGAGGCGCTGGAGAAGCTTGCGGAGCTCGAGATTTTCTTCGGTGGAGGAGTGCGCTGTTCGCGGGGCCGAAGTATCAGGGGGCTTACGCCCCCCGCTCGCCGTGAAGTTCTCATGGAATTTCTCGATGGCTTCTTTCAGGCTTTTGCCCCGGATGAAGCGCATGGCGTAGAAGGGGCGGCCGTCGGGGTAGGCGCCCAGGCCGTAGACCGGGACGATGCCGGGGTGCTCCAGGCCGCCGGTGATTTCCGCCTCGCGGGTGAAACGGCCGCGGCTGTCGGGGTCGTCGGCCCGCTCGGGCTTGATTTCCTTGAGGGCAACTTCGCGGCCGAGCTCGCCGTCGAGGGCGACCGAGACCCGGCCCAGGCCCCCTTCCGCGTGCGGGCGGAGGATACGGAAACGCATCCCCTGCGAGCTGGCAGCGCCGACGGAAATGGTGGCGTAGGGATCGGCTTCTTTGGCCGGCTTGTTACCAATGGGAATGTTCGCCATGGAGGCGTCAATCTGCTGGTCACCAAGTCCGGCCAGTTCGTTTCGCAGCGCATCCACGGAGCTGATCGACGCCAGGCTCTGCTGCGGGTCGTCCCCATGCTGGCGGATATGCGCCTCCACCAGCGGCTCCAGGAGCTGCCGGTTGGCCGGCTTCATGGCGCCGGCTTGCACGAGGTGCTCGGCCAGCGCAATGTCCTTGGCCAGCACCCAGGCCTGCATCCCCGCCACGAGCTGCTCGCGGGTGATGAAATCCATCTGCAGGGCCAGGATGCCAAACAGCAGGTTGCGGTCGCTGGAAGCGGGCATGGGAAGGAAACCCCAGGCAGTATCAGACGGGGACCAAAGAGACGTGCCACGGATTATGGCACCCAGGTGCTGGCGAGAATAGCAAGCGCGCGAAGAATTGCGCCGCTGGCAACTGCAAACACGCCCACGCAAAGCCGTGGGCGCGACAAAGTGGGACGAAAAGGGGACATTCTAGAATAGCGTTAAGTTAATGCGATGAATCACAACAGGAAGGTGCTAGGAATAGCGTGCTGCTACACGCTCTTGTGCGAGCATCGCAATTCAATTCCTTAACCTAACGCCATTCGGGACAGGTCCCTTTGGTTTTTCCCTGGGCCGTGAGATTACTGGATTGACGGACTTTTTTTCGGAGAGCGGCGATGATTTGCCTAGAAGTTCAAATCTCTTCCACGTAGGAGTCAAACACCCGCACCCGGTCCCAGTTCGGCTTGTTCGCGTCGATGAATTGCACGTGCCGCGGATGGGCCTGGTAGGCGTCGTGGGCGGCGCGGCTTTCGAAGACGACGTGCAGGGCGACGTCGAAGTCGGTCTGGTTGACGGGGCGGGTCAGGTCGGGGACCAAGGTGCCGGCCGCGAAGAGTTTGGTGCCGGGATGGCCGGACAGGTAGGTCTGGCAGTCGCTGACCATCTTGGCGATGGCCGCTGCGCTGCGGTCCTTGAGAGTGAAGTAGACCATGTGTCCGAGGAGCATGAGAGGATCCTGGCAGGCAAGGGGGAAGGGAAAACCGCCCATTGTAACAATTGTTGGGGTTATGCGGTCTGACACGAGCCTGAAGCGCGAGCGATGAAGGCGGTTCGTGTCTTGGCGATGCACCGCTGCCCTTCGCGGGCGATTCCGGCTTGAGTGCCTTCCGCGTCCTAGACTTAGGCAGCACCCAGCTCCCGACCCCCTGTTTCATGAAGCCCCAATATCACAATTTCGAAGACACTCTGCGCGTGCTGACCGCGAGCGCCAATGAAGCGGCCGTGCCGGTGCTGTTGGCGGCACTGGATGGCGGCGATGCTCGCGTCCGCGGTGAAGCTTTGCCCATCCTGCTGCAACGGCGGAGTGCCGACGCCGAGAACGAGGTTCTGCGCCGCTGGCCGAAACTGAGCGACCATTGGAAACAACTCGTGATTGGCCGGGAAGGCTGGCTCTCTCCCGCGATTCGCCGAGCGCTCCTGGGAAACGATCCGTCCCTGGCCGAGCTGGCTTGCACGGCCGCGGCGGAGCTCGGGGATTACGAGCTCATCCCCATCCTGGTTTCGGTCGTCTGTGAAAAGACAGACGGAATTTCCGACCTGGCGTCCAGCGCGCTGTTCGTACTGGCCGAACGTCTGGCTGAGGTACTGTCAGCCTCCCGCGACTTTCGCAATCGTAAAGACCCGCAGGTGCAGCGGGCGCACGTCTTGGGAAGCCTCGAAAAAGGCGTGCAGACTTTCGACCAGCATCAGCGGCGCGAGCTGATCGAGGCGCTTCTCATTTTGGCCTGCCGGGACAATGCCGTGATCAGCCGGATACTGCAAGATCCCGCGGAACGTGCGTATGCCCCGCTCATGGACCTGCTCCTGCATAGCCCGCGGCCCTGCATCATGCGGCTGCTCCTCAGCTACTTGGAGGATCCCTTCGCCCCCTTGCCCGCACTGCACGCGCTCGGCCGCCGCCGCGACATCACCTGGCTGCGGCAGCTCTTCCGAAAGATAGGCGACGAGCCGTCAGGGGCGATCCGCAACAACCTCAAGCGGATCGAAAGCATTCCCTGGCTGCGAGCCCACCGGTTCCTGCTTGATTCGGTGCACGACGCCGAACAGCCAGGCGCGGTGCTATTCATTTCCCTGTCCGGAATCCCGCGGCAGGAAGCCCTGGAGTCCCTCGGCCACATCCTCAAGAGCGGGCAGCCGCTGGGGAGGCGGGCGGCCTCCGTGGCCTTGGCGGAATTCCGCGGAACGGAAGCCAACGCCATCGCGCAGCTCGCCCTGGAGGATCAAGATCCAGTCGTGCGGGCCAACGTCGCCTTGCAGATCCGCACGCGGGGAACGCCCGGAGCCATGAACCGGCTGGTGACAATGCTCGACAGCCCCCACGAGGTGGAGCGGCTCGCGGCGCGGAAGGCACTCGAGGAGTTCACGTTCGCCGGCTATGCGGCGTCGTATGACTACATGGACGAAGAAACACGCGTGAAGTCCGGCCAACTGGTTCAACGGATCGACCAGAAATCTGCCGATCTGTTGCGCGAGGAACTGCAATCCAACTCGCGGACGCGCCGGCGGCGCGGCCTGGAGATGGCTCTTCACATGGGCCTCGTCTCGCAGCTTCAGGATGCCATCGCGGCATTGGCCCGTGACGAAGACCAGTACGTTCGCCTGGAAGCCGTGCGGCTCTTGGGGATTTGCCCGACGGCCGTTTCCGGCCAGGTGCTTCGTGAAGCACTCACCGACACCCGGGCGCTCGTGCAGGAAGCCGCGGAGCACGGGCTCCGAGACATGGCCCCGGTGGCTGTTGCGGAAGCCTGGCCGCCCGGCCTCGACACCAATCGCGCCTTGGAAACTCCAGCCACCGTTTGACTCCCATTCCCATGAGACTCCCCTGGATAACTAGCTTGGCGATTGTGCCTGTCATGGCGCAACTCGCGCTGGCCGCTGAACCGCAATCCGCAGCGCGGCAGGCCGCCGCGGCATCGGGCTGGAGTTTTTTCACCATCGCAAGCGGCGCTGTCACCCTGGCTGCGGCGGTGGCTCTGGTCTGGGTGGTGCGCGGGTTCCTTTCGCGCCGCGCCGCGGGGCCCAAAAACGACCCCCGACATCTACTGCACGAGCTCTGCCAGGCTCACGGCCTGAGCCGCCGGGCCGAGCGGCTGCTCAAGAGGGCGGCGGCGGCGATGGGAACGCCTCACGCGGGGCGCTTCTTTCTAGAGCCGCAACTCTTGCTTCAGGTGCAAAGGTGCGAACAGTTGCGCGGGAGCAAGCGAGCCCTGGGCCTGCTCTATGACCGTCTGTTTGGGGAAGACACCGAGTAGCAGTCCACGGGTTACTTGCCTCCAAAGGGATCGGCGGGATCGGCTTCCGCCGGCTTCTTGGGAGCTCCGGCCGGGGGAACTTCGGTAGCAGGCGCCTCGGCTCCTGGAGCGGCAGCTCCCGGAGGCGCTTTCGGAACAGCTTTGGCTCCGCCAGGACCGCGGGGACGGAAGCCAGCGTCCATCACACCTCCCAGGCCTGTCGTTTTCTCTTCAGGCTTCCAGCCCATCATATCGAGCAGTTGCTGAACGGAGATCTTCTCCACGGAGAACTGGGTCATTTCGTCGATGAACGCGGTCCGAGCGATCTGGTACTGGCCAAGATTCTTGATCGCCAGGTTTCCCTTCTCCGCGGAATCCCCCATCACGACATACCGCGTGTTCACGGACATCTTTCCCTCATCCCGCTCGCCGGTGTCCTTGATTTCGGTATCAATGACGCCGCCGTTCATGGTGATGATGTGCTTGATCGTTTCGCGGTCGCTATGCTGGTCTCCATCAATATCCATGAAGCCGAGGAGGGCGAAATGCAGCCGCTGGCCGGGAGACCAGGCGGGGGAATGAATCCAGTCACCCGGCAGAATCGGGTCCGATGCTTTGTCGTCCAGGATGCGGCACTCGGCCTGGTGCGGACCGGTGATGCGGACGACTTCAATCCGTCCCTTGCTCTCCAGCTTCTTGACCTTCTCCATCCCGGTTCCTTCCTTCCGCATCCGCTCGACTTGCTTGAAGAGGGTGGCCTGGTTCTGGCTGTACACCGCAAACGACATCTGCCGGCCCAAGCCGTCGTCATAACCGCGGTCGATCCAGACGAGACGCTGCTTTTGATTGATCCAGATAATGAGGGCGTCGGGGTTGTCAATGTTGACCCCTTGCACGGAGCGCAGCGTGGTCAACTCCGTCGCAAATTGGTCCTTGATGCGGCGTTCTTGGGCGAAGTTGGAGGTGACCGCAGTCAACTCGGCCAGTTTGTCATCCAGTTCCTTTTTGGCCTTGGCTTGAGCTGCGGCATTCACGGCCGTTGCATCGTTGGCGGTCTTGATAGTGGTTTTTAGCGACTCTTCGTGCTTCGTTCGTCCGTCGAGGTAACTCGCGGCCTGGTCTTTCACTCCGGCTTCGGCGAGGTTGGCCCGCACCCTTTCCGCATCGACTTGGGCGGCTTTCGCGGCGGTTTCACTCTGCGTCTCAGCCTGGGCTCGCACCACGCCTTGGTTCTTGCGGCTGATGGAGGCGATGAGATAGCCGGGCAGGTCCATGTAATTCTGATTGGCTTCGGTCGCGGCCGCGCCATACATCGACATGTCTTGGTCATACTTGGCGAGCCAGGCGTTCACTTCGGTACTTTCGCCGCCACCCGCACGTGTTTTGGCGTCGTCCACGTCCTTCCTACTCTTGACGATCCCGAGCATGAACTTCAGGGCGGTGGCCTCATAATTCGCCTTCATCTGCGCGGACGTAGCGGTGGCCTCCGCGGCCTTGGCGGCCACTCGCTCCTTCTCCTTGGTTTCGGAGGCCGCGTAGTAGATATACGTCGTAACCGCCAGAACCACGGTCAAAATGGCAAACAGAATGACCGCGATCTGCATCCCCTGACCTTCGCGCGACGCCATTGCAAAACTCCTGAAAGCGGCGCAATGAGTCAATCATTACGCCAGTAACACCGGCCACGGACCGGCGGATTTGAACAGACCTAACTACTTCGCCATGAACGCGGCCAGCTATTCCCCCCGAGGCAGAAAAAACCGCCCCGCACGCGGGATTTTCCGCGCCCGGAAGCTCAAACGGCCACAATTCAAGTCTATTTGCCACCCCCTGGAGTGTCAACGTTTTTTATCGAGTGAACGAGACACCCACGCTAACCCGACGCGCCAGCGAGGGAGGATTCCACCACGGATTTCACGGAAACCACGGATGCACCCTGTCCTATCCGCACCATCCATGCGATCCATCGCGAGAAACTTCAGTAAACAAAAGTATCATTCTCGGCTGGCGTTCTCCCCCATTCTAGCGCCCAAACAGCGGTATCCGTCCATCCACTCCCACCGTCCACGGCTCTGCCCCGCTGGGGAGCGCGCCGCTGTCGGGCTGGTCTTTGTCCAGTTCGCGGAGCGGATCGGGCCACTGGGTGGGGATGGGCTGGCCCAGGTTGATCGCGGGGCTGCCGGCTGCCAGTCGCAAATCCGCGGGAGAGGCCCCATCGCTGGAGAGCCGCACGAATTTGGGATCGGCCACTTTGTCATGCGTCGTCCAGCCCGCCTCATACCGCTGGCGGCTGCTCTCGAAGAGCTTGGACGCGCGGAACTTGGCAAAGGGGTCGATCTTGAGCTGCGGTCCTTCCTTCAGTCCCCAAATCAGGTTTCCCCCTTCCCGGACGTTCTCCGCCTGCTCCATCCCGACAAAGCCGATGCCGGGGATGCGATCCATCTGCACAAAGATGTTGTTAAACACATCCCGCTCGGTGCGGCGCAAGCCCGCCGAGCCCAGGCCGAAGAGAAAACCGTCCCGAAAGACGGGTGTCTCGCGGAGCAGCGTGTTGTGATAGACGTGCATCACCGGCCAGGTCGGGCCGCCGTGGTCGCTCGCCAGGTGCCCTTCCTGATGCAGGAACGCGCCGCTGGGGTCCGGCTCGCGCGGCGGCGCGCCGTAGACCCCTCCCCGCAGGTCAATCACGTTACGGAAGACAAACACGCCGGCATTCGGGTCGTGATCGAGCGGCGATTCGTCCTTGTCAATCTCGTGCTGCGTCAAGGGAATCAGGCACGGCCCGATCCTGTTTTGCGAAATGAAAATCGTGTGGGACCGCAGCTTCGCCCCGCATTCCAGGCCGTCGTCGTTGAAGTTATCGACGAAGTTGTGATGGAACCGCAAATCCTTGGCATGGCGCAGATAGGCAAAATCGTGGTCATCGGTGAATTCGCAATTCGCCAGCTCGATGTTCTCGTTCGTCGGCTGATTGCTTTGCAGGATGATTTGATAGGACGCCGTGCCGCGGTACTTCATGTGGGCGCGGCCGGTCCAGGGGGCGGCATTGCCGCGAAAGGCCGAATGGGTGACGCGGATGTTTTTCGAGGCGTTCACGAGCAGCGCCGGAAAGCCGCCGTACACCGTGACATGATCCAGCTCGACGTTCTGTGCGCCGTAAACTTCGATCAGCGGGCTGCCGGTCGCGCCCCTCAGCACCAGATACTGGATTTTGACGTGCTGCACGCCGGAGAGCCGTAGCACGGACTCGCCAAAACCGGCCGCGATAACAAGCGGCAGCTTGCGGGGATCCTGCTCGCCGCGATACGCCCGCTCTCCCAAGCCTTCCAGGCGGTGGTGGGCCAGGCGAATGTGGATGCGACCGGTCTCGCGATTGAACCATAAGCCGGGGCCGCAGTAGATGCCGCTCTCCCGCATTTCGTTCTTGCCACCTATCCAGAGCTCGTTTTTGGAACGTAGGTCGACGGCCAGGCGGTAACTATGCAGCGGAACCAGCGAATCCGCAAAGTTACCCAGCGCCAGCGGCCGTTCCCCTTCGATCCCCCACATCGGCTCCCAGGAGCCCGGCAGGAATTGCCGCGGCACCTGATGGTCGTCGGCCCCGAAATAGGTCTTGGTCGAGACGAATTCGCCATCAGCGCCATTTTCCAACGGCTGCCAACTGGTGGCGGGACTTTCCGCGAATTCCCGCAAGGCCCCATCGATGATCGCCAGCTCGCCAGGATAGGAGCTGATCGTAATGGGCGCACCCTCGCTGCCGGACGGGCTGACAAAGCTCTTCTCGTAGTACGTTCCGCCCCGGAGATAAAGAGTATCCCCCGGCTTAAGCTGCCGGAGGGAATGCCGCAGTGACTTCCATGGTCCTTGCTCCGTCCCCGCCGCACCATCATCCCCCTTCGCCGCATCGACAAACTTCTTGGGGCCGTCGGCCAGTTCCCGCTTTGCCGGCATCGGCAGCGGCCGCATTGGAGGATGAGAGCGGTAAATCGCCGAAACTTCAGCCGCGGTAGAAGTGCTTGCCGAGAAAAGTGAAGTGCAGACGCCGGTTAACACCGCCAATGATTGAATCGCGGATCTCATGATTGGTTATCCCCTGTGTGTTTCCGCTTTCGGTCCCCGCTCCCGTACCTGCCGCGAAATTCCGCCGCTGGATATTTGAGCGCGTTCTTCGCCATCTTGTCCTTGACGATGGTGGAAATATCGAGGCCGAGCTCATTCGCCATGGCCAGTGCATAGCAGAGCACGTCCGCCAACTCTTCGCCAATCGGGCCGCGCCGAGACTCGTCCAGCGCCGCCTCCCTCGATGCTGGCACATCGATCCATTGAAAATGCTCCATCAGCTCGGCGGCTTCAATGGCCAGCGACATGCTGAGATTCTTGGGCGAATGGAACTGCCGCCAATCCCGCTCTTCCACGAATTCGCGGACCAGGTTGCGGAGCTCGGCCAGCGTCGTGCGTTGATCGTCGGAATGGGCAAGATCGGCCATGAGGTCTCACCGCCGCAGCGAAGCCGGAACTGGCAGGGACTGGCGGAAACAGCAGCGGATTCCACCCCAGCCTGCGAAATCAGGATAAAGGCATCAGGCTCCCTTGGCAACTAAGCCGTTGGCCCGGCAGGGCTTCGCACCCTTGCGCCAAAGGCTGCAACGTCATTTGACTTTGATCAGCTCATACTTCTGCTTCACCGGCTTTTTCAGCTCGGCGATTTTCTGTTCGAGCTCGGCGATGAGCGGGTCGAACTGGGGGATTTCGGCGGCGTTGTTCCCCTGCTCGTGCTTGCGGAAGAGGAAGAGGTACGTTTCGTTCTGCGGGCGGTAGCGGTGGAAGAAGAGTTCATTCTTTTGCGCGATTGCATCGACGAGCTCTTGGCCCCGGTTGCCTAGTGCCGGATTCGGCAACGCAATTCCCTTGGCCAATTCACCCCTTGAGAATAGTGTTGCCGGCAGCACGCTTACACCACGATTGGGCAGCTCAATTCGCTTTCTCGCGGCAATGTGCTCACCATCAATCCGCAGTTCATAAGTTCCGTTAGGAAGATTCCTGACTCGCAACGTCCATCTCGGTCTCATATCAAGGTTGTAGACGTCAATTCCGCGAAAAATTGTGCGATCAACTGTGGCAAAGCCGACTTTTCCCGCACTGACGGCTAACTCTTCCACGCGTGTGTCTGATGCGGAAAAGTCTCCATTTTGTACGTCAATATCTATGGCGCATGTCCCGTAGGATTCAAACCTTGCCCCAAGCCTCACAAGGATCTTATTGGCGATATTTGAGTAACCATACGAGTTGAAATGGACTCCATCCTCCGTAAACGGATTCACCCCATCCTGCTTGTAGTCAGGAATAAAGTCATAGAGGTCGATAAACAGGTGCTCACGCTGGCGACATACGTCGGCTGAAATATCGTTGTACCTGCGCAGCGCAACATTATAGGCACTCTGGTCGATCTTCGGCCGCTCAAGGCTCTCATGCCTCGCCGGTCCGAGAAATACAATTCTTGCGCCGGTGGCTTCCAGGGAATCGAGCAGGGTATTCAGCCCTCGTCGAAATTCTTCCAGTCCCGCCTCTCCGGCGTAGGCTTCGTTCTCGCCGTAGCAGACGATCAGGACCGTGGGATTGCAGAGGGACACGTCGCTGAGCAGCCGCTCGAAGCCGTCGGCCCGGCTGCCGAAGACGGCGCGGGCGTCTCCCCAGACGGTGTCGCCGCTCCAGCCGAGGTTGCGGAAAGTAATGTCTTTTGTGGGAAATGCTGCGGTGAGTCTGGTTTCTAGAGAATTGAAATTGTGCATCCGTTCCATGAATCCCGCCCCTAGGAAAACCACCCGGTCGCCGTCGCGGAAATCAAACAGCCCCTTCTCGCGGCTGCGGGGCTTGTTCAGGATCTTTATTCCGGTGTTCCCCTCCACCAGTTCGCCGGCTTTCCCCCAGGGAGCCGTCTTGCCGTATTCGCCGAGTGCGAAGGCGGCGGGCCACGTCGAATCGTCGGATTCAATCCGGGTCCAGGTTCCCTGCGGCCTCAGATTGAACTTCCAGGTGTTGTCGGTGACGATCGTCACCGTGTCCTTCCCCTTGGCCTTCAGCGTGAACTTCGCTGCCACGCCGGCAGAGTTGGGTCCGCCGTTACTGGCGGCGATGGCCAGCACGTTGCGGCCGGCTAGCAGCCGCGGCGTGAGGTTGAATTTGTACCGCTTGGTGGCGTCGTCCCCCGTCCCGATAGCGCGGCCGTTGAGGAAAAGTTCAAACGCGCTGTCCGCGGCAACCTCCGCCGTCCCCGACTCCGGCTCCTCGAGATCGAACGCCTTGCGGAAATAGGCGGAACCCGGTTCGGCTTTCGTCGCGGCGTCCTTGATGGACCAAATCCATTGCGGCTCCGCGGCGGAGACGAGCGAGGACGATAGCAAGAGCAAGGAAATAGCGATGCGAGATGTCAAGGGGCTAGCCTTAAGTTGGCGGTAGAGCTAAGCAATGCTAAATGCTCAATGCTAAATCCTAAATGTGGATGAGTGTTTTCACATTTGACATTTAGCCTTGAGCATTTCGCATTTAGCATTGCTTCTGCAGCCGCGTTTTTCACGGACCAATTCGTTTCACCGTCGTGTAATACGCTCCACGAGACTTGCCATCCGACTCGGAGAGCCAGGTTTGCAGCATGACGTGGCCGGTCGCTTTGAGGTCGAGGGTGATGGTGACGCTGTCGGCAGCGGCGGTAATGTCCACGGCGGCTTCCACGTCCCCAATCTTCACGCGGGCCTTCCCCGCTGGAATTTTGTAAGGTACTCCGGCGGGTCGTATCCGTAAAGTAAACGCGTATTTGCCGGGGCGAGCCACGTCCACCGCCCACCGGCCGTTCACCAGCGGATCCTTGGCCACTCCCTCCTGCCCGCTCTGGTTCCACGGCGGAGTCTTGTCGTCCACTGGGTGCCAGTCGTGGCAGCAGAGCTCCTGCACCGGCGCGTGCTCGGCGCCGAGCGGGATGTCGGAGTATTCGTTGAAACGCGGCGAGACGTGGGTCCACCATTTTTCGTATTCGTCGCGAAGGCGCTTGACCACGTCCGGATTTTTGGCGGCTATATCCTGCTTCTGGCCGGGGTCCGTGCGAAGGTCGAAGAGTTCTTTGCCGTCAATGAGACGCCAGCCATGACGAGTGCCGGCAGGGTAATGCGCATAGTTCATTACCGCGCACTTTAGCCATTTCTGGGGATGTTCAACACGCTGCGAATGAACGAACATTGTTCGATTTGCCGGCGGGCGGGCCCCCTGATTTTCTGAGTTTGGCTCACGGTAGCGACTTCCCACGACGTTGTAGCCGTCGAATTGTGACACGTCATACATTATGCCGCAGCCACCGAGCAGGAGCGGCAGAAGATCAATGTGACTGGCGAGGAAGTCCTCTTGGGTTCCACGACCAAGTTTCCATGGGTAGCGAATGAAGCACGGGACTCGGTGCCCCCCTTCATACTGCGACCCTTTCTGCGCCCGCATCCCCGCATTGAACCCGGCCCACTTCTCTCCCTCTCTCGGTCTCTCCTTATCTCCATCTTTCTTCTTCCCGGCGCCCGCGCTAGGACCAATCACCCCCATCGCTGACCCATTGTCCGTCATGAAAATGACGATCGTGTTCTCCGCCAGCTTCCACTCGTCGAGCTTGCCGAGCAGCTTGCCAATGTTCTCGTCGATGTTCGCGATCATGCCGTAGAAATTGGCCATCGGCTGAGGAACCTCCTGGTCTAAATACGGCTGGGCATACTTGGCGTTGACGTGGTACGGCGAATGCGGGGCGTTGGTGGCGACGTAGCAGAAGAACGGCTTCTCTTTGTGCTTCTCGATGAACTTCGTGGCTTCGCGGAACCAGACATCGGTGCAGTAGCCTTTCTGCTTTTCCGGCTTGCCGTTTCGCATGTAGGTATCATCGAAATAATCATTCCCCCAATGATCCGGCGACTGCCCAACGCCGCCGCCGTGGCAGTAGAGAGCCTCTTGAAAGCCCCGGTCGTGCGGGCGGTAGGGCCAGTTGTCCCCCAGGTGCCATTTGCCAAAGCATCCGGTCGCGTAGCCGGCCTCGGCGAAATACTGCGGCATGATTTTCTCGTCTTTCCGCAGGATCGAGCGCCCCATGATCGTGTGCCAGACGCCGACGCGGCAGGAATATTTGCCCGTCATCAGCGCTGCCCGCGTCTCCGCGCAGGTCGGGTCCACATGAAAGTTCGTTAGCCGAATCGATTGCTTGGCCAGGGCATCCAGGCTGGGCGTCTTCAACATTGTGTTGCCGTGAAAGCCGATGTCCCCGTAGCCCTGGTCATCGGTGATGATCAGCAGGACATTGGGGCGCTTGGGCTCGGCGGCGATTGCGGATGAAGCGAGCAGCAAAATGAGCGTAAGGCAGCGCATGGTTTACTCCACTGAACGCAAAGGCGCGGAGGCGCAAAGGCGAGAAGGAATTCATGGTAGCGGATGCAGCTTTGAAGAGGAGCAAGATGGTTGGGCTCAGTCGAACCACTCGTCCGTTTCGTCGAATTTGGGATAGACGACAATCAGCACCTTCATCTTGCCGATCGCCCGGTGCCTGGTTCCCGGGCGAATCAAAATGCAGTCCCCCGGCTGGACGTCGATGACTTCCTCGTTGAGCTGCATCTTTGCCCCCGGCTGGCACTCCAGAAAGTAATACGTCTCCGTGAGCTGGCGGTGGTAATGGAGTTGGGCGTCGGCGGAGATTTCCGTGACGTGGATCGTGCCCGGAAAGTCCGCCGTCTCCGCAAAAGCCCGCCGCGCGGTCCCGCAGGGGCACGGGACGCCGGGGAGCGTGGCGAAGCGGACGAGCTCGTAGGGTTTTAATTGCATAGGAGCCGTTGCAAAAGGCGGATTGGCAAAATCATGGATGGCAAAATGATTAAGAAAAAGGAGGAGATTGAACCGCGGAGTTCGCTGAGGGGCGCGGAGGAGGAGGATGGAGGACAGCAAAAGCGCGGGGAACGTCAGACTTGCTCGCTTGCCAGATTTGTTTTGGCTTTCCCTTTTATGATTTTGCCATCCATGATTTTGCCAGTCTCCGCTGCGGTTTGACAGAGGAGAGGCCCGCCGCTTGATTTTAGGGCAGGAATTCGGGACAGTGAGCAGACGCCCCACTTCACATTTGGAGTAACCCATGCCCCGCCTCTCCCTCTTTTCCGCCCTGCTCGCCATGACCCTCGCCACGCAACTGACCGCCGCCGATCCGCCGGAACTAAAGGTCGGAATCATCGGCCTGGACACCTCGCACGCCATCGCCTTCACCAAGGACCTGAACGATCCCAAGGTGGCGGAGGACCTGGCCCACTGCCGCGTGGTTGCGGCTTATCCCCAGGGGAGCCGGGATATCAAATCCAGCACCAGCCGCGTGCCGGGATACATCGAGGACGTGAAGAAGCACGGCGTGGAGATTGTGGACTCCATCGACGAGCTGCTGAAACGCGTGGACTGCGTGCTGCTGGAAACCAACGACGGCCGCCCGCACCTGGAGCAGGCGTTGCCGGTCTTCAAAGCGGGCAAGCCCTGCTTCATCGATAAGCCCGTGGCCGGTTCGCTGGCCGACGCCATCGCCATCTATGCGGCTGCCAAAAAGTACAATTGCCCGGTGTTTTCGTCATCGTCTCTCCGTTACGCCAAGGGGGCGCAAGAGCTGCGAAACGGCGTAATTGGAGACATTCTCGGCTGCGACGCCTTCAGCCCGTGCGAACTGGAAAAAACGCACCCCGATTTGTACTGGTACGGCATCCACGGCTGCGAAACGCTCTATACCGTGATGGGTCCGGGTTGCACTTCGGTCAGCCGCGTCTCCACGCCGGCGTATGACGTGGCGGTGGGGACCTGGAAGGATGGCCGCATCGGCACCTTTCGCGGCATCCGCGGCAAGGGGGGCGGCTACGGCGGCACCGGCTTCGGCACCAAGGGAATCAAGGAAGTCGGCTCCTTCGGCGGCTATCGTCCGCTGGCGGTGGAAATCGTCAAATTCTTCCGCAGCAAACAGCCTCCCGTGGCCGCGGAAGAAACCATCGAGCTCTACGCCTTCATGGAAGCCGCCGACGAAAGCAAGCGCCGCGGCGGAGCGCCGGCCAAGATTGAGGAAGTGATGCAAAAGGCCCAGGGGGACGCCGAGAAGCGCCTGTCCTCGCTGGGCGTGAAGTAATAGAAGGCTTTTCCAATCCGTATCGACGAGGATCTGCCGACCGAAGAGTTCCCTAGGGGAAAGGGTGAAAACGACTGGAAAAACTTGAATAGCCGCTGGCAATCGGCTAGGTTGACATCCGTCGCTCCAGTGGCCTGGATGCCTGGATGATAAGCCGCGATTGGAGAATACAACGAACGACAGCGCGAAGGCACCCTCGATAACAACGCCTATCGCGACAGTAACCATTCCCGTTGCGACGAAGGTTCCCCTCGATGCAACCCCAGCAGCCGTTGTCGCCCGCAGCCGCTGAAAATCCGCCGGCTCAGAGTACGCTCAGCGTCAGCGCCACGGCTCCAGAACTCACGGTCAGCGCGGCTTTCCGCCCCGCAATCGCTGGCGAGGCTCTGCCACACCACATTTCCCGCTTCGTCATCCGCAAGCGTCTGGGGGGTGGAGGATTTGGCTCGGTCTACCTCGCGTATGATCCGATCCTCGATCGTGAGATTGCCCTCAAAGTGCCGCGCGGACCGGCCCCCTGGGCCGACGAGCAGACGCAGAGCTTTCTGGCGGAAGCGCGAATAGCCGTCCAGCTCAAGCACCCCCATGTCATCTCGGTCCACGACGCGGGAGAAAGCGCGGAGAGCGGCGTCTTCATCGCGATGGAGTACATCGAGGGTGAGCCCCTGTCGCAGCGCCTCCAGCACGGCAAGTTGAGCGTTCCCGATACCGTGCGGATCTGCGGCCAGATTGCCCAGGCGATGCAGGTGGGGCACAAGCTCGGCCTGATTCATCGTGACCTCAAGCCCTCGAACATCCTGCTCGACGCCGCGGGAAACGTGAAAGTTTGCGACTTTGGGCTGGCCATGCACGAGGAGGGGCAGCAAGCTCGCCGCGGCGAGGTCAGCGGAACGCTGCCGTACATGTCTCCCGAGCAGGTCGCGGGGAACAGCCATTTGCTGGACGGGCGGAGCGATATTTGGAGCCTGGGAGTGATTCTGTACGAATGCCTGACCGGCCGGCGGCCGTTTCGAGGCGACAGCAAGGAGGAAATCAGCGAGCAGATTCTCACCCGCGACCCCAAGCCGCCCCGGCAGCTCGACGACACGATCCCACCCCCGCTGGAAGAATTGTGCCTGCGTTGTTTGCGGCGAAACCTCCCCGACCGATTGCCGACGGCGATAGACTTTCAGCGGGGACTTGCTCCGTGCTCCAGGCAAAGAAGTGGGCAAGGACTGCGCTGGGGACTGGCGATTGGAGGCGGGATTTTGCTTTGCGGCGCTATCGCCCTGGCTGCCAGCGGATGGTTATCCGGCGGCACATCGGGGGGCGCTCCCGAGGGCGGGAACGGTCCGTCGCAGGACAAGTTGAATGCGACCGTTCCCAACCCCGAGGACGTGCCGGCAGGAACAACAGACTTGCTCCGCCAGAAGCCGCGGGAGCTGGTGTTTGAAACGCTTGTCCCGCAGAATATTTTTGCGTATCACGAGAGAACTCACTGGCTGACGATCCATTCGATGGATTGGTCGGCCTTTGCGTGCGGCAAACACCCGGTGGAGTTTACGCTCGATGTCGCGACGCAGCATGGCGAGCAGCCCGCCCAAGTGGGAGTTTTCTGGGGATTGCACCCGGAATCGTCCGCGGATGGCCTGTTTCGGGAGAGTTGCCTCGCCCTCATCGTTAAGCCCAATGCGGCCCCTCCTGCGAACGCGAGTGTCCACTTTTACCGCCTGATCATTGGGGATGATATTCGGGGACGGCGGACGTTCGTCTCGACCTTCGAGTTGGCCAGCGCTCCCCTCGCCGTGGACTGGAGCAAACCCGTTGATTTTCAGCTCCAAGTCCGAACCGGCAAATGCATGGGCGTGACCGTCCAAGGCAAGCCTTTGGAATTGCCCCTAAACGGATCCGTCGTGGAGTGGAAAGACTTTTCCAGCGGCGAATGCGGGCTGATTTCCAATCAAGCCAAGCAGCAAGTTGTTTTCACCAGAGCCCTCCTCCTATCACCACCGAGAGAATGACACCATGAATGCCGGCACCTTGACCCTGAGTTACAACGCGGCCTCCAACACCTTCACTGCCACGGTCACGGCCCCCCCAGGGTTTACCGTGGTCAGCGTCATGCTCGCGTCGTCCAGCGGAAGTTCTTATTCCATGGGCAACATGTCCGGAGGTGTCAATCCATCCACCTGGCAGACTCAGGTCGGTCAACCTGGCCCTAGCCCGGGGCCTTCGCCCACTCCTCCTCCGGCCCCACCGTCCGGGACTTGGATCGCGACCGCGATGCTGCAAGGAATGGCGACCTGCTCGGGAAGCACGAGCGTGCCGTAGTCCGCATTTCATCCCCCCAAGTTTTTCCCGTGGCTACGCTCGCGAAACTCAGGAGGTTTCGCAACAGCCTGAGGGGCACTTGGTTAGTGCGGGTCCATCACGCGGCCTAGTCAGTTCAGGAGTCGTTCGCCAAAATGGGGCGAGCGATATCAGCGAAGTGGTTGTTCCGTAGTCCTTTTTTCAGCGAGTCCGTTATGAGCCTGATTGCCAATATTCATGGTCGCCAGATCCTCGATAGCCGCGGCAATCCGACGGTGGAGGTGGATGTGACGCTGACGGATGGCTCGCTGGGGCGGGCGGCGGTGCCGAGCGGGGCCAGCACGGGGGCCCATGAAGCCTGGGAATTGCGGGACGGTGATAAGACGCAATACCTGGGGAAGGGAGTGCTCAAGGCAGTGGCGAGCATCAACGACCTGATCGCCAACTCGCTCATCGGTTATGACTCGCTCGACCAGATTGCCATCGACCAGCGGATGATTGAGCTGGACGGGACCTCCAACAAGAGCAAGTTGGGGGCAAACGCAATCCTCGGCGTGTCGCTTGCCGTCGCTAAAGCCGCCGCCGCCTACACCCAGCAGCCGCTGTATCGGTATCTCGGCGGCGCGGGGGCCAACCTGCTGCCGGCCCCGATGATGAACATTATCAACGGCGGGGCTCATGCGGACAACGCGGTGGACGTGCAAGAATTCATGGTCATGCCGCTCGGCTTCACCAGCTTCAAGGAGGCCCTGCGGGCGGGGTGCGAGATTTTCCACAACCTCAAGAGCGTTTTGAAGGGAAAGAAGCTGAATACGTCAGTCGGCGACGAAGGAGGTTTTGCCCCGAACCTCGCCAGCAACCGTGAGGCCCTCGACCTGATCATGTCGGCCATCGACAAGGCGGGCTACAAGCCGGGCGAGCAAATCCGCATCGCCCTGGACGTGGCCGCGACCGAGTTCTACGACTCCAAGACGCAGAAATACACGTTCGACGGCAAGGCGATTTCCAAGGAAGCCATGGTCGATGGTCTGGCCGATTGGGCCGCGAACTATCCCATCTGCTCGATTGAAGACGGCTGCAGCGAGGACGACTGGGCGGGCTGGAAGCTCCTGACCGATCGCTTGGGCAGTAAAACACAGCTCGTCGGCGACGACTTGTTTGTCACCAACACGGAGCGGCTGCAGCGGGGCATCAACGAGGGGATTGCCAACAGCATCCTCATCAAGGTGAATCAAATCGGCACGCTGACGGAGACGATCTCGGCGATTCACCTCGCCCACCGCAACGGCTATACCAGCATCTCCAGCCACCGCAGCGGCGAGACGGAGGACAGCACCATCGCCGACCTTGCCGTCGCCCTCGGCACCGGCCAGATCAAAACCGGCTCCGCCAGCCGCACCGACCGAATGGCAAAGTACAACCAGCTTTTGCGGATTGAGGAGGAACTGGGCAGCGGGGCGATTTACGCGGGACCGTTGTTCAGGAAGAAGTAACACCTCGTGCATTTATGGCCGCTCCACCTCTGTCCAGCGATGGGTTTTTGCCTGGTGGCGTGCATGTGTGTTCGCTTGACGAGGTGCGCGAACGATTTGGAAATTACCAGAATGGAGACAATCGTTGTCGCTGGATGGATCGGCTCGATGCTTTCGTCAAGGAGGCGCGCAAAACGGGACTGGTTGCGAGCATCGTGATTGACGGCAGCTTTACAACCGCGAAAGACCATCCCAACGATATCGACCTGATTTTGGTCGTCCGTTCTGGACACGATTTTGCAGCCGATCTTAGGCCATTCGAGTACAATATATTGTCGAAGCGTCAAGTACGGCGGCTGTACGGATTTGATGTCTTGGTTGCCGAAGAAGGCAAGCCTGAGTTCGGCGAATACGTGGACTTCTTTGCACAGGTGCGAGGCGATCCAAATGTTCGGAAAGGAATGGCCCAGGTGATCCTATGATTGCAAACGATTTGGAACTCGAACAATCGATCCAGCAACTGGAGCGAATGTACCGTGCGGTTGCAGAACTTAGATCCCGAATCCTTCCCAAGAATGCGAGGAACTTCCAGCTTCTCGCGGAAGGTCCAGCCGATGAAATTAGGAAACTTCAACGGGAGATTGACGAATACCTGGGGATTGATTCCCGCCTTGCAGCAGCTGTCGATTAGCCGCGGCTAGTGCTATTGCGAGATCACTCTCACCTACGGAGAAAAGCTCGGTGGAGTCAGGCAGCCTCCGCTAGTCCACAAATGGATGCTCCGCATCTTTCGGCGTCCGCCTCTTCGCTTTGGCCCTCGCTCGCAGGTTGAAGATCTCCACGAGCAGAGCGAAGCCCATGGCGAAGTAGATATAGCCCTTGCTGATTTCGGTCCCCAGGCCGTCGGCGACGAGCGTGACGCCGATCAGCAGCAGAAAGCTGAGGGCCAACATCTTGACGGTCATGTGCCGCTCGACGAAGCGGGCGATCATGCCGGAGAAGACCATCATCACGGCGACGGCCAGGACCACGGCGGTGACCATGACCCAGATGGCTTCCGCCATGCCTACGGCCGTGATCACGCTATCGAGCGAAAAGATGATGTCGAGTACGGCGATTTGAAATATGACGCTGCGGTAGTTGGCGGGGGCGACCGACGTCTTGTCGTGGGTCTCTCCCTCCATCTTGGCGTGGATTTCCCGCACCGAGCTGTTGATCAGGAACAAACCTCCGCCGACCAGGATCAGGTCCTTCCAACTGACTTCGTTGATCTCCAGATGGGCCTCTTGCCGCAGCCATTCCGTGCCGATGCCGAAAAAGTCAAGCGAAAACGCCGCATGCTTCAGGTTCATGATCCAGGTGATCATGAGCAGCAGCAGAATGCGCGTGATCATTGCCGCGGCCAGCCCGAGGCGGCGGGCCGACGCTTGCTCTTTCTCCGGCAGGCGGCTGGTGACGACCGAGATGAAGACGATGTTGTCGATCCCCAGCACGATCTCCATCAACGTGAGGGCGACCAGCGCGATGAGATGCGTAACCAAACCGGGATCTTCGGGAATGGCAGGGGCGATTTCGGCGAACATGGTGCTTTGCTTGTGAAAGAAGTATTACTGCTACTCGGTTCCCGCGAACTCCCGGCAGAATCGCTCGATGTCGCTCTTCTTGCCCATCAGGATGATAATGTCGCTGAGCTCCAGCTTGTAGTCCGCCTCGGGGTTGAAGATCATCTTGCCGCTGGACTGCTTGATGGCGAGCACAAGGAGGCGGAACTCGCTGTGAACGTTGCTTTCGCGGATGCTCTTGCCGAGGAGTTTGCAGGACGCCGCGACATTCATCTCGTCGAGCTGCACGTTGAGGTTCCCTTGCTCGGCCACCAGCTCCATCAGGTCCGCGGTCGTCGGCCGCATGATCATGCGGGACATTAACTGGGCACCGATGGCCGACGGAAGCACGACCTTGTCGGCTCCGGCCTGGCGAAGCTTGCGCTCGCTGGAGCCGTGGCCGGCGCGGGCCACGATGAGCAGGTTGCGGTTCAGGTTGCGGGCAGTGAGCGTGATGA
Source organism: Pirellulaceae bacterium (assembly GCA_051004015.1). Taxonomy (GTDB): domain Bacteria; phylum Planctomycetota; class Planctomycetia; order Pirellulales; family Pirellulaceae; genus SXOA01. The sequence goes on along the minus strand of JBPCKT010000047.1, from coordinate 23,306 downwards.
AGACGTTGGCGGCATCATTGGGCAGGCCGGTGATGAGCGCCTTGGCCCGGTGGCAGCCGGCCGCCAGCAGCAGTTCGTCCTCCGTGGCGTCTCCGTGCAGGCAGAGATAGCCGGCTTCGCGGGCGGCCACCAGGTGCTCTTCGTTCTGTTCGATAATCACGAACCGCTGCTGGTGGCGGTGCATATCGTCGGCCAGGGTGCGGCCGATGCGTCCGAAGCCGCAGATGATTGTGTGGCCGCTGAGCCGGTCGATTTGCTGCTTCATTTTTCGATGCCCCATCGCATCTTCCAGCTCGCCTGCCAGAAGGAGTTGCAGAAAGCCGCCAAAAGTGTACCCGGCCGCGGAGATTCCGAGTAGGACCACCGCCACCGTAAAGAGCTGCATGTACCAGGGTTCTTCGCTGCGCTCGCCGTAGCCCACGCTGGTGATGGTAATGACCACCATCCAGACGGCTTCCGCCCACTTGTAACCGCCGAGGAAGCGGTATCCCAGAATGGCGGTGATGACAATCGCCGCCAAGATGATTCCGCCCAAACGCAAACGCTCGACGGGCGTTCTCATGTGGAATAGTCGGCGTTGAAGCGGACGTAGTCCGCGTTGAGGTCGCTGGTCCAGAAGCGAATATTTTCGCTTCCCTCGCGGAAAGTCAGCACCAGGTCAGTCTCCCGCTTGCTCTTAATGGACTTGGAAACGGTCTTGGCGTCAAACGGGACCGGCGCGCCTTGCTCGTAAAGCAGATGGCCATTGACCCGCAGGTCGACGTCCGCAGGGTTGAATGGGACGCCCGCATAGCCGGCTGCGGAGACGATGCGGCCCCAATTGGGGTCGCCTCCCGAGACGGCAGTCTTGACGAGCGCGCTGTTCGCCACCGACTGGGCAATTTGCCGCGCCGCCGCCCGCGACTTGCAGCCTTCGATGGTGATACATATGAGGTGGCTAGCCCCTTCGCCGTCATCGGGAATCTGCTTGCAGAGCTCGATGCTGGTGGCGGTAAGGGCTGCCTGGAAGACCTTCAGGTCGTTCCCGGAGAGCGGCGTGGCGGACGCAGTTCCACTGGCGAGCAGCAGCATCGTGTCGTTGGTGCTCATGTGACCTTCGACGCTGATGCAGTTGAAGCTCTCGTCAGCGGCATTCTTGAGGACAAGTTGGGCGTCGGCAGGAGTCAAAGCCGCATCGGTCGCGACGACAGCCAGCATGGTCGCCATGTTAGGCCCGATCATGCCCGCTCCCTTACACATGCTGGCGATGCGGATGGTCTTCCCGCCTATCAATAACTCTCGGCTGGCGACTTTGTGCGACTTGTCCGTCGTGGTTATTCCGCGAGCAGCGGCCAGAAACGATTCATCCGTGTCGCCAAGCTTCGCCGCAGCCGCCTTCGCCCCCGCGGCGATTTTATCCATTGGCAGAAAGACGCCGATAATGCCCGTGGACATCACAAGCGTCTGCGTCTCTTCCGCGCCACACGCGGCAGCAGAGAGCCTGGCCATCTCTCGGGCGTCCTTCATCCCGCGCTCGCCCGTGCAGGCATTGGCATTGCCAGAGTTCACCGCCACGACGCGAATATCTTGCGAGGGCGTCCGTTCCCGGTCCAGCGCCACGGGAGCGGCGAAGACCAGGTTCTGCGTATATACCCCTGCGGCCACTGCCCCCTTGGGACAGTGGATCAGCGTGAAGTCCTCTTTCTGCGGGTTCTTCTTAATGCCGCAGTGGACGCCGGAGAATCGAAAGCCGAGTGGGAGCATGGGAAAGTGACCGCCAAGGATTAAAGGGGGAAAGTAAGCGAATGTCTCTACGGGAGCGATATTTCGTTTGGAGGAATCAGGTCCTGTCCCGGACCTCGAATGTGAATGACAAAAACATCTTGTCCTCTGACCGTAAAGAGCGCGCGATAGTTTCTGCCCTGCCGAGTGCGAAAGAGCTTTTGACGGATCTCAACTGGATGGTCGCGGCTCTCAGGTGCTAATTCATAGGAGTGAGGATCAATTGCTAACTTATCAACAACGTGCTCCTGAAATGCGTGCGCCCAAGCCGCGGCACCGCGCGGAGATCGCTTGGCAATGAATGCAAAGCATCCTTCGAGATCCCGGTTTCCCGAGCTCGTCACGCTGACGGCATGAATCATGGCGACGGAATTCCATGCTTCCGACGAAATTCTTCCATGACTTCCGCGGCGGGACGATATCTGCCCGCTTCAATATCGGCAAGTCCCTCGCGAATTGCCGCATTGACTTGATCTCGCTCCTTTTGCGCTCGCCATGTCCCGAGGAGATTCTCTAGCGAAACGTATTCGTCCTGGGAACGTAAAGAATCCAGGGCGAATTGATGAAAGCTATTCAGCTCTTGAAGAGCGGTACTCATGATTTGGCTCCTATGTCCTTACTTCAAGAATAGCATTAAGTGCAGACATGTACAAAGTGGTTTTCATTGGCTCACAGCAGCGCCGTTGTCTCCGGAAAACCAAACATCAGGTTGAAGTTCTGCACCGCCGCGCCGGAGGCCCCTTTGATCAGGTTGTCTTCCGCGCTGATGAGCACCAAACGGCCGCGGACAATGCGGGCCGTGATGTCGATGAAGTTGGTGTGAGCGGTGTCTTTGGTCGCCGGAAGATGCTTGACGATCCTGACGAAGGGCTGGCCGGCGTAGAATTCTTTGAGCGTGGAGAACGCATTATCTTCGGTCAAAGTGCCCGTCGGCCGGGCGTAGCAGACCGTCAAAATGCCGCGGTCCATCGGAACCAGGTGGGGTGTGAAGACGATCTCGACCATCTTTCCCGTCGCGCGACCTAAAATCTGCTCAATCTCCGGCTGGTGGCGGTGTTTGCCGACGCTGTAGGCGGAGATGCTCTCGTTGCATTCCGGGAACAGCGTGTTAAGCCTCGGTGTGCGGCCCGCCCCGGAGACGCCGCTCTTGGAATCGACGATGATGTCCGTCGGCTCAATCAGGCCCATTTTGAGGAATGGGGCGAGCGGCAGTATAGCCGAGGTGGGATAGCAGCCGGGGTTGGCGATGAGCTTTGCCGTTGGAATTTGGTCTCGAAAAAGCTCCGGCAGGCCGTAGGGGGTTCTCCCTAACCGTTCCGCATCCGGATGGTCGTGCTCGTACCATTTCTTATACGTAGCGGCATCATCCAACCGATAGTCGGCGCTGAAATCAATGACTCGCACACCGGCTGCGACCAGCGCCTTGGCGGACTCCGCCGATGCCGCATGAGGCAGGCAACTGAAGACGCAGTCGCAGCGGTCGGCCAGAACAGTTGCGCCAAAGTCCTCCAGGCACAAATCCAGCCGGCCGGTCAGCGACGGATGAATGGACGAAATATGCGGCCGTCCCTCTTGGCGGCTGGTGAGCGCGGTGACTCTTGCCTCCGGATGACGGAGCAGAATCTTGATAAGCTCGAGAGCCGTGTAGCCGGTCGCTCCCAGAATGCCGACGCGTATCATGATGCCGTTCCTCGGACCGAGTTTGCTCATACTGGCTCTCGCCAATTCCGCACAGACAGGGAATTCAGGCCGCAGGTTCGCTTCCGCCCAAGCGTCAATATAGATTTGCCGCTCACGCTCCGCCAAGGCCGGCGGAGCCCCCTCCCACAAACACCGGGCAGCGGCTCATCAGGGCCATCACCTCCGCCAGAATCATGCAGGTCGCCCCCCAAACGCGATGCTGGCCGATTTGGATGTGCGGAACGCGGAATGTCACGCCGCGGCGGTGAATCTGGTGGGAAGAGTGGTTTTCCGGCGACAACAGGGCCCGGAGCGGAATCTCGATCAGCTCCGCAACCTCAGCGACATTCGGGTGGAAATCCGGGCGAGCCGGACAAACCCCCAAGAAGGGTTGGACGTAGAAATTGCTGTTGAAGACATAAATGGGTGTGAGCGCACCTGACACGTCGATCTCGCCGCAGCTGGCCCCGAGCTCCTCTTCAAACTCCCGGAGTGCTGTTTGGACTGGCGTTTCGCCAGCATCCACCGAACCGCCAGGAAGGGCGATTTGCCCCGCATGCTCTTTCATGGAATGCGCCCGCACCATCGTCGGCACGAACCACTCCCCTCCGTGCGGATAGGCGAGCACCAGCACGGCTGCCGGGCGGGAGCCGACGGACGGCGGTCCCCCGTGCCGCCCGTAGGCGAGCTCCGGCGCAAAGCGCCGCTGTGCCTCCGGGCCCGGCAGTCCGCTGCTCAGGCAAGCCACCAGCTGCGGAAGGAGGCTCTCTAGGTTTGTCCCAATACCATCCATTCGGCTCCGATTCGTGGCGTTAGATCCGCGCGGGCGGACGCCGTGTCCAGCCCATTCCATCACCTATCATATCGCACTAGGGGCGACTATTCGAAGGCACGGCGATTTTTCTTGAGCCGCACCGACCACCCGAAAACTTCCTCCGCAGGTCGGTCAGGACGATTGATCAGCACCTATGGGTCAAGAGTGTGGCCTCGACGCGAGAACGGCTGCTTTCCCTCTTTGACGCTTCGGATTAGTATCTTCTTCTTGCTCCTCAACCTTGACTTTGAATTAAGGCCTTTCCCCATGCCCGACCAGCCTTCCGTCATCCTTTCCGGCTTTGGCGATGAAGCGGCGAACCAGAAGACCGCCGAGCAGCAGTTTTGCGCGTTCGCGGCTCTGGGCTTGCAGTATTACTCGATCCGCTTCATCGACGCCGGACAGGGGATTAAGAACGTCATGCAGCTCACGAAGGGGGAGATTGCCCATATCCGCCATCTGGAAGGGGAGTATGACCTGAACGTGGCCACGCTCGGTTCCCCCATCGGCAAGGTCAAGCTGTTGAACCAGGAGGACGGGACGAAGAACCGTTTTGTGCCGTTCAAGAAGTACCTCAACGACGAGGTGAAAAAAGCCTGCGAGCTGGCCCACGCTTTCGAGACCAAGCTCATCCGCGGCTTTTCGTTTTATCACCCCAAGGGGGAAGACCCCTGGAAACACGTGAAGCAGGCGGCGGACCAGCTCGGGCAGATTGCCGAGACGGTGCACCGCAGCGACCTGACTTTTGGTCTGGAAGTAGAGGCCAACCTCGTCGGCCAGAACGGCGAGCTGCTGGCGGAATTGCACAAGCAAGTCGATCATCCGGCGATGGTCCTGATCTTCGATGCCGCCAACATCAGCACGCAGGGGTACAGCCCGACGGAAACCTATGAGCAATACGAGAAGATGAAGAAGGGTCTCGGCTGGATGCACATCAAGGACTACCGCCATCCGGAGCGGATGAAGCGAACCACGCACGTCGATGAAGAGGCCCTCAAGCACTTCGTCCCCGCCGACCGCGGCGACAGCGGCCACGAGATGATCCTCCGCGACTTCCGCGAGCTGATTCCCGCCATGGAAAAGAAGCTGAAGAAGCGGGGCATCCCCGGCGTCTTCCTGGATCTTGAGCCGCACGTCAAAGGGGGGGGCCAGTTCGGCGGCTTCAGCGGCCCCGACGGCCTGGGCGTCGCCCTCCGCGGGCTGTGCAAAGTGCTGGACTACATTGGCATCGGGTATCACTTGCGGGATTTTGAGGACGTGCGCGTGGCGCGAGGGTTTTAGAAGTTGTCATTTGCGCGTCGTTATGGAACCCGCCACCGAGCTTGCCGACGACTTGCCTGATCCAGCCGAAGAGCCCGTCGTGTTGTTCGTCACCGAAAAGGACGACGGCTCCCGTCTCGACGCCTTCCTCGCCCGCGAGCTCCCTCGCCACAGCCGCATGCAATTGCGGAAAGTGATCGGCCTGGGAGGTGTGAAGGTCGATGGGGAGGGATGCAAGGTGGCGTATCGGCTGCACGCGGGGCAGAAGGTGACTATCGTTGTGCCGCCGATGCCAGCAGCAGGGCCGAACCCGGAGAATATTCCGCTCGATATTCTCTACGAGGATGACCACATCATTGCGGTCAACAAGCCGCCGGGAATGGTGGTGCATCCGGCGCGGGGGCACTGGTCGGGGACGCTCACCAGTGCGCTGGCTTTCCATTTTCAGCAGCTCAGCACGGTGGGGGGCGAGCATCGGCCGGGGGTTGTGCATCGGCTGGACCGGGATACCAGCGGCGTGATGGTGGTCGCCAAGACGGACCATTGCCATTACCGGCTGGCGGAACAGTTTGCCGATCGGACGACTGAGAAGGAGTACTTTGCTCTCACCGTCGGCGTCCCTAACCGGGACCAGGACATCATCGAGCAGCCGATCGGGATGCATCCGACCCACCGCGTGCGGATGGCCATCCGTGCCGATCACTCCACCAGCCGCGAGGCGACGACCTTCTATGAAGTGGTCGAGCGGTTCGACGGCTTTGCGGCAGTGCGAGTGCTGCCGAAGACAGGGCGAACGCATCAGATCCGGGTCCACCTGGCTCATATTGGCTGCTCCGTGCTTTGCGACAAGCTCTACGGCGGCCGGGCGGAAATCACCCGCGGAGACATCCGCCGCGATCCCAAGGACACCACGGTCCTGCTCAACAGGCAAGCCCTGCACGCCCAGCGGATCAAGCTGCGGCACCCCGAGACGCAGCAGCCGATCGAGTTCATCGCTCCGCTACCGGCGGATTTGGCGGGGGTGCTGGAAGAGCTGCGGCAAAATCGCGCCGTCAGGAAGCACTAGATCCCGAGCTTTGCGCAATGCTCACTTCCACGGATTGAAGCCCCGTATGCGGTTGCCTTGCGTCGACGCGGGGATCGCGGAAGTGCGCGGCGGCGCACCGGCGGGCGTCGTGGGCTGCGCATTGACCGGGACGAAACTCGGATCGGCGATGTCGATGGGCCGAGCGCCAGCAAGCTGAGCGGTGGGAAGCTCAAAGGTGTTGCCGCCGGAAATCGGGCGGTTGATGACGTGCTGATCCAACACAAGCTGGAATTGCAGGCGGGCCAGAGGGATTTCGATATCGATCTTATGGGGCAGGGTTACGCCGTCGAGCTGATGGAATTCGTGCTCCGACGCTTTGGCGCTCCCCAGAAGTTGTCCGCGAGGATCGTAGAGCTGCTGCTCGACGACAACCCCTTTCTTCGCGTCGATGAGCAGTATTTTGGTCACTTCCCCCGCTCCCGTTTGCTGGCGGACGCGGAGCTGCATTCTGTCACCGGCGGGGATGGGGCCTTCGATGGGGCCGTTGGGGTCGAGCTCGATCAGGCCGATAGCCTCTTTCAACCAGCCCGGCTCGATGGGGACGACCTGGCTGGCCCGGCTGGTGGCGAACTGTTCGTGGCGGGCGTAGTAGAGTGCTTTTGACGGATCCTGATTGGCCCAGAACCAAAACAGCTCGTTGTTGCTGCCCAGGTCAAGCTCGGGCCCGAGCAGGCGGGTGCCCGCTTTGAAGCGAAGATTCCGCGGCCGCTCGAAGGCGATCTCGGTGCCCAGGGAAGGCAGCTTGGGAATCGAGAGGCTGCCGCTGGCTTGCAGCGTTTGCACCCGGCTGGTGTTTTCGTTGATTTTGGCGATCAGCTCTTCCCGCGTCGGCGCTGCCTGAAAAATCTGCGGCGGCTGGACGTACCGATCCGGCTGGCGGAAGAAACGGTTCCAGTTGCAGCCGGAGAGGGCCAGGCAGGCGGCGGCAAGGAGGAACCAGCGGGATGTAGGCTTCAAAGTAGCACCTCAGGTCACATTTCCTTGCAACAACTGCGACAACTCCGTCTGAATTGCCTCTTCCCGCTCGGCAGGAGGCATGGCGACCTTCACCCGATACTCCGCTTCATTGCGCGGCGAGTAGACGACGAGCGTTTCGTTTCCGGCCGCGTCCTTCTCCGTCGACTCGACTCGCACGATCCGCCGCCGGACCAGTAATAGGGCCAGCACGTACCGCACATCTTCCTTCGCCGGATTGCCGTCGAGCTGCTCAAAGTAGTGCAGCATCACGTCGTTGGGCGCCCAGTGCATCCGCTTGCTGCTGGCGTCCGCAATGGTCCCTTTCCACCAGCCAAGCTCACCCTCCGGCGGCCCTTGCCAGGCGTCCGCCGAATAATCTTGCCGCGCGATGTTGCCGCCCGTTTCCACCAGCACCGAGTACACTGTTTCCCCCGGCGCAAGCTCCCGCCCCGTCGCATGGCAACGGCGCGTGCAGCGCTGGATGTCGTACTCGACCATGGGAAAGCGGCGGTTAGCTACGAACGAGGGAGGGGCGGCGAATAGTACGCAAAACGGCCCACCTGCTCAATAGGCAGTGAAGAACCGCTGATCCGTCCCCCCCGGCCCAATTTTGATTTGCACCGGCCGGCCGCAGCGGGGACAATGGCCCTGGTAGGCGCTACCCTCCAAATTGGCATAAATCCGGGAATAAACGCTGCAGCAGGCGAAATTCACCCCCAGAAAGCTCCGTTCGCTAGCGTCCGAGGGCTGCGCGGTTGGGCGGGGGTCGCTGGTCAGGTCGAGGCGAGAGTTTTCCATGAAAACGAGCCGCTGCGGGGACCAGCCCAAGTCGTAATCCATCCGTTATGTTAAGGGAATGGCAAATTGGCAGGTGCCACCTCAGCCGGTTAGGAAACATCTATGACTCGCATTCGTGTTTTGTTCTCCCTTGTGTCGTTTCTCGCAGTTCCAGCCCTCGCCGGCGATTGGCACGGCTGGCGTGGGCCACATGGAGATGGGACATCGGAAGAGAAGGGGGTCCCGCTTACCTGGTCGGCCACCGAGAACGTCAAGTGGAAGGTTCCGCTGGACGGCCTCGGCAACAGCACGCCCATCGTCGTGGGCGAGCGGGTCTTCATCGCCCATGCCCCGGCCAAGAGCAAGCTCCGCACATTGCAATGCTTCAATCGGAATAACGGCGAGCTGCTATGGAAACAGGAAGTGGAGTATGCCGAACCGGAAACCACGCACGGCACCAATCCCTACTGCTCGTCCTCCCCGGTCAGCGACGGGGCGATGGTTGTTGTCTATCACGGCTCGCCAGGCCTGTTCGCGTATGACATGGAAGGGAAAGAGCTGTGGAAGGCAGACCTCGGCAAGGTCGAGCACAGCTGGGGTTTTGGCTCCAGCCCGGTCATTCAGGAAGGGTTCGTCATCACCAACGCCGGCCCCGGCCTGAATGCCGCGGTCATCGCGGTGAAAGCTTCCGACGGCAAGGAAGTCTGGCGGAAGGAATACGGAGCGATGAAGTCCGCCAAGGTCGAAGAATACCGTGGCTCCTGGAGTACGCCGGTGCTCTACAAGGAAGGGGATCAGGTGCTGATGCTCCTCAGCCTGCCCGAGAAGCTCTATGCCGTGAATCCGCGGACGGGGGAAGAGGTCTGGTCGTGCAGCGGCCTCAGCAGCCTGGTCTACACTTCGCCCGTGGTCGGCAAAGAAGCAGTCGTGGCGATGTGCGGCTATGGCGGCCCGGCCATCGGAGTCAAACGGGGAGGCAAGGGAGATGTGTCGGAAACGCACCGTTTGTGGGTGACAAAACCCAACCCGCAGCGCATCGGTTCGGGCATCATCGTGGGAGATTATTTGTATATTCTGAACGAGAGCGGCGTCGCCTGGTGCCTGGACCCGAAGACCGGCGAGAAAAAGTGGGAAGAGCGGCTGGGGACCCCCTTGTCCTGGAGTTCCATGTGCCAGGCGGACGGCCGACTTTACGTCACTAACTTCAATGGCGATACGTTCGTTCTGGAGGCAGACCCGGCCGCGTGCAAGGTGCTGGCCGAGAACAAAATCGGCGAGCAGACTCGCGGCTCGCTGGCATTCTCCAACGGACAGGTTTTCCTGCGAACGCACAAAAACCTGTATTGCTTTGAGGCGAAGAAGTAATTCGTGAATCCCCTGCTTGTCCTACCTCAGCTCGACTTATCCCAGAGCCCGCGGCCAGAACTCCTCGCTCCCGCCGGCGATATCGACTGCATCCGCGCCGCCATTGAAAACGGCGCCGACGCCGTTTACTTCGGGCTCGATACCGGCTTCAACGCGCGGGCGCGGGCGAAAAATTTCTCACCCGAGGAATTGCCGGAGCTGATGGCGTTGCTCCACAGCCGCGGGCTGAAAGGGTACGTCACCGTCAACACGCTCGTCTTCTCAAGCGAGCTCGAGACTCTGGAGCAGCACATACGCCAGATTGCCGCTGCCGGCGTCGATGCCGTGTTGGTGCAGGACCTCGGCGTCGTGCGGCTGATTCGGGAAGTTTGCCCGGATTTGCCGATTCATGCCTCGACGCAAATGACGCTCACCAGCGCCGAGTGCATCGCGGTTGCCGATTCGCTCGGCGTGCAGCGAGTGGTGCTGGCCCGCGAGCTCTCCATTGGCGAAATTCGCAAGATCCGGAGAAAGACGCAGATGCCGCTGGAGGTTTTCGTTCACGGCGCCCTGTGCGTCGCCTACTCCGGCCAGTGCCTGACCAGTGAATCGCTGGGCGGCCGCAGCGCCAACCGCGGTCAGTGTGCTCAGGCCTGCCGCCTCCCCTATGACCTGGTCTGTGACGGCAACGATGTGGACCTTGGCGATCAGAAGTATCTGCTCAGCCCGCAAGACCTGGCGGCTTATGCGCTTATCCCGGAGCTGATTGAGGCCGGAGTCTGCTCGTTCAAGATCGAAGGGCGGCTGAAGACGCCGGAGTACGTCGCCAACATCACACGGCATTACCGCCAGGCGATTGATTCGGCCATGGCGGGCAAGCCGGTCCAATTCACACCAAGACAGGTGGAGGAGATGGAGCTTTCCTTCTCCCGCGGATTTTCGCCCGGCTGGTTGAAGGGGAACGATCATAAAATGCTCGTCCCCGCCATCAGCTCCTCCAAGCGAGGCGTGCTGCTCGGCACCGTGCGTGAAGTCCGCAGGGAACGCGTGGTCGTGGAGCTCGCCGGCAGCGTGAAGCGGGGCGACGGCCTGTCTTTCGACTGCGAGCGGCCGGAGGACGACCTGCAAGGAGGCCGCGTCTACCAGGTCTTTCAGAATGGGCGGGACTTGACGGAGCCAGTCAGCAAGGGAGTAGTTGAGCTCGCCTTCGCACACGGTGGCTTGAACTTTGATGAGATCTGGCCCGGCCAGCAAGTATGGAAAACCGACGACCCTGAATTGACGGCGCGACTACGCAAGACATTCACTGGCAACGAACCATTCCGCAAGCTTGGCCTCGACATCGTCGTTACGGCCGCGGTGGATGAGCCGCTCAAGCTGGAAGTCGTTGTCGTCCATCAGGGAATTCGACTTTCACTGGCTACATCCGAGCCGCTGGCGAAAGCCCGCCAGCACCCGCTCACCGCGGAAGTCCTCCAGGAGCAGCTTGGCAGGCTCGGCGGCACTCCCTACGAGCTGCGAAAGCTCTCCGCGAGCATCACCGGCGACCCGATGGTTCCCTTCAGCATCCTCGGCAAGCTGCGGCATGAAATGGTGCGAAAACTGGATGTGGGCCTCGCAGCGCCCGCCGAGCGGAGGATCGAACGGGGAAGCGTGCTGCCAAAGTTGCGTTCCCCTGGCGCTGAAACGACAAAGACGACTCACGAACCTGAAGCACCCCAAATCCACGTCCTCTGCCGCTCCCTCCCTCAGCTCAGGGAAGTACTTGGCCTGGGCGTCCGTAGCCTGTACGCCGATTTCCAAGACATCCGGGAGTACCGCCCGGCAGCGGCAGCCGCCAAGGAGCATGGTGCTACCCTGTTTCTCGCCACGCCGCGGATTCAAAAGCCGGATGAAGTGGGCATCTTCCACGCCTTGGCGAAACATCACGCCAGCGGCATCCTGGTTCGCAATCTGGCGGGACTGGCGTTTTACGCCGAGCGGCAGGTCTCCATCGTCGCCGATTTCTCGCTCAACTGCACGAGCGAATTGACGGCCCGCTTTCTTCGTGAGCGGGGAGCGGCACGCATCACGCCGTCTTATGACCTCAACCGCGAACAACTGCTGGACCTCGTCAGCGGCGTCGCGGCGGCGAGCATGGATTTGGGGTGTTTGGAAGTCGTCGTCCATCAGCACATGCCCATGTTCCACATGGAGCACTGCGTCTTCTGCGCCGTCCTCTCTCCCGGCACTAATAAGACAAACTGCGGCCGCCCCTGCGATACGCACGATGTCAAGCTCCGCGACCGTCTGCAAATCGAGCATCCCCTCAAGGCCGACGTCGGCTGCCGCAATACCCTTTTTAACGCAGTTCCGCAGAGCGGGGCGGAGATCGTACCTAACCTCCTCACCCACGGAGTGAACCACTTCCGCCTCGAGCTTCTTGACGAGCGCGGGAGCGAGCTGCGGCAAATTATCGAGCTCTACCAGCAACTGCTAGCGGGCACCGTGAAGGGAAAGGAAGTCTGGACCCGGTTGCAAGCATCCAATCGCGTTGGCGTCACCCGCGGCACTCTGGAAGAGCGGCGCAATCCCCTGGCCATGCTGTAAAGCCACCCTTCCCCGCACAGCTTTCCTCGCTTGCAGGCCTTGCCACGAAGGGGCGGCCCCACCTCGACCAGAATGCGTCATTAACCTATTGCGCCGTTGCCGAAGCTTAGAGTAGCCCCCTGGCGGCGCGAGCCGCTGCGCCTTGGCCTCCGCGGGTTTCCTCCCGCCGAGACCTGTCATGGAAGGACTCTCGTGACTCGGCTCTCCATCGTGATTCCGTGCCTCGGACCATCCGAGCAGTTTGAAGACACGCTCGCCTCCGTCCTGCAGCACCGCCCGGACCGCAGCGAAATCATCGTTGCCCACCGGCGGGCCTATTCCGACCCGTACCATCTGCGGGGGGAAGTCGTGTTTTCGCACGTTGAATCTCCCTCGCTCGTCGATCTCGTCAACGATGCGGTGCAGGATGCTCGTGGCGAGGTCATCCATGTCCTCGCATCGGGGACGGAAGTCCGCGACGGCTGGACCCACGCAGCCCTGCGGCACTTTGCCGATCCGCGCATTGCCGCCGTCGCTCCTCTCGTGCTCAGAAACGCAGCACCGGGCCGGATGGAGACGATGGGAGTCAGTTATTCCCTCGGTGGCGGGCGGATTTCCGTCGGTCACAATCTGGCGATTCCCGATCATCACGCTTTCCTCGATGACGTCCTTGGCCCCTCGCTTGTCGCCGGCTTCTTCAGCAAGGACGTACTGCTGGCCCTCGGCGGCTTCTGCCGCGACGTGGGGGATGAGTTGGCCGACGTCGACCTCGCCCTTTCCCTCCGCGACCTCGGCTGCCGTAGCGTCCTGGAACCGAAGTGCCAGGTGGCGTATGCTCCGCTGGATGGCGGCCGGTCCCTGCAGCGTGCGGTTACCCGCGGCTGGGGCGCGGAAACGCTCTTCTGGCGGCACTGGGTGCGGGAAGGGCGTGCGGCCAGCTTGCTAGCTCACCCGGTGTCCACCCTAGTGGACGCCCTGCGGCATGAAGGGATCGTCGCCGGCGGCCTGAAGCTCCTGGGCCGCGCGCTGGGCCTGACCCGCATTCGGGCCAGCAGCAGCTACGAACAGCAGCTTTCCGCAGCCGCGGAGCTGCTCGGCGATTTGGAAATCCGCGGCGAAACGCTCTCGTTGGCTGCTGCCCGCGAAGGGCGCGCCAAAACCGCCGCGAGAACGCCAACTCGCCAGCGGGCGGCGTAGACTCGGGAAATCCACCGGCATCTTCGGCTCATCCCTCTTCTTGCCCGAGCTTGCGTATAATGGTCGTGTACCGGCATGACCTGGCAAGCTCGCAATTGAGGAGTTTTTTGAGATGAACCTGCGTCAGTTTTCGCTTTTGGCTGTTGCCCTGGCTCTGCTTGCGCTTCCGGCATTTGGCGCGGAACTCGCCATCGGAACGAAGGCCCCCGAATTCAAAGGGCTGGAGGGAGTCGACGGCAAAAAGGTGAGCTTGGACGACTTCAAGGCCGCCAAGGTGCTCATCGTTTGCTTTCATTGCAACGAGTGCCCGGTGGCGACGGACTACCAGGACCGCTACATCGAATTCGTCAAGAAGTATCAAGACAAAGGGGTAGCCTTCATCGCCATCAACTGCGACATCATCAGCGTCGAGGACGAGAACCTGAAAACGATGAAGGCCCGAGCCGAGGAGAAACAGTACAACTTTCCCTACCTGATCGACCCCACCGGCAAGCTGGCGGACGAGTATACCGCCAAAGCCACGCCCCACCTTTTCGTCTTCGACGCCCAGCGCAAACTCCAGTATTCCGGCGCGTTCGACGACAAACAGAAGCGCGAGAAGGTCACCAAGACCTACCTCGCCGATGCCGTCGATGCCCTGCTCGCCGGTAAGGTGCCCGCCGTGCCCAAGACCAAAGCCTTCGGCTGCGGGATTCGCAATAAGCCGGATGAGTTTTAGGGGCACTCGGGCTGTCGCGCTGATGGTCAGATTTGTTGGTTCGTTGATGAAGTACTCAGTACTGAGTACTTAGTACTAAGTACCTGCGGGGAAGCAATCATGTTGCGTGCATGTCTTCAATTCTTCGCCATGGGACTGGCTACAGTCCTCGCCGGCTGCTTCGTGGACCAAGAGTCCTCGGCATCAAAAACGCCAACGTCGCCGCCAACGTCTTCCGCGGCGGCCACTCCTTCCGCCACAACGACAGCCGCTGCGAAGCCTGCCGCGGACGCGGCCATCAGCCTGGTTCCTGCCGACGAAAAGGACTTGGATGCCCTGATTGCCAAGAACAAGGGCAAAGTCGTCTTTGTCGATTACTGGGCCACCTTTTGCGCCCCGTGCAAAAAGGCATTTCCTCACACGGTCGAACTGCACAAGAAGCACGAGGCGGAGGGCCTGGTGGTGATCTCGATCGCATTCGATTTGCTGGAGAACGAGCAAAAGGCGAAAGACTTCCTGCAAAAGCAGGGGGCCACATTCGACAACCTGATCAGCAAGTACGATGGCGGCGGCACCGACGCCAACGACGCCTTCGGCATCGGCCCGCTTCCCCACCTCCGCCTCTACGACCGCAAAGGGGAACTGCGGCACAAGTGGGATGGGAAGGCCGTGGATCTGGACGCAAAGGTCAAGGAACTGTTAGAAGAAAAGGCGTAGATTGCTGCACAAGCTCTCGTTCACCTTTTCCGCCGGCCGACCGCCTACTTCCCGTCCGCCGCGCCGGCAATCCTAATCCCCAGCTCTCGCAACTGCTTCGTATCCACCAGGTTCGGAGCCTCCGTCATCAAGTCCGTGGCCTTCTGCGTTTTTGGGAAGGCAATGACTTCGCGAATGCTGTCCAGCACGCCAAAGAGCATGACGATGCGGTCGATGCCCAGCGCGATGCCGCCGTGCGGGGGCGCGCCCATTTGCAGAGCTTCGAGCAGAAAGCCGAAGCGGTTCTTAGCGGTTTCCACGTCGATGCCCAGCAGCGAAAAGACCTTGGACTGGACGGCCGAGTCGTGGATGCGGATGGTGCCGCCGCCGGCTTCGGAGCCGTTGATAACGAGGTCGTAGGCAACGGCGCGGGCCTTCTCAGGGTTGCTGTCCAGCAGCGGGTAGTCCTGCGGTCGCGGAGCGGTGAAAGGGTGATGCATGGATGCCCACCGCTGCTCTTCCTTGTCGAACTCGAACATCGGGAATTCGACAATCCAGGAGAAGTTCATCGCCTTGGGGTCGTAGAGCTTCAAATCCACGCCGATTTTCTTGCGGAGGTTGTGCAGCGCCTTGCAACTGACGGCCCAGGTGTCGGCGACGAAGAACATGATGTCGCCGGGTTTCGCGTTCATCCGCTCCTTGAACTTCAGCAGCTCCTCGTCCTTGAAATTCTTGCTAATGGGGGAAAAGAGCTTGCCGTCCGGCTCCACGCGGAACCAGGCCAGGCCCTTCGCTTCGAACTGCTTGACGAACTCGGTCAATTCGTCGATCAGCTTGCGGCTGTAGAATGTGGCTCCGCCGGGCGCACAGACGCCGCGGACCTTCTTGCCGGCTGCGGCAGTGTCCTTGAAGACACGAAACTCGCAGGCGGCGGCCAGGTCGGTGCAGTCGACAAGCTCGCACCCATATCGCAGGTCCGGGGCGTCGTGACCGAACCGCTCCATGGCTTCGTCCCAGGACATTCGGGATAGCGGCAATTTGAGTTCAAGGTTCAGGAACTTTTTGGCCAGCCGCAGCATCAGGCCGTCGATCATGGCGATGACGTCCTCGTGCGTGACAAAGGACATCTCCAGGTCGAGCTGCGTGAATTCCGGCTGGCGGTCGGCTCGCAGGTCTTCGTCGCGGAAGCAGCGGGCGACCTGCACATAGCGGTCATAGCCGGCCACCATCAGGATTTGCTTGTAGAGCTGCGGCGACTGTGGCAGCGCGTAGAACTGCCCGTTGTGGACGCGGCTCGGGACGAGGTAATCGCGGGCTCCTTCCGGCGTGCTGCGGCCGAGGATGGGCGTCTCCACGTCGATGAAGCCGTTCTCCGCGAAGTAGTTCCGCATCTCCATGATGATGTTGCTGCGGAGGATCAGAGTGCGCTGCATGTCCGAGCGGCGGAGGTCTAGATAGCGGTATTTCAGTCGCAGGTCCTCCCCCGGCAGGTCCTGCTGCCCCGGCGTGAACGGGGCGTTATTGCACTTATTGAGGATCTCCACCTTCTTCACGCGGAGCTCCACTTCGCCGGTTCCCAGCTTGGCGTTCTTCGTCCCTTCTGGCCTGGGAGCGACGCTGCCGGTGATGCGAATCACATCCTCGCCACGGAGCTTGCGAGACTCCTCCAGTTGCTCCGCACCTCCTTCCGGCGCAAAAACTACCTGCGTTTTGCCGTAGCGGTCCCGCAGGTCAATAAACAGCGTCCCGCCATGGTCGCGGGCGGTGTCCACCCAGCCGCAAAGCGTCACTTCCTGTCCAATGTGCTCGGCCCGAAGCTGGCCGCAGGTATGAGTACGAAGCAAGGGGAGCCTCCAAATATGCAAGCAGCGGGGGATTCCGCGACGAAAAGTTTGACAAGTCAGCCAGCAGAGAATTCCTTAGTGTAGATGGACACGGGAGTTGCGCAAAGGTTCGTTCGCGGTGTACGGCATCGTCGGATACATACCGATGGGGCAATTTGCCGAAGCTGCGAAGCCCCTGCCGCCTGCGTCAACGCTGCCCGCTATGCGAGCCGTAGTGAGGATTCCGGCAAGGGCCGCCGAATCTATCTGAAAGCGGCGTAACGATTCTGTCGGCCGCGCAAGATTCTCGGGGGCCGCAAGCTATGGCACTGGCTACCACTCGCACGACTTCCCGAGGCACCCGCCGATTCTTGGCCATGATGGCGGCGGTGTTGGGAGGATTGCTGCTAGCAGCATCGGCGGCGCAAGCGCAGCCTTACGGCAAAGCCATCGCCCAGCCCTTCTTCGATTTCGACAACCAAGCCCGCTTCATGTCCTGCCGGCCCGGTCCTTACATGTGGGGCTTTGATCCCTATCTGCAAGACGAGGACTGCGAAGAGGACTGCCGCGGCGGAATCATCGCCCACCGGCCATCCAGTTGGTACGCCATCGCGGATTTCACTCCGCTGATGTACGACGCCAACGGCAACATTGAGCTGGCCCGGCTAGGAGCTACGGGCCCGACGGTTTTGACCAGTACTGACCTGGAGCATGAGTTTGATGCCGGCGCTCGGCTGACCATCGGTCGCACCTTTGGCGGCGGCTGCTACCAGGTGGAGGGAAGCTACCTGGGGGTCTACTCGTGGGAAGATGCGGCCACTGCTGTGGACAGCACGGCGAATGGGCTTGGGGGCGTGGGCAATCTCTCCTCCGCGTTCTCGAATTTCAATGACCCGGCCGTCGCCGGCCTGGACCGCAACAATCGCATCACCGCCACCGACTACAACTCCTTCAAGTCAGCCGAAATCAATCTCCGCACCTGGCTGAACGTGCCTCCTGGCCCGTTTGACGTGCAACTCCTCGTCGGTGCTCGCTATATGAGCGCCTTCGAGAACTTCGGCTATACCGCCATTTCGGACCGGCCGCTCGCCTTGGGCTCCCAGAATTCTGCGACCGTGCTGACCCGCAACGATATGTACGGAGTGCAGATCGGCATCGATATGGACTTTCTGGTCAGTGCCCGGTTTTACTATGACTTTGAACTCAAGGGGGGCATTCTGCACAACTTCGCGTCGCAGAGTACGTCCTACACGAGCATTAACAGTGCCGGAGTGGCCAGCGACTTCGACACCGGCGCCAGTCAGGATCGAACCGCCTTCTTCGGGGACCTGAGCCTGACCGGCAACTGGCAAATGGGCCCCAACTGGAACCTCCGCTTCGGCTATCAGGCCATCTTCATTAACGGCGTCGCTCTCGGGCCGCAGAACTTTCAGACCAACAACGCGCTCCTGCAAACCGGCCCAGGGCAACTGGATGATACCGGCGAAGTCATCTACCACGGGCCCGTGCTGGGCGTGATGTGGACGCGATAGAGTGGTTCTGCCACTATGACAACTAGCTCTTGCGGAGCCCACCCAGCTCATCCCACAAGAACGCGCTCGCCTTGATTCCCCGGTGGAAGTCCGCCAGGCAGAATTTCTCGTTGGGACTATGCGTGTTGTCGTCATCCAGCCCCCAGCCGAGCAGCAGCGTGTCCGCCCCCAATCTCTGGGCGAAAGTCGAGACAATGGGAATGGAACCCCCTTCGCGAATGAAGACGGGCCGCTTGCCGAAACCTTGTTCGATGGCCCGTTCGGCGGCGGAGACATAGGGACTCTCCAGCGGGACCAGAACTCCGGGCGCGCCGTGATGGCCCATGATTTCCAGCGTCACACCCGGCGGGCAGAGCGGCCGCAGAAAAGTCTCCAATGCCGCCGCAATCTTCTCCGGCTGTTGCTTGGGGACGAGGCGAAAGCTGATCTTGGCGAAGCCCGTTGCCGGGACGATGCTCTTGGGCCCCGGTCCCTGATAGCCCCCGCCAAGGCCGTGGATATCGAACGTCGGGCGGGCCCAGCGGCGTTCCAATGTGGTGTATCCGACTTCACCGGTTAATCCACTGACGCCAAGCTGCTGCATGAATGCCTGCTCGTTAAACGGCAGTGCCGCGAACTGTTTTCTTTCGCGGTCGGAAAGCGGCACGACATCGTCATAGAAACCGGGAAGCTGGATGCGCCCCTTGGCGTCAATCAGCGCCGAGAGCATCTTGCTAAGGACAATCAGAGGATTGGTCACGCCGCCGCCGAAGGTGCCCGAATGCAGATCCTGCTTCGGCCCGCTGACTTGCAACTCGAACCAGACGCCGCCGCGCAGTCCATACGTAATCGCGGGCTGGCCGGGGCCGAACTGGGACGTGTCGCTGATGACGATGATGTCGCAGGACAGCTTCTCCTTTGCTGCAGGCGTGGCAATGTACTCGTTGATGCCGCTGGAACCCGATTCTTCTTCGCCCTCGATGATGTATTTCAAGTTCACCGGCAGCTTGCCGCGAGTCTTCAGCCATGCCTTCGCGCTGGCGACATGCGTGAACATCTGCCCTTTGTCGTCGGTCGCTCCGCGGGCATAGAGATTTCCGTCCCGCCTGGACGGCTCAAACGGCGGGCTGATCCACTGGTCCAGCGGGTCCGGTGGCTGGACGTCGTAATGGCCGTAGACGAGGACTGTAGGCGCGCCGGCAATCTTCTCGGACTGAGCAAACACGAGCGGCTGGCCGCACGTGGGAATCAGCTCCGTGGCCAGGCCCATTGCGCGGAACTGAGCTGCCACCCAGTCCGCAGCTTTGGCGCACTGCGGGTGAAATGCGGGGTCGGCGCTCACGCTGGGAATGCGGAGCAACTCACACAGGGAGTTCTCGAATTCCGCCTGGTGAGACGCCAAATACTCGTTGATATCTCGCATGGTAAGGTCAAACTTGGTGAAACGGTGCGTTTGCCAAAGGCCGCGGGTTCAATATAATGGCGTGCAGGAACGCCGCCTATTCCCGCGAGAGAGGACTGCATGTCTGACGAGAGCCAATCCGCTGCCGCCGTGGCCGAGCCGGAGGTGCGGGAGACGCCGAAGCAAAAACCCCGCCGCAAGCCTCCCAAACGCCAGCCGCGATATCACGTCATTCTCTGGAACGACGACGACCACACCTTCGAGTACGTCATCGAGATGATGGCCGGGCTGTTCGCGCACCCCGAGATCGACGGCAAGCGGATCGCCGATGAGGTGCATAAATCCGGCAAAGCCATCTGCTGCACCACCACACTGGAGCGGGCCGAGCTGAAGCGCGACCAGATTCACGCCTACGGAGCCGACAAGCGGAGCCAGCGCTCCAAGGGCTCCATGAGCGCCACCATTGAGCCGGAGCCGGGGTAGGTTAATAGGTTTCGGGAAGCTCGTTGCGTTGGCGTCTGGCGTAATGCGACTCAGTCAACCCTTGCGGGCGGGAGTTTCCGCCGGGTGGTCGCAGCAATGCCAGATCTGGCAAGGCATCCGGATAGCCAAGCAATTGTCGATAGAGAGATGGCTTGAATTCCTGTGCGAGAGCCAAAATGTCCAGCCACGTTCGGCGAAAGTGAATCGATGCGGAATTATTAAGCCGCAGTGCGTCGATCAGCATCTGGGCTTCCGGAGTATTTCCCGCAATCTGCCCGTCGGCATGAACACTGACATATTCACTTAGGAGAATGATGGCCGGATTGGGTATGGATTTTGATCCCTTGGCTTGGTTGCAATGGATGCAAGCGTAGAATAGATTCTCGTAGTCGGCGTCCCCTTCCGGTCGTAGCGAACTCGGTACAAAGTGATCAACTTGGAGTGCGGTTGGTCGGTCCCATTTTTCGCGTCGCAAACAATAAACACAGCGGAATTCAAATTCATCGCGCAGCCAAGGACGATAGCTTTCGTAGTCCAGGTAGCCCCGCGGGCCGTGCCGCCGATGATGGCTTTGCAGCGGATAGAGGAAGGCGTCCATTACGAATGAGAGTTTCGCTCGCGAGCTAATTTCATGAGTTCCTCATGAAGTTGACGTGCTTCCGCGATTGGAAGCGGCGCAACTCGCGCTAGAAAGTGATCAACCTCCTCTTGAAGTCTTGCCAATTCAATCGCTTCGGTGGGGGAAATGGTCCCCGTCACGTCCTTGTCAATCAGCGCAAAGCGTCTCGCATTCTTGGCTTCTGTCCAATCGCTCCCCTCTTGATCCAAAACGGTTTCCGATTCGGAGCTATCGTCTGCCGGCATAATCACATACATCCGATGCGTCCTCGGATCTTTGACCGCCAACGGTCGGTTTCCGTTGCGGGCAAGCTCTTCCGACAACTCGTTGGATAGTACCATCGTCATGATAGGATTCTACCACAAATTCCCGTCTCGGTCTAACATGCTGCTTCCGGTGAACACTAGCCTCTTTGCCCGTTCTCCATGCCCCTCTCCCTCAAAACCATCACGCTCGGCTGCAAGGTCAACCAGTACGAGACCGAACTCGTCCGCGAGGGGCTGCGCGGTATCGGCTATGAGGATGCCAGCGACGGAGCCGCGGCTGATCTGTGCGTCGTCAATACCTGCACGGTCACGCACGAAGGGGACGCCAAAAGCCGGCAGGCGATTCGACGCCTGGCGCGGGAGAATCCCGAGTCGCGGATTGTGGTGATGGGCTGCTATGCCACGCGAGCGCCACAGGAGCTGGCCATCCTCCCCAATGTCGTGGAGGTGGTGACCGACAAGCGGGAAATCCCCGACCTGCTTGGCCGCTTCGGGGTCGTCGATATTCCCACCGGCATTTCCCACTTCAGCAACCATCATCGGGCGTTCGTCAAAGTCCAGGACGGCTGTCTGCTCCGCTGCAGCTACTGCATCATTCCCTACATCCGCCCGCACGTCTCCAGCCGCCCACCGGAGCACATCGTAGAGGAAGTCGCCCGCCTCGTCGGCAACGGCTATCGCGAGATTGTCCTCACCGGCATTCACCTCGGGCACTACGGCGTGGAAGGAAATCGCAACAGGCCCAAGGACGAATGGCTGCGGTTGTCTCACTTGCTCAAAAAACTCTGCGAACTCCCCGGCGACTTCCGCATCCGCCTCTCCAGCATCGAAGCGACCGAGGTCACCCGCGAGTTGCTCGCCGTCATGGCCGCGCATCCTCGCCGCGTCGCCCCTCACCTCCATATCTGCCTGCAAAGCGGCAGCGACCCCGTCCTCCGCCGCATGCGCCGACGCTGGGGAAGCCGCCTGTTCATCGACCGCTGCCGCCTGGTGCGAGAAACCCTCGACCACCCCGCCATCACCACCGACATCATCGTCGGCTTTCCGGGAGAGAGCGACGACGACTTTGCCGCCACGCTCTCCGTCGCGCGCGAATGCCGCTTCTCCAAAATCCACCACTTCTCCTTCAGCTCCCGCAGAGGAACCCCCGCAGCCGAAATGCCGGACATGGTTGCTCCCCAAACCAAAGCCGAACGCATCGAGCGGCTGATCGAGCTCGAAGCCGAGCTGCGGGACGAGTACTACCGCACCCTCCTCGGCCGCGAGCTCTCCGTCCTCATCGAAGCCGAGCTCCCCGGCAACTCCTTCGCCGGCACCAGTTGCCGCTACGCACCGGTGGAGATCCGGGGTCGGGAGTCTTTGGCGACAAGCAACCCACCACCCGGACCAATTCCGCTCGCCAAAGACTCCCGTCCCCCTGACGCCGATCGGTCCAGTGGCATTGCGTGTTACAGCCCCTTCCAACTCGCGACCGCCACCCCGATCTCCCTGCACTCCGGCCGCCTCATCGCCCACGCTTAAGCACGGCCCCAACGGCGAGCGGCCTGCGTAAGCTGGCCGGTAACGTGGCACAGGCAACCGCTTTCCTTTAGTCACTTACGTCAAATGGCGTCGACGTAAGTCTGTTTTAGGGCGAGCCCATCCTGAATCACACTACCCCCCTGGAGGAGGCGGGATTATTCATTTTTTCCTGACACTACCGTTTTCTATGTGCTGGAATCGCGAACAAAGCTAGCACGCATTTTTCTACCGGAAAATGCCTGTCGGCTTGAGTCGAGTACTCCATGGCTTGTGCAAACGCGGCGGATGCTAGCGGCAAAAACTCCGGGAAAAAGCGGCAAACATTGGTCGTACATAGAAAACGGTAGTGTCAGATTTTTTCGAGGTGTTCTGCGCGCGGGTTTTTGCGATTTTGGATCGCCGCAAGTTATTGTACATTTGTACTTTACGGCAATTCTCTTGATTCACCTGTTGATTCAAAACCCGATTTCTTAATTCACGGCCCCGGCTCCGTCTGGAGGCCCTTCCTCTTACGGGACTTACGTCAAATCGCCTCGCCGTAAGTCCCCCTTTCCCTGCACTGCCGCAACTCTCAAATTTCCGATCTCCAATCCCCCGGGCTCTTCCCGTCCGCGCGCACCCTCTCCCCGCCCTCCTCGCACGTCTGCTACCAACTTGTCAAGGAACTCACCGGTTTCTCGCCGGCCCGTATTGGTTCTATTGTACACTATATGAGGCCGAAAGCCAAGGGGTGCCAGAAATTTTTTGGTCTATCTCGCCGGCAGATTTGGATTCACCGGAGTCCGCAGAGAATCGCAGAGAGGAGATTCTGGCATAGTAGCCCGCACACTCCGTGTGCAGGCA
>JBPCKT010000046.1:0-24995 GCA_051004015.1 Pirellulaceae bacterium | reverse complement strand
AAAAAAGGAACGGACCAACCTGCAGAGGCTTGCCAAACCTAGCGTCATTAACGATTATTCAAGCATCTAAACCCAGGCTGCTAATTCTGCCCCCGACTGGCTGCATTTAATCCGCCCCCTGACAGAGTAGGAGCAATTCAGCATGTTAAGAATTTGTCGAACAATGGTTCGGTGCCTTCCCTGTCTCCTCATGGCACTTTGCGGAGTTCTCGCTACTGCTGAGGAATCCGCTCTCGTCCCCATCACCCTCCGCAACCGCGTCAAGCAGCCGGACGGCGCTTACCGCGTCAAGCTGGAGGCCACGCAGTGGGACGCCCGGCAGACGGCGATCGTGATCTGCGACATGTGGGACGGGCATTATTGCCGGGCCAGCGAGAGCCGCGTGGCGGAGATGGCGCCGCACATGAACGAAGTGATTATTGCCGCCCGCAAGAAAGGGGTGCTGATCATCCACTCTCCCAGCGGCTGCATGGATAAATACGAGGGGACGCCGCAGCGGAAGCTGGCGAAGGATGCTCCGCCGGTGGAGACCAAAATCCCGCTCGACAAGTGGTGCTACATCGACAAGACGCACGAAGGGGAGCTGCCGATTGACGACAGCGTGCCGTGCGAGGACGCCGTGCCGCGACCGGCCGTGCGGATGTTTACGAAGCAGCATGACGCCATCAAGATCGAGGACGGCGACGCCGTGACCGACAGCGTGGAGGCGTTTTACCTGCTGCGGCAGCGGGGGATCAAGAATCTGATCGTGATGGGGGTGCACACCAACATGTGCGTCCTCGGCCGGCCGTTCGGCATCCGGCAGATGGTGCGGCAGGGGGTGAACGTGGTGCTGATGCGGGACATGACGGACAGCATGTACAACCCGGCCCTCAAGCCGACCGTCAGCCACTTCCGCGGCACGGAGCTCGTCATCGAGCACATCGAAAAGCACTGGTGCCCCACCATCACCAGCACCGACTTCACCGGCCGCTCGGCCTTCCGCTTCGCCGGCGACCCGCGGCCGCGCGTGGAGCTGGTCATTGGCGGCAAGGAATATGGTGCCGACGAATCGATGCCCAATTTCGCCCACCTGCTGCGAGACGAGCACGGCTGCTACGTGGAAGAGCACCTCGGCCGCGGCGAAGGGGCCAGCTACAGCATTCCGGGGCTCGATGCCCTGGCCAAAGCGGACGTGGCCATGCTCTTCCTCCGCCGCCGGGCTCTGCCGCCGGAGCAACTGCAGCACGTGAAGGACTATCTGGCTGCCGGCAAATCGCTCGTCGCCATCCGCACCGCCAGTCACGGCTTCGACCAAGGAGACAAAGCCCCCGCCGGCTTTGCCCAGTGGCCGGACTTCGACAAAGAAGTCCTCGGCTGCGACTATCACGGCCACACCGCCCAGGAGCAAGGGACTGAAGTTTCTCAGGTATCTGCTGCGAAGTCACATCCCATTCTGTCCGGCATTGACCCAACCTGGCATGCGAACGGCGGCCTTTACAACAGCTTGCCGCTGGATGCCTCCGCCACCGTCCTGCTCACCGGGGTCATCAAGCAGCCAGACGGCACCCTCTCCCCCGCCGAGCCGGTCGCCTGGACTCGCGACTACAAATCGGCCTCCGGCAAAACCAGCCGGATTTTTTACACGTCGCTGGGGCCGAAGGAGGACTTCGCGCAGGCGAACTTTCAGAAGCTGCTGGTGAATGCGGTGAAGTGGGGGGCGGGGAGGTAAATCGCATTAGTTTTCTGTCTTAAATTTTTCTGTCAAATTCATTCGTTCAAGCATGTGACAGAAAAATGGAGGACAGAAAAATGGGAGAGATGTGTTGCGGATAATTCAGCTTGTCCCGACTCGCGAGTTTGGATACCGCGCCAACAGCTGTCGGTAGATTTCTACACCAAGAAGTAACTGCCGGATTTTGGCTTCGCTTCTCGAGGTGCTGTGCAGACAGTTCGAGCAGACCGGCAGAGGCGTGCGGACGACCAGTTCTCTCCCCTCGAATTCGTGCTTCCGCACGCCACTAGAGGCAGTTAGGCTCGCCAAAGAAGAGCGCGGCGCGTTTGGCAAGTCCTTCCAGCTGGCCGGCGTCGGCCATGAATGTGGCTCGGACTCTCCAATCGTCGGGCATTGGTCCACAACTCAGATCGGCGCGAATGGAAATATGGCCGAGACCATCATTGCGGCATTGCAGTTTCAATTCGTATTCCAAGCACGACCATTCGAGCTCGCCTTGCCATCCGCCCCACTGCCGGGCCATTTCGGCGAAGAATACAGCCAAGTCCGGAGAGTAATAAGCACTTACGCGGCATTGGGCAGATAGATTTGGTTGCGTGAATCGCACCGAGAAATAGTCAAGTGGTTCGGCTCGGTTAGACGGTTCCCGGTCAAAGAAAGCAAGCTCAATGCCGCTGTGAGAGATCACGAATTCGTCCATCGTTGCGGCTTTCAACAATGTTTTTTTTGGGCAGGCTGGAAGCGTACCCCACGGCTTACTTATCTTCCCCCGTCTCCAGCACCGCCATGAACGCCTTCTGCGGGATGTCGACCTGGCCGATGGATTTCATCCGCTTTTTGCCTTCCTTCTGCTTCTCCCACAGCTTCCGCTTGCGGGTGATGTCGCCGCCGTAGCATTTGGCGGTGACGTTTTTTCGCATCGCAGGCTTCGTCTCGCGGGCGATGATGCGGCTGCCGATGGCGGCCTGGATGGCGACCTCGAACATGTGGCGGGCGATCTCTTCCTTGAGCTTTTTGCAGACGGCCCGGCCGCGGCGGTCGGCGTCGGCCCGGTGGCAGATGATCGCCAGGGCGTCCACCCGGTTGGCGTTGACCATGATGTCCATCCGCACCAGGTCCGCCGTTTGATAGCCGATCAGCTCGTAGTCCATCGTGCCGTAGCCGCGAGTGGCCGATTTGAGCTTGTCGTGCAGGTCGTAGATGACCTCGGCCAGGGCGATGTCATAGACCAGCATGGTCCGCGTCGGCGAAAGATATTCCTGCCGCACCAGCGTGCCGCGGCGGTCCTGGCAGAGCTTCATCACCTGGCCGATGTAGTCCACGGGCTGAATCAGGTTCACGCGGACGATCGGTTGGCGGAATTCTTCAATCTGGCCGCTGTCCGGCACGTCCTGCGGCTTATGGACCTGCACCGTCTCGCCGCCGCGGAGCACGATTTCGTACGTCACATTCGGCGCGGTCTGCACCAGGTCAACATCCGCTTCCCCCTCCAGCCGCTGCTGGACGATCTCCATGTGCAAAAGCCCGAGAAACCCGCAGCGAAAGCCGAAGCCCAGGGCGTCGCTGGTTTCCGCCTCGAACTCAAAGCTGGGGTCGTTGATGGAGAGCTTTTCGAGGGCGTCCCGCAATTCGGTGAAATCCTGGCCGTCGGACGGATAGAGGCCGCAATAGACCATCCGCTTGGGCTCTTTATAGCCGGGAAGCTGAGCCGCCCCTTTGTCGCCGGGGATGGTGATCGTGTCGCCAATGTGGATCATGCTCAGCGACTTGATGTTGCAGATGATGTAACCGACCTGGCCGGCTTGCAGGCTGTTGCAGGGGGTTTGCTTGGGGGTGAACTGCCCCAGCTCGACCACGTCGTGCGTGGAGTTGTTGCTGATGAAGCGGACCTTGGTCCCGCGCTTGACGGTGCCGTTCATCACGCGGACGTACGTGATGGCCCCGCGGTAGTCATCGTAGTGAGAGTCAAACACCATGGCCTGCAAGACCCCTTCCGGATCTCCCTTCGGCGGTGGCACGCGGTCGATGATCGCGCTGAGCAATTCCTTGATGCCGATGCCGGCTTTGGCGGAGACGAGCAGCACCTCAGTCTGGTCGATGGCCAGCGTGTGCTCGATCTCCACCAGCACTTCGTCGATGCGGGCGTTGGAGAGATCGATCTTGTTGATAATCGGAACGATGTGCAGCCCACCGTTCATGGCGGCGAAGCCGTTGGCCAGCGTCTGGGCCTCCACTCCTTGCGCCGCATCGACGACCAGAATCGCCCCCTCGCAGCAGGCCAGCGAGCGGCTGACTTCGTAATGGAAATCGACGTGGCCGGGGGTATCGATCAGGTTCAGCTCGTACTCTTGCCCGTCCCGCGTATACTTCATCGCCACCGCGCGGGCCTTGATCGTGATCCCGCGCGACCGCTCCAGCGCCATGTCGTCGAGCAACTGCGCCTGCATCTCCCGAATGGCCACCGTGCCGGTATATTCCAGCAGCCGGTCGGCCAGGGTGCTTTTACCGTGGTCGATATGGGCCACGATGCAGAAGTTGCGGATGTGCTTGTTTTCGATGGGCATGGGGGAATTGGGAATGACGAAATTCGAATTCGGAATGGCGAATGAAACTGAGTAAAGCGTTCCTCAATTCGTCATTCGCCATTCGAGTTTCGTCATTTTCTATGGCGGTGAAACTCGATCCTGGCGATCCCCCCAGCGCCAATGAAGCCAGCATCGCCGCCGAGGGTCGCAAAATCGATAGTAGTCCGCTCGGCGGGAATGGGAAAGGCGTGCTTTTTGACAATCGCGCGGACCCTTTCGATGAATTTCTTCCCCACGGGGGCGTCATGCCCGCCGAAGTTCATCGCCCCGCCCAGAATGACCGCCCCTGGGTCGATGGTGTGCATCAGCGTCACGATTCCCAGGCCGAGCCAGGTGGCCAGCTCCTGAATGAGCTCGCCGGACAGTGCATCGCCGATCTCTGCTTCTTTGGCAACCATCAGCGCGGTCAGCTCTTCCCCTTTGGCGACTCGATTGGCCAGCGTGGTCTTGCGGATGCGGGCGTTCAGCTCCTGCCAGGCCCGCCTAACCAGGGCCGTGGCGCTGCAATAGGCCTCCAGGTGCCCTGGTTGCCCGCAGCCGCACATGCGGGCCATCGGGCTGTTGTCGATGATGATGTGGCCGCATTCGCTGCCGTGGCTGTTTTCCCCGTCGATGGAGAGATCGCCAATGATGATGCCGCCGCCGACGCCGGTGCCGAGCGTCAAAAACACGATGCTGTGATAGACCTTCCCGCTGCCGACCCAGAATTCGCCGTAGGCGGCCGCGTTGGCGTCGTTGGCGTACGAAACCGGCAGGCCAAAGGCGTCCGCCACGCACTTTTTGATGGGAAAGTTGTACCAGTGCGGCAGGTTGTGGGGCTCCAGGATCATCCCCTTGGGAATATCCATCGTGCCCGGGGTCGCCAGGCAGACCGCGGCCAGGTCCTTCATGGCCAGGCCGCTGCCCCGCAGCATTTCGTCCGTCGACCGACGGGCCCTGGTGACGGCATCCTGCGGCCCCGCTTCCTCCTGGGTCGCAATCTGCGTCTTGGCCACCACCCGCCCCTCGTCATCCACTACCCCCAGCTTGATGTTCGTACCGCCCACGTCGAGGCCCAGAAACAAGGGGCGTTTCGCATCCTGCGGAGAGACGGTTGCTTCCTGCGAAGTGGACATGGGCGCTCGCGGCGGGCTTGGGAAGGTTGGAAGCCGGGTGCAATCGGGGTACCAGCAAGATAGCGCGGGAGCCGTTTTTGGGCTAGCGGGACCAAGGCGAGCGGCCAGCGTAAGCTGGCTGGTAAGGCCGCATTCTCGAAGCGGGATTTCTCACATACGCCAAGTGACCGGCCAGCTTACGCAGGCCGCTCGCCGCTCACCTTTGCCACCTGCGTCTGCATCAGGCTGGTGGCAATCGCCTGAAACACCGGCTCCATCTTTTCAAACTCGCGGGTCTCCGCCTGGTAGTGCCAGACCAAGGTGTAAGTGGGAGTCTGGACGGCGCGGATCTTGGCTTCCACCAGCAGATCCAGAAAGAAGAAGCAGATATCGACCCCCTGGGCCGGCACGTCGCCGATTTTCTCCTTCGCTTCCAGGATTTCCAGCTCGGGATAAACCTCGCGGATGGTGTCGATGACCGTGTCGATGATTTCCCCCATCGCCTGCTTGGCCGGATAGACGTGCAGCGAGAAGAAGCTCGTTTCCTCGCTCTGCACGGTCACGCTGCGGGGCCAGGCCTCCAGCTCCTCATCCACCAGAGACCAGTTCTCCGGGTAGTAAAAGCGAATTCCCAGATGTTCGTACAGCGCGGGCATGGGTGATTCTAGGCTCCCAAAAAGGTATATTTTCAGCCTATCCCCACGACTCAGCGTGGGGAAGAGGCTTATGTTGCACGCGGAACTCTCGGACAATTTCATGACCGAAGGTCGCCGGCAGATGCCCGTGCAACAGAGAAAGCGCTATCCCCTCCGCGCTGCCAGGCGGCCATAGATATCCACCAAGAACGCCACTGCCCGCCCCTTGCCGATGTTTTCGATCTTGTGGGGCACGTCGGCGGGGTAGTGGGCGGAGTCTCCTTTGCCGAGGTTGCGGGTTTCGTCCCCCGAGGTGAGCCGGACGGAGCCTTCTTCGATGGTCAGGAACTCGCGGGTTCCCTCGTAGTGCGGCGAGCTGACGAGCGCGCCCCCCGGCTTGAGGGTCAGCTCGTAGAACTCAACGTCCTTTTCCAGGTGCAGCGGCGAGAGCGTGCGGATGCGGCACTGGGGGTCGTCGCGGAACAGAAAGCCCCGGTCGGCGTGGCGGATGACGTCGATCTTGGGAGCCGCTGCCGGGGCATCGACGAGGTCCCCCAGCGACATGCCAAAGGCTTGGGCGATGCGATACGCCACCCCCAGCGTGGGATTGGCCGCCCCCCGCTCAATCTGGCTGAGCATCGAACGGCTGACGCCGGAGAGGGAGGCAAGCTGCTCCAGCGTCCAGCCCTTGTCCCTCCGCATCGCTTTGACGCGGTCGCAGACGAGCTGCTGCAAGGGCTCGGCGGCCCCGTGGGGTAGGCTTCCAGCCTGCCCAGTTTTCGCCTTTTTTCTCTTCACTGTTTTTCTCGAAAGTGCCATTTCCACAATACTGGATTTCCCCTCTTGTAAACAGGATGCCGAGATTCTACTATAGCAGACAGTGAATCCAATTTCCAGGAACCGTTTATGACCCGCGATATCCCCGCCACCATGCCCGCCATCCGCAAGCTCAAGAGCGAGCCCGGCCTGTGGTGGCAGCCGCAAACGCCGGTGCCGAAGATTGGCCCCCGCGAGGTGCTGGTGGCCGTCACGCACGCCGGCATTTGCGGCACCGACCGGCACATCTATGAATGGGACGCCTGGAGCAAGAGCCGCGTGCAGCTCGGCATCACGACGGGGCATGAGTTTGTCGGCAAGGTGGCGGCTCTGGGAAGCGCCGTGTCGCGCGTCAAAGTCGGCGACCGGGTTAGTGCCGAAGGGCACATCGGCTGCGGCGTTTGTCAGCCGTGCCGGACGGGGAATGGACACATCTGCGAGAAGGTGGACATTCTCGGCATCGACTGCAACGGCTGCTTTGCCCAGTATGTGGCGGTGCCGGAAGAGAACCTGTGGCCGGTGCATCCGGACATCCCGGATCACATCGCCGCGATCTTCGATCCGCTCGGCAACGCCATGCACACCGTGATGGCGGCCGGCGTGAGCGGGCGGAGCGTCCTCATCACGGGGGTCGGCATCATTGGTCTGATGGCGGTGACGATTGCCCAGGCCGCCGGAGCGGGGACCATCCTCGTCACCGACCGAGACGAGAAGCGGCTGGCCGTCGCCAAAAAGCTGGGGGCCGATCATGCCTTCCTCGCCGGCGACGACACCTGGCCCGCCAAAGCCCGCGAGCTGACGCACGACCAGGGGTCGGAAGTGCTGCTGGAAATGAGCGGCCAGCCCAAGGCGATCCGCCAGGGCTTTGCCGCTCTTCGCAATGGCGGCACCGCGGCCCTGCTCGGCATCCCCGCGGAGCCGGTGCCGCTGGATCTGCCGAACGATATCATTTTCAAAGGAGCCACCGTGCTCGGCATCAACGGTCGGCGGATGTTTGAAACCTGGTATCAGGTGGAAAGCTTCGTCCTCTCCGGCCGGCTAAACCTGGAGCCGATCGTCACCCACCACCTGCCGCTCGCCGATTTTGAGCAAGGCTTTAAGCTGATGCAGGCGGGGGAAGCGATTAAAGTCGTATTGGAAGTGCCGCAGTAAGAGATCATGCGGACGAGTAGGAGCACGAGCACGAGCACGAGTAGGAGTAGGAGTAGGATAGGAAAAATCCTAATCCTACTCCTACTCCTACTCGTGCTCCTACTCTTGCTCATTCCATTTCTCTGCTGCTTGATCATATGGCTAACCTCTCCTTCGACACCCGCGCCCGCGACCTGCTGAAATCGCTGGAGGATTCCCGCCAGCTCAAGCAGTTCCATCACTTGGAAGGGGCCCTCGGGCCGACGGCGCGGATCGAAGGAGTCGGCGAGGTCGTGGTGCTCTGCTCGAACAACTATCTGGGACTGGCGAGCCATCCGGAAGTGATCGAGGCCGGCCACGCAGGGCTGAAGAAGTACGGCGCGGGGACGGCCAGCGTGCGGTTCATCTGCGGCACGCTGGTCTGCCATCGGGAGCTTGAGGAAACCATCGCCCGGTTTGTCGGCACACAGGCGTCGCTCAGTTACGTGAGCTGTTGGAACGCGAACGAGGCGGTGTTTCAAACGCTGGCTGGGCCGGACGACGTCATTCTCTCGGACGAGCTCAACCACGCCAGCATCATCGACGGGATTCGCCTGGTGCCGCGGGCCATTGAACGGGCCGTCTACAAGCACAGCGACCTGGCGAACCTGGAAGCGAAGCTGAAGCAGCATCAGGGAAAAGCCTGCCGCTGGGTGGTGACGGACGGCGTCTTCAGCATGGAGGGGGACGTCGCCCTGCTGCCGGAGATCATTGCCCTCTGCCGGAAATATGAGGCCCTGCTGGTCGTCGATGATTCCCACGGCATCGGCGCGCTCGGCAAGACCGGCCGCGGCACGCCGGAACATGCCGGCTGTTTCGGCCAGGTGGACATCCTGACCGGCACGCTCGGCAAGGCGCTCGGCGGAGCAGCGGGGGGTTACGTGGCGGCGGCACCGCACGTGGTCGAAGTCTTGAAGCAGCGGGCCCGGCCCAGCCTCTTCTCCAATGCGGTCCCCGCCACGGTCGCCTGCAGCGCCCGCAAGGCCATCGAAATCATCGACCGCGAGCCCCAGCGTGTGCAAAAGCTGCGCGACAACATTGCATTCATGCGGCAAGGTCTGGCCAAGCTCGGCTTTGACATCCACTCCTCACCCACCGCGATCATCCCCGTCATGATTGGCGACGCAGCCGAGGCCATCGCCAAGAGCCAGCGCCTGTTGGAGCTCGGCGTGATGGTCATCGGCTTCGGCTTCCCCGTCGTTCCCCAAGGGCAAGCACGTTTGCGGGTGCAGGTTTCGGCGGCCCTGGAGCGAGAGCATATGGAGAGGGCGCTGGGGGCGTTCGCCAAGCTGTAACACTTGCCCCTTCGCCGGCCATAGGCGTAAGGTAGAATAGTAGTAGCCGGCCTGCTTAATCCGGCCCCGCCTGCTTCCTTCCCGCCTGAATCCGTCCTCCCCATGTCCTCCGCCACGGAAGTCTTCGATCCCTATCGCGAGTGGCTCGGCATTGAGCCGCGGGAGTTGCCGGCGGATCACTATCGGCTGCTCGGGCTGCCGCGGTTTGAGGCGGATGCGGGAAAGATTCTGGCGGCGGCGGATGGGCGGATGCGGCTGATCCGTTCGAATCAGATGGGGCCGCGGGGAGCGTTTACGCACACGCTGCTCAACGAGATCACGGCCGCGAAGCTCTGCCTGCTCTCGCCGCTGGCCAAGGCGCAGTACGACAAGTTTTTGCACGAGCTGCAAAGCGCGCCGAATTCTTCCCGCGCTCCGGCCCACTTCTTTCCCACAGCCGTCCCGCTGATGGCGCTGCCGCCGGCCTATTCGCCCTACCGTGCAGCGGGGGTGCCGACGCTGGAGCCCCCGCTGGCCGCGCCTCCCGCCCTGCCGATGGCGGTGCCACTCGCTCCGCCCAAGCAAGTCCGCAAGTCCGAGCTGGCCGTGGATGAGGATAAGCCGCCGAGCAAGGAAGAAACGGCGAGCAAGGATGAAGCGCCGCAGCAGGGCTCGCGACTTCGCGCTCTGGGGCTGATGGCGATTGCGATTCTGCTGATCGCCGGCGGAATTTGGGGAGCAGGGAGGTATTTCTTTCCGCCGGATGAAAACACGGACGTGGTCACGAACCCCGAGGGAACCAGCGGCGAAGAACCGCCGGAGCCGAAGCCGGAAGCGCCCCCCGATCCCGCGGCGAAGGCGACCGTCGTGATGCAAGAAGGGAGCGGCGAGCTGAGCCTGCCTCCGTCCGCCGCCGCGCTGGTGGGAGCGACCAGCCTGAAGATCGACATCTCCGAGAATGTCCTCAGCGGCTGGACCTCCGTGGACGATGCCGCGATTTGGAAGTTCAAGCTGCTTCGCCCCGGCTTCTTCAAACTGGAGCTGAGCTATGCCTTCGCGCACGAAGAGGAAGACCTCGGCCTGGAACTGCTGCTGGACGAGGAGGAGCCGCGCACGTTTCAACTGGCCCCCACGGGCGGACTGGACAAGTTTCAAACCATCGCCGAGACCATCGTCGTCAAAGCCAGTGGCGCGCACACGATTTCCATTCGTCCCGCCGCTGCTGTGCCGGAAGATAGCCTTGTCATCAAGTCGTTGCGGCTTATCCCGGTGGGCGGGCAACCATAGGTGAAGCAGGAGCGTTGTTGAATTGAAGTACTTAGTACTGAGTACTCAGTACTGAGTACCGAGTGTGTTGGCAGCCGGCCCTCTGCCTACTGCCTACTGCCTACTGCCTACCGCTTACTCTCTTACGCCTCCGCCATCTTCCGCGTCAAATACCCCAAAATGTCCCGCACGGAAAAGACCCCCGCGGGACGGCCGTCGGGGCCGGTGATGGGGACGTGGCGGAAGCCTCCTTGGTCCATCCGCTGGACGGCGAAGGCGATTTTGGCCGTCGCGGGGAGGGACTGCGGCTGCCGGGTCATGAACTCGCTGACCGGCCGGTCGCCGAGCTCGGCCGCCCGGTCGTTCAGCTTTTGTATGACATCCCGGTCGGTAAAGATGCCGGCCAACTCCCCCTTCTCCACGATCAGCAGGCAGCCGATGCGGTTTTCGACCAGCAGGCGGAGGCACTCGCGGACCGGCATGGTGGGGGAGACGAGCAGCGGCCAGCGAGTCTGGCTGGCGGACAGGCGGTCGGTGAGCAGGCCCAACTCCACTTCGGTCTGGGGCGTGGGCAGATGCGTATCCGAGAGCGGATGGCCGCACGAATCACACTCATCGCAGCCTTCAATCACGGGCTGGTCACAATAGGGGCAGTCGAGCATGGGAGCCTCCGCGGAAAGGCGCGTGCCAAAAGCCGGATGAGCTCGCTTGGCGGGAGGAAACTCCGCCATGACAAGTTTACGAAGCTCATCATCAGCCGCAGCCTTCGCCACGGCGAGGGGCTGCGTGCCATGTATCCGGCTAAACGGCGGCTTGCGCATCATAGAGTCGAGCACATGAAGGGGTTTTCAGCAATATATCGAATAGGGGGACGGGAAACTGCTGTCGGGCTAGAATTGTTGCAACCGTACATCCTCATGGTTTATCGGGGGCCTGGATCATGTTCATCGCATCACGCTTGCTATCGATTTCCATCATTTGTGGAATTCTGGGGTTCGTCATTCGAAGTTCAGTGTCCGCCGCCGACCGCCCCAACATCGTCCTCATCATCGCGGACGATCTGGGCTGGGAGGATTGTCGCCCGTTCGGCAACAAGCAGATCAAGACGACGCAGCTCGAGCAACTGGCGCGGCAGGGGATGCGGTTCGAGAACATGATCCTGACGTGCAGCTCGTGCAGCCCCAGCCGGTCGAGCCTCATCACCTCGCGATTTCCGCACAACACCGGGGCGGAGCAGCTGCATTGGCCGCTGCCGAAGGAGCAGGTGACGTTCGTGGAGCAGCTTCGCAAGGCGGGCTACTGGACGGCCGCGGCGGGGAAGTGGCATCTGGGGAACCAGGTGCGGGACCGGTTCGATGTGATTCACGACGTGGGGACCGCGGGCTTTCAACTGCCGACCGAGAAGGGGGACAAAACCAAGGTCAAGACGGTTGTCGTCGCCAATCCAAATCCGAGCGGGGCGGAGGCTTGGGTTTCGACACTCCAGGAGCGTCCCAAGGACAAGCCGTTCTTTCTCTGGCTCGCCGCCGTGGACCCGCACCGCGACTATGCGGAGAAAGTCATCCTGGAGCCGCACCGGCCGGACGACGTGACCGTCCCGCCGTACTTGCCGGACAACGCCGAGACCCGCAAGGACCTGGCCCTCTATTACGACGAAATCAGCCGGCTGGACGATAACGTCGGCAAGGTGCTCGACGAAATCACGGCCCAAGGGCTGGCGGATGACACCGTGGTGATCTTCATGACCGACAACGGCCGCCCGTTCCCCCGCTGCAAGACCACGCTCTACGACAGCGGCATCAAAAGCCCGTTCATCATCCGCTGGCTCGGCAAGGTGCGGACCGAAGCCACCTGTCAGAGTCTGCTCAGTAGCGTGGACATCGCCCCCACCATTCTGGAAATCGCCGGCATCATGCCGCCGGAGCAATTCCAAGGGACCAGCTTTCTGAAAGTGTTGACTGAGCCAGAGACGCGAGTCCGCACGGCTGCCTTCTCGGAGCACAACTGGCACGACTTCGAGGCCCGCAGCCGCAGCGTGCGGACCGAGCGGTTCAAATACATCCGCAATGAGTACCCCGACCTGCCCAACACGCCACCCGCGGACGCTGTCCGCAGTCTGACGTTTCAGTCGATGCGGAAGCTGAGGGACGAAGGAACTTTGAAGGACACACAAACGACTTGTTTCACCAAGCCCCTGCCGGAGGAGGAGCTGTACGACATCCAGGCCGACCCCCACGAGCTGAAGAACCTGGCCGCTGATCCGAAGTTCGCCGCGGAGCTCGCCGAGCTGCGGGGCGCGCTCGATGCCTGGAAAAAGCAGACTCGCGATGACGCGCCCGCAACTCGCACCCCGGACGAATTCGACCGCGAGACCGGCCAGCCCATCCCCGGCCGCAAACGTCCCCGCCTGCCGCCGAAGTAGGTCGCTAGCACTTGCGCCAGGGCAGGCCAAGGACTAGCGGCAGCGCCTCCAAGCCCCAGAAGCTAATTGGGATGCTGGACACAACCTTCGCACTTGCCGGCGCAGTGGTCGCAGACCTCTTCCACCACCCACTTCCAAGTGCAAACCTCCTTCTCTTCTTTGACCTTCTTGAGCTTGTTGATCGTGCGGGCCTTGGCGCAAGTCGGTAGCCAGCGGTGCTCGATGTGCTTTTTGCAGTTACAATCGACGGTGCAATTCTTGCCGCAATGTTGGCTGCGGCCGGGAATGCAGATCGTCTCGCACTCACAGTCCCACTTGTCGATCACGATCTTTTTCTTTTCGGGAACCCAGCGGCAGACTTTCTTCGTCGCCGCGCAGCCTTGGCAGTGCGAGCAGGACCCATTGCCTTCGCCCGCTGCCGCCAGTCCCACGGCGGACAGCATGATCGCCGCCGCCATCCATCCTTTGCTCAAAGCGCCGTTCATCGAATGAATCCTTTCCTTGCATGCGACCGCCCGCCGAGTGCAGCGTCCGGTTCGCCGAGTTAGAAGTGCATGTTCCAGCGCGCGTGATAGACATTGACGTTGCCGCCAGTGGCCGGACCTCCGGTCGGCACGTCGACGTATTCGTAGTTGAGTTGCAGATAGACGTATGGATTGAGATACCAATTGCAACCGAAAGACGTCGCATCGACGTAGCCAAATTGGGTTCCCACGCTGCCTTCGGTCAGGTCTAGGTAATTCCAGCGGGCGATCAACTCCCAGGCGCCCCAGCCGGAGCAGATGCCGTGGTCGGTGTTCACCATGAAAAACGGCTCGAGCACTTCGGCCCGGCCAAAGGTGCCGGCTCGCCGCTCCCAGCGGCGCGACTCGCCGGTAAGGAAATAGCTGGCCTGGACATAAGCGCCGTGGTAGAAGCCGTTGGCGGCGACTCGTCGGTCGACGTGAGCGCAGATGAACTCCGACTGGAGGTTGAGCGAGCCAAAGTTCGCCGAAGTTTCGACGCCGAACAACTGCACGTTGACGGCGTCGGGAATGCTGATGTTGATCAGGTTGGGCGTGCGGCCAATGCCGTCTTCGTTGAGGTTGTCCTCGGGGCGCCCGCCATAGTTCACGATCGAGGTTTCCGCTCCACTGGGGTTGCCGGTCGTCGAGTTCACCGCGAAGCGGTTGTCGGGGTCGCGATAACTGTACGATCCGCCCACTTCCCAAAAGTACCGCCCTTCGCTTGGTTCGTCATAGGACAGCAAGTACGTGGTGCGGGCTGTTCCAGCCCATTCGCCGCTGTCGCCGATGTCGTCGCCAAATAGGTCGGAGCCTTCGCGGAACACGCCCGCGGCCCAGGTAAACCGTTCGCTTTCGCTCCAGTTGAACGCCATCAGACCCCAATTCCGCGAGGGATCGAACGTGTTGTTCAAGGACCGTTCGATGAACGTCAACCAGTTCGAGCTGGTCTGGGCTTCCAAACTGAACGGCTCCCGAAAGTGTCCGACCTGAAAGTTGTTGAGATAGGGCAAGTCGGTCACTCGCACGTAGGCGTCGAAGATGCTGGGCCTGACGCCTCCGCTTCCCATTTCGAAATCGAGGCGCCACTGAGTGACTTCGAACATCTTGGCGTCGAAGCCGAGCCGCGCGCGACGGAAATAGGCGCCGTCCTGGATATCGCCATAGACAGCACGGTTCTGATCATTTTGCGTGAACCAGTTCACATCCGTGTGCAGTCGTCCGCGCGGCTTGATGACTGGCTTGAGAGCGTCTTCGTCTTTCTTTTTGGCCTCAGCCGCCTTGGACTTCTTCAGCTCCGCTTCGACGGCGGCCAATCGCTTTTCGAGCGACGTTGGCTCATCGACGTTTAGCGAGTTCGCCCCCAGCTCGTAATAGTCGATAGGCTGCTGGTCCGCCTCGCTCGTGGGAAGCGCCAACTCCGCTTGAGGCATAGCGAACGGTTGCGACTCCACGGCCGGCAGCCGCGTCACAAAGACCGGAAGGCCTTGGGCGTAAGCTCGGTCGGCAGCCGAAGCGGCAAGGCAGATCGCCGCGGCAATCGCCCATCCGTAACTTAGAATGGGCCGACCTGCGCCCGCCGTTCTCAATAAAACGAGTTGTTTTCTCATGCTGCTGCTCCCGCGGATCCAAGGTGGATGGCCTTTTTGAACTTTGCTGCTTGGGGTGCTCAACGCCGGCCGTCGTCGCCGGATTCCAAGGCATAACCGTCGCCTCTCGCACCGAAGAAATTATCGGCGGAATCGATTTTGCCGTTAATTCGAAGCCGCGCGTCCGTAATAGGCCAAACGACCTGTAAAAACTACCGGCGGGCGAAAGAAGTTCTTCGGGCGGTCAATTCGGAGGATTCGCTATAATCGGCGCAACTTGCCAGACCATCGTCACCAAAACGGTCCCCAGCTTCCAGTGGGTGGTGGAAGACCTCTGCGCCGAGTGCGACAGCAAAACGCAAAACGCCATCGTCCCTCCCGGCATCCCCGTTCCGCCGCCGCCGAAATAGCGTAGGTGGAGTAGCCTTCCAGCCTGCCCTGGCCGCAATACCTCTTCATCAACTTACGTCAAATCCATTCGCCGTAAGTCCCGCCAGTCGCGCCTCGCGGTGCATCGCGAATACCCCCCGAAGAGGTCGATTTATTCATGATTCTGCGGCTACAAATCGGCATTTTGCGTTGCCGTAAGGCATTATTCAGTAATCTTTTGCGGCGACGAGTTTGATTCACATCCGCGAAACTTGATTCACACCGCTGCGAACCACAAATCGCGCCGCTCTCAGCGCGACTTACGTCAAATCGCCTCGACGTAAGTTCGTCTCGCTTGTCGTGGTAGTGAGCATTGCTCCGTCCTACGCTTCGGGTCCCGGGCGCAGCCTCTCCGCCGGCCCCAGCACGTTCGTCAAACCGCGCTGGGTCCAATTAATCACAACCAACATGCCAATGAGCCGCCATCCCTGGTCACCGCGAGCCTTCTCGCCACGTTAGGACTATTATACAAAATGCTCACTAAATACTAAGTGTCCAGTAACCAGGAGCCGGCAGAAAACGAATGCGTTTAGAATGGCGGGATGGCAGGCAAGCCCCGACGCCGCTGGTATCAATTCTCCTTGCTGTCGCTCCTCGTGCTGACGAGTGCCGCTTGTCTGCCGTTGGCCTGGCTGGCGTATGAGCGGAACGATGTCCGCATGGGTCAAGCGGCTGCTGCGGAGATTGAGCGGCTCGGCGGATCGGTGGAATACGATTCCTCCAATCTCTCTCGCCCTGGCTGGCTTCTCGCGCTGCTTGGCGACAAATCACCTGGTATAGTCTGGCGCATATTTGGGGGAGAAAAACTGACCGACGCCACACTCGCCCAGATTTCCTGCCTGGGGGAGTTGAAAGAGCTGTCCACGGACAGTCCTGGAATCACAGACGCTGGCCTGTCTCGCCTGGCTCGCTTGGAAAAACTGGAGAAACTGTCGCTCTCAAGAGCTAAGGTCACCGATGCCGGCGTGGCCCATCTCGCCGGCTTAAAGAACCTCGAATACCTGACACTTTATGGACCCGAAGTCACCGATCTTGGGCTGGTTTATGTTTCCCGCCTCCCAAAACTAGTGTCCTTGAATCTTGGGGAAACGAAGGTGACCGACGCCGGGCTCATTCATCTGCACGGGCACGAGAAGCTTGGCGACCTATCGCTCGACAACACCCAGATCACCGATGCCGGCCTGGATTCCCTCACTCGCCTGACGGAGCTCACGGCGCTGCACCTCAACGGCACTCGGATCACCGACTCTGGGCTGGCCCGCCTTGCTGGTTTGACGAAGCTGCAAATCCTGTTTCTGAACAACACTCAAATCACCGACGGCGGGCTGGCCCACCTGAAGACCCTACCGACGCTAGGATGGCTGGAGTTGGAGAAAACGCAGATCACAGACGCGGGCCTGGTCCATCTCGTCGGCCTCCAGGAAATCGGAACCCTGAGCCTAAGCGGCACAAAGATCTCGGATGCCGGCCTCGTACACGTGGCCCATCTTTCCAAGCTCCGCATGGTGCTGATCGATGGCACTTCGGTAACTCGTCAAGGCATCCGTAAGTTCCATGAATCCTTGCCGGGAGTTGAGGTCGTTGGTGACCCCGACCAGATTTGGGAGAATGGAGCTCCGCCTTAAGTTTCGTCCCCACTGGAACGTCGGCACGTTGTACTCCCTGCGGCCCATGTGCTGATTCGCCGGCCCGATAAATAGCTTCGCCAGAGCGGACGGGCAAGTGCGACGCCACCGTTGACCCGAATACAATGGTCTTATGAAGTTTGGCCTGCGAACGCTGCTGATTGCGGGAACAGTGGGACCACCGCTCTTGGCAGGAGGTTACTTTCTCTGCCGCGACAGTATCGGTGCCTGGGTGCTGATGCTCTTCATCATCGGGCTGGTCGTGTTCTGGATGCGGAGTGGTGGACTTCCCGAAAGCTCAAGGTTTCCACCAGGAGATTCTCCATCCGCGACCTGCTGTTCGTGACGGCAAACGTCGCCATCGCCTTGGCGTGGTGGTTGGATCATCGGCGGCTGTCGACGGAAGTTGAAGCGGCTCGGTCACGAATAATCGAAGTCAGTCCAGGTCGCTATGTCGGCACGTTTCCCGACTCGTGAAATGATGACAAGCAAGGTGCAATTCTCGCTGGCCTATCTCTTCCTGGAGATTTTCTGGATTGCCTTGGCACTGGGACTGGCCACCCAGGCGTTTCGTTTGAGCGATGACGCTGCCAGCCGATTTTCAGTGGCGCTGTTGCTGTTGTCCGCTCAGTCCTTGGGGGCAGCGATTGGCGGGCTGTTCCACCGGATGAAAACCGGATTTTTTGTGGTCTCTGCCGTCATCATTGGCTTCTTCGTGCTGATTTTTCTGTTGATGTGTGTGGAAATACTACAGAGGGGCCCATGGTGAGTTTTTCTAGCGCATTGCGATGTAGGCGTTCTGGTGTACCGATTGTGCGAAACTTCGCTTTCCTCCTGTACCTCCAGATAGAATGCCGGGATGGCCGTCACTCCCAAACGCCGCTGGTTTCAGTTCACCCTGCGGGGAGTGCTGGTTTGGATCACCCTGGGGTCCAGCGATTCAGTCGATGTTAACCAGGCACGCTTTGTCATACTTGCGTCTCGGGAAGATCCGCGATTCCGTCCAGATTTTCTCAAGTCCCAGATTTGACACCTCGGGAATCCGACCTAGGTTTTACTGTGGGAAGTTTCTGGTGGCGACATCAGGGGCTGTCCGCGGTGGCATGTTTCCCGGCCTTTGGGTTCTCCAAATTGGTCAGGCTTTCGGCCTGATGCCGGGGGGCTGTTCACCAGGCCTGCCGCCTCTCATCCTCGAAAAGGCAAACCGCTCGCAAGGGCGGGGCGCAAAGCCATGGGCCATGCGCGGATTCGTCCGCTCGCGGCAGCCGGCTACCGAAAGGGTGAACTCGATTTGCCGCTTGCGGCAGTTCGCAGTGACCTTTGATGATGACGAGGTGCGGTACCAATCGTTGAGTCCTGTTCCGCGTCTGGCAGGCCGGCGGCGAAAGCTGCGGCGTGGGGTAGGGCTCGGTCGTCACTGTGGCTTCGTCCGCGGACCCGTTTTGATGCCGGGGCCGGGGGCGAACAAGAGGAGTAGGAACAATGAAGAATCTCACTTTGAAGTTGCAGCGTTTCCTGAAGTCCGAAGATGGTCCGACCGCAGTCGAGTACGCGGTGATGCTGGCGCTGATTGTCGTGGTGTGCCTGAGCACGATCACGACCATCGGCACGCGTGCGAATGGCACGTTCAACCAGATCTCGAATGCTCTGCCCGCCGGGTCGTAAGACGCCGGTGGGATCCGTGATCGGTGTCGTCTCGGTGCGCGACATTAGAACCCCCTCGACAGTCGCTTCGCGGCGATTGTCGAGGGGGTCTTTTTGCGTACCAGGACAGGATAATCCGCAAAAATCGAGAATTCTCGCCCGCCTTCCATACCACGGCCGTCTGTGACCTAGAGTTTCAGGAAGCCGTGCTTTTTCGACCGCACGGATCGCAGTTGGACATGAACTATGTACCCAGTTATGCCAAGCGACGCTCTGACCGGCGGCTGGGAAACCATCTGCTTTGCCATCACGCTCATCGGTGCCTGCATCAGCTACTTGCTGGCCTGGCGCTAACTTATTGACTCATAAAGCAGCACGGGGAGAGGTTTGACATGCAGGCTCTAGCGTTTGATTTCGCCCAAATCGTGGCCCAGAACTGGACCGTCTGGCTCGTCACCGTGGTCCTCATTCTGGCCGCCGTCATCGACGGCTTTGAACTTAAGGTCCCCAACTGGGTCACCTTTCCGTTCATCCTCAGCGGCTGGATTTATTCGTTTGCCGCATTCGGCTGGGAAGGTCTCGGTTGGAGCGTGCTGGGAACGGGTGTCGGCCTGCTCCTGCTCCTGCCGGCATACGCCATCGGCGGGATGGGAGCGGGGGACGTGAAGCTCTTGGCCGGCGTGGGAGCGTGGATTCTGATCCAGCACACGGTCAATTCATTCTGCATCTCGGCCCTGATTGGCGCCCTGATGGCGATGGCGATGGTCGTGGGCCGCCGGGCCTGGAAGAAGCACCAGGACCAGTTCTGGCTGATTCTCAACGAAATCATGGTGATCAAAAGCCCGGAGAAGCTGGCGGAAATCGCCGCCGAGCGCAAGAGCCGGATGCTGCTTTTACCCTACGGGATTCCGATCGCGATTGGCACCATTAGTTACTTCCTGTGGATGGGGATGCTGGTATGAGCCCTGCAATTGGCAGCTCTCGGAAATACTTGGAAACACGGGAACAGATACATGCATAAACATCGAGGACTAACCCGCGGGAAACGGCTGGGAGCAGCGGCGGTGGAATTTGCCGTTGTGGCCCCGCTGTTTTTCCTGTTGGTGTTTGGAATGGTGGAATTCGGCCGCATGGTGATGATCCAGCAGGTCATCACCAACGCATCCCGCGAAGGGGCCCGCAAAGCCGTGCTGGATGGGGCGACCTCTTCTGACGTGAAGAGCTCGGTCGTCACTTATATGTCCAATGGCGGAGTGACCATTGCCACCAGCAATGTCATCGTCAATCCCACCGATCCCTCGACCGCGGCCGCTGGCAGTCCGGTAACTGTTACCGTCTCGGTTCCTTTTAGTGAAGTTAGCTGGCTTCCCTCGCCAATGTTTCTTGGAAGCAGGCAGATGATCGCTTCCACGGTCATGCGCCGCGAGGCTGTGGATTAGGGAGAGTTTGACGAGTGAAGAACCTCTTTAACGGGTGAATGAACGAGGTCGGGCACATGAGCGAATCGCCATGTCCGCCGCGGCCATGAACACTTAGGATCCTTGCCATGAAGATGAAGTCCCTGATTCTGATTTTCATCGCCTTGGGCTGCGGCCTGGTCGCCACCATCGGCATCAGCCAGGTGATGGAACGAAGCTCTGGCGGCGGCACTGAACCCCTGCAGATGGAGCAGATCCTTGTCGCCAAGGGGGACATCGATATCGGCGCTACTCTCGATGCCAATTCCGTGGTATTGGAGGAGTGGCCGGCAGCAAAAGTTCCAGAGGGCGCGATCCGATCATTGGAAGAAGTAGATGGCAAATTTCCCCAAGTCCGTTTTTACAAGGGTGAGCCGATCCTGCAGGCAAAAATCTCGGACAAGAATCGTACCGCCGCTGACTCGATTCCCGATGGTTATCGCACATCCACGATCAAAGTCGACGAAGACACGGTGATGGAAGGGATTGGACCGGGCGACCGCGTCGACGTGATGGTCTTCCTGCGAAAAGGGGAGGGAATCCAGCAGACCGGAGTTTACCCAATCATCAAGAATGTCCGGGTGTTCTCCAAGGGTGCTCAGACAGAGCGAAACGTCGACGAAAAGGGAAAGGAGATTCGCGCCCGCACTATCTCGCTGATGGTGAAACCGGGTCAAGCCCAAGAAATCGCCCTGGCCTCC
The DNA here is from genome assembly GCA_051004015.1 of Pirellulaceae bacterium. Taxonomy (GTDB): domain Bacteria; phylum Planctomycetota; class Planctomycetia; order Pirellulales; family Pirellulaceae; genus SXOA01. The sequence goes on along the minus strand of JBPCKT010000046.1, from coordinate 4,071 downwards.
GAAATGGGACGCATCCGCCTGGCTCTCCGCAATCCCAAAGATGACCCGGCGGACGACAAGGAAGAAGTCGTTCCTCTCTCCGAACTGCTCAACGGTAAGGCGACCAACGGCGATGACAAAAAAACCGCCAAAAACACCGGGACGAATGACCTGCTCCAGGAACTGGGTAAAGCTGTCCCCGCGAAGGATCCCGGCACATCATTGGTCGCTGCCGAACCTGCCAGGGCGCCGGGTTTTGTGATGACGTTGCAGACCCCCAATGAAATCAAGTCCTATCAGTGGGGCGACCCCAACGCACTGCCGACGGAAACCGTCCTGCTATCAATGGGTGCTGGCGGCACCTCGGGTCCAGCGCCCCTGCCATCCCCGCTCGAAACGGCTCCTTCCGCCCCCCCAGTGAAGGTAGAGGGTGATAGCAAGGGCTCCACGGAAGGACCTCCTCACGATCGCTAAAGACGGATTTTGCGAAACAAACGCAACGTTCCCAACCGGGCTGACCGAAGATAGTGAAGGACGCATCGCGCCAGACCTATTATTTTCGCAAGGAAGACAAGGATGTCGACCGCTCTCGCCCCCTGCCTGCGCAGTGACTTTGTCCGCGGGCTGCGCAGTGTCTCAATCCGCAGGCTGCGCGCCGGACTGGCCCTCTGCTCTCTGGCAATAGCCCTGGTCTTTCCCACCCTGCTCTTCGCCCAGAAGAACGACAACGCCCAGGGCGTGAAGTTCAAAGTCTTGGGTCAGGCCGAGCGGATGACCATGATCGTCAACACCAGCCGCATCGTGGAATTTCCGTTTGAAGTCCCCAAGATGCTGGTTAATAACCCGGACCTGGTCCGCGTCGTCCCGCTCTCCCCCAAGTCCATCCAAGTCTCCGCGCTCAAGCAGGGGACCACGCAGCTGAACGTCTGGAGCTCGGACGACACCATCACTTCCATCGACATTGTCATCAATGGCGACGTCCAGGAGCTGGAAGGGGTGCTGAAAACCGAGTTCCCCGAAGCGGCCCTCCGCCTGCGGACGCTCAACAGCAGTCTGCATATTTCCGGCTTTGTCCCCAAAGCCGACTCCGTTTCGCAGATCGTCCGGATTGCTCAGGACTACTTCCCCAACGTCATCAACGGCATGACGGTCGGCGGCGTACAGCAAGTGGTGTTGCACGTCAAAGTCATGGAAGTCTCGCGGACCAAGCTCCGCAGCCTGGGCTTTGATTGGGCCCACATCTCCAGCAACGGTTTTGTGGTTCAGGGGGCTTCCAGTTTGGCCGCTTCGAGCACCAGTGCCTTCCCGCTTGGCGCCAGCACGCTCCGTTTCGGAATCGCGGATGGTTCCAACAACTTCCAGGGCTTTCTGGAAGCCCTGGAGCGGAACAACCTCGCGCAGCTCTTGTCGGAACCGACTTTGACCACCGTCAGCGGCCGGCCCGCCAGCTTCAATGTGGGCGGCCAGATTCCGATTCCGGTGCCACAGTCACTCGGCGTAACCACCATTGAATATCGCGAATTTGGCACCCGCATCGACTTTGTCCCCATCGTCCTCGGCAACGGCAAAGTGCGTCTGGATGTGCGGGCCGAAGTCACCGAGGTGGATCCTAGCATCAGTGCGGCCGTTGGCAGCGGGACCGTTCCCGGCTTCCGCAGCCGCAACGCGGAAACCGGCGCTGAAATGAAGACCGGACAAACGATGGCAATCGCCGGGCTCGTATTCAACAAGAAAGACGCCTCGGTTCGCGGATTTCCGTGGTTGATGGACGTGCCGTGGGCCGGCGCCGCGTTCCGCCGGACCAGCCACACGGAGAACGAGCTGGAGCTGATCATCATGGTCACGCCGGAGTTCAGCGAAGCGATGGATGCCAGCGAAGTTCCCCCTTGCGGACCCGGCCAGCTTTCGGCCTCCCCCACCGACGTGGAATTGTACGGTCGCGGCTACCTGGAGGTTCCCAAACCGTGCGGCAACGGCAACAGCCCACCGGGTTTCCAAGGCAAGGGCGAAGGTTACGAGAATCTGCCCGCGCCGGCCAGCAGTGGCGGCCAGAGCGCCCGCCGCCCCACCCCCGCCCAGCCCACCAGCTACCCGCCACTCCGCACCGCCCAGCAGCCCAGGACCGCTTCCATCGGCACAGGCGCTACGCCCGCCAGGACCGTCTCTGCTTCGCAAAACAGGACCAGCCCGACTAATGCGAGCAATCCAGCCGCCGGCGTGCCAAAACCTTCCTCGGGGACCAAGCCGAAACTCATCGGCCCGCTGGGATATGACGAATTAAGATAAGGAGTGGATGCTAGCTAAGGATGGGCAGCGCTGCTCCTGCCCTGCCCTCTTCTCTCAGATTGACCCCGATGAGCAACGTCCTTCGGCTGGCGATCGTTGACCCGAGCGACACTTCCCGCAACGCCATCAAAAACATGCTGCTGGGCATGGAGGTGGTCTGGCTGGAAGCGGAGTGCTCGCGCTACGAGTTCTTCGCCGACGTCGTCGCCCAGACCAATCCGGACATCGGCGTCATCTGCCTGGACGCGAACCCCGAGAAGGGGCTCAAGCTGATGGAGGGCCTCCGGGACAGTGCTCCCACTTGCAACATCCTCGTGGTCAGCGGCACTTCCGACGGTCAGGTGATTCTGCGGGCCATGCGGGCGGGAGCCAAGGAATTCCTCACTCAGCCGCTGCGGGTGGAAGACCTGGTGGCGGCCCTGGACCGCATCGGCGCGGTGAAGTTCGGCACCGGGACGGGCGGCGGCCGGAGCTCGCAGGTCATTGCCATCGCGGGCACCACCGGCGGCGTGGGTACGACGAGCCTGGCGGTGAATCTGGGCTGCATCCTGGCCCAGGAAAAGCGGAACTCCGTGGTGCTGCTGGACCTCGATTTGTCGCTCGGCGATGCGGACGTGTTCCTCGACACCATTCCCGACTACACCATCGTCGACGTCGCCCAGAACATCAGCCGCCTCGACATCCAGCTCCTCAAGAAGTCGCTGTCAAAACACTCCAGCGGCCTGTATCTTCTGCCGCGGCCGGTGCAGCTCCAGGACATTCCGCTGATTAGCCCCGACGACTTCACCCGCGTGCTGGGGCTCTTCAAGGCAACCTTCTCGCACCTGATCCTGGATCTCTCCAAAAGCTACAGCCCGCTGGACATCGCCGCGCTCAAGGCGGCTAAAGACGTGCTCCTCGTCACGCAGCTCGACCTGCCATGCCTGCGGAACGTCGTGAGGCTGTTGATGTCGTTCAACGAAATTGACGGGCTCAAGGACAAGGTAAAGATCATCGTCAATCGCGTCGGGCTGGATGCCGGGCAAATCAGCCTGAAGCGGGCCCAGGAGACGATGGGGCGGGAGATTTTCTGGCAGCTCCCCAACGACTACCGCACCATGGTCGATATCCGCAACAACGGCGTGTCGCTCATCGAGCACAACCCGCGAGCCGGCATCACCCAGGCCATTTCCACCCTCGCCGACATGCTGACCAAGGACGAAGCCACCCGCGAAGGAGAAGCCGCCGCCGCCGGCAAAGGCACCGGCTGGTTCAAATACTTCGGGATGGGCAAGGCCAAGAGCGGGAAGTAGTAGTCCGCTCACTCCGAGAGCGCGGTATTTCGAAAATACCGGCCGGCACTCGCGGTGTCCTGGCTACTAAGGGCGTGAATCCGACTTTCCCTTACCCCCCCCGGAACCAAACCCGGTCGCACTCCGCGATATAAGCGGCTGAAAGCCTCCGATTATACAGGTTTTCGCCCTCGTGTTTTGATACATCCTGTATCACGCGCTCGCTTGTAACCTCTTGCCCGACTTCGACTTCCGCCCCACAGCGACTCGCAACTCGTCCTGGTTCAGCGACTTTCTTAATACACCAAAATCCCCATACTTCCGGGGGATATATCATCGATTTGATAAGCTGTTTGTCAAACACAGTTACACAATATCCAAGCCTCTTAACGGCACATTTTCTTCCCTTACAAGTAGAGTCGAGAAGTGACGCGGTGGTTTAGGAGGCAGTTTGTATTCCCTGTTGCTCGCTCTTTCGTCTGCGAGTGTCACAGTATCGCCACCATGCTCCGTTTTCACTTCCCGCTCATCGAAC
>JBPCKT010000045.1:0-19690 GCA_051004015.1 Pirellulaceae bacterium | reverse complement strand
TTCAGTGACCGCCCGTGTGGTTGGTCGGAACTTCCGGGAAGCGGTGATAGGGGGCAGAAGTGGCTGGGAGGAGCCCGGTTCCGGCCTCTGCCAGGTGCGCACCCCGCCCACCAGATGTAAGACGCTCGAAACATAACATTTGTTCACATGAACAAAAGATTATTTTCGGCTTGGCGCTGACTCGCGCTGGTACGAAAAACGCCACTGCTGGAGCCTCTGGCAGAGGGACTACGGGGCAGCCTTTTATTGCTCTCATCCCTGTACCACCTGAAAATCATGCCGAGTCATCTATTGACATAATCTTACTCTCTAACATAATTACATTCGTTGTCGTAACAGGTGATAATTTTGAAGGGAGCCAAGAATGGCGGCAAAAAAGGAGAACCCGTTTCGGGCAGGAGCTGGTCATTCCCCGCCGCATCTTGCCGGGCGCGAGGAAGAAGTTGGAAAATTCAAGACGCATCTCTCCCAACAGGTGGTCGTGAAGAATATCGTGCTTACTGGACTTCGGGGGGTCGGAAAAACTGTCCTCATGGATGACAAGTTCAAACGAGAAGCAATCAGCACCGGATGGGCCTGGGCTGGGTCGGACTTCTCCGAACAGGCGTTCCTGTCGGAAACAAATCTCTGCATGCGATTGCTCACCGACCTATCCGTTTATTCCTCCACGCTGTCTGTTTCCGAGCCCACGAATTTTGGCTTCCCGCCAAGTCAGTCCGAGACGACGACGCTGACATTCCAGTTTCTATTTACCCTCTTTGAGGGTCAGCCTGGCTTAATGGTTGACAAGCTCAAAGCGGTTCTTGAGTTTGTTTGGCAGGCGGCAAATAAGAAGGGAATCAAAGGCATCATCTTCGCCTATGACGAAGCGCAGGTCGTGGCCGACCAAGAGCAAAAAGAAGAGTATCCTCTGGCGCTTCTCCTGGAAGCCTTTCAGTCCCTGCAGCGCAAGGGCGCAAAATACATGCTGATGCTTACGGGGCTGCCGACACTTTTTCCGCGACTGGTGGAATCGCGCACCTATGCCGAGCGAATGTTCTCCGTTCTGGAGATAGGGAGATTGCCGGCGAAGGCGTCACGGGAGGCCATCACTGTTCCGCTGGAAGATTGTTTCTGGAAGTTTGAAGAATCCGGCATTCAGTCCATTCTCAAGGCCGCGGATGGATACCCGTACTTCATTCAGTTCATTTGTCGGGAAGCGCTCGATTGTTTGATGTTAAATCCTGATGACTTGTCGATTCCAATCGAGCCAATCATTAGAAAACTCGATTCGGACTTTTTCGCGGGACGATGGGAAACGCTCACGGACCGTCAGCGAGATTTGCTCTACTGCATAGCGCAATTGGACGTGGACGAGGGAGAGTTTACGATTCCCGAAGTTGTCGAGATCTCCACAAAGACCGAAAAGAAAATCAAGGGGTTTTCGCGAGGCGACGTCAGCCAAATGCTGCCGCGCCTGATGAGCGAGAAGGGGCTGGTCTATAAGAATCGTCACGGCAAATACTCGTTTGCCGTGCCGCTCATGGGGAAGTTCATCAATCGCAAGTACAATACGCCAGTGCTCCAGAAGACGCTCTTTGAATGACGACGGCGGGCGGCTTCCTTGGTGCCTGGTTACTTGTGCAAAGCCGTGCCAATAAAGATTCGAGCGGGCGACTTAACTCTACCGCCGCACGAATTTCTCTTTGGCGTATTTGCCCATGTTGAGCCATTCGCCGCTGCCGCTCTTGCTCCGCTCACCGGGGCCGGCGTCGGCAGTTGTGCTGCCGGATGTATTTGTGCCTTCTGCTGGCGGCAGTGGTTTGAGGTCCGCGAAGTAGCGGGCCTCAGGTTTCGCGCCGACGCGCCGCATCCAGTCTTCCAGCAGGCGCTGCGGCCGGCCGAGCTCGGGGATGCGGATGTTGTCCCCCTTTTGTAGCACCAACTCGTGAGCCCCGGTCCAGCCGAACCAGGAGTAGCAGGAGGTGTGGGCGGGAATCCAGTGGCCTTCCCCCTGTTCATTCGCGAGATAGAACTCGGCCCAGTTGTGGTTGGGGAGCCAGACCAGCCGGGCGGGGATTCCCGAGGCCCGGCAGAGGGCGACGAAGACGGCCGCCCGCTCCTCGCAATCGCCGACGCGGTCTTTCAAGGCGGCGAGGACGTTGGTGTAGGGACCGATGCGGGCCGTGATGTTTTCCCAGACCCAAGTGTGGAACGCCTTGGCCTTGTCCCAAGGGTGGTCGAGCTGGCCCCCCAACTTGGCGGCCAGGTCCTTCACCGGCTTGTCCCGCGTCTGGATGCCGGGGCTGTCCCCCAGAGACAGCCGCAGCTCCTTGGGAGGCGCTTTTTGCGTGGCGGGGAACTGTTCTTTTGCGAAAGCGTGATACTGCTTGAAGAGCGTGAGCGTGTAGACGGCTTGGGCCAGGATGGTCTGGCCGCGGGCGATCCCCGCCGCCGCCAAAAAGAGCTGGCCGGCTTCGGGGGCCAGGCGGCGGATCTCGGCCGCACAGCCTTCCGTCGTGATGCGGACGTCCTCGACCTTTTGCTCCGGCAATTCCAGTGGCACGGGGGTGCTGGCCATCACGCCGCCGGCGTTTCCCGTCCCTTGCAGCTCAATGCCGATCGAAAGCTCGAACAGCCGCGGCTCGAGATAACCCGTCTGGTCCTTGGGGGGCTCGGTCCAGATCCATTTGCCATCTCCGACGACGGGGATGACGGCGAACGCGGGAGGGTGCGAGGCGAAAGTGTCCGCCGGGGAATGAAAATCGTCCGCGAATGAACGGGAAGTCAGTCCGGCAGCAGCGGCAGCCGATGAGGCGAGAAAGGTGCGGCGGTCCATGATCGGCACTCCAACCTGAAATTGCCCCACCTTCAGGTTAGCTGCATCTGCTCATCGGGGCAACCTGCGGGGAGGCGGAAAGATGTGACAAAAAAATGGAGGACAAAAAAATGAGGCGGACGGGGCGGCGATTCCACTTCTGGCTTGATTCCGCGTTCTTCATTTTTTTGTCTCCCATTTTTTTGTCGCAATTCCTCCGTCGATCACTTCAGCACGTCATCAATCAACTTGTATGCTCGCTGCCGCATCTCGTTGGGAAAATCGTGCTCGCAGTCGGGGTGCTCGATCATCAGCCGGTCTTCGTGGCCGTGGAGCTTGAAGACCGGTCGGGCGGCGGCGGCGATGCGGTCGACGCTATCGTGGCGGAAGTTGCTGTCCTTGAGCGGGGCGATGATCAGCACGTGCCGCGGGGAGAGTGCGCCGATCATCTCGTGGAAGTCGAAGGGAATTTCCCCCAGCCGGCCGCGGTAGTCGGCCAGCTTCAGCATGTAGCGGGTCTGGCACCAGCCTTTTTCCGGATACCAATTGGCCTCCTTGCCACCGTAGTAGTCCAGGTACGAATCGAGCCCGCAACTGGAGACAACTACCTTGATCCGGTCGTCGAACACGGCTGTGTAGACGCTGTTGTGCCCGCCGAGGGAGTGGCCGATCGCGCCGAATTCCTTCGGCTTGACGTAGACAAGTGACTCCAAAAGATCGAGTCCGCGGATGTTGTCCCACACGGCTTTCAAGGTGCCGCTCTCCCAGCCCAGGGCCTTCACATCCGGCTGATACTTGGCCAGCAGCGGGTAATTGGGAGCCAGCGTGACGTATCCTCGCTCGGCCAGCTCGCTGGCGTACTGCCGGTTGGGCTTGCCGCCGACGCCGACGACGGTGCCATGCCCGACCACGTTGTCCGTCCCGTGCAGGCAGAGGATGGCGTGGAGCTTCTTGTCTCTGAAGGTGTTATCCAGAATCGACTTGGGAACGCACAAATAGGCAGGCACGCGGCTGCCGGGCTCGGAGGAATACGTTATGAGCTGGCGGGTGTATTTGCCGCAATCGACTTCTTCCTCAACTTTCACTTCGAGCGGGCAGCGTTTTTCCTTTCCCGGCATTTTTCCCATAACGGTTTCCATGCCGCGGACGATCTCCGCCCGGCGTTTCAGCCAGTCCTCTTTCGTTTTCACCGGAACCTGCTCGCTCTTCTCGCCGCGATAAACGAGGAGGTTTTCGCGGGGAAGGCGCGGCTCGGCAGCGGATGCGGACGCTGCCGCGAATAGCAACATCAGTGCGAGGGAAACGAGTTTCATGGAAGGGCCGTTTTTTTTTGACAGAATAATGGGGGACAGAATCATGAAGGCAAGAGTCAGGGTTTGGTCTCTTTGAGCGCTGCCAGGAACGCCACCAGATCCACGAACTCACTTTCGCTAAGCTTTTTCTCCAACCCCTCCGGCATGGTGCTGAGTGGAGAGGTTTTTTGCTCTTCAATATCGGCCTTAGCGATGACGTGCTTTTGAGCCAGGTTGTCGACGAGCGTCAGAGCTGTCTCGGTTTCGGCGATCTTGATGCCGGAGACCACCTGGCCGCTTGCTAGTCGAACGACAAACGTACCAAAGCTGGGAGCAATGGTGCGGTTGGGGTCGAGAATCGACTCAGCGATGTAAATCCTGGAGAAGCGACTGCCGAGGCCGGTGAGTTCGGGGCCGGTTTTTTCTCCCTGGTCCTGCACCCGGTGGCACTTGAGGCAGAGGGTTTTCTCGGAGTTCTGGAAGACCAGCTTTCCTTGGTCGATGTTGCCGCCGCGGGAAAGCGCGGCGGCGATGAGCTTCTCGTGGGACTGCGTGGCGCTCTTGCGGCGGAAGCGGAGTTGAAACTCACCCGGCGCCTCAACGATGGCACTCAGCCGAACCGACAGCCGACTTTCTCCCGCGGGGATCGTGACGGTAGAGCGGTCAGAATCGATCCGAAATTCCTGCCCACTCTCGCGCTTGAAAACCGGCCTGCCATCGAGCCAAACGTCTAGCGGGCCGTTGCTGGTGCCGAGGAATTCGACCGGCGTCGGCTCCGCGACGAAGATGCTCGACTCCGCGGAATAGTGGTCCTGCCTGGCCGTGGCCTTCAGTTCCAGCGTCATGCGGCCTTCGGTCCCGCTGGAATAAAGGTAGCGAGAATTGGACTTCCAGCGAATCACACTGCCGCTCGCCCCCTGAATATCCGCCACCGCCCGGTCCAGCTCCGCTTGATTCTCGGCAGTCGTTCCCGGCCGTTCGCGCCACTGTGTCAAAGCCTGAATCGCGGCCGCCAGAATGGATGCCGACGGGTTGCTCTTAGCCGCACGGATTACCGCAGCGGCATGTTCCGGTCCACCCAACTCCCGTAGGCATTGGAGGGCAATCTGGAGAGTTTCCGCCGCATCAAGCGCGGCCACGGCCAGAGGCAACAGGCGTGGTTCCTTGAGAATACGGAGCGAATCCAGACTGGCGGCGAGGACCAACGGGTCGGCATCGGCAGCCAGCTTGAGCAGCGGGTCAATCGCTTGTTTCTCTTGCAGCTTTCCCGCGGCTGTGGCCGCGGCGCGGCGGACGAGAGGGCTCTCGTCGGCCAGCAACATCAGCACGGCTGTCCGCCCTTCATCTGCTTGCAGCTCACCGAGTCCCTCGATGGCGGCGGCTCGCACGGCGGACTGCGGCGATGCCAGTTTGCTTTGCAGCAGCGGAATGGCGGCGGCTTTGGCGATACTTCCCGAGCGCCGGAGGAGCGCAGCGAGAACTGCGTCATCCCCGAGCCCCTTCGCCACGGCCAACAGCTCGTCCGCGGCTGCCGCCTCAAGTCCCTGCGTCAACATTTCCAGCGCCAGCAGCCGGTTGGCCTCGCTCTGCTCCGGCTCGCGGATGATTGTTGCCAGATGCGGGCGAATATCGGTCGCGGGATGATCCCGCAAAGCCGCCAGCAGCAAGGCGACATTTTCTTCCTTCCACTCGTCGTCCAGCCACTTGCCGAGCGACGCCAGCCCCGCCGGAATCTTCTCTCGCTGCATCCGCTTCAATACTGCCACGCGAACGGATGTGTCGGAATCCAGCAAGACCTTGTCGAGCGCCGCTCCAATCGCCTCTGTCCGCTCCCAGACCACCGTGTTCGCCGGCCGCGGCTTGGGGCGATAATCCCAGTAAACCCACGGAGCCGGTTTCTTGTAGACGCGGGTGAGAGCATCGGCAAAAAGCTGGCGGCGCGAACTCAACTCTTCTTTGGACAATCGCTCGATCAAGCTATCGACGATGACGGGGTCCGGAATATCGGCGAGGGCGTGCATGGCGATAAAGAAATTGTTATTGCCTTGGCCGTCGAGAAGCCTGAGCGTTCCCGGCCAGTTGCCAGTTCGTCGCAGAGCTTGGGCTGCCGCGTGCGTGACAGCTGGATCGCGATCGCGGAAGTTCTTCATAAAGTCCGCGAGTCCCGCCCATTTCAATCGTCCGAGCGCAATCACCACATCCAATTGCGAGCGGCTGCTGATATTTCGTCCGATCTTGGCCAGCCGTTCCGCCAAGGCAACATCCCCGGCTCCTGCGTCGAGCCGATGATTGATCAGGACGGGATCCGCCAGGTCGGCTATCGCCCGTATGGCTTGCGCGCGGATCCGATCGTCGGATTCCCGCTCGGCAAGCATCAAGAGTGGCTCAATGGCCTTCGCCTGCTGCACATGAGCCATTATCCAAATGGCATGGAGCCGCCCCCTCGGTTGGAGCTTATCTGACGAGAGTGCATCCGCCACGACCTTTGCGCCCGCTTCGCCTTTTCCTTCGATGGCCGCCTGCGCCTCCCAGCGCTGACAATAGCTGGGAGAATCGAGTGCAGTGAGCAATTCCTCAAGCGGAGCATCCGCTGCGACTCGCGTTGGCGCCTCGCTACCGGCGACAGCTTCAATGTGATAAATTCGCCCTCGCCCCCGCTTCGGCCGCTGACCATCGGCATAGTCGGAAACCATCAGCGTGCCATCCCGCTGCACGACGACGTCGGTCGGCTTAAAGCCGTAGGGATCCATTGGGTCGCCAAGGGCAAACTCGATCTCCTTCGGCGGGATGAACTCGTACTCCCGCAGCGGAAACGGACTGCCGAAGCTATTTCTTCGCTTCACCTCATACCGCACTAGCGATTTTCCCCACTCGCAAAAGAACAAACTGCCGTGATACTCTTTCGGGAACTGCGTTTCCAAGTAGCAAACGCCCCCGGCCGAGGAGCCGAGGCCGAGGTCGGCGAGGGGGGAGAGGGCTTCGTGGGGCCGTTCGTAGTAAAGGTACGGATAGCCGTGGTCCGCCCCGAAGAAGCTGTGGCAGACCCGGATTTTGTAGTCGCCGCCGTCGTTTTCGTTGTCACGGACGAAGACGTTCAGCTCGGCGTCGAGGGCCACGTCGTAGATGTTCCGCAGGCCGGTGGAGAAGATGTGCAGGTCCCGCCCGTCGGGCCGGCAGCGGAGGATGCCGCCACCCTCAAGCACCAGCCTGTCCCCCTCGGGCCGGTTGACGATGCAGCCGTGGTCGCCGAGGGCCAGGTAGAGCCAGCCGTCGTGCCCCGCGGTCACGCCATTGGCACAGTGGAGGCGGACCGGGTTTTCTTCCGGCGTCAGCCCCAGGCCGGTGACGATGTCCTTCCGCTCGTCCGCCACGCCGGTCCCCTTGGTGTCCCGGAGCGCCGTGAGAAACGGGGCGTGCATCACGAACACGGTGCCGTCGTTGTAGGTCAGCCCCATGATCGAATTGAAACCGCCGGCATAGAGCGTGGACTTGTCCGCATAGCCGTCGGCGTTGGTGTCCTCCACCAGCCGGACCTCGCTGCGGCGGGTGATTTCCGTCCCCAGTCCCGTCATATAGTCCACCGCGACAAATACTGCCCCGGGCCGCGGCCCGGCCGACATCACCGATGGATATTCAATCAGCGGGTCGCAGGCAAACAGCGTGGCTCGGAACCCTGGCGGGACCTTGAGCGGCGGGAAGCGTTTTTCCGTTTCTGGGCCGGTCAACGGCGGCTTGGACTTTTCGACTTCTTGCGCAACAAGGGGCGCGAGAAGGCAGGCCCACAGAAACAGTCCCAGCGGCAATGGAGAGAGAGGAGCACGCATGGGCGCAGTGTATCGGCGGCGAGGCCCAATCTCAACAAATCACTCGCTCATTTCTTCGAGCACCTTCTCCATATACTCCATGCTCTCCCTCGCCAGCCGCTCGGGACCGGGCTCATAATCAAAGACTTCGACGCTCACCCAGCCGCGGTAGTCGATTTCAGCGAGGGCCTGGAAGATGGGGTGGAAATCGACCTCGCCCATGCCGGGGCCGCGGCGGTTGGGATCGTTGGCGTGAAAATGCTCGACGAGGGAGGCGCACTCGCGGATGATCTGCGGGATTGGCTTGGCTTCGGTGGACATCGCCTTCACATCCAGATGCAGCCGGCAGTGCGGCGAGCCGATCATTTCGCAAAGTTGTTTTCCGAGGTCGGCCGTGTTGAGGAAGTTTCCTTCCACGGGGCCAAGGGGTTCAACGGCCAAAGTGACCGAACATTCCTCCAAAACAGGCAACGCCCGGCCGATGCAATCCGCCGCCAGCTCCATTCCCTGCGCGTGGCTCACTCCCGGCAAGAGATTTCGCTGCATCGGCGAGCCAAGGACCATCACCCGTCCGCCTAGATCGCGGCAGAGACGGGCCAGTTCTCCCAGGTAATCAGCCGTCGCCTTGCGGACGGCGTCATCCGGCGTGGTCAGGTAGTAGCCGGTCGTTTTGGCTAGTAGCCAGTGGAGGCCGACGACCTCCAGCCCCGCGTCGTCCGCCTGGCGGCGGACCTCGTCCCGTTTGGCGGATGAAATGTCGTACGCGCTGGTCGCGATCGTGAACGGTGCGAATTCGATCCCCGTATAGCCCAGTTCACTGGCGAAGGCAAAGGCCTTTTCAAGAGGCCAGTCCTGGAATGTTTCGTTGCAGATTGCCAAGCGCATGACTCACCTCTGATTTTCCGCCAACTCCGCCTCGGAAAACGCCAGCATGGCCTTGGAATTGCGTTTCCGCAAGCCTGTGATCGCCTTCTTGAGGTTGACACCGATGCTCCCAAGAATATCCTATGACTATTCCCGAAGGATGAGACTTCCCAGAAATATCGCACTCCATGCTTACTCGCCGCGCCGCCTACCTCGGATTGCTCGCCTGCCTGGTGACGACCACCGCGCTAGGAATGCAGCCGCAGCGTCTCGGGAGTGCGCTGGTCGAGCTAGAGTCGGGTGCGGACTCTCCCATTGAAGAGCCCGCTGAGAAAGAGGTAAAGTCCGATAGTGGGATACCCGTCCGCCGCCGCGGCACGCTTCTCGTTCCGACGATGGACGCCTCGCCAGCCTTACTGTGGGATTCCGCTCCCCCGGTCACGGCGCCGCTTCGTGCTTCCGTTGGCAATTCCCCCTGCGGCAATCGCAATGGATACGGCGGGCCGCTGCGCTTGTAACGCGCCCCTTGGTCACTTCTGATGAGACGAGCGCCTGCTCACTGAAGGCGCACGAAGGCCTTGGAAGCACGAGTCCGCCAACCGTCTCCATGCATCCGACCTGAACGAATTGTAATTTGGCCCCGCGCCTTCCGCTTACGGCCGAACGAGAGTCGAGCGACAATAGGACCTTTCCAACTAGCCTTCCGCGCCATCGCCGTGCAATCAACATCTTCCATTTCCGCCGCGTCGAAGCACAATGACCGACAGACGCGGCTGGCGCATGCGATCGAACATGCCGCCCACTTGCTCCCTGCGCAGGGCCCCATCAAGGTTTTCATCCACCACAATACGCTGCATGCCTTTGAGGACTTGCCGTTCGATGAAGCGGTGCAGAAAGGGAGTCGGGTTTTCGGCGGCGAGCCGTACTTGTCCTGCGACCGGTATCGGCAGGAGCTGGTGCGGGGGCGCATCCGGGTCCAAGATCTCGCCGCTGTGCTGGAAGAGGGCCTGGGGGAGCGCGGAAATGAAAAAGTCCTGTCGCAGGTATCGCGCCACGCCTTGAGGCTGGCGATGCTTGAGCACCCGCTCCGGGCAGCACCCGATGCCGAGCTGCGTTGGTTCATTGCCGAAACGGACGCTTTGAGAAAAGTTCGCCCGGAGGTGACCCCCGAGAAGCGCCAGCGTTTGATTGCCGTCACGCGGCGGTGGACGATGCGTGACGTCAGAAAAAACGGGAACTCGTCGCTGACGGAGGATCAGCGGTCCAAGCTTCACGAACTGCTGCGCGCCCTGCTGCAACAGTCGGGTGAAGCCCAAATGGAAAACTGGGACGTTGCCGCCTGGGAAGCGTTTTCGCTGGGAGCGCTCTGGCGAATTTGTAGTGATGGCGTGAAAGACCTGCCGAGTTGGGATTTGCCCGAGGTTCCACCAGTGCGCCATCGAGACTTGCTCCAACAGGCCACTGGCCAAGACGCCGACCTGCTCGTCCATGAGGTACTGATCCGGTACTGCGCCGCGTTCCTGGATCAGGGTTTTGCCCACTGGCAGCTTCCTGGCCGCGACCAAGGATTTCTGCAGGCATTCCGCCAGGTTTACGAAAAACTAGGTGGCCCTGCTGATCTCTGGCAGCGCGGGCTCGTCGACGAACTGCGGCGCATCGGTGAGAAGGGGACCAGTCCGCTCGATTCGATTTTGCAATCCCTGCAGGCGTTAGGAGTACAAGAACCAGAATGGGATGAGTTTCTTTCCTCCACGCTGCTGGCGCTCCGCGGCTGGGGGGGAATGATCCAGCAGATCGAAATCCGCGGCGACCGCGTAGCTCATCCTGTGCCGCGCGGCAGCCTGGTGGAATTCCTGGCCGTGCGCCTCTTGCTGGACCGGCTGGCGGCGGCTCATGTCGCCAGATCATCCCTGGGACTGGACATTCCGCTCGACAAGCTCCGAGTCGCTCTTCGCCAGAAGTGCCAGCCGGCAAGCGCTCCCAGCACTCCGCAGCGGGCCTTCCTCGTTTTCCAACTGGCGCAACTGCTCGACTGGCTGCCGGAGGACCTTTTTCGCCTGAACAGGGAGGAGTGGGCGGCGCTGCTGAAAGAAATCGAGTCGTTCTCGGACCTGGAGCGGCGGCGAATCTTCCACCGCGCTTATGAGCGGCGTTTCACGCGGCAAACGCTGGACGCCATCAGCATTCATTCGGTTCGGAGCACGGACCGAATCGAGAATCCGCGGTATCAGGTAATGTGTTGCCTGGATGAGCGGGAAGAATCCTTCCGGCGGCACCTGGAAGAGCTCGCGCCGGACGTCGAAACCTTCGGCGCGGCCGGGTTCTTCAACGTCGCCATGTACTATCTCGGCGCTGCGGATGCTCACTTTACCCCGCTTTGCCCGTTCGTCCTGCAACCCAAACATTGGGTGTCCGAAAGCGTGCAGGGCACTCAGCAGGATCTCCATCGCCGCCGCACCAACGCCCGCCGAGCGCTGGGAACCGCGACGCATCAAATTCACGTCGGCAGCCGCGGCATGTATGGGGGGGCACTGTTGACGGCCGGCTTCGGCGTGCTGGCGGCCGTGCCCCTGGTGGCGCGAACCTTGTTCCCGCGTGTGGCCGCGCGAGTTCGCCGCGGCCTGGGCAGGTTCGTGCGTCCGCCCCACCTGACCCAGTTGCAGTTGGAACGAAGCGCAGGTACGCCTGGTCCCGAACCAGGGCACGTCGGCTTCAGCGTGGAAGAGATGGCGGGCATTGGCGAACGGCTGCTGCGCGACGTGGGGCTGACCAGCGGCTTCGCCCGGCTGGTGATCGTGCTGGGGCACGGCTCCATCAGTCTCAACAACCCGCACGAATCGGCCCATGACTGCGGCGCTTGCGGTGGAAACGTCGGTGGTCCCAATGCCCGGGCGCTTGCGCAGATTCTCAATGACTCCAGGATTCGAGAAATCCTGCAAGAGCACGGCGTGAAAATTCCCGCGGACACGGTGTTTGTGGGGGGACTCCATAATACGTGCAACGAGGAAGTGACGTTGCTGGATGTGGACTTCGTCCCGCCTTCCCACCGGGATGAGCTCGCCGCTGCTAAAAAGCTGCTTGAGGAAACTTGCGATCGCAACGCCCACGAACGGTGCCGACGCTTTCATTCCGCGCCGCTTTCCATCGCGCCTTCAGCCGCTCGCCGGCACGTCGAGGAGCGGTCCGAGGACTTGTCACAGGTCCGGCCGGAATGGGGACACGCGACCAACGCCATTTGCATCGTCGGCCGCCGCAGCCGCACGCAAGGTTTGTTCCTGGATCGGCGGGCCTTCCTGGTTTCCTACGATCCGCTGCAGGACGAGCAGGGGGCCGTCCTGGCCCGCCTGCTAGGGGCGGCATTCCCGGTCTGCGGCGGCATCAATCTCGAATACTACTTTTCCTACACCGATTCCACCGGCTGGGGCTCCGGAACCAAGCTGCCGCACAATATCACGTCGCTTCTCGGCGTGATGGACGGAGCAGCCAGCGATATGCGCACGGGCCTCCCTTGGCAAATGGTGGAAATCCACGAGCCGGTGCGGCTCCTGTTCGTCATCGAAACCACGCCGGAGCGGATGCTGCAAATGAGGCAGCAAAACGAGACCATCGACCGCCTCTGCCGGAACGAATGGGTGCAGCTCGCCCTGCTCGATCCCCACTCCAACCAGATTCAGGTTTTTCGCCAGGGCCAGTTCATGCCGTACGAGCCTGAGGTCCACGAGCTGAAGCAAGTCAAAAAGTCAGTCGACTGGTATCGCGGCTGGCGCGACCATTTGGAATTCGCGCAGATTGTTCCCGCTCCTCATGGGAGAGGGGGCACCTAAGTCATGGACTACGTTTTCTGGATGCAGGTGTGCGGTCTGGTGGTCATCAGCACCCCCGCGCTCCTCGTGTGCGTGCTGGGGCTGTCTTCGCTGGTCGACCGGCGGCTTAACGAGCGGGCGACGATTGTGTGTGTGCAGGCAGCAATTTGCATCGGTCTGGCAGCCTCGGTGTCGATCCTGGCGATGATGCTCTTGCAAGGAACGCGGCACGTCGCGGTGGAGCTCGGCAACTGGGTCGAGATTCCCGGCTATCACTTCTCGCTCAAGATCGGCTTCGACCGCCTTTCGGTTCCCTTCGCGATCCTGACGTTCGTGCTCTGCGGCACCATCGCCGCGTTCGCCAAGAACTACATGCATCGCGAGCCGGGATTCAACAGGTTCTTCGTCCTATACTCGCTGTTCCTGCTGGGAATGGTCGCAGCTTCGCTGGCCGGAACCATCGAGACCCTGTTCGCCGGCTGGGAGCTCGTGGGGCTCTCCTCGGCCTTGCTGGTCGCCTACTTTCAGGAGCGCCCCGCGCCGGTGCGGAATGGTTTGCGGGTCTGGGCGGTGTACCGCGTCTCCGACGCGGCTCTACTCCTCGCGGCCTTGCTCCTGCACCATCTCACGGGGCATGGGGATTTTGGCAAGTTGATGGGGAGCCATCCAGGCTGGCCCGAAGTCCATGCCACGGTCGAGACGCACGAGGCCCTGATCATCGGCCTGTTGCTCCTGGTCGCGGCGGCGGGAAAGTCGGCGCTCGTCCCATTCTCGTCATGGCTGCCGCGGGCCATGGAAGGGCCAACTCCGTCCAGCGCCGTGTTCTATGGTGCTCTCTCGGTGCATCTGGGAGCATACTTGCTACTGCGAGTGAGCCCCGTGCTGGAAATGTCTCCCTGGCTGGGAGGGGCGGTGATCGGGATGGGTCTTCTCACCGCGGTTTACGCCGCTCTCGTGGGACGGGCGCAGACCGACATCAAATCGGCCCTGAGCTTTGCCTCCCTCACCCAGGTCGGCATCATCGTCGCCGAGATTGGCCTGGCCAGCTTTCTCTCGCCCCCCTGGCAAATTGGCCTACGGTACTTTGCCCTGATCCACATCCTCGGCCACGCCTGCCTCCGCACGCTGCAATTCGTTCGCGCCCCGACGCTGCTGCATGACTATCACCAGCTCGAAAACGCGCTGGGCTCGCACCTCCCCAACCTCGTCAACTCGTGGGAACGAGGCCTGCCCCTGGGGCTGAGGACGTGGCTCTATCGCTTCGCTCTCGAGCGCGGCTATCTCGACTCCTGGCTGGACGACTATCTCGTGCAGCCATTCCTTTCGGTACTGCGATTCTTCGATTCGCTGGAGCGAAGCTGGATGCGCCTGCTGTCAGGCGATGAGCCAACTTCAGCGCCATCCCCTGAGGCAACGGATTTGCCGGCGGAGAACTCGCTATGAGTGAATTCCAGCTCCCCTGGCTGGCGCTCGCCATCGTGGTTCCGCTCGTGGGCGCGGCGTGGGTGGCGAGGATCCGGAGCCCGCGCACGGTTAGCAATTGGAGCCTGCTGTTTTCGGGCGTCTCACTGGCCGCTGCGGTGGGTGCCTGGCTCGACTTCACAGCCATGCACAATTCCCCCGCGCCTATTTTCGAGGGCATCGACCGCTGGCAGATTGGCACCCGCCTGCTTGGCATGGAGCTATTCAAAATCGATCAGCTCAGCGCCCCGCTGCTGCCGCTGGTGGCATTGCTCTATTTCCTCACGATCCTGGCGACGCTCAGGACTAAACTCCGGCGGTTTTCCTTCACCTGGTGCCTGGTATCGCAGGCCCTGGCCCTGGCCACCTTCAGTTGCAAGGAGCCGTGGGGAGTCATCGGGCTCTTGTCCGCAGGCACTCTGCTTCCCTACCTGGAACTTTGCGCCCGACACAAATCGACGCGGCTGTATGTCATGCACATGGGGCTGTTCGTGTTCCTTCTGGTCGTTGGTTGGGCGCTCGTGGAGAACAGTGGCAGCCAGCGACCGCGTTCGCTTTGGGTCTTTCTCCCCCTGCTCGGCGCCGTCCTCGTCCGCTGCGGCATGGCCCCCTTCCACTGCTGGGTGGCCGATCTGTTCGAGAAAGCCTCTTTCGGCAGCGCGCTCCTGTTCGTGACTCCCATCGCCGGGGCCTACGCCATGATCCGCCTAGTCATTCCAGTCTGCCCCGACTGGCTGCTGCGGAGCGTCGGTCTCGTTTCCATCCTGACAGCCGTCTATGCCGCCGGCATGTCCCTGATTCAAAAGGACGCCCGCCGTTTCTTCAGCTACCAATTCATCAGCCATTCGGCGCTGGTGCTGGCCGGCCTGCAGATGGTCACCCCAACCGGGCTCAGCGGATCCCTGTACCTATGGCTTTCTGTCGGCCTCTCGCTGGTCGGGTTCGGCCTGACGCTGCGGGCTCTGGAAGCCCGCCGCGGCCGCCTGTCGCTCACCGAGTTCCAGGGCCTCTACGAGCACACGCCTGCGCTCGCCATTTGCTTCATCCTGACAGGGCTCGCCAGCGTCGGCTTTCCGGGAACGCTCGGCTTTGTAGGTGCCGAGCTGCTAGTGCATGGCGTGGTGGAAACCTATCCCTACATCGGCGTCGCCGTCGTCGCTGCGTCGGCTTTGAACGGCATTGCCATGGTGCGGGCGTATTTCATCCTCTTCACGGGAACGCGTTACTCGTCCTCGGTATCCCTGCAGATCGGGCTGCGCGAGCGGCTCGCGGTCCTGGCGCTGACGGCCCTGGTCCTCATCGGCGGCCTGTATCCCCATCCCGGAATCGCCTCCCGCTATCACGCTGCCGAGGAGCTCCTCGAGCACCGGGAGGCCGGGCTGTCCGACAAGCCGGCGGCTGGATCGCCGGCGCACTAGACCTTCAAACGGTCAGGCATCACTTCACAACGACGGGCACGGTCGTTTCCGAAATCACCGGCCAGCGGCCGTCCTTAAGGGCGATGGCGCGAATCTTGAACGACTGCTCGCCGGCCAACCGCGGGTCGCTGGCCAGGCGGATGCGAAAAGTCGCCTCGGTTTGACCGGCAACGAAAGTCATTGGCTCCGCCGTTGCCAGGCCCGCAGGTAATTCGCCGGCAACTAACTCTAATTTGACGTCCTCACGAAGTTCCGCCGCGCGGGACAGTTGCAACGGGATGACGATGTCGCTGCCGACTACGGCCATGTATTCAGCGGGAGAATGCGCGAGCTTCATGAACGCCCCTTCGGGCAGAATGCCGATCCGCAGCTCCATCTTCTGCAGCAGCGTCCGCTTGTTTCCCTTGGGGTCGGCAACTTGCACACGGCCGTTCAAGATCATGCGGCTGCTTTTGGTGGTTTCCATCCATTCGGGTACGAAGATGGGGTATTCGACTTTGGTGGCGGAAGGGGGGACGGTGAACTCCTCGCTCGCCAGTCCTTGCCGGTGCCGCTGTTGCTTGGCGGTCATCTCGAGGACGACTTCCCCCTGATAGCCTTCCAACCGCTCGATGAACACCGGAGCCAGAAACGTGCTGCCGCGGTGGACCTTGCGAACGTCATCGAGCCCTTCGGGAGTGATCTTGATGCGGGGCTTCATGGTTACGGCTATCAGGATTTTGGCATCGTGCGTAATAGTCCTGCCGGCGACGTTCGCCGTGAGGGTCACAGTGGCGAGCGACGCCGTGGCGGGAGCGTCGGCAGCGACGGTGAGATCGACGGGCAATGCGGCCTGGTCCGCGGGGATGATGAGATTTGGCGGCGCTGTCACTCCCGTTGGCAGACCGGCGAAAGCAATCGTCACCGGCTCCTTGAGTCCCGATACCCGCACGATAGGTATGGGCAACTTCAGCGGTGCACCCAGCGGCAGACTGAGCTGCGTCGGTATTGTGAACGTAAAATCCTCCTGCTGCGGCACGAGGGAGAGCCGATAGTTTGCTTGCCGGCTGCCGCTTGCGCCGCTCTTGTCGCTGACGACAATCTTGTAAGCTCCGTCGGCTGGAGCGGCGAAGAGAAGCAGCGAGTCGGTAGTTGCCGGAAGATCGTCGGCCGTGGCGACTTGCTTTCCGTCCGGGCCAAGAATGCTCAGCTCCAGGTCGAGCCGTGAGCCAAACCGGTTTGCTTCGGCAACGATTCTCCACTTCTCATCTTTCTTGAGCGTGACCGAGTACGTCTCGGAGCCAAAACGGCTTTCGACGGCGCTCGTCACGGACGTGGGCAGGACCGCGATTGGCATTTCGGCACCACCTGCCGGCTTCACTTGCTCGGCGAGATCGCTGAGGAGTAGTGTGACGGGCGGAGCAACGCCGTGCGGCGTTTCCAGCTTGTACTGGAACGAAGTAGCCGCGGCATCGGCGGGGAATGCGACATCCTTGCTCACGGTCTCGACCTGTGCCGCGCCGGTGGCGAGGCCCATGCCGACGAAATCAACCTTCTGCGTCGTTCCCCGCTTTCCGGCCGCTGGATAAGCGGCCAGCACTCGCGGCCCGCGCGTGATGGCGAGGCGATAGACATAGGAGAAGTCGCCGCCGAAGTCGAGGTCGTGCAGGCTGAGCGTGTACTTGCCTCCCGCCGTCCCGGCGAAGGTCGTGACGAGGTCGCGACCCTCTGTATCGGCAAGGTCCACAATGACTTTTCCCGCCGCATCGCGGACTTGCAGCATGCCGTGGAGTTGCATCGTGGAAGGGGCAACAAGCTGGTGGGCGAGCAGCTCGATCGTCACCGGACCCGCTTGCGGCGTGGTGAACCCGTAGCGGTCGACTTCCTCAATCTTGCGAATCTGGCCATTGACGGTAATCGGCAGCGCGGCCAACACCTGCGGCACTTTGCGCTTGGCTTCTTCGACAATCTCCGGCGCGGAGCCGACGTGGATAAAGCCGGGAGGAGACGCACCGTTAGCATTGGCGACTTGCCACTTGATGAGTCCCGGCGGAACATCGGCCGGAATCGTCAATCGGGCGGGAAACTCCCGCGGCAGCGGCCAGGCATACCCGCGGCCTTTGGCCTCGAACCAGTATGGCGGCTCGGGGACGAGGACGGGGGACGACGGGCCGATGATCTCCAGCTTGATCCGCGGATCATGCACGAAAATCTGCATGTCCGGCGTCCAGTCATATCCCCCCAACTTCACCTCCACCGTATGCCCCGCCTGACCACCCGCGGGATGCATGTAGCCGATCTCGGGCGCAAGCTGAGCTTGGGCCGTGTGCGCTGAGATGAGCAGGACGATGGTGAGGAGGGCGCGTTTCATAACGGGCGATAACCCCCACATGGAAGGATGATTATTCATGTTTTCAAGTATACTTGCGGGCCAGACTTACGGCGACGTGAATCACCGCAAGTCACACTGCGGCTGGTACTTCGAGTGATTCATCGTGACGTAAGTGTGATACATTTGAGTCAAAAATGACGATTTTTTATTCACCACAATCTCCTCTGATTATAAGCTGTGTTTGCACACTCTTGACCCCACCGAGCCAAACTCGGTGGTGGCCAAACCGAAGGTCCTAATTCATAGGCTTTCGCTTGGTGTTGCGAAACTTGCCGGGTTTCGCAACGCGCCCACGGGGTGAAACCGGAGGGATGCGTTGCGAAACCTCCCACGCTTCGCAACACCCAGCGCTGCGCAGCTCACTGACACAAATGTATACAACCCCGTTGGCACCGTCAAGTGCTCGGCAGCCAGAAAAGCGAAAATTCTTTAGCGGCCGCTTCTTAACCGCGGCAGCGGTGTTAGAACCGAGCCCACAGCGCAAGCCATCGGTATCTACACTTCAGCGCTAGCTTCGCAATAATGCCTTGTATGTAAGCATTCCTCAGGCGTTCAAACGCCGTTGGCAACGTCGGTATGAGCAATTGGTTGTCGAGCACCTATCTCCGGCCCACCGACTAGCGAGCGGGTTGCGGGTTTTGCCCAGCACTGCGGGGGCATTTGCCAGTGCGCAGGCCGCGTGGCGTTTCTATCGCAATCCCCGGATCAACCTGCCGGCGCTGATGGAGCCTCTGTTGGAGACCGGTCGCCAGGCCCTGGTTCGAGATCGGGGAACTTATGCGCTGGTCATGCACGACTGGTCGCTGCTGCATTTCGGCGGACACGAGAGCAAATCGGATCGAGTGACCCTCTCGCAGTCTCGGGACTGGGGTTATGAGTTGCAAGCGGCAATTTTGGTGAGCAGCGAGCATGGCCTCCCCCTGGCTCCCTTGTCGCTGAGCGTGCGGGCGGCCGACGGCGTGTATTGCAGCCGAACGTGGAAGGTTCGCTCCTCGCAATCTCCATTGGATGAACTCGAGCCAGTCATGGATTTTGTGGAGCAACTGCGACTCGCGAAGCCCGCGGTCCACATCATTGACGCGGAGGCAGACTCGATCGGCCACTACCGAAGTTGGCTGCGTACACCCGGTCGTTTCTTCGTGATTAGAGCCGATGACCGCGTGGTCCAGCACGAAGGGGAAAAACGCCGATTTTCGGAGATTATGAGCCAATTGTGGGAGCAAAATGCTTTTCGGCGGGTACGAGAAATCACCTGCCGTGGACGACAGGCCCAGCCATGGGTGGCGGAGATTACGGTCACCATGACCAACCCCGCACGGCCGCAGGGCCGTGATGGCCAGCCACGACGGAGCATTCCCGGTGAGTCCGTTACGCTGCGGCTGGTGATCAGCCAAATTCGCTGGCTGGAGGGGAGCGAGGCACCACTCGTCTGGTTCTTGCTCACGAATCTTCCCACGGAAGTTGACGCGCCGCAGGTCGCGCTGTGGTACTACTGGCGCTGGAAGATCGAGTCGTATTTCAAGCTCCTCAAATCGGCTGGTCAGCAAATCGAACAGTGGCAACAAGAAACAGCCGCCGCGTTGGCCCGTCGGCTGCTGATCGCCAGCATGGCCTGCGTGGTGGTTTGGCAACTGGCTCAAGACGAATCGCCAGAAGCAGCCCAACTTCGAGACATCCTGATTCGTCTCAGCGGCCGTCAAATGAAACGCGGCTGCAAGTTTACCATGCCCGCACTCCTCGCCGGCCTCTGGGGTTTGCTCAGCATGTTCTCGGTGCTGGAGGAGCATAACCTGACCGACCTCCGGAAACTTGCCAAGCAAGTTCTCTCGCTCCCTCGCGCCGGTCCGAACGCAGATAGCTAATTCGTGTAGATACCGATGG
>JBPCKT010000044.1:0-23729 GCA_051004015.1 Pirellulaceae bacterium | reverse complement strand
CGCCCGAACGCTAAGGGGAGGGAGACTCCGTCGGGTGGGGACCACCCGCTTCTCCCTCTCTTGCTCGTCGTGCTAGTGTTTCCCAAACTCCCGCGGGCCAAACACCTTCTCGCGGTACAGCACCAGGCCGTGGGTGGCGTGGAAGAGGCGGGCGCATTCCACGTCCACCGCTTTGGTCTTGCGGAACTGCTCGCAGAGCTTCCACGCGGCACGTTTCATCCAAGGCTCTTCAAGCTCTTCCTTGGTCAGCGCCTCCGCCAGAAATTCGAAAACGTGGCCGGAGGAAGCCATCCACTCCGTGATGTCCGGGGCGGTGGCGGGACGCTGAAAGTATTTGGAGGAGAGCGAGCCGTCGGCGTTTTGAGATTTTTTGGCCCTTTGGATTTGCTCCTGGATTTTCTCCTCGCACTTTTTCCAGACCCCTTCCAGTTTGCCGCCGACGGCCAGGTGCCGATTGCGGGCCAGTGCCAGGCCATACATGCGGTGCGTCCCGCCGCAGGGGCTTTCATCGATGTTGAAATTAAGCTCGGTTTCGACAAGCTGCGGCAGGCTCCATTCCTTGCCATCGCTGGCGGTCCACTTGTAGTCGGTCGGGTGGTAAGCCGTCAGGGCCATGATGGTCCAGCTATACTCGCGGTCCATGTTCCGCGGCACATCGAGCTCAATCTGCCGAACATAGTCGGCAATGGTGTGCTCTTTGCCCTCGACCATGATTTTCTCATCGAGCTTGAGGCCGGTATCGGAGAGGTAGCCCATCCACTGGTCGTAATGTCCCTGGCCCGCAAGCGTCCCCCCTTCCAGGAGTGCCCGCACGCCGCGGCGGCCCGTCTTCTCATCGAGCACGTCGGCTTCGACCAGGTTCCAGCCCTTCATCGCGCCACCACTCAGGGCGTACTCGACGGCTGGAACATCTTTGTCTCCAGCCCTGACCAGGAATTTCCGCTTGTACGCCAGCGCACCGTGAATGATTTGCCAGGCCGCCTGGTCTTTCACATCCAGTCGCCGCTTTTCCAGCGTGAAATCGAGGGCGTCATCAAGTTGCTTGAGAAGCTCGGCATCATCCGGCAGCTTGCCGGGATCCTTGGCGGCGACGCTGGTGGAAGTGCCGGCGCCACCGGGCGTCGTGGGGGTGGAAGGACCGCAGCCGGCCAGCGCTAGGGCGGCGAGCAGGCTGGCAAGGAGCCGGGAATGTCGCGAAGAATTGAGCATGGCAGGTAGAAGAGTCGGCGGGGAATTTGCGGGACCTCAAGTATACCCCGGGAACAACGCTTATGCGCGGAGCAGTTGCCGCAAGGCCGCGACGAGCCGATCAATCTGCTCCGGCGAGTTGTAGAGATGGCAGGAGACGCGGATGAAGCGCCGGCCGTTCCAATCCACGATGGGGACTTCAATGCCATGTTGCTGCCAAAGGGCATCCTGGAGAGCGGTCCGGTCGCCCGGCGGGAGCGGGATGTGGGCCATGCTGCCATACCAGGCAGGGTCATCGGGAACGATGGGCTCGAGCTGCGTTAATTCGACGAGCCGCTGCCGGGCGTATTGAGCCAGGGCATGCGAGCCTTTTTGAAAGAAGTCGAGTCCCACTTTCCGCATGAACTCGATGGCAGCGGGGATAGACAGGTACGGCGAGGAGTCCCGCGTGCCGCTCCAGCAGAACTCGTCGCTCCACGATTCAATCGGCAGTGGAGGCAAGCGGCCCCACGAGAGGACGGGGGGGCGAATGCGGGACTGATGCTGATGGGACACGTAGAGAAAGCCCGACCCGAACGGCGCGGAGAGCCACTTGTGGCAACTGGCCGTGTAGTAGTCGCAACCCAGCCGAGAGATGTCGAGCGGAATCTGCATGGGAGCGTGCGGCCCATCGATGCAGACGGCTATTCCCCGCTCGCGAGCTCGGCGGCAGATTTCCTGGACGGGGAAGATCACCGCCGTCGGCGAAGTGATGTGGCTGATGACGATTAACCGCGTGCCATGCGTGACCTGGCTGAGAAGAGTATCGACCGTCTCTGCCGCCGTCGTGAACGGCAGCGGCAGCCGGGCGATGGTGACGCGAGCGCCCACGCGCTCGCAGGCCCGCTCCCAGATGCGGACAACCGCGCCATATTCATGGTCGGTCAACACAACTTCGTCGCCGGGATGCAACGGAAACGAATCGGCCACGACGTTCATTCCGGCCGTCGCGTTTTCCACGAAAATGAGCGAATCCGCCGGTACGGAAATGAACTCCGCCAGCTTGTCGCGAGCGGCGCGCCAGGCCGGCTCGAACGTCCTCACGAAAAAGTCCATCGGCTGGCAATCGAGCTCGCTGATCCACTTCAGCCGCGCTGCTCGGACGGATTCCGGCGGCGGACCGAAGGAGCCGTGATTGAGGTAGATGGTGTCCGGGCGAATGGACCAGAACTTGCCGAAAGAGGCCCAGCGGTCGAGGTCCAGACTAGCGAGCGGCGCAGTCATACCGCGGATTATACGCGAGGAGAGTGCGAGCCGTTAGAACCACAGCCGCACGCCGGCCACCATGCCGCCAACCTGGAAATTGCCGACGTCGTAGTAGTCGTAGCCGACGTAGGCCTCGCCGTACTTCCAGTTCACTCCTTCGGTGACTCGCAGGTGAAACAGGCTTTCCTGCCCCAGCCAGCCCAGGTCCAGTTCCGCGGAGACAATGACCGGCTTCACCGGATACCAATCCGCGGCATAGGTGAAGTTGAAACCAAAATTACTGTCGGCCTGGTCCACTAGGTAATTGAAACCAAGGCCGGCCCGTCCCTGGAACTGGTCGCTCTGAGCGAAGCGATAAAAGAGGTTGGCGTCGCCGAGCGTGAGCGAATCGCTCAGGCTGCCGGGGCCAGTCTCTTGGAGCACTCGAAAGTCAGTTTCTGCCCCGAATCGCGCCGTGGATTCGACGAGCAGGTTTCCTCCCACCCAGTCAAACCGTCCAAAGTTAGTGCCGAAATCGCTGCGGGCTCGCACACCCACGACGTAAACATCGGGCACGGGATCTCCGATCCACATGTAGCCGCCGCGGTGCTTGTACGGATAACGCGGAAAGTAACCATCCACCAGGCGGGAATCTCCCACCAGCATCGGCGGACCCCAGAAGGGAGCCGTTGCGGCAGTCCCCGCGACCACGACCGCGGGTAGGAACAGTTCAGCCCAACCTTCGTCGTGGGTATCGGGATTGCTTGGATCGGAATAGGGATCGTAGCTCGTCGCCTGGCGCTCATTCGCCCTTTCACGGCTGGGGGCGGGAGGGTCTTCGGTCCGCACTTCCTCCCGCAGTTGATCAAGCGAGTCTTCCGCCCGGGCAACGGTTGTCGGCCACGCAA
This sequence comes from Pirellulaceae bacterium, assembly GCA_051004015.1. Lineage (GTDB taxonomy): Bacteria > Planctomycetota > Planctomycetia > Pirellulales > Pirellulaceae > SXOA01. The sequence goes on along the minus strand of JBPCKT010000044.1, from coordinate 20,409 downwards.
AGGCGAGCAGCGCAAATATGCAAGCGTTTCTTCCCAGCAAATAGCGCATGCCGCCTCCGAGAGTGGAGCTGACTTTGGGACCAAGCGTCGCGGAGATTACCTTTCGCCCATGAACAGGTCAATGCAAGGCTTGGCATACAACAAGCTGCTCCTCTGCTAGCTTGCCCTACTTCTGCTCTTCCAGGCAATACAGGTGCTTCTCGCCACGGAGGAAGAGCTGCCGGCCGGCAATGGCGGGGCTGGCGCTGACGGTCTCGGTCAGGCGATTGAGCGCAAGGGTGCGGGGGATTTCGCCGCGAGTGACGACGATGGTGGTGCCGTCCAAATCGGTGACATAAATGCGGCCGACCGCTGCGACGGGCGAGGCGTAGATGTTGGAGATTCCGCTCAGGCGGAAAGAGCCAGGGTTGTCATCACCGGTCTTGGCATCCACACGCGACAGAACGCCCTGATAATGCGTGAGGAAGTACAGCGAGCCATCGTACAACAATGGTGAAGGAACATACGGCGTTCCGCGGAAGCGGTTCCAGGCGATTTGCTTGGAATTCGTAATGTCCCCCTTCGCTCCTTCCAGCAGAATGGCCATCAATGCCCGCTTGTCATAGCTGCTGCCGGCGAAGACCATGCCGTCTCCGCCGACCGGCGAGGCGACGATGTTTGACGACAGTCCGCCGCATTCCCACAGCACCTTGCCACTCGCCAGATCGTAGCCGCGAATCCGGCTGGTGCCGCTAATGATCACCTGGGGCTTGCCAGCGTGCTCGATGATAATGGGCGAAGACCAGGAAGTGACCTCGTTCCGCTCCACCCGCCAGCGCTCCTTGCCCGTCCGCTTGTTGAGGGCGAGCGCGAACGACTTCCCTTCGTGATCCCAGTTGACCACGAGCGTTTCGCCATGCAGTGCCGGCGAGCTTCCCTCGCCATGCCCATGCAGCGATTGCATCGCGCCAAAATCGGCCTTCCAAATGAGCTTGCCACTCACGTCCAGGCAATACAGGCCGAACGAGCCGAAGAACGCGAAGACGTGCTCGCCATCCGTCACCGCCGAGTTGGAAGCCAGACTTGCGGTGTGATGTCCTTGCTCCTGCGGCAGCCCTTCGCGGAGAGTTTGTTGCCACAGAATCTTTCCACTGGTCCGATGGAGGGCGAGAGCCACGAATTTGTGGCGATGCGTGACCGGAAGATTGTCGTGATTACCGGCCGCTGTGCTGGGGCGAGCCGGCAGTGCCTCGCCAAAGGGAATGGCGGTAGTGAGGAAGATGCGGTCGTCCCAAACGACCGGCGTGGAATGGCCGCGGCCGGGGATTGCGGTCTTCCAGCGGATGTTCGTGCCGTCCGCCTCGTCCCAGGTCAGCGGCGGATTGCCTCTGGGAGCTTCTCCCGTGGCCAGCGGCCCGCGCCACTGCCCCCAGTTCTCCATCGCGGCATCCTTGGCCGGTGGTTCAGCGCCGATTGCGGTGGATGCCCATAGAAAGGCGATCACGGTAAGCTGGTAGACGCGTGGAGGCAACATGCGAACCCCCGGAGGCGATGGAAGTGTGAAGCATTACGCGATGGAAGCGACTGATGTTCACGACTTCCCTCAAGTATCCCATTCATTACCCACCTTTTGAAAGCGACCGTCAATATGAAAACCACTCTCCTCATGCTGCTCTGCCTGACTTCGGCGACGTGGGCCGCGGAACCCAAAGTGGATCGCGACGTGGCTTATGCCGAGCCCAAGAATGAGCGGCAGACGCTCGACGTCTATGCCCCGGCCGAGGGCAAGGACGGGCCCATCGTCTTCTGGATTCACGGCGGCGGCTGGCAGCGGGGTGATAAAACGGAAGTCCAAACCAAGCCGCAGGCGTTTGTGGACAAGGGATTCGTCTTCGTTTCGACGAACTACCGTTTCGTTCCCAAAGTCACGATCCAGGAAATGGCCGGAGATATTGCGAAGGCCATTCGCTGGACCCACGATCATGCCAAGGACTACGGCGGCGATCCAAACACCATTTTCGTGATGGGACATTCCGCCGGCGCTCAACTGGCGGCGCTTTTGTCCACGGATGAGTCGTATCTCAAGAAAGAGGGGCTATCCCTGTCCCTCATCAAGGGGTGCGTTCCCGTGGACGGCGACACCTACGACGTGCCGCTGCAAATCGCTACCGTAGAGGAAAAGCGGGCGAACAGTTACCGGCAAAAATTCGGCGACGCCAAGAGCCAGACGGACCTCTCCACCGTCACGCATGTCGCCAAGGGAAAGGACATTCCGCCGTTTCTGATTCTGCACGTTGCCGACCATCCGGAAGTCAAACTGCAATCCGAGCGGCTGGCCAAGGCACTTGTCGCGGCGGGTATTTCGGCCACTGCCTTTCCCGCGGAAGGAAAGAACCACACCACGATCAACTCGGAACTTGGAACGCCGGACGACAAGCCAACGGCGGCTTTGTATGAGTTTCTGGACAGTGTGCTAAAGAAGAGTAAGTAGTCCTTCGTAGCTCGCGCGGGTCTTTCTTTTTCCCGCTTCATTCGCCAAAATTATGCCTGCCCTCCCATTACGACCAACTCTAGACCGCCCGTTGGTCCCCGCCTGACAATCCCACCTATTCGTGCGAGCCTCTCGATGAGTATTCATATTCCTGCGCCTCTTTTCCTATCCGTCGTCCTTCTGACCGCCGCCGCTTGGGGACAGGTTCCTTCCGGGGACGGCGACTGGCCGCAGTGGCGTGGCCCGAATCGAGACGGAATCAGCACGGACAAAGGTCTCTTGAAAGAATGGCCCAAGGATGGCCCCACGAAGTTATGGCAAGTCGAATCGGTCGGCGTCGGCTATTCCTCCATCGCGGTAAAGGATGGAAGGATCTTCACGCAGGGGGATTTGCACGGCGTTGAGCACATCATCGCGCTCGATGCCAAGGACGGGCGCACGCTGTGGGCCGTGCAACCGGGCCCCGTCGCAGAGCTGCTCGACACTCAAGTCGCGGCTCAGCTCAAACAAGCCGACAAAAATGGTGACGGCATTATCAACGAAACCGAAGCCCTGGCCCGGTTTGGCTGGGAATACAACAAGTTTGATGAGCCGGCCAGCGAACCGCTCGAGGTCATTGCCAAGCAACGAGCCGAGGCCTGGTTCAAGGAGCTCGACAAGAACGCCGACGGAAAACTTGGCTTCGACGAGTGTGGCAATCAGTTCCGCGATGCCTTCGAGCGCATGGATAGCGCCGATTCGCAAGCCGAGGTGGATACGCTGGCCGAGTTGCGGACGGCGGAATATCTCAAACTGCTGGATAAAGATGCGGATGGCCGCATCTCGCGACAGGAGTCGCGGGGTAGCCTGCTCGATCGCCAATTCGGCCGAATCGACAGCCGCGAGCCTGGCATTGACAAGGGAGACGAGCTCCTCTCGGCCGAGGAGATTGGGACGGCACTCAAGAAGTTTGAAGCGGGACGGGATGGAGTCATCTCGCCGGATGAGTTGCAGAAGCACTATATCACCAGCAAATACGCCGGCGACGGAGTCTTGACGGCCAAGGAGCTCCGGTCCACCGTCGGCGGATATCGCAATGGAATGGGAGACGGCCCTCGCGGCACTCCCACAGTCGATGGGGACCGGCTCTACGTCGAAGGGGCCAATGGGGACGTCGATTGTCTGGAATCCGCGACGGGGAAGACTTTGTGGCACGTCAACCTCCGAGCGGACTTTGGGGGCGGCACTCCCGGCTGGGGATACTCGGAGTCGCCGCTGATTGTGAATGACCTGCTGATTGTCACCCCTGGCGGCAAGGCGGGGACCCTTGTTGCGCTGAACAAGCTCACCGGAAAACTGGTCTGGCAGAGCAAGGAAGTGACCGAGGGAGCGCATTATGCGTCGCCCGTTGTGGCAGAGATTGAAGGCGTGCGGCAGATTGTGCAATTCGCCCGTGAGAGCGTCTTCGGCGTTTCACTGGCGGACGGAAAGCCTTTGTGGCGATATGCCGCCCCTGCCAACGGCACGGCCAATTGCTGCTCTCCCATCATTGAGGGCAACCTGGTGTTCGCCTCCAGCTCCTATGGCGTCGGCGGCGGCCTGTCCAAGATCAATTCGGCGGGCAGCACGCAGCAGGCGGAAGAGGTTTACTTTGAGAAGAAAATGTCCTGCCACCATGGCGGCATTGTGAAGGTCGGCGACCATATGTACTCCGCGGGCGCCGGCCCTTTGATGTGCATGGAGTTCAAGACGGGAAAAATCATGTGGCAATCCCGCAGCGCCGGCAAGGGTGCGTTATGCGTGGCGGACGGCATGCTGTACATCCTGGGGGAAGGGCACGAAGTGGCCCTGGCGGAAGTCAGCCCCGAAGGTTACCGCGAACACGGAAGATTCAAGCTGCAGTCTCACGGTCGTCCGTCCTGGGCGCATCCGATAGTCACCGGCGGCCGGCTCTACATCCGCGATCAAGAATCGCTCACCGCGTATGACGTGCGGGCCAGGAGCGAATGAACCAGCATGAACCTGCCGTCGGCCAAAGCATCCGAAGAGCGGATGCCCAGAAATCAAGTTGACCCCCAAGGATTTGAACCTTGACTAACTGATTCAGAGTCAGTCGTGCTACCATTACACTAGGGATCAGTGCATTCTTAAGATACGTTACGTCCAGTGCTTAGGGCGGTCAAGGGCAGTGCATGCAGTCCAATTCACGCCACCACTTTCCCGATGTACGGGGGATGATGCGGGTCGCGGCTTTGGCTAATCTGAAGAGCAGGGAAAGCTGCCGTGGGTTCGGCACTCCTGTCAATTTCTTCATCCTTCGAGCAGGAGTTGGTAATGTCGCGCTATGTGAGCTGGTCGGTTGGCATCGTGGTCATGGCGGCTGTGGCGGGGAATTTTTGGGCGGGTCAATCCGCCGGGGAGGACAAAGTGAAAGGGGAGCGCGTGTATGAGCTGCGGACCTATTACTGCGTGCCGGGCCGGCTGGAAGCGCTGCACAAGCGGTTTAGCGATCACACCCTGAAGCTGTTCGAGAAGCACGGGATGAAAAACGAGATGTATTGGACGCCGACGGACCCGATGAAAAAGGACCTTGTGCTGATTTATGTCGTTTCGCACGACGGCCTGGAAGCCGCGGAGAAATCCTGGAAAGCCTTTCGTAGCGACCCGGATTGGATCAAAGCGCGCGATGCGTCCGAGAAGGACGGCAAGATCGTGGAGAAGGTGGAAAGTGTCTTCATGACTGCCACGGCCTTTTCACCCAAGAAATAGGCGCGGTCATGGAGGGAACTCGGCTCAAGTCACCAGCACGCCCTTGTGCTTTCGGAGCCGTTGCAGGTGCGGCTTGTCGAGAATCTGGAATGGAGATGCCAGCGGCTGCCACTTTTCGCCGTGCTGGCTGATGAGCCGCTCGTCGATGGGGCCGAGGCGGCCGCCGGCCAATTGCAGATACGGAACCTGGCTGGGATCCAGGTCCATCAGACGGCAGATGGTGGCGTCCACCGCTGCGGGGTTGGCGCCGATGACGATCAGGCCCATCGTCTTTTTCGTTCCCATGATGGGGCCGTCCCCTTCCATGCAGTCGATGCCGTCCACGATGGCGATGGTCCGCGGCAGCGAGGCATTGATGTCAAAGACCGTCTCGGGAATGCCGTTGTGGTGCAGCACGTTCTTCGGCCAGCCGTATTTGATGCCGGGGATGACGCCGTACAGGTTCTTCATGGCCGCGGTGACGCCGACCCAGTGATGCGTTTTCATTTTCGGCAGTGAGACGACGATGTCTGCCTCCGCGACGGCTCGCGGAAACCAGAAGCCGGCCAGCTTACTGGCCCGTCCGCGGTTTTCCACCCAAGCGACCTCCTGGTAATTGAGGTCCGCAAAGGGAAGCTTGGCCGAATCGAGCGCCTCTCGCACGCCGGATTCTGCCAGCGCCATGTCCGTATCGCGAACGTGCCCCGGCCCTTCCCCTACCGTCACTTTCGCTCCCCAACCCCGGAAGACTTCGGCAGCAGCCAGGATAATGGCCGGATGCGTCGTCATGTGCGGCGCATCGCGCGAAGGCTCCACCATGTTCGGCTTGAGGAGGACGTTTTTACCTTTCAGCGTGTCGGAATCGATGCCGCCTGCGACGAGACCGTCCCGAATCGTATGCACAAGCGGCCCGCCATAGGTCTGATGCTTCGCCACAAACACGCTCGCCCGCTGCTTCAGCCATTGCCGAACCGTCCGCGTCCCCACAATTCCAGCCGCGACCAACCCCGCGCCGGCCAGGAGCGCGCGGCGGGAGATGCGGGAGGGAGGGACGGAGGAGAAAGGTTTGGAGGACATGAAAAGGCAGGAGTCAGGAGTCAGGGGTCAGGAGTTTTGGTCCGATTGCCGCGAGAGCAAGCAGGGCGAGTTTGTGCGGTGAACCGTCGTGGGATTGCACTTGCTTGGATGCGCCTTCCAGCCAATCCGATGCATTTGGCAAAGTCACTCCATGAGCGGCAAGTCCCATCAGGCCCCAGGCCAGCGAAGCTGGAGTCGTCTCTTTCGACAGCGTCTTTCGTAGCCAGGCTACCGACTTGGCAATGCGGTTGCCTTGATCTTGTTCTCCCGCCAGTGCGACGAGAGCAATGCCCGTGGGATGAACGTGCGGCCGCAGCATCTGGCCCAGCACGGTCGTGTTGCCGTAATTACAGCCGCCGGAGGGAAGCTGCCGATCCAGCAGCAGCGTCACGCCTTCGCGGGTGCGGGGATGCTCGCCGCGTCCGGCCGCCCTCAGCGCCAAAATATGAAAGGCGGTCGGCTCAATCCAGGAATGCGTCCCCTCCGCCCACGACCAGCCGACAAGCTGGGTGTTGTGCCCCATGTCGTCTGTCTGCTCCATGGCCTTCCCCTTGGCTTGCAGAATCCAGTTCACCGCGCGGTCGATGTTGTCCGCATACGCTTGTTTGTCGTACGCTTGCCAGGCCAGCACCGCGAGGCTCGTTGGCCACTGCGGCTCAGGCTCTTTTTGGCGGACACCGACGGAGCCGTCGGGAGACTGGGACGCCAAAAGGAAGTCAATGGCGGGAGCAGCTTGCAAGCGGCGATTGTGAGCAATGAGTGCGAGAACTGCGAGAGCCGTGGGCTCCGTCGCTGGCGCGGAATCCGGAGCGTAGCCGATGGTTGGCTTGCTCTTGAATGCATCCAGGGTTTTATCTAGCCATCCCACCTGGCTACCTCGCATGCCGTTGGTCCAGTGCCGAGCTGTCCTTTGCTCGCGATTCAGGCTGGTGTCTGAACGGAGTTATGTAAATTATCGTCTACCGGCAATTATCGTCCCGCATCAAACCTTGGGGGTGGTTGAGACTGGATAATTTCGGCGATTTGGGCGGCAGTGATGTTGGGTCTCGGAGTTCCCTGGCCACGAAAGATCTTGAGCTTGTGCTGGCGAGCATAGATTTCTCGCCGCGTGCGGCCCTGCGGAGCGTCGGACCAAGTCCCTTGTAGCTCCTCGAAATCAAAGAGCAGCGGGGCGACTCGGCGAATGTAGTTCCAGTAGGCCCGGTTGTCGGTTTGCAGCACCACCAGTCCCTGCGGTGCTAGCGAGCGATGCGCCAGCGACAGAAACTCCGGCGTGATGAGCCGTTTGTAGGCCCGCTCGCTGTCCTTGTAGGGCTGCGGATGATAGAGGTGAATCTCTTGCATCGACCGCGGCGCAACATAATGCTCGAGGAATTCGAACGCCCCTATTACTGCCAGACGAACGTTGGCAAGCCCCCGCTGGTTGGCCCGCTTGGTGGCGTAACGAATGACCAGCGGCAGGATGTCGCACCCCAAATGGTCGCATTCCGGCCGGTTCAGTGCGCTGCTGATGACAAACCGTCCGTTCCCACAGCCCAGGTCCAGAATGATCGGAGCGGCGCGCCCAAAGAGGGCCTGCCAGTCCAGAGGACCCGGCGACGGCAACTTCTTGAGCGCCGTTTTGGCCCACTGCTCGGGCGGCAGCACCTCGCCGGGAATGGGAACGCCGAAATCGGATTCAATATCTTCCATACGCGGAAATGATAGCGTGAGAGGGAAACTGAGGTAGCTTGGAACGGCAGCCTCGGGCCATAATTCCCGTGGCAACCGACATCCCCGCGGGCTTTCAAGAAGCAAAGCCCCCTTTGTCAAGGAAGACATTATGGCCTCCGCAGCTATCGCATCGCGTCCCGTCACTTCGCTACTTCCGCCCTGGTTCGGCCGGCTGCATTCCTGGTGGTTCGTCGGCCAGGTGGCGGCGAACGTCGTCGCCGCCTGGTTGATCATTCGACTGGTCAGCGAGATGAACTGGGCAGAGTTAGGACTGGGACTGTTGCTGGGGCAGGGGTTTCTGCTGAGCGTCTGGCTCGCGCTGGGGGGCCTGCCCAACATTGCCCGGTTCGTTAGTGTGCTACTGGTGACGCTGGCGGGTGCTCTGGCGGTCAGTGACCAGCACTGGACTATTTGGAACTGGGAGGACTGGATTGTGCATTCCAGTCAGGTCTTTATCATCTGCTTCTTCATGGTGCTGCTATTTCATGGGCTGCTTTTGCCGCTCAGGTGGCTGCTCGGCTGGAGGGTGGATTTCGATCCGAGCTACCATCACCGGCAGAGCACCGGGCGACTGCAACTAGGGGTGATGCACTTTCTGGGCTGGACAACGTTTCTGGCGATTCCCTGCGGCGTGATCCGCTTGATGCCTCCGGATGAAGTCGCAGACATCGCCTCCATCTGCCTTTCGGTTTCGGCGATGACGCTCCCCATCGCCGCGGTGTTTGCCATGGCAGTGCTCGGGAGGAACACTTGGCGGTGGACGCTCCTAGCCGTAGCCATCTTCGGCATTACCTGGACGGCGGAAGTCTTTATCCCCGGTCTGGTCTTTAGTGAGCATTTCCTGCAGTTCAATCTGGGGATCGTCGCGGCTGTGACCGCAAATCTATTCGTGCTGCGTTTTATCGGCCTGAAACTGTTCTCGGTCCTTCAGACAACGCCCGCCGTGAGTGACGTCCGGGAGAATTTGGTAAATCCGCCGCACTTCGTCGTCCAGCCCGGACGGCGGCAGTTGGCGTTATCCGCTTCGGGGGAATCGGGGTCGTAAGAGGCCCTGCATTTCTTTGTGTTAGAATGGAAGAGCATGAGAGCGCCGCCAACCACTCCGACCTCCGCAGTAGAATTCACTCCGGCAGCCATGCCCCCCGCTGCCCGGCGACAGATTCCGGCCTGGCTGATGTCCTTTCTGCTCCATTTCAGCGTCCTCACGACCTGTGCCTATTTTATCAAGGACACGCCTCGCGGCATTGCCGGAGTCGAGGACGGCAAAGAGGCCGGCATCGTTCTGGTCAGCAGCGGCCGGGGCAAGCCGGAGTATTTCGCCAATGAGGGTGGTGGCGGAACGCTGACAACGGGGGACAACTCCGCCTCGGCCCCGGCCAGCGCCGGCTCCCCTTTTCCCGAATCTGTTGAGTTGCCGAAAACGAATGGTCCCAAGCTTCCGTCCGCTCCTGGATTTGGCGGCAGTGGAGCATTCCCCGGTGAGCTCACGCCCGGCGCGGCGAAATTCGCGCTGCCGGGCAAAGGGCTGCCTCTTGGCAAAGGACGCGGCTCTCAGGCCCGCACCGCCGTCTTTGGTGTGCAAGGGGAAGGCAACCGCTTCGTCTATGTCTTCGACCGCTCCGGCAGCATGGAAGGGGCTCCGCTGGCGGCCGCCAAGCAGCAGCTCATTGACAGCCTGGAAAGCCTCGACAAGGTCCACCAGTTTCAGATCATCTTCTACAACCAGCAGCCGCGTCTCATGCAACTCACGCCCGGCCAGCAGCCGAGCATGGAGTTCGCCGGAGATGCCGGCAAGAAGAAGGCCGAGTCCTTCATTGGCAGCATCCTGGCGGACGGCGGCACGCGACACATGGAGGCTCTGGAGATGGCGCTGCGGCTCAAACCCGATGTCATCTTCTTCCTGACCGATGCCGACGACCCCAAGCTCTCCTCCACCGAGCTCGACCGCATCCGCCGACTGAATAGCGGCACCAGCATCAACGCCATTGAGTTCGGTTCCGGCAGCGCCAGCGGCGGACCGAATTTCCTCAAAAGCCTGGCGGAACAGAACCACGGGAATTACGGTTACGTGGACATTTCAAAATTCTAACGCTTGTTCGCGACCCGAAATCATCCCTCATGCGACTCCAGGTTCCACTAGCGGTAATCATCGCCTTCACGCTGGCGGTTTCGCGCCTCCATCCTTGCTTTGCGGAAGATTCCGTAACTGTCCTCACGGGCAAGGACGCCAAGACCCGTACGAACCGCACGGGTGAAGTTGTCGACTTCACGGGCGAGTCGCTGCAACTCAAGTCGTCGTCCGGGCGGATAGAGAATATTCCGGCCGCGCGCGTTGTCGAGATTCGCACGCAGTGGACTCCCGCGCACGAGCGCGGCGACGCGCTCCGCGGCGAAGGGAAGCTGGAGGAAGCCATCAATGCCTACAAACAAGCCAAGCGGGACGAGCCGCGGGCCTGGGCCCGGCGGAAAATCATGGCCGAGCTCGTCGTGTGTTACGCGGAAGTCGGGCGATTTGACGTCGCCGGCGATGAGTGGCTGGCCATTGTGTCCAGCGACCCTCTGACGACGCACTACAATGTGGTCCCCGTCGCCTGGCGTTCCCTGCCGCCGGATGCGGCGCTCGAGCCCCGCGCATTGGCCTGGCTCCATAGCAAAGCGCCAGCGGCGCAGGTCCTGGGGGCGAGCTGGCTTCTCACCGGGCCGCAAAGAAGCGCGGCGATGACGGCTCTGGACGGTCTGGCCGGCAGTAAGACAGTCGATGTGCGAATTCGCTCACTTGCGCAGATTCAACTTTGGCGGACGAAGCTCGTTTCCGCGAAGCGGGAGGACGTACAGCGGTGGCAATCGGCGATCGAGCAAATGCCGGCGGAGGTCCGCGCCGGCGGTTATTTCGTCGTGGGCGATGCGCTGGCTCGGCTGAATCAGTCCGAGGACGCCGCGCTGGCCTATCTCCATATTCCACTGGTGTACAACCAGCAGCGGGCAATGGCGGCTGACGCCCTCATTGCCACGGCCAAGGAGCATGAGAAGCTGGAACGGGGCGAGCAGGCAGCCGGCCTCTACCGCGAGGTGCTGAGCGGGTATAGTCGGACAGCGGCTGCGGAGGAAGCCAGGGCGTGGCTCGAAAAAAAGTAGTCTGAAAAAGTACTCCTCACGCTCCGCGTGAGGAATCATCTCGCGGAGCGAGATGAGTACTATTCTTGGAACAAGGAGAAATGCGTGCCGAAGATTGTTGTGCTCATCATCGCGGCAATTCTGATTTTGGCTGCGGCGAGTTCATGGAAAACAACTAGAGCTATCGCCCAGGAGAAAGGGGCTGACGCAAAGTCAACCGCGGCTCCCGCTGCCATCGAACCCGCCGCTCCCAAGAAAGTTCCGTTGGGGTTCTTTGAGATTCTGTTCTCCGGCGGCCCCATCGGCGTCATCATCATGCTGGTGCTGATCGGCGTTTCTCTAACGGCGGCCTACCTGGTTTTTGAAAATGCGCTCAGCCTCCGTAAAGGCGAACTGATTCCCGCCGGTCTCAGCGACGAAGTCCGCGACCTGGTTGCCGCGGGAGAGTATCCGCAGGCCATCAAGGTCTGTCGCGACAAGCCTTGCTTCCTCTCGTTCGTGCTCATGTATGGCCTGAACGAAGCCGACAGCGGTTGGAGCGAAGTCGAGAAAGCGACGGAAGACGCGTTGGGCGAGCAATCGGCCCGCCTGTTCCGCAGGGTGGAGTATCTTTCCGTCGTGGGCAACATCGCGCCCATGCTGGGGCTGCTCGGCACGGTGACGGGAATGCTCATGGCGTTCAAGGTGGTGGCGGACACGGAGGGAACTGCCGGCGCTTCGGCACTCGCGGACGGCATTTACCAGGCCCTTGTCACCACCGTTGTCGGGCTGATTATCGCCATCCCGTCGCTCGGCGCGTTTGCGATCTTCCGCAACCGGGTGGACCAGTACGTCGCCGAAGCCGCCTATGCCGCTCAGCACGCGCTTGCTCCGCTCAAGCGCGGTTTTATCGCCGCGAAGGCACCGCCTGCTCCGCCGCCACCTCCTCCGCCGCGCGTGGCCGGAGCCAAGGGAGCGACTTGATGAGATTTCCCAGCTTCAGCAAAGGGGGCGAGGTCGGCTTTAACATGACGCCAATGATCGACGTCGTGTTTTTGCTCATCATCTTCTTCCTGGTCTCCAACCATCTGGCGAAGCAAGAAGTTCAACTCGCGCTGCCGCTTCCCACGGCTCAAAGCGGCCTTCAGGACAAGCCCAGCGAGAAGCCGCGATTGACGGTGAACGTGCTGGCGGACGGCACGCTGCTATTCGCCGGCCGGCAAGTGACTGCCGATGAATTACGTACTCAACTTGCCGAGCGGCAAGTCGACCTGGGGAAGGACTTGGAAGTCCGCATCCGCGGCGATCAGACCGCCCCCTATAAGCACGTTGAGCCCGTGATGCTGGCCTGCGCCCGCGCGGGAATCTGGAATGTGAAGTTTGCCGTGTTCGAGAAGGAAAACACCCGGTGAGGCAAATCTGCGATCAGCAGTCTGAAATCCGACTTTCCGCCATGCGCCGCCCAACTTACACGACTCGCCGCTCCCCCGTCGATCTGCAACTGACGCCGATGATCGACTGCGTCTTTCTGCTGATGATCTACTTCATCTTTTCGAGCAACTTCAGCATTGCGGAGTTGTCCCTGCCAAGCCAGCTATCCGCAGCCAGCGGCAGCGGCGCGTCCTCCACCGATCTGCCCCCGCCGCCAGAAGCCGATTTCGAAGACGTGGTGGTCCGCATCCGGTGGCAGGAGTCGGCTGCCACTTGGGCGGTGAACGACGCGCCCATTGCGTCATTGCTGGCCCTCAAGCAGTCGCTCGCCCAGGTCGCTCGCATCAAGCGGGACGCACCCGTCATCCTCCACCCTGACCCCGACGTTCCGCTCGGCAGCGTCATCGAAGTCTATGACATCTCGCGGCTCGTTGGGTTCGAGAAGGTGCAATTCGCGGCGTCGCTGCAAAGGTAGGCCGTCCAGGACGCCAAGAGCGGGCTCGAGTGTGAGGAGTATTATCAATGGGAAACAGTTGCCGTTACTCCCCGCAATCACCTATAATCCGAGACGTCCATGGGGCTGTCCGAGCGTTTGGTCTCTTCTCAGGAGTTTGAACATGCGAGCCTGGTGCATTTACCACAATCTGCTGGCTAGCGCGGCGGTCGTCAGCATGCTGTCCGCCGGTCTTCTCTCGTCAGGGCACGGCGACGAGCCGGCCACAGCCCAGCCTGCGAAGGCGGCTCCCGCCAAGGACCAGCGCGAGGCCACCACGCTCCGCGTCATCAGCCGCGCGCTCAATGTTGCGCCTGAAGCCGCCAAGGAGACCGAGCCGACCACGCACAAAGAACTGACGAAGGTGACTATCCGCGGGAAGGAAAGCAAAGGGACGTTGCAAACCTTTTGCGTCGGTGCCGAGGACCAGATCTATGCGGTCGTGTCCGCTCCTGTCGTCTACGGGGCGGATGTGGAAACCAAGGTAAAGGGGGGCGGAGAGATTCACGTCCTTTCCGCCGATGGAAAGCCGGTCACGCAGTGGACCACGACTTTCACACCGCAGCGGATTGCCGCGGACCCCACTGGCAACATCTATGTCGGCGGCAGCGGGCGACTGGCGAAATATGACAAGGCGGGAAAGCTGCTGATGGAAGTCGCGTCGCCGCACGTGGAGGCAGTGCTGAAAGACAAAGAGACCCTCCGTGAGCAGGCGGCCGAGCAGCTCAAGGAGCAGAAGGAACAGTACAAGCAGCAGGTGGAACAATTCACGGAGACGATTAAGGGGTTTGAAGACCAGCTCAAGGAGCTCAATGCGGCGGAGAAAAAGGACGAAGCGAAAGACAAGCCAGCCGAAAAGCCCGAAGGAAATCCAGCCGACAAGCCCAAAGACAAGCCCGCCGAGACGAAGGCAGCGAAGAAGCCGGTCCGGGCGACCATCATCCTCGGCGGCGTCAATCAGCCCGGTGCCAGCCAGAAACAAGTCCTGGAAAACCAGGTCCGCCAGTACAAGCAAATCATCAAAAGCTACGAGACGATGGTCGCGCAGCTCGATAAGAAGTCCGTCGACGACGTCATCAACGAAATCACCCAGCGGCTGCAGAAAATCCACGCTGTGACGGTTTCCGCAGACAATGTCTATGTCACCACGGCCGTCACCAAAGGTTACGGCTTTGCGGTCTGGCGGACGGACATGGAATTCAAGAACGCCAGGCAGATTATCACCGGCCTTTCCGGCTGCTGTGGGCAGATGGACGTGCAGGCCCGTGGCGACGAGCTGTGGGTGGCCGAAAACTCCCGCCACTCCGTCGTCCACTACAGCAAGGACGGCAAAAAACTCGGCTCCTTCGGCTCGCGCGAGCGGGAATCCAGCGGCGCCAGCTTCGGCGGTTGCTGCAACCCCATGAACGTCTGCTTTACGTCGGAAGGGAACATCCTGACGTCGGAGTCTGAAGGGAAAGTGAAGTGCTTCACCCCCGACGGCAAGTACGTCGGCTTGGTCGGCAGCGCGGCAGTCAGCGGCGGCTGCAAAAACGTCGCCATCGGCTCGTCGAAGGATGGCAAGTACATCTACTTCTACGACCTTGGCGGCTCGCAGATTATCATCCTGGCGAAACAGGACGACGCCAAGCCGGCAGGGTAACCGTTTGTAGTAACCGGCTTCAGCCGGTTCACTATCGGGGTGATTCCATGGTTTCTCGGACGAGCGGCCATATTTACGCGTTGATTTGTCTGCTTCTTGCAGTTGCTTCTACCGCTGTCGCCGCGGACTGGAAGGACGTCCGCACCGACAAGGTCGGCGAGCTCGAAGTGACGCTATCCGCCCCGGTGCTGGTGTTGCGGAGCGAGGGGTACTGCTGGTTCCCCACCATGACGCAACTGGCCGGCGGCGAACTGCTGGCGGTGATGAGCAACTACCACGACGACCATGTGGAGAAAGCGACCGCAGCGCTCTGCTGGTCCGCAGACGGCGGACTGACCTGGAGCGAACCGAAAATCGGCCTCTACAGCGATGCCGCCCTGCGGTTGCCAAGCGGCGACCAGCTCTTGATTCCGTACTACCTGCGGCCCAAGGGGGCAGGCGTGATGAGCGCCCCATACCAGCTCGTGCCGAAAGGGAAACGGGAGGCGAAGGAGATGATCGAGGGTCTGACTATCACGGGTTGGCCGAGACCGGACAAGTCTTTCTCGCCACAGCTCGGCCTGTCAGGGTTCGTGTTCAACGGCAACACGGTGGAAATCAAGGACGGCCACCTGGCGATGCTGTACGGTTACTTCAAGGACACCAAGCGGTACAGCCTGGTCGCGGCTGAGTCCCAGAATGGAGTGGCTTGGAAGGTCCGCGCGGTCCTCGCCGACGAGACCTGCCCGCTGCCGGGTGCGGAAGGGCCGTGCGAATCCGCCACCTGCCGCCTCAAGGATGGCCGCCTGATGTGCGTTTTCCGGCTGGCTTCCAACGTGTCATACGGCCAGACGATCTCGGGCGACGACGGCAAGACCTGGAGCAAGCCGCAAAACTTGCCAGCCGGCGTCGGCTCGGTGCAACCCGCCCTGGCCGCCCTGCCGAGTGGCACACTCGTCCTCTCCGGCGGTCGTCCCGGGCTGTATGCCTGGTTCAATACCGACGGCAGTGGGAAGGACTGGCAGAGGGTGGACCTACTGGCCCATCACAACGCTTGTCAGGAGAAAGACGCGATCCCAAATCCTGCCAGCGGCACTTCCGCATACACCGAGCTCCTCCGTCTCGACGACACGCACGTCCTCTGTATCTACGATCGTCTCGCCCGCGGCTGGAGCGCCATTCCCAAGGGCTCTGGGGAAACTAACAGCGTCTGGGTGGTGCGAATGACGGTGAAGTAGGATCGGCGCCCTCGCCCGTCCAGTGCGGTTCCGAACGTCTGGAGAAACCATCCTACTTGCCTTTGGTCATCTTCTCTTCCATCAGCATCAGCAGCAGGCTCTGCTCCAACTGCCGCGGCTTGTAACCGAACGGCCCCCGGCCTCCCTTGTACGCGACCTTTCCCTGGCGATCGATCAGATAGAGACGGTCGGGAAAGCCGCTGTAGGCGCGATTCACCTGATCGTCGATCGTATCCACGAGCAGGGGCATCGTCAGATGCAGCGCCTGGCAGCACTTACTCGCCACAAGATTGCGGGCTTCGAGTGTCTTGGGCTGTTCAATAGTCACGCCGACGCGGTCGTTTCCGCTCATCTTCCAGCCATCGGCCGGATGGGCTTCGCGAATGTAGACGGCATAGACATCCACCTGATCTTTGTAGCGGGCGTACAGCTTGTCGAGGATCCCAGCCTGGGATCGAAAGGGCCCTCACGTGAAGCTGCCGAAAATGAGAATGACCGGCTTGCCTCGCGACTTGGAGAGGGTGATGGTCTCCTTTCCATCGTGGGTGGGGAGTGTGAAATCAGGAGCTTCCTCCTCACCTTGCTTAGGCCCCGCTCCCCAGGCACCCAACTCCCCGCGAAAAAACATCGACAGCATCTTATCGGGGCCAGGCATGTCCTCACCTCCGCTGTTCAGATCCGCCATCGCTCGGTTGAAGTCCTCATTCAGGTCATCCAGCGTAAGAAAGCCGGCCTTCTCTTTGTCCGCTCCTTTGAGCCAGTTCTGCATCTCTTCGGGAGTGATCCGCCCATTCGAATCGGCATCCAGAACTGCGGACAAGAACCTGCTCAGCATCTGGGGCGTCGTGGGGGGTTGGCGGCAGAAAAAGTCGAAGTCCGCTGAGCGCAGCTCGCCATCGCCGTCGCGGTCCAGGCGGGAATACAGCAACTCCGCGTACGGCGCGTCCTTGGGCAACTCGTCCTTGGCAATCAGGCCGTCCTTGTTGGCATCCAGTGTTCCCGAGAGCCATTTCCAGTCATACTTGGGGACGCCGGGCTGGAACCAGCCGACTCCCAAATTGATTTGCTCGCGCTTCAATAGGGCGATGAGCATCTCCACCCATTCCGGGCGGCGGTCCTGCCAGTCCTTCGCCAGCATTTCGCCGAATGCCTTGCGATTCTCGGGAGTGAGCTTCTCCACAATGTCCGCCAAGTTGGCCGGGTCCGCGCCGGCAATTGCCGCGGCTTCGCTCGAGGAAGGCGTTTTCGCTTCCTGGCCAAACAATGCTGCCGGGAGCAGTGCGCCCAATAGCACGATGCTCCCAAAGTATTTCAACCAAATTGAGAACATGACTCGTCTCGCAGACACGGATGGGGAGGAGGTGATGTACATATCCGTAGTTTAGCTCACTGCAGCGGCAATTTGCACCCGTTTCCAGCAGTTCCCCCCTTTGGCTAGTATGAAGCGGTGGCAACCTTTCCTTCGACTTCCGAAACCGCGGCAGCGGAGCACGACGAGCGCTTCGCAGCCCTCCTGACGCAGCTCACGGACCGGGTGCAGCGGGGTGAGCATGTGGTACTGGAAGAGCAATGCCGGCTGCAGCCGGAGTTCGCCGCGGAGCTGCGGGAGCTCTGGGGGGCGGTGTTGATTGCCCAGGCGGCGGGGAGCGGCAGCATTGCCGAGACGATTCCCGCGCAGAGCGACTTCCCCAGCGGAACGCTGAATTTGCCGGCCCGGTTTGGGGATTACGAGCTCATTCAAGAGCTCGGCCGGGGCGGAATGGGTGTCGTCTATCGAGCGAAGCAACTGAGCCTGGCCCGCGAAGTCGCGCTCAAAATGGTGCTCAGGGGCAATCTGGCATCCGCTGCGGACCTCGAGCGGTTCCAGGCGGAAGCTCAGGCGGCTGCGAAGCTGGACCATCCGGCGATTGTGCCCGTGTACGAGGTCGGCCAGGAGAGTGGACGCCCTTATTTCACGATGAAGCACATCGCGGGCACCACGCTGGCCCAGCGGCTGGCGCTGGGGCCGTTGCCGGCAAAGGAGGCGGCCACCATCCTGGCTGCCGTCGCCCGCGGCATCCATTTCGCCCACACCCGGGGCGTGCTGCACCGCGACATCAAACCCAGCAACATCCTGCTCGACGAAAATGGCTGGCCGCACATTACGGATTTTGGCCTGGCGAAGCAGATCACCGACGCCCCGAGCCTGACCAAGACGGGGGCGATTCTGGGAACGCCGGCGTACATGTCGCCGGAGCAAGCGGTGGGAAACCGGGGGCAGGTGGGGCCGGCCAGCGACGTCTACAGCCTGGGGGTCGTGCTCTATCACATGCTCACCGGCCGCCCGCCGTTCCAGGCGGCTTCGCCGGTCGATATCGTACTGATGGTCCTGGAGCAGGACCCGGTGCCGCCGCGGATGCTCAATCCCAAGGCGGACGCCGACCTGGAGATGATCGCCCTCCGCTGCCTGCAAAAGCCGATGGACCTGCGGTACGCCTCCGCCGCGCTGCTGGCCGCGGATTTGGAAGCCTACCTGAACAACGAGAGCATCTCCGCCCGCAGCGGACGCTTCACGCAAATCATCTCCCTCTGGCTGCGGGAGACGCATCACGCCAGCGTGCTGGAAAACTGGGGCCTGCTCTGGATGTGGCATAGCCTGGTGCTGTTTGTGGCCTGCCTGGCGACCAATGCGCTCTATTGGTTCAAGGATGAAAACCGGCTGCACTACTTCCTGCTCTGGACCGCCGGCCTGGGGACCTGGGCCGCGGTGTTCTGGGTGCTCCGCCGGCGGATGGGGCCGGTGACGTTTGTCGAGCGGCAGCTTGCCCATGTCTGGGCCGGCAGCATGGTCTGCGTCGCGCTCCTGTTTCCGCTGGAAGCCTGGTTGGGCCTACCGGTGCTCAAGCTTTCGCCCGTCCTGGGCCTGGTCAACGGCATGGGCTTCCTGGTGAAAGCGGGCATCCTTTCCGGCCAGTTTTACCTTCAGGCCTTCGCGCTGTTTATCACCGCTGGATTGATGGCGGTTTTTCCCGACTACGCCCACCT
This sequence comes from Pirellulaceae bacterium, assembly GCA_051004015.1. Classification (GTDB taxonomy): domain Bacteria; phylum Planctomycetota; class Planctomycetia; order Pirellulales; family Pirellulaceae; genus SXOA01. The sequence continues at coordinate 1,522 of JBPCKT010000044.1, read as the reverse complement.
GATCTTCGGCACGGTCTCAGCCGCCTGCTTTTTCTTCCCGGGGCTGAAATACTACCGCCAGCGGCTGCGGGTGATTCTCGAAAGATTGCGCGGACAAGTGAGTTAGACAGTGATTCCTACACAAGCTTGAGATGCGTTTAAGTTGAGCTATCTTGCCGTCACTCTTCAAATGGCCTACCGTATAGTTCCGTGTACTTTTTTCGTTGCACTGGCGTCAAGACCTTTATCAATTCCTCCCTCGCATCGGATTTGACCTTGGCAATTTCTGCCTTGAGCTTCTTCAGTTTCTCTTCCACGGTCTTGTTGACGTCTGCAGCCTTAGCGTCAATCTCCGCTTTTTGTACCTCGGTCAATTCGAGTGCTAATGCAAGCTGCTTGTTCTTCAAGCCGTATGTCGTAGCGTCATTTCTTGCGATCAACTGAAAGCGTATCTGCTTGAGGCGCTCAATTTGAGCAGGCAATAGCGACTCCGCCACATCGTTGTCCGCCTTGTCGAGTGCCGCCCTAAAACTTGCCAAGAGATCCTTTCGCTTTTCAAGCGGGGCTGCATCCAACGTAGCTCCAAAAGCCCCTGTTACGCCGCGGCGTTCAGCGAGTACCTTCTCGATTTTCTCCTTTTGAAAATCGACAATGTCAAGATCTTCCATCACACCTCGCCCCTGAAGCAAATCCACAAGCCCGCGGAGGGGCGGTGTTATTGGTGGCTCCTGCGAACTCGCCAATTCAAATGAACCGCACGTCGCAATGGAAACGACGACGATTTGAGCCCAAAACCACACAATTGTTCGTTGCATGATATCTACTCCAGCACGCATAGAGAGGAAACGAGTCTTCGACCCTTGACTGACATGATTCAATCCGTGGACCACATTGCCGAATTGCTTGCCAAAACAATCTTGTTGAAATCGTCGTCGTAGTAATAAATCGTGGCGATGACCGTGTAAGTCGGCGTGTAAGTCATACTGTTTGTCCAGTACCCGAATTCGACGGTTGCGAAATCAACACCAGCCGGTGCAACGTACTGAGTGTCGTGCGCATCCGCAACAGGTGCCCCCTCATTTCCCTCGACAATCTTGGCAGCGAGCTGAAAAATGACGCCAGCTTCACCTTCTGGGACTCTACATTCCCCCGCTATCAATGCCCCCAATCGGTCTTCGGGCTGAAAATAATTCCCCTCACTCTGGTTAACATATTGAATGAAAGAACACCACGATGCAGTGGGGGCTCCGAGTGCTGCCTGGGAAATGAAGAGCAAGGTAACGCCGAGGGTGATGACCATCGTAAAGGCTTTGCAGGACTTCATTTTTTCCCTTTCAATAGAGAGGCCTTAAAGAGCACACGACGCACGAACGGAAGCTAGATCCTAAAGCTTGGCATCAGCAACGTCAATCTTTTGGTCCTTCCGGCTTTTCCGTGGGTGGATTCGGGGCTAAAACGGCTGCCCAAGGGAGGTGTAGCCGATGCGGGATATCGAATTGTATCAGCAGATCTTGGGACTTGCAGAACCTTGGAGTGTGCAGGA
>JBPCKT010000043.1:0-6527 GCA_051004015.1 Pirellulaceae bacterium | reverse complement strand
GTGTTGTTGTATAAAACGTTTCATGGCGTTGCCCCCAGAAGTAAAGGGTGGTTCGTAGAACACCCATCACTTTATCCAGTGGAGCAACGCCTTTCTTCTTTGGTTGCGGCCGAAGGCTGCGCTTTGGCAATTTGGTCGTTGCTTTTTTCCCGGGGGCGAAGCACCATCCGCTTGGCGGTGCGCGCCGGCAGCGAAAGGGATTACGGTCTCCAAAAGCGATTGAAAAACACCTTATCACGTCCGCCTTTTTTGATGAATCAAAAGTGGCCATTTTCGTGCCGCGTGAATCAACTTTACGTACTGGCACAGCGGCGCAAATCCAATGGCGATTGCAACTTGCGGGGGGGCTTATTTTCGTAAGTGTTTCGCAGCGAAGACTAGGAATCAAGCGAATCAAACCCCCCGAAAGGGGACTTATCAACAAAATGCGTTACCCACGTCAGTCCCCTCGATTTGGCCTCCTACCCTCTGCCCCGTGGCTGTTGCCTGTACCAATCGGTCGCTGGGGCGCTATAATCAGGAAGAGACATCGCAAGACGTTTTCGCTCCCTATTCCTCCACTCCAGCGGCTCCACTCCCACCTTGGCCGCTTCCTCCCAAGGCCCCACCTGGGTCTTCCTTTCGTTATGGCTGAAACTTTACCCAGAGCGTCCCTCCTCCGCTGGGGGGTGCGGCTCGGCACGTGGCTCTTCATGTTCCTGCTCTGCCTGGGGCTGCATTTTGGGCTTTCTTGGGCTCAAAGCGTCATCTCACCGGCGGCCCGGAAGAAAGAGGCCATCGCCACCTACATCGCCCAGCGCCCCAGGCAGCGGGTGATCGGGGGAATCGCCCTCGCCCGCCCCAACGGCTGGTTTTTCAAGGTTTCCGGCCCGGATGAATTGGTCGCGCCGCGGATGGAGTTGCTGAAGACCTTCCTCAAATCGGTCAAATTCAGCCGTGCTGGCGAGCCCCCGACCTGGACCCTTCCCGAAGGGTGGAAGCAGCAGGAAGGGACATCAATGCGGTTCGCCACGATTCAGATGGGGACCAGCGAGACGCCACTGGAACTGACTGTCACCCAGTTGCCGATGCGCGATGGCGACGAGAAGCAGTATGTGCTGGCGAATGTGAATCGCTGGCGTGCGGAAGTCGGGCTGAAACCTATCGATGCTTCTGAGCTGGACAAGCAAACGTCAAAACTTCAAGCCGGACCACAGGACATTACCCTGGTCGATCTCTCCGCCTACCTCGACGGCACGCCGAGCCAGGGGGATGTGTACACCCGGACGATGGAAGAGCTGGAGGAGCTGGCGCGGATGCGCGGCGAAGAGCCGGAGCAGCCGGAGATCAAATTCACGCTTCCCGAAGGGTGGAAAGAGACTCCCCCCGGGCAGTTCCAGATTTCGCGGTTTGTCGTTGGCGACCCCAAAGACGCCGTGGAGATTTCCGTCAGCTCGGCCGGGGGTGCCTTGGCGGACAACATCAATCGCTGGCGGGGACAGGTGGGGTTGGAGCCTATTGACGAGCAAGAATTGGCGTCGGCCCTTGGCACGACGGAGGTTTTTGGCCTGAAAGCCGGCCAGATCGAAATCGTCGGCCCGCCGGGAGAAAAGCAACAAGCCATTATCGGCGTGATCGCTCCCTCCGGCCGCACTAACTGGTTCATCAAGCTCAAAGGCCCGGTCAAGCCGGCCCTGGAGCAGAAGAAGAATTTTGAAGAGTTTGTGAAGTCGCTCAAGATGGAATAAGTAGTCCGCTCACTCCGTGAGCGGACCGGCCTGCACACGGAGTGTGCAGGCTACTAAAAAAAGTCCCGGAGTTGGAAATGTCCGTTACCGCGTTACCTACCGACCAGGCTCTGCCCCGCACCGCCCAGCGGCGCGAGCAAGCCATCACCGTGGAGAGAGTCTTCTCCTGGATCCTCCAGGACATGGCCTCCCTGCAATTGACGGTGATCTTGTTTCTGCTGGGCATCTTCGTGATCTGGGTCGGGACGACGGCTCAGGCGGATGCGGACATCTGGCAAGTGGTGGACCGCTACTTCCGCTCGTTCTTCATGGAAGTCTCGTTCAAGTACGTCTTTCCAGCCCAGTTTTTTCCCGCGTTTTTGCACAACTTGCCGGGCAAGTTCTACGCCCCCGGCGGCATGTCCGTCGGGCTGATGATGATGCTGAACCTGCTGGCCGCGCACCTGTGGCGGTTCAAGGTGCAGGCCTCGGGCACCCGTCTGCTCCTCGGGCTGGGAATGACCTCGCTAGGTGTGCTCATCACGTTCCTCGTCATCGCCAGCGGCCACAACTCGCAGGGTCTGCAAGGGGTGCCGTTCTTCACCTGGGGGCAGATGTGGATCGGCTTGCTGTTCCTGGTCATGGCCGGCGTCATCGGCGGCGGGGCGGCGCTGGCCAGTTGGGCTCCGACCGTCTGGGATTTTCAGCGCGGCACGCAGCAGCAAAGGATTATCTTCGGCCTGTGCGCGGGCGTGCTGGTGATCCTGGCGGCTCTGTGGTGTTTCCTCATCTACACGGGCATCCGCGTTCCCGACGAAGGGCTCCGCATCGTCTGGCAATTGATGATGGGAATCCTGGGGACGATTCCCCTCCTGATCGGCTGCATCCTGGTCTTCAAGCAGCGCGGCGGCATTGTGGTGATTCACGCCGGCATCGCCCTGATGATGTTCGGCGAGCTGTTTGTCTCGCTTTACGCGGTGGAGAACCAGGCCCGCATGGCGGAAGGGCAGGTCGTGAACTACGTCTACGACGTCCGCAACACCGAGCTCGCCATCACGCGCAAGCTCGCGGACGGTCAGGACGAGGTCATCGCCATTCCCCGCAAGCACCTGCTCAGGAGCGCCGAGACCGCGACCCCGATTCAAGACGAGCGTCTGCCGTTCGAAGTGCAGGTCGTCAATTACTTCACCAACTCCACGCTCCGCCGCGCCAAGAGCAAAGACAAGCTGCCTTACACGAAGGGGGCCGCATTTGACAGCAAGATTGCCCTGGTGGATTTGCCTGCCTCCAAGGGGACCGACAGCGACGCCCCGGTCGATGAAGGGGCGATGTACGTGAAATTCCTGACCAAAGAGAAGGGTACTGACTTGGGCACGTATGCCCTATCTCAGAAGGTTACCACGCATACCAGCTCCGCCGGCTTCACGGAGCCGCAGGAGGACGTGGTTACGGCGGATGGCAAGAAATACGGGGTCTCTCTCCGGTTCCAGCGGAGCTACCGGCCGTATTCTCTCCGCCTCGTGGACGCCCGCGGCGACAAGTTCGCCGCCAGCACGATCACCAAGAACTTTTCCTCGGACGTGCATCTAGTGGACCCCACTCGCAACACGGACCGTTCCGTGCATATCTGGATGAACAACCCGCTCCGCTTCGCGGGCGAGACGTTCTATCAGAGCGGCTTTGGGTCGCTCAGCCAGACGAAGGACTACACCATCCTCAGCGTGGTCACCAACACCGGCTGGATGATTCCCTACGTGGCCTGCATGATTGTGGCGATTGGCTTAGTCTCGCACTTTCTCATCACGGTATCTCGCTTTTTACGAGAGACGCTGCGATCTGACGTATTCCGATTGATAGACCTGTTAATTGGTGGCGCAATCGGAACGATGTTATGCGGCGTCTGGCTCAGCTATTGGATGTCGCCTCCAAAGTTCACGAACAAGGACATGAACCTCGCCGCCTTCAGCCGTCTGCCGGTGCTGGACGACGGCCGCGTCAAGCCGATGGATACGGTGGCTCGCAACAGCGCGCGGACCATGTCCGGCAGCTTTTACGAGCGGGTGAAGAACGGCGACGGCAAGCGGACCGCTGCCGTGGAATGGCTGCTGGACACGATTACTGCCTCTCCCGCCGCCAAGAAGTACAAGCTGTTCAAGATTGAAAGCCGCGAAGTGGTGGAAACACTCGGCCTGGAAGAACGCCCCGGTGACTGGTGCTACTCGATCGAAGAAATCGGCGGCAATCCGCTGGCGGTGCTGTTCCGCCTGGAAAATCCCCCCAAAGAGGATGCGGACCTCGCCGCGTTAATGAAGGAGTTCGAACGCAGCAAGTACAACACCTTCGTCAAGGAAGCCGAAGCCGCTGCCGCTCTTCGCCGCAAAAAGGAGCCTGTCAGCGACTATCAGGCGCAGCTCCTCAAGCTGGCCGACCGGCTGGAGAGCTACCGCAAGCTGGTGGAATCCTTCGAGGTGATCATGCTCCCGCCGCTCCCCACCGAAGAGGAAGTGAACCAGGACCCGACGCTTCAGGAGCGCTGGCAAGCGGTGTTCCAGCGCGTCAACCAGCGGATCGACGCCATTCGCGACGACAAGCCGGTACACCCGGTGGCCATGGCCGAAAGCGAAGCCCGCAAAGACCGCTGGCAGCCGTACCCCATCGCCATGCGGGACGTACAGAAAGCCCAGATGTTCAGCGAGCTCCGCAAGAAGCGGCCCGATTTGGACTTCCCCGCCGAGGAGCCCGACCCGCCGACCTCGCACTTCTATCGGATGCTGGAAGGTTACCGTGCCGGCGATGCGGAGCAGTTCAATACCTCGCTGCAAAAATACCAGGCCGAACTGAGCAAGCGACCGCCCGAGGACTACTCCGCGTTCAAGGTGAATCTGGAGACTCGCTTCAACGGCGTCTCGCCGTTCTTCATGGGAATGTTCCCCTATGCCCTGGCGTTCCTGGTTGCCGTGGCGGCCATTCCCGTCTGGATTCTGATTCCCCGGCTGCGGATGCCGCTCAACTGGACCGCCTTCACTCTGGTGGTCCTGACGCTTCTCATTCACACGCTGGCGCTGGGCCTGCGAATGTACATCTCCGGGCGTCCACCGGTGACCACGCTCTACTCGTCCGCCATTTTCATCGGCTGGGCGGGAGTGATTTTCGGGGTGGTGATTGAGCTGATTTACCGACTGGGAATCGGCAACATCCTGGCAGGTGTGTCCGGCTTTGCGACGCTCTTCATCGCCTACCTGCTGGCCCAGGACGGAGAAACCATGCCGCAGCTCGCCGCGGTGCTCGATACGCAGTTCTGGCTGGCGACGCACGTCGTCTGCATCACGCTCGGCTACGCCGCCACCTTTGCGGCCGGCATCGCGGGCATCCTGTATGTGATCGCCGAGCTGGGCTGCTTTGGTGTCGCCGCCGTGCATACGGCTGCCACACGCTCAGGGCAACGCATCCAACAAGTTGCCGCCATGCAGCGGCCGGACTGGTTGTTCAAGGCAATCGGGAAGATTGTGTACGGCATCGTCTGCTTCGCCATCCTGTTCAGCTTTGTGGGGACGGTGCTGGGGGGCTTGTGGGCGGACGATTCGTGGGGCCGCTTCTGGGGCTGGGACCCGAAGGAGAACGGGGCCCTGATCATCGTGCTGTGGAATGCGGTGGTCCTCCATGCCCGCTGGGGAGGCCTGGTGAAAGAACGGGGGCTCGCCATCCTGGCCATCGGCGGCAACATTGTCACCGCCTGGTCCTGGTTCGGCGTCAACCAACTCGGCATCGGCCTGCACAGCTACGGCTTCAACAAGGAGCTGGTGCAGATCCTGTGCGGCGTGGTCCTCGTGCATCTGCTCATCATCGTGATCGGGGGCGTTGGCCTCTTGCTGACAAAGTGGTGGTGGAGCTATGCTGCCGGTGAGGAACGGGAGAAAGTCCCCGTAGCGTAAGCTGCCAGCTTGCGTGCTCGGGGGTAGGCTTCCAGCCTGCCCTAACACCATCTTGCCAAGCGGAGTATCCCATGCCCTATACCCTTCCCCCCCTCCCCTATCCCGCCAACGCCCTCGAGCCGCACATCGACGCCCGGACGATGGAGATCCATCACGGCAAGCACCACCAGGCGTACATCACCAACGTCAACAACGCCATCGCGAACACCGAGTTCGACAAGCTGCCCGTGGAGAAGCTGATTGCCGACCTCTCGAAGGTGCCGGAGAACATCCGCCCGGTCGTCCGCAACAACGGCGGCGGGCACGCCAACCACACGCTCTTCTGGACCGTCATGGGCCCCGGCGCGGGCGGCGCACCCACCGGCGACCTGGCCGCGGCCATCAACGCCGCCTGCGGCAGCTTTGACCAGTTCAAGGAACAGTTCGCCAAAGCCGGCACGACCCGCTTCGGCAGCGGCTGGGCCTGGCTCTCCTTCTCCGGCGGAAAGCTGACGGTGGAAAGCACCCCGAACCAGGACAGCCCGCTGATGGAAGGCCGCACTCCGGTCCTCGGCATGGACGTGTGGGAGCATGCCTACTACCTCAACTACCAGAACCGCCGGCCCGACTACATCGCCGCCTTCTGGAACGTCGTCAACTGGAAAGAAGTCGCCCGCCGCTTCGCGGAAGCGAGCAAGAAGTAGGGCAGGCTCTGCCTGCCATCACCTCATCACCCAGCCGCCATCTGTCAGTCGGCAGGTTAATTCCGCCCACTCATCGGCCGGTTGATACCAGCCGGGGATAAAGTTGAATAATCGCTGAAGGTGTTACGATTCGCAAGCGGCGGCCACCTCTGGGGTGGGGTTTTCTGCTGCGGATTTGGACTTTTTGCGAGCGGCGGAGCCGGTCG
>JBPCKT010000042.1:0-90711 GCA_051004015.1 Pirellulaceae bacterium | reverse complement strand
ACGGCACCATCAACCCGGCTTCCATCGTCATCACACAAGTGCCGGCCAATGGCACCGCTCTCCCCAATGCCGATGGCACGGTGACCTACACCCACAACGGCTCGGAAACCACTACCGATACTTTCCGCTATACCATCAACGACAACACCGGAGCCGTCTCCAATACAGCGACCGTCACCATCACGGTGACGCCGGTCAACGACGCTCCTGTCGCGGCGAATGACGCCGCCACCGTGGCCGAGGGAGTTGCTGTCACCATCCCTGTGTCCACCAACGATACCGACGCCGACGGCACTATTAACCCTGCAACGATCGTCATCACGCAAAATCCCGCCAATGGCGGCGCGGTCCCCAACGCCGATGGCACTGTGACCTACACCCACAACGGCTCGGAAACCATCACCGATTCCTTCACCTACACCATCAACGACAACTTGGGAACTGTCTCCAACACGGCGACCGTCACCATCACGGTCACGCCCGCGAATGATGCTCCTGTCGCGGTGAATGACGCCGCGACCGTGGCTGAAGGAGCCGCCACCAGCATCCCCGTCTCCACTAACGACACCGACACCGACGGCACCATTGACCCGACCTCCATCGTCATTACTCAGGTTCCCGCCAACGGCACTGCTCTCGCTAATCCCGATGGCACCGTGACCTACACCCACGGCGGCTCCGAGACGACCAGCGATTCCTTCACCTACACCATTCAGGACAACAATGGCCAGGTTTCCAACACGGCGACCGTCACCGTCACGGTGACGCCGGTTAATGATGCTCCGGTGGCGGTGAATGACGCCGCCACCGTGGCTGAAGGCGCTGCCACCAACATCCCCGTTTCCACCAACGATACCGATGCCGACGGCACGGTTAACCCGGCCTCCATCGTCATCACGCAGATTCCGGCCAACGGCACTGCCGTTCCCAATCCCGATGGCACCGTGACCTACACCCACAACGGCTCCGAGACCACTAGCGATTCTTTCACCTATACCATTGCGGACAACAATGGACAGGTCTCCAACACGGCGACTGTCGCGGTCACGGTGACGCCGGTCAATGACGTGCCCGTTGCGAACAATGATGCGGCGATTTTGCTTCTGATTAATGGCAATAGCGTGATCATCAACGTTGCGGCCAACGACACCGACGCTGAAAACCTCCTTGACCTGACCTCGATCGTGATCACGCTGCCGCCGGTCAATGGCACTCTCGTCGATAACGGCGATGGCACCCTGACCTATACCTACACCGGCGTAGGCTCGGGAACGGACTCGTTCCAATACACCATTGAGGACACTTCGAACGCCGTTTCCAACGTAGCTACCGTTTCCATTACAATTACCTAGTTCCCGCGAAAAAACTCCAAGTCGCGGAAACTCCCGGCCTTCGGCGTCGTCTTAAGTCCTGAGGAGAGGGGTGAGTGCGTCTGCAATTGGCCAGCTTTCGCCGGTCTGCCACGGGAATGTAAAATCCGCTCGCCAGTCGTCTCTTCCTAGTGGAATTTTCCCCGGCGATAAATGACAATGGAACCGCGGGCCCCTCTGTGGGCACTAAGCAAGGGAAGACTCCGCGCCATGACCCTTGGGGCTGCCGAATTCCCCACTTCCATTCGCGCCAACTAGATCGCTCAGGAATCGCCTTATGAAATTCGCCACCAAGCTTTCCGTTGCCGGGTTCGTCTATCTGTTGGTCCTGGCGGCCTACGCCCAGGAAGAGAAGGCCGCCGAGCCAGTCAAGGACGTGGAGGGGGTCATCCGCCGCGTCATCGAAGGAGTCAAACCCGGCGCGCCCGGCACAACGAAGCCTGGCGAGAAAACGAAGGAAGAAGAGGCCGTCGAAGTTTCCCGCGCCCCAGTCGTGCAACTGGGTCCGAAATTTATCCGCCTCCATCTGCAGGACGGCTCGGTTATCAGTGGCGACCTTTCGGTGACGGAAGTCACCGTGGAAACCCAGTTCGGCAAGCTCACGGTTCCCATCTCCAAGATTCGCAATTTCGTTCCCGGCCTCGACAGCAACAAGAAGGCGGCTGAGCAGATTAATGCCCTGATTGATAAGTTGGGCGGCGACGATTACAAGACCCGCGAGCAGGCTCACAAGGACCTCGCCGCCATGGGCGTACGAGTAAAGAATGAGCTGGAAAAACATGTCGCGTCCGACAACGCCGAACTCAAGCGGCACGTTTCCGAAATCCTCAAAGAAATGGAAGAAGCCGCCGAGGAGCTGGCCGACGACGACTCTGGCTCTGCCAGCGCCAGCCCCTGGATTCTGCTGGACACCGTCGTGACGACCGATTTCACCGTCCTGGGCAAGGTCACGCCGCAGGACTTCACCATCGCCAGCAAGTACGGTCCCCTCAATATCGCCCTGGGAGACATCACCAAAGCCGAGCGCGAATCTGGGGCCCGCGAATCCTACCGCAAGAACATGTCCGTCGGCGGCGACGTCCTCGCCCAGCGTGGCTTCAAAAGCAGCGGCATCAAGGTCCAGGCCGGCGACAAAATCGTCGTCAAGGCGGAGGGCTCCATTGTCATGTCCCCCTGGGGCAGTAACGCCCACTCCGGGCCCGATGGCATGCCCAACTACGGCTGGTATATCCCCAACCAGATCGCCGGCGGCGCTCTCTGCGCCCGCATCGGCGAAAAAGGTCAGCCGTTCAAGGTCGGTCGCAGCATGACCTTCACCGCCAAGACGTCCGGCACCTTGCAGTTCGCCATCGGCATCCAAGCGGAATATGCCGGCGAAGGCTACCAGTTTCCCGGCGAATACAAGCTCAAGCTGCGCGTGGACCCCAAGTAGTCCGCTCACTCCGCGAGCGGACATTTCCTCGTTCCCACGGTCCCCCGTGGGAACGCAAGACTTCGACGCTCCGCGTCATTCCTTGCCGGTTTCAACCGGCAACTTCTGCGGGTTTTAGAAACCGGCCCGACCTCTCGTGATGAGCGACTTGAAACATTCCGGTGCGCAGTAACTCGCTGCGCCGATGGAGCTTACTTCGGCTAGCACGCGAGCCTGAACGTGCTCTCTGCCAGCTCTGGCCCGCCTCTTGCTAAACGGGGGTCATCGCTGGGGGGCGCTATTCAAGGATGTTGCGCTAGGCATGTACTACGGACTCTATCTCTCCGCGGCAGGGGCGGCAGCACAGGGCCAGAAGGTCGAGGTGCTGAGCAACAATCTCGCCAACGTCGATACCGTCGGCTTCAAGCGGGAGCTGGCGATTTTGGAAGCCCGCGATAGCGAGGCGATTGAGCGCGGAATGGCCTCCCGCGGCTCGCGCTCGACCAACGATGTCGGCGGCGGCACCGGGCAGACGGAAACCGCCACGGATTTCCACGTCGGCAATCTTCGCTCCACCGGCATCCAGACGGATATGGCTTTGGAAACAGACAACGCCTTCTTCGTCGTCCAGCGCGGCCAGGAAAAACTCCTCACCCGGGCCGGCAACTTCCAACTCAGCAGCGAAGGAGTGTTGCAAACGCGCGAGGGGGATCCTGTGCTATCCAGCGACGGTGGTCCCATTCAACTGAATTCCTCGCTCCCCTGGGAGATGCTCTCGGGCGGCGCCATTTCCCAAGCCGGCGACACCCGCGAATTGGCTCTCGCCCAGGCCGACAAGCTCTCCGCACTGAAGAAGGTCGGCCAGAACTATTTTTCCGCCCCCGAAAACAGCCTCTCCCCGCTGCCGGCGGAGGATCGCCGCGTCCGCCGCGGATTTGTGGAAATGAGCGGCGTCAACCCGATCCAGGAAATGGTCGACCTCATCGCCGCCCAGCGGGCCTACGAAACCGGCACCCGCATGATCCAGAACCACGACAGCATGACCAGTTCCCTCATCAGCCGCATGTTACGCGTTTAGTCTGTTTCACCGACTCCTGTCCCCTGCCCCCCCGACTCCCATGAGCATTCAAACTCTCTATACCGCCGCCACCGGCATGGAATCCCTCCAGACCAAGCTGGACGTGATTGCCAATAATCTCGCCAACGTCAACACGACCGGCTTCAAGAAGGGGCGAGCCAATTTTGAGGACCTGTTCTACCGGCACTACCAATACCCCGGTGCGGCGGACTCGCAGCAGAACACGACCGCCACGGGTACTTCGATCGGCCTCGGCTCGCGCGTGCAGAGCGTGCAGACCAGCCAGCAGCAAGGAGCCTTCCAGCAGACTAACGGTCAGTACGACATGGCCATTGAAGGCCCCGGCTTCTTTCAAGTGGAAGATGCGAGCGGTCAAAACCTGTACACACGGGCAGGTAACTTCTCTGTGAATGCCCGCGGCGAACTAGTTCTGGGGTCGGCGTCATCGGGACGCAGAGTGACTCCCTCCGTCACCCTGCCGCAAGGTGCCACGAATTTCAGCATCACGCCCGATGGCACCATTTCATACACCGAAAACGGAGCGACATCGCCGACGCAAGGGCCGCAACTCACCTTGGCAACATTTCCGAATCCAGAAGGTCTGCTCAAGCTCGGTGACAACCTGTTAGCCCAGACCGGCTCCTCGGGAGACGTCCAACAGAGCAGTCCCGCGCAGAATGGAGTGGGCCAGATCCGGGGCGGCTATCTCGAAGCCTCCAATGTCGAGCCCGTGCAGGAGTTGATCGACCTCATCACCACCCAGCGGTCCTTCGAGCTCAATTCGCAAGCCATCCAGGCGGGGGACCAGATTCTTCAACTGATTTCCAACCTCCGCAGATAGTAAGCGGACAAGGCGAGCGGCCTGGCGTAAGCCGGCCGGTAACTCTGAACAACGGCACGCGATCCACCCGATGAAAATGCAACGCATCCTCCTCTACTCCACGCTTCTCACTCTCGCCGCCTGGTCCGCCGATGCGGCCGAGGTGCGCCTCAAGCCCGAAGCGGTTTGCAGCGGCGCGATCGTGCGGCTCAAGGACGTGGCGGAGATTGTATCCGCCGACGAGAACGAAGCGGCAGCTCTTGCCGAACTGCAACTGTTTCCGGTCCCCTCCGCGGGAAAAGTCCGAAATGTCCGCCGAGGTGAAATCCGCGAATTGCTCGCGCTTTCGGACGTGAATCTGAAAGCGGTCACGCTGAGCGGGGCGGAAAAACTTGTTGTCCGTCGCGCGGAAACGCACATTGCCTCGAAACCGCCGGCGACAACAGCTGTGGTTCCTACTGCCTACATCACTCCTTCGACGAAACTCACCCATTCTGGCGAATCTGCGGGTGTCGCACTGGTGCCTGTGGCAACCCGCGCACTCCAGCGAGGAACAGTCCTGCGCGCCACCGACCTGGAGCTTCGTCCCGCGGCTATCCAAAACGGGAACAGCGCTGTGCCTCCCAAAATCGAAGACCTGGTTGGCAAGGAACTTCTCCGCCCGCTATCCGCGGGCCAGCAGCTGTTCCAAGAGCTCGTCCAATCTCCTCGCCTCGTCCACCGCAACGACAAAGTCACCGTCAAAGCCGTCACTGCCGGCGTCGTGGTATCCACGACGGGCAAAGCGCTCGAGGAGGGGGGGCCGGGAGACAATGTCCTGGTCGAAGACATGGCCACCAAGGAAAAACTGGTCACCCGCGTGACTGGGTATCAAGTCGTCGAAGTGCTGGGAACCGGCGTGAAGAGCGTGCGTTAAGACACGGCATGGTACTCAGTACCGAGTACCCAGAAATCATTCAAATCATGAATTCATCCTCCCACAACGTCCGCCGCCAGTTCCTCCGGTCACTTCTCGCCGGCAGTACGCTCGCAGCATTCAACTGCGGCGTTGTCTTACCTCAGGACGAATCCCCCAATTCCAGCCTCTATAGCGGCCGGGCTCGTCCCATCCCCGTATCTCAAGGCGGCCCCGGATTGCGTCCCGGCCCCGCCATGCTCGACTCGGCTCCGCGGCCCCCCTATGGCGGGTCCTACTCGCAACTGCCGCCGACCAGTTGGTATGAATATCCGCTGCCGCCGCAAAAGGAAGTGCGGGTCAAGGACATCATCACCATTCGCGTGGACGTGGCCCAGCGGCAGAACTCCGAAGGGCAGGTGCAGCGCCGCCGCCAGAACCGCTGGGATGCGGTTCTGAACGATTGGGTTTTCCTGAACGGCCTAAGAAGCGTGAAGCCGGCACCGCAAACCGAAGGCGACCAGCGGGTGCAGTACAACGTGAACCAGCAGAACCGGGCCACCGGAACGATGGTCACGACTCAGTCCCTCAAATTTGAGGTGGCGACCACGGTTCAAGCTGTCCTCCCCAACGGCAACCTGGTCCTGGAGGCCCACCGAAAGATCCGAGACAATGAAGAGCTTTGGCTCGTCTCCCTCTCGGGCATTTGCCGCCGGGAAGATATCCAGCCAGGCAACTTCATTCTTAGTAAGGACGTGGCCGAACTATCCCTCGAAAAGAAGGAGCTCGGCAGTATCAACGACGGCTATCGCCGCGGCTTCATTACCCGCTTCCTGGACACCTTCAGCCCATTCTAGCCGAGTCCGAAGTAGCGAATGCAGTGGCCACGGATGAAACACGGAATTTCACGGATCGGAAGCCGCATCATGTCCCGCTCGTCATTTTTCTGCCTGCCGTTACTTTGTGTTTGGCTGAGCACGTTCTCCCTCGGAACTGTTCACGCCGACCATCACATTGGCGACCTCTGCCGCATCAAGGGACAGGAAGAGAACACGCTGCATGGCGTGGGGCTGGTGGTGGGGCTGAAAGGAACCGGAGATGGCGACAACAAACTAACGATGCGGGCCCTGGCCCGCTACATGGAGTTGATGGGCCACAGGCTTGGTTCCGACCCCAAGGGTCAGGTCTCCCTGGACGAACTGAAAGGGGTGAAAAACGTGGCTCTCGTCTCCGTCTCAGCCACGGTCCCCCCCGGAGGGGCGCAGCAGGGAGATTTGCTCGATTGCACGGTCAGCGCGATGAGCGCCAAGAGTCTGGCGGGCGGGCACCTGCTGCTCACGGAAATGCGAGGTCCGCGGCCGGATGACAAGACCGTGTATGGCCTGGCAAAGGGACAGATTTCGCTGGATGACGCCGCCAGTCCGCAGACCGGCCGGGTCACCCAAGGCTTGCAGGTGGAAACGCGGTTCCAGAACGAGTTCGTCAGGAACGGAAAACTGATTCTGGTCATGAACAAGGACCACGCCTCGTTCCAGAACACGAACTACCTCGCCGACCGGATCAACTCGCAGCCCGATCTGGGCTACAAGGGCGCCCGTGCCATTGACCAGGTGAAGATTGAGGTCAACATCCCGCCGCTCTATTTAGATAATCCGGCACAGTTCGCCGGCCTGCTCCTGGACACCCGCATCGCCCGCTTCCAGACCGACACCAAGGTCATCATCAACGAGCGGAAAAAAGCGGTCATTGTCGGCGCCGACGTGGAAATCGGCCCCGTCGCCGTGATGCACAAGAACCGGCTGATTCAGACCGGCGGCGCGGAGACGACCGGAGAGTTTGTTCCCTTTGACATGGTGGGCGATGGGACGAAAACCAAACTTACCGCGCTCGTCGACGCCCTCAACGCCCTGAAGGTTCCCGCGGAAGATGTTATCGACATCATCATGATGCTGAAACATAAGCAGGCTCTGTTTGGGGAGCTCATCATCGAATAAGTCCGCGAGGGATGGCAGTTTGAGAGCCACGGATGAAACACGCCAAGACACGGATAGCAAGGAAGTGAGTTGCAATGGTGAATTCAATCTCCAGTCTGCCGTTTCAGCCTCCGCTGGCCCCCCTGACAGCGCCCGGCAGCGAGCTGACTTCGCAGGTGGATACCAAGTCCGGCAAGCCGGAGGAGTTGAAAGACGCCTTTGGCGACTTCGTGGGAAATACCTTTTATGGTCAGTTGATTGCTTCCATGCGGAAGACGGTCGACAAGCCCGCCTACTTTCATGGCGGCCGTGGGGAGGAAGTCTTTCAGGGCCAGCTAGACCAGATGCTCACCGAGAAGCTCTCCGACGCAACCCAGGAACAATTCGCCGGGCCGATGTTTGAGCTGTTCATGCTGAAGAGAGGGTAGAGCGACGACGGATTTCAAATTTGAGATTTGAGATTTGAAATCGGAAGGCAGCAGAATGCAGGACTAGAGTCTTACTCCACGCCAGATGAAGTTGGTTCACTCGTCTCAAATTTCAAATCTCAGATTTCAAATCCGATAAACTCATGGTCGCTACAACCTCGAATGGGCCTGCCGCTCCCGCCGTTGACTGGGAGGACGAGCTCGCCGCCCTGTTGGCAGAGTTATCCAGCGCGCAGGATGAGCTGCTGGCGGTTCTGGTCGCCAAGAAGGATTGCCTGGCCGCGGCCGACCTGGAAGCTCTGTCGGAATTGCAGATCCGCGAGCTGGCGCTGGGTGTGCGGCTGCAAGCATGCCATGTTCGGCGCGGGGAGTTGCTAGCGGCGGCGAAGGAGCAGAACCTCCCAGGGGACTCCATTGGCCGGCTTGCCGCAACTCTACCAGCTCGCCAGCGCGACAAACTGGGCAAGCAAGTCAAGGATTCGCAGGCCCGCATGCGGCTGTTGCAGAATCAGAGCATCACGAACTGGGTGCTGGCACAGCGGTCGCTCCTACATGTTTCGCAACTGCTCGAGATTATCGCCACCGGCGGACGATTGCAGCCGACATATGGAGAAGGGGAAACGGTTCACTCGGTGGGTTCGCTAGTGAACCAGGAAGCCTGAGCCCGCATTTTCTTGCGGCTCCGAAAGGCGAAGGGGCGAGGTCGGGAGACCTTGCCAATACCAGGAGGCCTTCGCCAACACAGTTCACGTGCTAGCGGCGGATCCGCCATGTCTCTTTTCGGCACCATTCAGAACGCCGGCAATGCCTTGGCCGCGGCCCAGATTGGCCTGCAGGTTACGGGCAACAACATTGCCAACGCCAACACTCCCGGATACATCCGCGAACGGGTGGTGCTGGTGCCGTCGCCGACGCAGCGGTACGGCAATCTGCTGCTGGGGACCGGAGTCAAGGTCCACTCCATCGTCCAGCAAATCGACCAGTTCCTGGAGGAGCAGTTCCGCTCCGCGAACTCCGATGTGGCGAGCGGGGAAATTCAGGAGAACACTTATGCTCAACTGGAAGGGCTGATCGGCGAGCTGAGCGACAGCGATCTCAGCACGTCGCTGAGCAAGTTCTTCAATAGCATTCACGATATCTTGAACCAGCCCGGGAGCGCAGGGGTGCGGAACATCGCCGTTCTGCAAGGCCAGCAGCTCGCGGCGGATATCCGGCGCCTCAACGACAAGGCCGAGCAAATCCACGAAGGCTTGAATCGGCAAGTTGCCGGTCAGGCGGACACGATCAACGGCCTGCTCCAGGAAATCGCCGACCTGAACGTGCAGATCTCGCGAGCCGAAGGAGGGGACACATCTCCCAGCGATGCGGTGGGTCTCCGCGACCGCCGCGGCAATGCTCTGAGCGAGCTCGCCGGCCTCATCGACATCCGCACGACCGAGCAGCCCGACGGAAGCGTTGCGGTCTACTCCAGCGGCGATTTTCTCGTGTTTCAGGCCATCTATCGCGAAGTGACAACCGTGGCGGCCGAGAACGACGGCCTGTTCAGAACCGACATTCACATAGCCGCGACCGACGCCCCCATTGGCACCTCGGGCGGCAAGGTGGCGGGACTCGTCCAATCGCGCGACAGCATCGTCGGCAACTTCATCCGCCAACTCAACACGGTGGCCAGCGCGCTGATCCAGGGCTTCAACCAGATTTATTCCAGCGGCCAAGGGAATATTGGATTTTCGTCTCTCACCAGCGGGATCGCACCGGCGGACCGCGATGTGCCGCTGGATCAGGCGGGCCTCGGCATCACGCCCGTCAACGGCTCCTTCTCGCTGGTCATCAAAAACTCCTTGACGGGGGAGACGAAGACCACTACCGTTTCCATCGATCTGAACGGCTTGGATGATGACACCTCGCTGGCCGACCTGACGACGCAGCTCGATGCCATTGACGGCATCACGGCCAGCCTCACCTCCGGCGGCAATCTGCGTCTCATCGCTGACGATCCGAACCTGACGTTCAGCTTTGCCTCGGATACCAGCGGCTTGCTGGGGGCGCTGGGGCTCAACGGCTTCTTCACCGGCAGCAGCGCCCAAGACATCGATATCGACGTCACCCTCAAAGCCGACCCCCGCCGCTTTGCCGCCAGCCTGGGAGGCGTGGGTGAAGACACGGAAAACGCCGTGCGGCTCGCGGACTTTTTGAGCACGCCACTGTCGGCGCAGAACGGATCGACCCTGGCGCAGCTCTACGACAAGCTCGTCAGCGACACAGCCCAAGGCTCAGCCGCGGCAAGGTCGGCGACGGAAGGTTTTCGCACCTTTCAGAAAACGCTGGAAGGGCAGACGCTGGCGGTCTCCGGCGTGAGTCTGGACGAAGAAGCGATCAGGATGATTTCCTACCAGCGGGCATTCCAGGCCTCCGCCAAGGTGATTGCCACGATTAATGAGCTCTTTGACACGCTGCTGAACCTCTAAGACATGCCCGGCCTCTACCCCATCCCGTCCACCCGTACCAGCGAACTGCTGTCCCAGTTCCGCTTGACGTCCCAGCTGTCGGGGGACCAGATCGCAATTGCCCGGTTGCAAGCGCAGATTAGCACCGGGATTCGGCTGACCGCGCCCAGCGACGACGCACCCGCCGCCGTCCGGGCGATTGCCTTGCAGCGGCTGCTGGAGCTGAAGGATCAGCACCAGGTCAATCTCCAGACCAGCCAATCGTTCCTCGATGCTACGGACACCACGGTGAGCAGCGTCTCCGATGTGCTGCTCCAGGTCCGCAGCACGGTCCAGGGCTCCATCGGCGCGACTGCCAGCGATGCCATCCGCCAGGCAGCTGTCGAGGAGGTAAAAGGGGCCATTCAGCAATTGCTGTCGGTTGCCAATCAGAAATTCCGGGACCGCTTTCTGTTCGCTGGCTCGCGGGATGCCACGACACCTTTCGTTTCGACCGGCGATTTGATCCGCTACGATGGCAATGAAGGGGATCTGCAAAGCTTCACGGACACCGATCTGCTGACGGCGACCAACGTCCCCGGCAGCCACATCTTCGGGGCGATTTCGGCTCAGGTGCTCGGCTCGGCGGACCTCACCCCCGTGACTACCCGCGAGACGCGGCTCGTGGACCTGCGCGGCGGGCAGGGGATTTTGAAGGGGAGAATTGCCGTCTCGGACGGGACGAGCACCAGTATTGTGGAACTCTCCGGCGCGGAGACGCTGGGGGACGTTGTCGACCTGATGATGGCCAATCCCCCCACCGGGCGCACGCTCAACGCGCGGGTCACTAACCAGGGTCTGTTTATCGGTATCGACGACGCTCCGGGCACAAATTTCACCATCCGCGAAGTTTCCAGCGGCACGACCGCGGCTGACCTCGGCATTCTGACACCTTTCACTGCCGGTAGTGGACCTATCATTGGGACGGACCTCGATCCGCGAGTCGTGCCGACGACGCGGCTTACGAGCATCCTGGGCGTTCGCGCCAGCACGTACCTGAATCTGACCGGTCCCAACAATGGTGTTTTGCTGGAGGGAAAGCAACCCGGCGCCGCCAATAACGGCGTGGCTATCCAGTACGTGGATGACGGCAAGTTGCACGCTTCCGCGGGGCTGGCGGCCGGGAATGAGACGGTTACGTATAGCACGACTCCCGTTGCCGCCCGAGCCGCCATTGCGTTCTCCGGATTCAACAACAACCTGCTGCTGACAGCGACAACACCTGGCACCGATCTGAACAACGTGGAAATCCGCGTGGTGAATGCCGGCGCGATCGGCAACAACGCCCAGGTGGACTACGACGACGTCGCCAAAATACTGACCATTGGCATCGACGTCACTGGGCTGACGCAGGTCCAAAGAGTCATCACCAAAATCAACGCCGAAGGGCACTTCACAGCCGCGTATGACGCCAGCAACCCCGCGGATGGCGGCTACCTGGCAACGGCCACAATTCCGCCGGGCGATGCCGGCGTGGTAACGGGCAACACTACCAATAGCGGCGGCAACGCGAATACCATTTTTGTAAATATTCAGCCGGGAGCAACCACCGCCAACCACGTCGTTGCCGCACTGCTCGCAAATGCCCAGGTCGCAGCGCAGTTTGATGTGAGCCTGGATGAGAGCGACACCTCTTCTCCTGCGTTCGCGGGCGTCGGATTTGTGGACGCATCGGCGACGGCAATTACGGCGGGAGGTGCCGGAACTGCGCTCGACCAGACGTCTGGATTGCGAATTGTCAGTGGAGGGCAAGCCTACGTCGTCGATCTTTCCGCGGCCGAAACCATCGAGGAATTGCTCAACGCCATCAACACTTCGGGTGCCGGCGTGCTGGCGCAGATTAATGAGACGGGAACCGGCATCAACGTGCGGGCCCGCGTCTCCGGCACCGACTTCACCATTGGCGAGAACGGCGGCGATACCGCCACGCAGCTTGGCATCCGTTCCATTTCCCCCACCACGCCGCTTACACAGCTTAATCATGGCCGCGGCGTGAGTCAGGCAGTGGGTAGCGACTTCACCCTTGTCCGCGCCGATGGAACCTCCTTCGCCGTGGACCTTGGCGCGTCGGTCACCGTGGAGGATGTGCTGACCCTGATCAACAACCACGCCTCCAATCTTGATCCCGCCAATTATGTGACGGCTCGACTGGCAACTATTGGGAACGGAATTGAGCTTGTCGATGGCTCGACCGGCCCTGGCCAATTGCAAGTGCAAGCGACCTTCGGCAGCAACACCGCCATTGATCTGGGGCTGGTGGCAACGGGGCAAACGACTTCTGCACCGCCGGCACCAGCGACCGCGGCGTCGGCAGCCATCTCGTTCCCGGTGCCAAGCAACCTCAATACCGCGTTTCGCATCACCGCCGCACTAGGAGGCACCGCCTTCAACGGCGTGGAGGTGCGGTTCGTCAACGCCTTGGCCGGCGACGTCGCCACCGCGACCTACAACAGCGGGCTAAAACTCTTGACCATCGATCTCGATGCCTCCGCCACCACGACCAATACCATCATCGCCGCGATTCAATCCGATGGGACCTTCGCCGCCGCCCTCGATGCGACCGCGGACCCCACCAACGATGGCAGCGGAATTCCTGCGGCGACCGGCACTGTCGGCACCACTTCCGGCGGCGCGTCAGCCGTGTTGACCGGCTCGGAAATCAACCCTCAGGAGGTCGAGGGAGTTTTCAACTCGCTGCTCCGGCTCTCGGCGGCTCTCGAAGCGAACAATCAAGCAGATATCGAGCGGGCGATGGCGCTGCTCGATGAGGACTTTGATCGGATCAACTTCTCTCGGGCCGAAATCGGTTTCCGCGGCCGTAACCTGGAGGCCCTCCAAATCCGTATCGCCGACGAGACCAACCAGGTACAAGGCGCGCTCTCCCAAGAGATCGACACCGACTACGCCTCCGCGATCTCCAGCCTCACTTCCCGCCAGGCGGCGCTCGAAGCCTCGCTCCGCCTCTCGGCGCAGCTCTCGCAACTGACGTTGCTAAACTTTCTGTAAGCGTTCGTCGACGTGTCGGCGTTATAACCCGCGCTTGTCGAAAATTGTGCGGATGGGGCAAGCGGGTAATTCCAGGCAAGCTGTACTACCGATAGCACTCTTGACCGGGAGAGCGCCGTGGATTCGCTCGGCCCGGTCGATTTCAACTGCCAGGCCGCGATCGTGGAGCGCCGACAGTCCCATTCATCAAGTGCATCACGGCGGGATTCGCGGGAATCCGGCCCTAACGACGGAAGGAGCCACCGATGTTGGTTTTGTCGAGACACCGTGACGAGAGCATCATGATCGGCGATGAAATCGTCGTCACCATTGTGGACATTCGCGGAGACAAAGTCCGCTTGGGGATCAATGCTCCCTCCAGCATTCCGGTGCATCGCCAAGAGGTCTTCGAGGCGATCCAACGAGAGGCACGGGGCGGCGGCGATCCGGCCGTGAAAAAGAACCCGGCTACCTAAGCGAGTTTGCCGAGCGTAACGGGTTTAACGCTTGGAGTGTGAAGTTCGATTTCACTGCCGGATGAGACCCGATGACAGGGATGGTCGGTTGGATTCTAGCAGATGTGCCCAGCGTGACGGACAGCTAGCAAAAATCCGCTGGCAAAGGGAAAAGTGATAGCGTGGTTCGCTCAAGCGTCCAGACTTCGCAGTCGATACCGCTGGAGAGGGACAAATTCGTCGCGGTCGGAGAGCGCGAGAACAGGCAATGGACTGAATTGTAAGCGCTGGATGTTGCCGATGACACCCAGCCATTGCAAGGCGCATCGGTACACAGCGTACAACCTGCCTCTGCGGCATTTTGGCGGTCGCCGAAGCGACTCCGGCTGCATGAAGCGTCAGATTTCGGTCGGTTCCTCGTGGATCGAATGAGACAGCCTGGCAAATCAACCAGTTCAAAAGGGTTTAGTTCATGAGCCGGATCAACACGAATGTCAGCTCCCTCATTGCCCAGACAAGCCTGGGACGCGCCAATGCCCAATTGCAGACCGCTCTCAGTCGCTTGAGCACCGGTCTGCGCATCAACTCGGGCAAGGACGACCCGGCAGGTCTGATCGCCAGCGAGAACCTGCGTCGCGATATTACCGCCGCCGACAAGGCGATCAGCAACTCGGAACGGGCCAATCAGCTCATTGCCACGGCTGACAGTGCATTGTCGCAGATCAGCAACCTGCTCAATGACATCCGCGGCCTGGTCACCGAAGCCGCCAACTCAGGCGTGCTTAGTACGGAGCAGATTGCCGCCAATCAGCTGGTCGTGGACTCGTCCCTGGACGCCATCGACCGCATCGCCTCGGTCACCACCTTCCAGGGCCGCCGGATCCTGGATGGCAGCCTGGACTTCAACACCAGCGGCACCAATCCCAGCATCAGCAATCTGCAGATCAACGCGGCCAGTCTTGGCACCGCGGGGTCGGTGGACGTTGCCGTGGACATCACCTCGGCCGCGACGCAGGCCACCCTGAGTGCGGCGGTCCTCGACTCGACAGGCTCGTTCACGCTGGGCGGACAGACTTTCAGCTTGACTGCGGCAGTGGCCGGCGAAGCCTTCAACAATGTCCGCGTCGACGTCACCACGAGTGCTGGTGCAACCAACGTCACCTTTGCCGCTGGCGTGTTGACTCTTGACCTGGATGTTGCCGACGCCGCCATCACCGCCGTCGCCATCAACGCCGCGTTTGCCGCCGAAGGAACGTTCACCTCCACCAACTCCGGGGCGGGCACGATCGACGGCACCACCACCCCTGCCCTCACGACGGGCATCACCACCGCCTATACCATCCACGAGCTCACGTTCCAGTTGTCGGGCAATGAAGGCGCCCAGGTCTTCTCTTTTGATGACGGTGCGACCTACACGCAGATCGCCAGCGCAGTCAACCTGGTGTCGGACGCGACGGGCGTGTCCGCATCGGTGGCCGCGGGCGTGTTGACGTTCACCTCCACCGGGTATGGCACCGACGCCGAAGTTCGCGCCGAGATCATCTCCGAAGCCGCCCTGGGAACCTTCGCCGCCAATCTGAGCGGCACCTCCGACTCGGGTACGGACATCGCCGCCACCATCAACGGCTTCACCGCCAGCGGCAAGGCCAACACGGTTTCGCTCAACAACAGCGCCCTCAACCTGGATATCACGGTCACCTCCGGCAGCACCACCGACCTGGCCTTCACCATCACCGGCGGCGGAGCATTGTTCCAGATTGGCCCGAACGTGAATAGCGGCGGCCAAAGCCGCATCGGCATCGGGGCCGTCAACACGGGCAAGCTCGGCGGCACGACCGGCCGGCTCTACGAGCTCAAGGCCGGCGGCGACAAGGATCTCGCTACCGATCCCACGAGCGCCGCCCTTGTCGTGGACCAGGCCATTACCAAGGTGACTGCCCTTCGCGGACGGTTCGGTGCCTTCCAGCACGGCACGCTGGAAACCAACATCGCGTCTCTCAAGGACACCGTGATCAACCTGACCGAAGCCCAGAGCGCCATTCGTGACGCGGATTTCGCCAAGGAAAGTGCCGCCCTCACACGAGCCCAAATCCTCGTGCAATCCGGCACCTCGGTGCTGCAAATCAGCAACCAGAGCCCGCAACAGGTTCTCGCCTTGCTGCGTGGTTAAGACCAAAGAACTCCGTAGGGTGCATTCGACTTTGGATGCACCCTACTTTTTTGCTAGCACCTCTTTCCCTTGCCTGTCGCCGCCTCTCGTGCCGATAACAAAGCGAAGGGGGAGGGTCGTAATCGATGGGGCGCATTCAATCCGATATCGGGCTGATCACCGGTATCAATATCAAAGACACCGTTGACAAGCTGATTGCGCTCCAGGGCCGCACCCGCGACCTGGCCACGGAGCGGCAGGCGTTCTTGAAGTCCCAGCAGACGGCCGTCACGGAGCTGCTGGCCCTGACCATCGGCGTGCAGATCGCCGGCAAGAAGTTCAAGGACGCTTCCCTCTATACCAAGAAGGACGTCACAAGCTCCAACGCGGCCTTCATCACCGCAGCGGCCACCGGAGCGGTTGCGGCGGGAACCTACCAGTTTGTTCCCGTCCGCAAGGCCTCCACCTCTCACCTGCTGGCCGGGGGAGTCGCCAGCCGTGACGCCCCGCTCGGCGTCGGCACATTCTCCTTCCGCCAGGGTCCGGGCGTGGATCAGGCTGCCGACCTGAGCGAGGTCAACGGCGGCAGTGGCATCGCTCCCGGAAAGATCCGTATCACCGACCGGAGCGGAGAGACGGCCGTAATTGACTTGCGCTATGCCCACAATGTGGACGACGTACTGGCCGCGATCAATCAAACCGACGGCATCAGCGTCCAGGCCCAGGCTGTGGGAGACCGGCTGCGGCTGGTGGATACTTCGGGCGGCACGGGCAATCTCAAGGTCGGCGAGGTCAGCGGTGGAACGACGGCTGCCAGCTTGGGGCTTGGTGGCATCAACGTCGCCGCGGACAGTGCGACGGGACAGGACATCGTTCGCCTGTTCAGCGGACTGGACATTGGACGCCTGAATGATGGCAACGGCCTTTCCATCCGGGCGGCTCTCCCGGACCTGCATGTCACCTTGCGGGACGGAACCAGCATTGACGTGGACTTCCGCTCTCTGACCGTGGGCGCCCGCCAGGAAAAGAGCCTTGGCGATTTGCTGGCCACGATCAACGAAGCCGACCCGGCCAGGCTGCAAGCGGCGCTGAGCGCCGACGGCGACCATCTTGTCCTAACTGACCTCAGCACCGATACAGGCGGCACCTTCGCGGTCACCAGTCCTTCCGCCGGCAACGTGGCTGAGGAGCTGGGCTTGACCGGCGCGGCCGTCGGCGGCGTTATCACCAGCGAGAAGTTGCTGGGTGGACTGGCCTCGGCGAGTCTCCGCACGCTTGGCGGTGGCCAGGGCCTGGGCCAGCTCGGGCTGCTTTCGCTGACCGATCGCAGCGGAGCCGCGGCCAGCATCGATCTCGCCGCGGCGGCCACGCTTGACGAGGTCATCGAGGCCATCAATGCGGCCGGCATCGGCATCACGGCTGACTTCAACGGCAGCCGCACGGGACTGGAGCTGACGGACAGCACAGGCTCGACCTCCGGCAACCTGATTGTCGCCAGCGGCGACGCCACCGGCACAGCCGAGAAGTTGCAACTCGCCGTCAATGCGGCCCAGACCAGAGTCGATAGCGGCGATCTGCATCGCCAAGTCGTCAACTTCGGGACGCTCCTCTCGTCGTATAATGCGGGCCAAGGCGTTTCCAACGGCTCGTTCCTGATTACGAACTCCAACGGCCAAAGCGGCGGAATCAACCTGACACAGCTCGCGGCGAAGTCCATCGGGGACATCATTACGGCGATCAACGGACTGGGCATCGGAGTGGAGGCCAAAATCAACGACGCCGGCGACGGCATCGCCCTCATCGATACGGCCGGCGGCAGCGGCTCTTTGGTCGTGGCCGAAGTCGGCAACAGCACGACGGCCGCCGACCTCCATCTCTTGGGAACGGGGACGCCGACGACCATCGACGGCTCGACGACCGCCAAGGTGACGCTCACCGCCACGGACACGCTCGACAACCTCGTCACCAAGATCAACGCCCTGAACGCAGGCGTGAACGCGGGCATCGTCAGCGACTCTTCCGGCTCCCTCCGCTACCACCTCTCGCTCACCAGCAGCCGCAGCGGCAAGGCGGGCCAGATCATCGCGGATGGAAGCTCGCTAGGGATTTCTTTCACCGAGCTGGCGAAAGCCCAGGACGCTCTCGTCCAATTAGGCGGTGCGGGCGGCTCGTCACAGCTCCTCACTTCCTCCACGAACACCTTCAAGGACGTGACGACCGGCCTCGACATCACGCTGACCGGCGAATCGACCGACCCCGTCACCGTCACCGTCGCCGACACTTCCAGCTCCATCGCGTCCCAGGTGCAGCTCTTCGTCGATCAATACAACAAGCTCCGCGACAAGCTCGAATCGCTCACCTTCTTCAACCAGTTGGACCAAACCAAAGGCATTCTCTTCGGCTCCTCCGAGGCCCTGCGGCTTGACTCCGATCTCTCGCGTCTGATTACTGGGCGCTACTTCGGCGTGGGCCCGGTGCAGAATCTCGCCCAAATCGGCGTCTCCGTCGGCCAGGATGGCAAGCTCGGCTTCGACAAGACCAAGCTGGAAACGCTGTACGCGTCGGACCCGGAGGGGGTCAAAAAGTTCTTTGGCGACGACACGCTCGGCTTTGGAGCGAAGGCGGAAGCCGCCATTGAATCACTGGTCGGCATCGATAATTCACTGCTGGTCAATCGCGCCTCCACCCTTGACCGCCAGGTGCAGGAGACGGCCAAGCGGATCGAAGCGCTCAACAGCCGCCTGGACCGCAGCCGCGAAGCGATAACCAACGACTTCTATCGGATGGAGCTGGCGATCAACAAGATCCGGGCCAACTTGACTTCCATCGGCCAGATCCAGAACTTGTTTTCCACCATGAATAGCAGCAATAACTCGAACTAACGCATGAACGCCGGCCACGCCTACCTGGAGACTCAGATCGCCACGGCCACGCCGCAGCGCCTGCGCCTCATGCTGATCGACGGCGCACTCCGCCGGGCACGGCAAACGGCGGAGGCTTGGGCTGGACCAAACCCCGGCGATGCGCTCGAGCCTCTGATCAGTTGCCGCTCCATCGTCGCTGAGCTGGTCGCCGGCATCAGGGCGGGAAGCTCGCCCCTGGCGGACAAGGTGCTCGGCATCTACCTCTTCCTCTTCCAGGAACTGACCGAGGCCCAGTTGCGAAAGGACGTGGCCCGAATCGGCGGCGTGATTCGCGTGCTCGAGGAGGAGCGGATAACCTGGCAAGAGGTATGCGCGACTCTCGGCGACCGTCCCGAGGAGTCCGCGGATCATTCCGTCGCGGAGGTCGTCGCACCGGCTTTCCTGAAGGCTCCCAGCGGCTCCGAAGCACGCGAAAGCGTCTCGTTCGAAGCCTAGTTAACCTTCCGCGGGCCTTGCGGTTTCTCTTGCAGGACGGGTTGCCGACACCAACCAATTGCTCCATCATTGGTTGCTGTCCGCTTTCCGCTTTCGGCTTTCCGCTCTCGGCTTTCCGCTCTCGCCTCCCGAGGTTCCCTTGTCCGCCACCAAGACGCTCATCCGCGTTGGCCATAGCCCCGATCCCGACGATGCCTTCATGTTCTACGCCCTGGCGAAGGACAAGATTGACACCGGCGACTTCCAGTTCACTCACGAGCTGGTCGATATCGAAACGCTCAACCGCCGGGCCTTCGGGGCCGAGCTGGAGTTGACCGCCCTGAGCCTCCATGCCTACGCCTACCTGGCGGACAAATACATCCTCTGCACCTGCGGGGCCAGCATGGGGGACAACTACGGCCCGATGGTCATCGCCCGCCAGCCGCTCGCGCTCGATTCCCTTCGCGGCAAAACCATCGCCGTGCCTGGCACATTGACCACCGCGTTCCTCGCTCTCAGCATGTGCCTGAACAAGGAGTTCCAGCACGTCGTCGTTCCGTTCGATGAGATTCTCGATGTCACCGAGGCGGGCGAGTATCAGGGCCAGAAAATCGACGCCGGCCTGTGCATTCACGAAGGCCAACTTACCTATCAGTCCCAGGGACTCTCCCTCATCATCGACCTCGGCAAATGGTGGTTCCAGGAAACCGGCGGCTTGCCGCTGCCGCTGGGGGCCAACGGCATTCGCCGGGATCTCGGTCCCCAGGCCATTGGCGAGGTCAATCGGCTGCTCAAGGAAAGCATCCGCTACGGCCTCGACCATCGTGCCACCGCCCTGGAATACGCCCTCGGCTTCGGCCGCGGCCTGGACCGCTCCAAGGCCGACACATTCGTGGGGATGTACGTCAACGACTGGACCCTCGACTTCGGCCCCCGCGGCCGGGCCGCCGTCACCGAGCTCCTCCGCCGCGGCCACGCCGCCGGCATCATCCCCAAGCTCGTGGTCCCCGAGTTCGTGGCATAAGCAGCCGGAGGCAAACTGCCTCCGGGTCTACCTCGCTGTGCCAGGTAAACCCGGAAGTCGTTGACTTCCGGCTGCCCAACCCCCTCTCCCCCTGGGAGAGGGCCGGGGTGAGGGTCTAACCCGTTTCCCTTAACGCGCCAGAAACCCGATTCCCCTTCGCGAGCGTGATAAGCGACCCCCTACCCACCAATTATACAGGTTTTTAGGTCCTCATTTTCGCCCCCGTGTATCAGAGTCCCTCGCCCAACTCCTTGTCCCCGCGAGACTTCCGCCGCAGCTTCCCACGCCTCACTCGATACACGGCTCGTTTTTTTAATACACCCAAAACCCCATTCTTTCGGGGGATGTATCAGCGATTTTATAAGCTGTTTTTCACAAACAGTTACACCATCGCCCAGCCTCTTAACGGCACATTTGCTTCCCTTACAACCAAATTGTCAAAGAGCCGATCGTTGGAGGCCCGCCTTCAGGCGGTCCCCCCTGAACACTGAAAACTGAACACTGAAAACTCCCGCTCACCCTCCCTAGCCCTCGCGCGGAGCTCCGCCCCTTGTTCCTCTATTATACAGAATGGCACTTCTGCCTAAGTGTCTAGTACTTTCGGCGGGGTAGGCTTCCAGCGTGGGAGAGACAACAGGTTGTCAGGAACCGTTTATTGACACGAAGCGGCGGTGTTCGTAGCCTAGCGGCATGGGAAGACCAAGATATTACGCTTCCCCTCGCAGGGCCGCCCCACGAAGACTAAAAACGGTTCCTGACACCCTTTTTTCCCCAAGGAAAACCCGTAGGGAAATCATCCTCCGCGACTAGCGCGGGGGCGGAATGCGCAGGCGGTTTTTCACCACAACCCTCCTCCCAGGTAGGGATTCTGGACACCCGTTTTGCCTTCCTTTTGCCTTCCTGGGCGAACTCGAACTCATAATTCGGCATGTCCCCTTTGACCGCTCCGGTGCCGAGGGCAAACAACGGTTCCTGCCACCTTTTCCTCCTCCATTCTACGCCATTCTCACGAGGAGACGAATCTCGATTATTGGGCAGGGCCTCCCGCCCGGCGAATGCGCCGGCAGGCGCGGCAGCGGACGGCGGTGGAGTAGATGGACCCTTTGGCCACCTCGTACCACCATTGCTGCTGCCGGGCAGTCCAGGTTTCCTCGCGGCCGCAATCGGTGCAGGTGAATTCCAGATCTTCGTAATACAGCTTTGCTACCTGGTACGCCTCGGTCGGGGCTTGCCGGCTCAAGTCCGCCTGGATGCGGCTCCTCGCCCCCGCGGCCCGCGCCTGCTCGCTCTGGATCTGCTCCGCCTCCCGCTTCTCCCCTTTCGCGTCCTTTTCATATCGCGGCAGCCGGCGATGTTTTTTGGGCGTCATCGATGAATCTCGCAGTTGGGCAACGCTTTCTGAAGTTTTTCGATTCCCTCATCCGTTACTTTCGTGCCGGTTAGGTCAAGGTATCCCAGTTGCGAGAGGCCGTAGAGATGAGTCAGCCCGGCATCGGTCACGTGCGTACTATTGAGGTTCAACACAGTAAGGTGCTTGAAAGCTTGTAGATGAACGAGCCCCGCGTCGGTCACCTGAGTTTGCTTGAGATTGAGCATTTCCAAGTGGGTGAATCCGTGAAGATGGGGAAGGTCAGCATCTGTTACGTTTGACTCGTTCAGCCAGAGATCAATGACTCGTTCAAAATAATCACGCGGCAGCCATTCACGCAGCCCGCGGGTTAGCCAAGATTCATCTTTCGCTCGGCCCTCATATCCAGCAGCACCCCCGAATCCTTCACGCAGGTTCGCGGCTTTCCTCGCCGACACCCGCTGCCGCTCTGCCGGCGCGATGCACAACAGCCCGACACCCAATACCACGCCGAGAAGCGTAGTCGCCAACATCAGGGACAGCAGGCTGAACTGATACCAGCGGCGTTTTGGCTTGGGGAGATTCACGACTTGATTTTACTCTACTGTGCCGAAACGTGCTGCTTCCGCCCCGAAGGGGCCACCTATCACAGCCCAGGGTCGCGAGTCCGCGAGCGCACCCTGGGATAAACGCCAACGTAGCGCGCTGGACGCCGAAGGCGTCACCTAAGAATCGGGCATAGGATACCCCGTTGGGGTGCAGATTGTGGTTTTTCAAAATACCCCAGGGTGCGCTCCCAAAGCGTCGCGACCCTGGGCTGGGTTAGGTCACCCCGTTGGGGTGCAGATCGGTGCTGTGCCACTTCCTCGCGAACCAAAAGTACGAATCATGCGCCGTTACTCTTCAGGATGTACACAGGAACCCACGAGGCCAGCCAGATTGCGATGCATTCACAGGTGATAAGCACAAACAGCATGATCAAGGAGAATCGGCGACGGCCAATCGCAAACGCGACGAACGCGATGGCAACCGACACCGGGAGCATGAGGAAGAATGCGAACCAGAATTCCACGGGATGCAGCATCCTTCCATTCTAACCGGAGGTCGCACGCAAGAACGCGACGGCAGCTATCCCAGACTGAGTAGCGGGGTTTTGTGGCGCGGGGATAGAATGGCAAGATGCGAGACATTGAGCAGCGAGTGGTCGCCTTTGTTGCCCGTCAATGCGGAGTCGATGCGGAGAAGCTGAGACCGCACACGACGTTGTTCGGCGACTTGAGAGTCGACGGGGACGATGGAATGGAGTTGCTAGAACGCTTTGGCGGCGAGTTTTCGGTTGACCTTAGTCATTGCGATTCAAGCCGGCACTTTGGTTCCGAAGGCTTCGCTCCGTGGACTCCTGTTTATTGGCTCGTCTTGGCCCTCCGTCGGGTAGGGAAAAGGTGTCAGGAACCGTTTAATAGATTGAACGCTCCCAGGACGCCCAAGAATACTGAGAAACGGTTCCTGACGCCTTTGTTTTTCCCCAAGGAGCGGGCTGGCGGAGCAGAGGCCGCCGGCGGGGTTACCTGTCGATTTGCTTCATGAGCTGAGCCAGCATTTCCGCCCGCGAGGCAATTTCATCGGCGGCACTGGGCTTGGCATCCAGGGGAGGAGTCTCTTCGCAGTTACGCATATGCGCCCTGTAAAGAGCCCAGAGGATGCCAGCGAAGACGACGGTACGCCACAACACAGCGTCAATCGTCTGGAGATGTTCGAACATGTTAGCGCCCCTGAGATTTCCCCGCTACGCAAGCATACGTCACGGGCCAGCGTGCTGCCGGATGTGCCCTGGCGGGGTTTGTAGGCGCTGGGCTTACGGAGACGTCAGTGCTGGCGGAAGTTTCGCGAGGGGGGCGGCTGGCGCTGGCGTGGGCTTCATCGTGGGGGAGCCCGTAGCGGCATCAGGACAGAGGACACCTGACCAATTGCATAACGCTTGACGTTATTAACGCCCCGCGCTAGTATACATCGATGATCCGGAGTTTCGCCGACACGAACACGCAGCGGCTCTTTCCGCGGGAACGGGTCAAGAAGTTCGACCGGCAGTTGCAACGTGCGGCACTTCGCAAGCTGACGCTGCTGGACGCGGCGGAATCCTTGGACGATCTGCGGGCCATTCCCGGCAATCGGCTGGAGAAGCTGGCCGGCGACCGCGCAGGCCAGTACAGCATCCGCGTCAACGACAAGTGGCGACTTTGCTTTCGCTGGATCGATGGAGACGCCAGCGAGGTCGAAATCACCGACTATCATTAGGAAGCCACATGCCGCGACCAAAGCTAGACCCGGTTCATCCCGGGGAAATCCTGCTGGAAGAATTCCTGCTCCCCTTGGGGTTAAGTCAGTACCGCCTGGCCAAGGACGTGAGCGTCCCCCCCCGCCGCATCAACGAGATCGTCCGCGGCACCCGCGCCGTCACGGCGGATACAGCTCTGCGGCTGGCACGCTATTTCGGCACATCGGAGCGGTTCTGGCTGAATCTT
This sequence comes from Pirellulaceae bacterium, assembly GCA_051004015.1. Classification (GTDB taxonomy): domain Bacteria; phylum Planctomycetota; class Planctomycetia; order Pirellulales; family Pirellulaceae; genus SXOA01. Next base: position 66,429 of record JBPCKT010000042.1, on the reverse strand, counting down.
CAGTCCCGCTTCGATTTGGAAGTTCAAAGAGACCGGTTGGGGAAGCGGTTGCAGAGTGAGGTTCAGGTCTTGGAAAGGGCCGTGTGAACGGTCGCTTTCCGGATTGGGGTAATACTCGCGCGAACAAGGACCGACAACTACGTTGCCGTGGTCCGTACCGTTCGGGTAAAATGGTGGCTAATGATGATGAATGCTGGAGGTACTTACCATGACAATCGCTGTTCGCCAACTAATTAACTCCTTTGAAGCCCTTCCCGCGCCAGAACAGCATGAAGCGACTCTTGAGATTTTGAAGCGCGCTGGTGTGTGGGTGGAGGGGGACATAGCCGAAGACGTCCTTGCGGGCGTAGCAGACGAAATGTTCTGTCAGATGGATGCGGATGAGGCGTCAAATGCCGCGAGCTGACCGGGGCGAGGTGTGGATCGTGGATTTGGGGATGGTGGGTAAGATTCGGCCCTGCCTGGTGCTAAGTGTACCGACCGATCCCCAGGACCGAGTTCTTGTGACCCTCGTGCCGCATACCACAAGTCTGCACGGAACTCGGTTTGAAGTAGCTGCCAAGGCAAAATTCCTGCAAGGAACCGGGGTATTTGACGCCCAGCAAATCTTGACGGTTCCACAAGTGAAGCTGGTACGCAAACTCGGCATTTTGCCGCCTGACCAGTTTGCATTGGTGGAACAAGCGGTGCGTAACTGGCTAGGTCTGTAAGGAAACGAGATGACCGCTTCAGAAGCCTTCGTGAAATTCGTCTCGAAGGTACTCATTCCAGCAAAAGCAAAAAGATTCTCGGCACTTGCCTCTACAACGAAGGGCCAGAGATCAATTCTCGATGCACTCAGTCACGACTTGGAAAGAGCGGTCCGTTCAAATGCAACGAAGGGACGACATTATGAGGACCTTTGGACCCGGCCCTGCTTCGTGTTCCACTGCACGCTAGAATTCGGAATCGAAATTGCAAGTGTTCGTGACGCCTATGAGCGACTGGCGAAAGACGAAAGCTGGCTTATTCTGCTCCAGGACGGGTCCGCTGGCATCCATCGTCCGGAGGGACATTGGGATAACGAGATGATCATTGCGTGAAAAGTGTCGCCGGCTGCGACTTGGTTGGACCATATTCTCGGAATAAGTTGTTTTCCGTTCGCCTCTGCCCTCTATTCTCTACCCTCCCTCCTCCACTATGCACTTCCGCACCCGCGCCATCCACGTTGGCAACCAGCGCGATCCACAGACGGGGGCGGTGGTGCCGCCGGTACATTTGGCGTCAACGTTCGTGCAGCCCGGGGCGGGGGAGTGGGGAGAGTTTGATTATTCGCGGAGCGGCAATCCGACGCGGAAGAATTTTGAGACGACGCTGGCTTCGCTGGAGGGGGGCGGATATGCCCTGGCGTTTTCCACCGGCATGGCGGCGACGACTTGCGTGACGCAGCTCTTGTCGACGGGGGACCATATCCTGGCGGGGGCGGATATTTATGGCGGCACGTATCGGCTGCTCCACAAGATTGTGAACCGGGCGGGGATTGAGGTGACGCTGGCTCCCAGCACGGACCTGGCGAAGTTCGAGGCGGCGATTACGCCGAAAACGAGGCTGCTGTGGATTGAAAGCCCCGGCAATCCGCTGATGTCGATTACGGATATTCGCGCCGTGGCCGCCATTGCGAAGGAGCGAAAAATCCTGCTCGGCATGGACAGCAGCTTTGCCACACCGGTGCTGACGCGGCCGCTGGAATTGGGGGCGGATATCGTGATGCACTCGGTGACCAAGTACATCGGCGGTCATAGCGACCTGCTCGGCGGTGCCCTCGTGGTGAAGGACAAGGAGTTGCGGGATAAGCTTTACTTTATTCAGAACGCCACCGGAGCCGTGATGGGTCCCCTGGAAGCCTTCCTCGCCAGCCGCGGTCTGAAGACGCTGGAATTGCGAGTCCGCGAGCAATCCCGCACGGCGATGAAGCTGGCCGAATGGCTGAGCGAAGACATCCGCGTAGCCCGCGTGCTGTACGCCGGGCTGCCGAGTCATCCGGGACACGCCATCGCCAAATCGCAGATGGACGGCGCGTTCGGGGGGATGCTCAGCTTCGAGCTTCGCGGGGATTTCGCCAAGGCGAAGAAAGTCTGCGAATCGACGAAGCTCTTTCAGCTCGCGGTCAGCTTGGGGGCGGTCGAATCCCTCATCGAGCAGCCGGCCTCGATGTCCCACGCCAGCTACGACGCAGCCGCCCGGGCTGCCTTCGGCATCACGGACGGCTTGATTCGCCTCAGCGTGGGGCTGGAGGCGTTTGAGGATTTGCGGGAGGATCTGGACCGGGCGTTGGCTACTTGAACGTCTCGAATTCCTACCGCAGCGGGTTGTGCGGGATGCCAGTCGAGCGGCGGGCGGACTGGGTGGCGCTGGTTTCGTCGATGGGAGCGACGGCACTGGTCCGCTTCACGGCGAAAGATGATTTCTTTGCCGCAGGGGCAGCGTGATTCGCCCGGCTCACATCCTCTTCGGCCGGCTTGGCAGCTCGGGTGAGGACGGATTTGGTGGCCGGACGGGTGCTCATCATCTTGCTGCCGGCGGTGGGGGCGGCAGCCATCTGCCGCGTTGACTTCACGCTCGGCTGGCGGCGGGTTTCTTGCATGTCAGGCTTGGGAGGCTGCGGCACGCGCAGGGGCTCGTCATCCTGGAACGGATTGCCCATTGCTGGGCTGCTACACGACGGGCAGCCGCCGGAGCAACTGATGCTGGAGCAGCCGGAGCCCGCGCCGATGCAGGTGATGCCGCAGCCATGTCCGCTGCGCGGGCCGCAGGGAAGCAGGCAATCCAGCGTGCGGCCGATTTTGCGAATCGTATTGGGAATGATGCAGAGCAGCGGCCGGCAGCAAGGGTCGCAGCAGACCGGTGCGCACGAGGTGCAACTGTTGCACCCGCCGCCGTTGTAATGACCGGCGGGCTGATAGTCAGCCCACGCCCCATAGGCAGCCGGCCGAACCACCGAGGCCGAACGCGGGCTGCAGCCGCAGGGGGCCTGCCCCCAGGCAAGTGCCGGCAAGCCGGCGAGAACGATAGCGAGTGCGACGAATTGGCTCTTCATCCCAAAAACCCCCTGGAGATGCTACGAACGGAATAGCTGTCAAGCTTCATCGAACCGCCATGTTCGGAACGGCCAGAACTTCCGCTACAGGCGGCAAAGTCTTCCGGGATGCCGGAAATCGCCTTGTTTTCCCAGATTGACGGAGGGTGTTGAAACGGGGTGGCGTCCACGGCTTTGAGTGAGCATGAAGCCGCGGTGCCCAAAGGCAGAAAGTGGGGAGAAGAATTTCTTCCGAAGGTCCAATATGCCGCAACCGCGTGCGAACTAACTCTTTGACGACACGAGGGTTGTCGCCGTCAACGCATCCAGTTATTCCAGTCAGGCTTCGCAGGAGAGTCCCCCATGTTCGGTAAACCTAACTGGTTTCGCCCCAAGGCTTTCGGTTGGGGGCTCACCCCCATCACGTGGCAGGGTTGGGCATATGCGGCAGCCTGGGGCTGGCTGCTCGTCGCCCCGTTTCTGCTCCTAATCACGTCGGAGCGAGCGGTCGAAGCGGTCGTCTGGCTCGCTTGCGGGTCTGGCCTATTGGTCTACGACGTTCGCAGCATCCTTATCGCGATGAGGCCACCCGTTATCAAGAAGCCCCAGGACGACGTGCTCTACATCGGTCCCGAAACGGGCGCTGCCGAGCTCGCCACCCGCAAGTACGACATGCGGCTGCGGTAAGGCTTCGCCGCCGCGTTCACGCGGTGTTGCCCGGCGTGGACGCCTGGGCTAAGCCTTGAGCATCCTCTTCGCCAGCGATGTCCCCTGCTCGTCCTCATTGTCCCACAAATCGGCCAGCGACCTTTTGATCCGCCGCCGGGCGGTTCGTAGATAGTAGCGGCCGGTTTCCAGATGGCCCGTCAGCTCGCGGCCGTCGTCGTGGCTGTGGCGGATGAGATGGTCCAAACGGTTGAGGACACAGGAGCTGACGTAGATCTCCGTCGCGGCATCGGAGATGCGCCCCAGCAGATATTGCCTGTCAACAATCTCCTTCTGATGCTTCGCCAAGAGCCGCTCGACGTTGCTGCCCAGGGAGCTGATGAGCTTGCCGAGCTCGGCCGCGTCCGTTTCCAACTCCGGGCTTCGCACGCTCACCGAGGGCGAAACCAAAAGCGAGCCGAGCTTACGGCTGGCGAAGCGGCCAAGCCTGGTGAGATTGCCGAGCGGGTGGGAGATGGCGTTGAGCACTCCTTCGAGCTCCAAACCGACGTCCCTCATGCCGACCAGGGCGGTGAATGCCCGCAGCACGTCGTTGGCCCCTTCGCCAATCATATTGATCCGGGCGTCCCGCAACATCCGCTCGAAGGGTTGGTCGGTGAAGTACGCCGTGCCGCCGTGGATCTGGAAGGTGTCGTTGATGATTTTCCAGAGGACCTCGGTGGAGAAGACCTTGAGCATCGCGGTCTCCAGCATGAAGTCTCCCTCGCCGGAATCGATGAGCGCTGCCGTTTGATAGGTGCAGGCTTCCATCGCAAACGCCCCGGCTTGCATGTAAGCCAGCTTCTCTTTCACGAGCTCGAAGCTGCCGAGCGTTTCGCCGAATTGCACGCGGCTGTTCGCGTGGGCGACCGAGCGGGCCACGCAGTATTTCGCCGAGCCGGTGCAGCTCGCGCCGAAGGTGGTGCGACCGAAGTCGAGAACCGTGAGAGCGACCCGCAGCCCTTTGCCGAGCGGGCCGAGGACGTTCTCTTTCGGCACGAACATATCCTTGAAGGCCAGGCGGCTAGTGGCGGTCCCGCGGACGCCGCATTTTTCCATCCGCTTTTCCACCACCTGAAAGCCGGGCATGTCGGGCGTGACGAGGAAGGCCGTGATTTTTGATTCGCCAGGCTTCGCCGTCGGCGTGCGGGCCATCACCGTCAGCACCTGGGCAATGCCGCCGTTGGTGATCCAGCGCTTTTGGCCGTTGAGAGTGTATCCTTTACCGTCTGGAGATGGCGTCGCAGTCGTCTGCACATTGGCTGCGTCGCTGCCGGCTTCGGGCTCCGTCAGGGCGAACGCGCTGATCCATTCCCCCGTCGCCAGCTTCGGCAGCCATTTCTTTTTCTGGTCTTCCGTTCCGAACAGCACTAGCGCCCGCGGGCCGATGGAATGATGGGCGTTCACGAACAGGGCCGTGCTGCCGCAATGTCCGCCGAGGACTTCCAAAATGCGGCAGTAGGCAGCTTGCGAGAGGTCCATGCCACCGCAGGCCGTGGGAAGACAGGCCCCGAGCACGCCGAGCTTTCCCAGGCCGGTGATGACCTCTTGGGGAATCTCCGCTTTCCGGTCGATGGCCACGGCATCGACTTTTTCGGCACAGTATTGCCGCAAATCCGCGACCAGCTGATTCACGGGCTCATGGTGCGAAGTATCTGGATACGGCAGCAGCTTGTCGTGCAGAAATTGCCCGAAGAACAGCCCCTTGGCAAAGCCGATTTCCTGCGACTTATCCCCCAGGATTTCCTCCGCCTGCTTCATTTGCTCTTCGCGCTGGGCCTGGTTCATGCTGGTTGTCCTCCAACAAAGGTTGCTAAGTGCCACTCAAATCATACGCCGCTGGCCGAAATCGCTAAGTCTCTGTACGAATTGTCACCCTCTGCTAGAATGGCGGAATGACCCAGCAGCTCTTTCACCCGCTTGTCTGGCAGTGGTTCACCCAGCGGTTCGCCGCCCCCACCGAGGCCCAGACGCTCGGCTGGCCGCATATTGCCGCCGGCACGCACACGCTGATTGCCGCGCCCACGGGTTCCGGCAAGACGCTGGCGGCATTTCTGGTCTGCATCGACCGGCTGGTTCGCAAATGGGCGGATGGCACGTTGGCAACGGGAATTGAAGTAGTTTACGTCTCGCCGCTCAAGGCCCTCAGCAACGACATCCAGCGGAATCTGCAAAACCCCTTGCAGGAAATCGCCGAGCTCGCAGCGGCCAGCGGCTTTCCCGCTTGTCCGATCCGCACTGCCGTCCGCACGGGAGACACTCCAGCCGCCGAGCGGCAGGCGATGCTCAAAAAGCCGCCGCACATTCTCGTTACTACCCCCGAATCTCTGTATCTCCTGCTCACATCACCCAAGTTTCGCGAGAAGCTGCGGACGGTGAAAACCGTTATCGTGGACGAGATTCACGCACTCGCCCGCGACAAACGGGGGAGCCATCTCACGCTTTCGCTGGAGCGCCTCGCCGCTCTGTGCGATTCGCCGCCGACACGCATTGGCCTCTCTGCCACGCAAAAGCCGATGGAGGAGATTGCGGCATTTCTGGTGGGAAGAGGAATGGAAACCACAGAGACACAGAGACACAGAGAAGAGGGAGAGGAGGTAGAAGAGAGGGGGCAGGAATGTCAGATCATCGACACCGGCCATATTCGCCAGCTTGATCTGGCTCTTGAAGTTCCTCCCAGCGAGCTATCTGCTGTTTGCTCCAACGAACAGTGGGGGGAAGTCTATGAGCGCGTGGTGGAGCTGATTCAGTCGCATCGCAGTACTCTCGTGTTCGTGAATACCCGCCGGCTGGCCGAACGCATCGCCCTCCGCCTCCGCGAAGTGCTGGGTGAAGAAGCGGTCGCCGCCCATCACGGCAGCCTGGCCCGCCACATCCGCCTGGACGCCGAACAGCGGCTGAAGGACGGGAAGCTCAAGGCGATCGTGGCCACCGCATCGCTGGAGATGGGGATCGATATCGGCTACATCGATCTGGTCTGCCAGATAGGCTCCAACCGCTCCATCGCCAACTTTCTGCAACGGGTCGGCCGCAGCGGACACTCCCTCGGCGCGCTCCCTAAGGGGCGGCTCTTCCCGCTCACCCGCGATGAGCTGCTGGAAGGGATGGCCATGATCCGGGCCGTACGTGCCGGGCATCTCGACCGGATTGAGATCCCGCAAGCACCGCTGGATATCCTGGCCCAGCAAATCGTGGCCGCGGTTTCCTGCGAAGAATGGGGAGAGAACGAGCTGTATGACCTCTGCCGCCGGGCCTACCCCTACCGCAACCTTTCGCGCCAGGACTACGACGACATCGTGAAGATGTTGACCGAAGGGGTGATGCCCGGCAACAAGGCGGGGGCCTACCTCCATCGCGACCAGATCAACGGCAAGCTCAAGGCCCGTCGCCACGCCCGCATCGCGGCCATCACTTCCGGCGGGGCCATTCCCGAGCAGGCGGAATATAAAGTCGTCACGGAAGGGGAAGGAACGGTCGTCGGCGCTTTGGACGAAGATTTTGCCATCGAAAGCATGCGCGGCGATGTCTTCCTGCTTGGCAACACGTCATGGATGATCCGGCAGATAACTTCCGGCGAAGTGATCGTCATCGATGCCCATGGCGCTCCGCCAACCATTCCCTTCTGGCTCGGTGAAGCTCCCGGCCGTACGGTCGAGCTTTCCGGCGAGCTGTCGCGATTGCGGCGGGACATCGCGGGAGGGATCGAGCAAAACGTAGGATGGGACTCCAGTCCCGTCCAGAAGACGGACGGGACTGGAGTCCCATCCTACGAAGACCCCACTACCTGGCTGCAAGCCGAGTGCGGGGCGGACCCTTGGGCCGCGGAGCAGGCGGTCCGCTATATCGTCGCCCAGAAAGCCGCCATCGGCCGAGTACCGACGCGAGAGGAAATCGTATTCGAGCGGTTCTTTGACGAATCCGGTGGAATGCAGCTCGTCATTCATTCGCCGCTCGGCTCGCGGATCAACAGGGCCTGGGGCCTCGCCCTCCGCAAACGCTTCTGCCGCAGTTTCGATTTTGAGCTGCAGGCGGCAGCGGACGAAAATGGGGTGCTCCTCTCCATCGGCCCTCAGCACAGCTTTGCCATCGAGAGCCTGTTTCCCATGATTGGGCCGCACAACGGGCAAGAGCTGCTGGAGCAGGCGCTTCTGGCGGTTCCCATGTTCGGCGTTCGCTGGCGGTGGAACATCACGCGGGCTTTGGCCGTGCTGCGGATGAAGAATGGCAAGAAGGTGCCGCCGTTCTTGCAGAAATTCCGCAGCGAGGATTTGCTGGCGCAAACCTTCCCGGAAACGGTCGGCTGCCTGGAGAACCATCACGGCGATATCCAGGTTCCCGACCATCCCATCGTGCGGCAGACGATGCACGACTGCCTGAACGAGGCGATGGACCTGCCGCGGTGGCTGGCCATGCTGCAAGACGTGAAGGACGGGAAAGTGAAGTTCTTTCCCATCGACACTCGTGAGCCCTCGCCGTTTTCGCATCAGATTCTCAACGCCAATCCCTATTCGTTCCTCGATGACGCTCCTCTGGAAGAGCGGCGGACGCGGGCGGTCACCACGCGGCGGTCGCTCAGCGTCGAGGACTTCCGCGACCTCGCGAAGCTCGACCCCGAGGCCATCACCCAAGTCAGCCAGGATGCCTGGCCGTTCATCCGCGATGCCGATGAATTGCATGATGCGCTGCTGAGCCTGATTCTGGTCTTCACGGATGAATCGGCGGCTTGGAACAACTGCTGTCAAGAGCTGGTCCGGGCCGGAAGGGCTGCGGAGGTGACTCTCCCCGTAGGATGGGACTCCAGTCCCGTCCGCTTTTCGGACGGGACTGGAGTCCCATCCTACGAAAAACGCGGATGGATTGCCGCCGAGCGCTGGCCCTTGGTGCAGGCGGTCTATCCCGGCGTCGTCGCCAAACCAATGCCGCAGTTGCCGCCGGCGCTGCAAAAGGAATGGGAGCCAGCAGCGGGGCGACTGGAACTCGTTCGAGGCCGAATCCTTACCTCCGGACCCACAACCGCGGCGGACATCGCCCAGCGCCTGATGCTGGAAGAGAGCCAGGTGGAAGCCTCGCTGGAATCGCTGGAAGGCTCGGGCATCGTCATGCGCGGCCGCTTCACGGCAGCAGCGCAAGAGGATGTAGGACGGGACTCCAGTCCCGACCGAAGAACGGACGGGACTGGAGTCCCATCCTACGTCGAATGGTGCGAGCGGCGATTGCTGGCCCGCATCCACCGGCTGACGCTCGACGGCCTGCGGCAGAAAATCCAGCCGGTCGCGCCCGAGGTTTATCTCGATTACCTGACGCGGCAGCACGGGCTGCATCCCACCCAGCAGAAGCAAGGAGAGGCAGGACTGCGCGAGGCGATGGTGCAACTGCAAGGGTTCGAGCTTTCCGCCGGCGTCTGGGAGGAGAAGGTACTCTCCGCCCGCGTGGCCGAGTACGACCCGCAATGGCTGGACATGCTGTTCATGTCGGGCGAGGCGATGTGGGGCCGCCTTCGCCCTCCCAGCCGGGACGAAAAGGACGGCCCCGGCATGGCGGCTCTCAATCGAACGATGCCCATTGCCCTGCTGATGCGGGATGACCTGTCCTGGCTGCTGCCGCGGGAGCGGATGAAGGTGGATGCCTTCGCCGGCAGCAAAGCGCAGGACGTGCTTGGAGTTTTGTCGGTTCGCGGAGCACTGTTCTATCAAGAGCTCAAGGGGTTGACCGGACTGCTCCCCACGGAGCTGGAAGATGCATTGCGGGAATTAGCCGCGCTCGGTCTCGTTTCATCCGACACCTTCGCCGCCGTCCGCTACATTTCCAAGGGTGCCAAGAAAACGATCAGCCGCCGCCTCTGGCCGCGTAAGAAGGCACTCCATAGCGGCACCTCCCCGGTCGGCCGCTGGTCGCGATTTCCGGGCGAGACGCAGCCGCCGGAGAATGATGAGTATTTGCAGCGGTGGTGCAAACAGCTACTGAATCGCTATGGCGTCGTCTTCCGTGACTGCCTGACGCGGGAGAATGCCGCGCCGCCCTGGTTCGAGCTGGTCCGAGTCTTCCGCCGGATGGAGTTGCGGGGCGAAGTCCGCGGCGGACGCTTCATCGCCCGCGTTGCCGGCGAACAGTTTGCCCAGGAAGCTGCCGTTTCCCAACTGCGGGCTCTCCGCGACGGGGTGGATGACGGCCAGTGGAGCATCCTCTCTGCCGCAGACCCGGTCAACCTCTCCGGGATCATCACGGACGGCCCGCGCATTCCCGCCATGCACAAGAACTCGCTCATCCTGCAAGCGGGCCGCTGCGTTGCCGCCAAAGTCGCGGGACGGATTGAGTTCTTCGCCGAGGTCGAACCGGAACTGCAGATGGCCATGCGGCGCTCTCTGCAAGTCGGGCGGAGGATCACCAGTCATCGCGAGCTCGAAAGTGCGGGGCGGCGTTCCTTCTGATGGATGTCCCACGGATGGAATTACACGCCGTCGATCCACTTCCTAAACGCCCCTTCATCCACATTCCGCCCGCTCACAACAACCACGATGTCGCCGTCGCCGCTTAAATCGACCTGGCCGCTGAGGAGTGCGGCGGTGGCGATGGCTCCGGAGGGTTCGGTGCGGAGGCCGTGCTGGTCGTAGAGCCATTTCATGGCTTGCTGCGTGGCGGCGTCCGGCAGGGAGACCGACTGGCTCACGAGGCGGCTGAGGATGGGCCAGTTGTGCTCGCCGACGTCGTAGGAGTTGAGGCCGTCGCAGATGCTACTGGGGCGCTCGATGCGGACCCGCTTACCGGCGGCGAGAGATTGCTGGAAGTCGTTGCTGCCTGCCGGCTCGACGCCGATGAGGCGGGCCCGCGGAAAGCCGTCGGTGATGGCCAGGGCGTGCCCGGCCATGATGCCGCCGCCGCTGACCTGGCAGAAGAAATGCGAGAGGCCGCGGCCAACCTGCTGAAGCTCGCGGACGATTTCCAGCCCGCCGACGCCGTTGCCCGCAATCACATGCGGATCGTCGTAGGGAGAGGCCTGCACCGCCCCTTCGCCGGCAGCAATCTCGCGCGTCAGGCGGTCCCGCTCGCCCGTTTCGTGGTCGCGCGTGATGTCGTAAGTCCGGACTTCGGCCCCGAAGGAGCGGGTGAGGTTGAACTTCACCCGCGGGGCGGTTTCAGGCATCACCACCACCACCCGTTTGCCAAACCGCATCCCGGCGTAGGAAATGCCCGAGGCGAAATTTCCCGACGAGTGGGCCACCACGGTGCGGCTGTCGATCCGCTCCAGGTTATTCGCCACCCAGTTGAGCGCCCCCAGGAGCTTGAACGAACCGACCGGCGTCCAACCGTAATCCTTGAACCAGACGCGCCGTCCTTCCGGCAGCCCGAGCTCCTTTTCCAGCGGATAAGAGCGGACCAGCGGCGCGGGAGAAACGTGCGGGCGAATCGCGGTCTCAGCGGTGCGCACGTCGTCGATGGTGGGAATGTGGATGGGCATGGCGTGGTCCTTGTTTTTGGGCACGCCATTTTACACCGTCGCACATCAAGAAAAAGCTTCGCGCCCCTGGGTCTCGTGACTTCAGGGGCGCGAAGTGAAACTAGCGGCGATGCTCCTTAGAACTAGAGCTGCCAGCGGTCATCGGCGAGCAAGGAATCCAGACGGCTATAGTCTCCCCGATTCTGGTCCTTCGCCAGCGAATCGAGCAGGTCGTCCTCCACGCCGTACCGGGCCAGCTCCAGGTGCTGCATCACGCGGCGGATTGCGCCTCCGAGCAGGCAGCCGCCGGGCGAATCATCGTCGTTTCCGCCATCCACCACCGAACCCCCGCCGCCAGGTGCCGGTGGGGCCGGTGGGGCCGCATTGACGTAGACGGTGACGGCAGCCAGGGCGCTATGCACTTCGCCATCGAAGATGCGATAGATGAAGGAGTCCCTCCCCTGGAAGCCGCTCGCGGGCGTGTAGACAAACGAGCCGTCCGTGTTGAGCACGACCGTGCCATTTTGCGGCCCGCTGAACAGCTCCGCCGTCAGCGAATCGCCGTCCGCATCCAAGTCATTTCCCAGCAATCCCGGCGCGGGGACGGCGAGGGGCTGATCGACGGTGGTGGCGTATTGGTCGTTGACTGCCACCGGCCGCTGGTTTGCCGCCGACTCGACAAAGATCGTGGCCGTGGCGACTTCGCTTGAGGCCGTTCCGTCCGACGCCTGGTAGGTGAAGGTGTCCTCGCCGGTGAACCCAATCTCCGGCTGGTAGTCGAAGGAGCCGTCGGGATTCAGCGTCACCGCTCCGTGAGCTGCCCCGCCGACGAGCACCGCCGTGAGCGGATCCCCATCGTCGTCCAAATCGTTCGCCAGCACTCCCTCGCCAGCGGAAACGCTCAGCAGCGTCTCGGCCGTCGCCACATACCCGTCGTCCTTGGCTTCCGGAGCCAGGTTTGTATCCTCCACCGTGATGGTCACGGTGGCGACATTTCCCGCTGCAGTACCATCGCTCGCCGTGTAGGTGAAGGAATCCGTCCCAGCAAAACCGGCCTCGGGTGTGTAGCTGAACGATCCGTCGGCATTGAGAGTCAGCTCCCCGTGGGATGGGCCAGCCGCCAGTGCCGCGGACAGAGCATCCCCGTCGGCGTCCGCGTCGTTTTCGAGGATACCCGGCGCATCCACCACCAAGATGCTTCCCGCATCGACGGTATAGGCATCATCCTGGCTGGAGGGAGCAACGATTTCTCCCTGTCCGGAGACCTGCAGCGTGACCGTGGCCACGTTGCTGTTGGCCAGGCCGTCGTTGAGCTGGTACTTGAACGAGTCAATCCCCGTAAAGCCGGCGTCGGCCGCATAGGAGAAGGAGCCGTCGCTGTTCAGCGTCAGCGAGCCGTGGGAGGGACCCCACAGCAGCGTGGTCGAGAGCGCGTCGCCATCGATGTCGGAATCGTTGGCGAGCACTCCCGTCGTCACGGAAGCGTTCAGGCTCCCGCTGGCGTCGGTGCTGTACTCATCATTGGCCGCCAGCGGCGCGTCATTGAGCGGCTGAACGACGATGGTGGCCGTCATCACCGGCCCAGCTTCCACGCCGTTGTTCGCCACGTAAGTGAAGGAATCGGTCCCGTAGTAATGGGCGCTCGGCGTATACGAGAACGAGCCATCGGCATTGAGGGTCAGCGTCCCATTCGCGGGGCCGCTAACCAGTTCCGCCGTGAGCGGCAAATCCTGCGGATCGAAGTCATTCGCCAGGACTCCCATCGCGGCTGAAGCGGTCAGGGTGACGTCCTCGCCCGTGCTATAGGCGTCGCTGTTCGGCAGCGGCTCATCGGTTACAGAAACGACCGTGATGCTGACCGTGGTCTCGGCGCTTTCCAAAGAGCCGTCGCTCGCCTTGTAGGTGAACGAATCGCTGCCATTGAAATTCGCCTCCGGTGTGTAGGTGAGCGAACCATCGGCTTCCAGCGACACGGTTCCATGAGCCGGGCCGTTCACCAGAATCGCCGAGAGGGAGTCACCATCGATATCGCTATCGTTGGCGAGCACTCCGGGCGCGGCAATCGTCAGTGGCGTGTCCTCTTCGGTCACATAGGCGTCGGCCTCGGCCACGGGGGCATCATTCACCCCCTGGACGTGAATGGTGACGGTGGTCTCGGCACTCTCCGAGGAGCCATCGCTGGCCTTGTAGACGAAGGTGTCGTCGCCGTTGAAATTGGCTCCCGGCGCGTAGTCGAAGGACCCGTCGGAATTGAGTGTCAAAGTTCCGCTGGCGGGACCGGAGACAAGCACCGCGGACAGAGCATCCCCATCGGGATCGCTGTCATTGCCGAGGATCCCCGATGCGTCGACATGCAAGGGGGAATCTTCGTCAACGGTGTATTCGTCAGCGGTTGCCACCGGCGCGTCATTCGTGGGATTGACCGTGATCGTGACGGTCGCCTCATTGCTGGTCAGAGAGCCGTCGCTGGCCGTGTAAATGAAGACGTCCTGGCCGCTGAAATTGGCCTCCGGCGAATAGCTGAAGGAGCCATCCGCATTCAGTGTCAGCGCGCCGTGGGCCGGCCCAGTGACCAGTTCCGCGGTCAGGGAATCTCCGTCGGCGTCGCTGTCGTTGGCCAGCACGCTGCCGGCAACATCGACGATGAGTGGAGTGTCTTCCTCCGTGGCGAAGGCGTCGTCCGTTGCCAGCGGCGCGTCGCTCACGGCGCACACGTTGAGCGTAACCGTCGCCACGTCGCTTTCCAGCGTGCCGTCGCTGACCACGTAGCTAAAGCCATCCACTCCGTTAAAGTCCGCGCTCGGCGTGTAATTGAACGATCCGTCGGCGTTCAAAGTCACTGTTCCATGCACGGGGCCGCTAACCATGGCAACCGTGAGGCTGCTGCTATCCGGATCGCTGTCATTCGCCAGCAGGCCGGCCGCGGCGTCGATGGCGAGCGGCGTGTCCTCATTGGTGGTATACTCGTCATTCGTCGCCAAGGGCGGGTCCTCGACGGATGCCACGTTGATTGTGACCGTCGCCACCTCGCTTTCGGCACTACCGTCGCTCACGAAGTAACTGAACCCGTCGGTGCCGTTGAAGTTGGCCTCCGGCGTGTAACTCAACGAACCGTCGGCATTCAGCGAAAGAGTGCCGTGCAGCGGGCCGCTGACCAGACTGGCGGCCAGCGGGTCCGCTTCGGGGTCCGAATCATTGCCAAGGATGCCGGGCGCGGGGAGCGTGAGCGACGTGTCCTCGTCGATCGTGTACTCGTCATTCACCGCCAGCGGGCCGTCGTTGACGGCACTGACGTTGAGCGTGACGTTGGCGACATTGCTTTCGGTCGTGCCGTCGCTCACCACGTAGCTGAAGCTATCCGCGCCGTTGAAATTAGCCTCCGGCGTGTATTCAAAAGAGCCGTCGGCATTCAGCGTGAGCGCCCCGTGAGCCGGGCCACTGACGAGCGACGCGATGAGGCTGTCCCCATCCCCGTCCGAGTCATTGCCCATCACTCCCAGAGCGGCATCCACGATCAGCGGGGTGTCTTCTTCCGTTGTGTACTCATCGCCGGCCGCGATCGGCCCGTCGTTGACGGAGTTCACCTCCAGAGTGACCGTCGCCACGCTGCTCAGCGAAGCACCGTCGCTCACCAGGTAGCTGAACCCATCCACGCCGTGGAAGTTCTCGGCGGGGGTATAAGTGAACGAGCCGTCCGCCGCGAGGCTCAGCGAGCCGTGGAGTGGTCCGCTGACCATGGTGGCCGTGAGTGGATCACCATCGGCGTCGCTATCGTTGCCCGTCACTCCGGGACCGGGAATCGAAAGCGGAGTGTCCTCGTCCAGGCTAAAGGCATCGTTGCTGGCGACCGGCTTGTCGTTAATGCTGCTCACCGTGATGCTGACGGTGGCCAGGTTTCCGGTGCCGGTTCCATCGCTGGCCTGATAGATAAAGCTATCAGTCCCGTGAAAGTTGGCTGCCGGCGTGTAGACGAAGGAGCCATCCTCGGCGAGTGAAACGGTCCCATTCGCCGGCCCCGTGACGAGCGCTGCCGTCATGGGGTCGCCGTCGGGGTCGCTGTCATTGTGGAGCACGCCCGCGGGGGCGGGAACTGTCAGGACCTCGTCTTCATTGACAGTTACGTTGTCGTCTTGCGAGACAGGCGGGCTGCCAGTACCCACGCGGAGCGTGACGGCGGCGAGTTGGCTGTGCCCCGTATCTTCCGCGGCCCTGTACATGAAACTGTCAATCCCCGCGAAGCCGGCTTCCGGCGTGTAACTGAAGCTGCCGGCGGGATCGAGGGTGAGCGACCCATGGGCTGGGCCGGAGAAGAGGACCGCGGAAAGTGCGTCCCCTTCCGCGTCGGTATCGTTGGCCAGAATTCCCGGCGCGGAAATTTCCAGCGTCTGGTCGGGCAACGTGTGGAACGAATCGTTGAATGCAATCGGGGCTGCGCCAGTCAGCACCATGCGGTCTTCCAGCCGTTCTATCCGCAGGAAGTTGCGGCGGCTGGTGTTGCGGCGGGCGGTCTTGCCGCGGAGAGTACCTTGGTTTTTCTTCGACTTCTGCATGCGAAAGTCTCCTTCGAGTTTGGCGACGAATGTCGCCGGTGAAGTACGAAGCCGCCTCCTGCGCACGGAATCTCTAGCGCTGGAAACGGCAGACAGGGTTGGCGCTGGGCACTTAGCGCCTGTTAGAGGACGAGCGATCGACCGCGGAGCCCCGTGGCCCGCGGCCGCCCATCACATCGTGCGAACTGGCATCATCGCCGCATCTTCCAAATCCATGAGCGGCGATTCGTGCGGCGCGTCTGATTCGCCGCTTGGGCTGGAGGCGTTGCTTCCACTCGCGATTGCGAGTTTCACTTCGCGGAACCTGCCCTGTTCGTTACTGCCATCCTCTCCGGGATGATCTATGTGGCGTGTCTTTATACGGAGCCCGCGAAGAAAGTTCAATAAGCTATCACACGAATTACCAAAAAACTTTTCTCGTTCGTGAAAGAGCAGCAAAACATCCCGCGCCGAAAAACCTTCATGCAAGTCGAATCTCTTTTGAATCGCTTGACCCGCAAGAGTTTGCGGCAAAGGAATTTTTCTGGGTCGGCAAATTCGCCGCGAAGAGCGTGCCTGCGGTGCTGGCAATGCATCGGCTGAAAAATAGGAAGTTTAGGATGGTTGGTGATTGGAGGCTGGATCCCAACGGGCGACACTTCTCTCATTGCGCGAAGTCCATTTGCAACTCAACCATGTGGCGATACCGGCCGGAGCGCGCCATCAGCTCCGCGTGAGTGCCGCTTTCGACGATGCGGCCTCCTTCCACAACAACGATCTTGTCCGCGCGAATGATGGTGCTGAGGCGGTGCGCGATCACGAGCGATGTCCGCTGCTGCATCACTTGCTCCAGGCTGGCGTGGATCAGCCGCTCGCTTTCGCTATCCAGATTGCTCGTCGCTTCATCCAGGATCAGGATGCGGGGATTCGCCAGCACGGCCCGGGCGATGGCCAGCCGCTGCCGCTGCCCTCCGCTGAGCCGCACGCCGCGCTCGCCGATCAGCGTCTCGTAGCCCAGCTCAAACTGGCGGATGAAGTTGTCCGCGTTGGCGGCCCGTGCCGCTTCCTCAATCTCGCTGGAAGTCGCATTCCGCCGTGCGTAAGCGATGTTTTCGGCAATCGTGCCGTCGAACAGAAAGACATCCTGCTCGACGATGCCGAGCAAGCGACGATAGTGCTCAATGGGAATCTCCCGCACATCCTGTCCGTCCAGGCAGAGCTGCCCCTCAGTCGGCTCATAGAAGCGGGCCACCAGGTTGCAAATCGTGGTCTTGCCTGCTCCGCTGGGGCCGACGAGCGCGACCATCGCGCCGGCCTCGACCTCCAGATGGATGTCTTTGAGCACAAGCTGCTCCGAGCCAGGGTAATGAAAGCTGACCCCGCGAAAGCTGATGCGCCCCTGCACAGCCGGCGGCGGTTGTGAGCCCGAGGAAGGTGTATGCGAAGTTTCCTGCGGCTCGGCGAGGAGATCCAGAACGCGATCCAGACCGGCCAGGCCGTTTTGAAAGGTGGTAGCGCTATTGGCCAGCACTTCCAGCGGACCGAGCAGCATCGTCAGATACACCAGAAACATCGTCACGTCGCCAATGGTGAGCTCCCCGCTCAGCACGCGGCTGCCGCTGTAGAGTAGCAGACCCATCGTGGCCAGGGGGATGAGGATCTCCCAGATGACTTCAATGACCCGTGTCCAGAGCCAGACGAAAAGCTGCTGGCGAGCCATCACGTGGCTCGCGGTCACATAGCGGCCAGTTTCGCTCCGCTCCCGACCATAGGTGCGGACGACGCGCATCCCGCCGAAAGTCTCGGTCGTCTGGCCGTCCAGATCCTGCCGCCGCGAGCGAATGTCCCGGTAGAGGGGCCGGATGCGGTTGATCCAAGTCCGATGGGAAAAATAGACTGCCGGAGCGAGGAGCAGCCCGCCGAGCATCATCCGCCAGTCGACCCAGGCCAGCACCAGCAGGCTGCCCAGCAACTGAATGATGGCCCGCCAGGGATTGTAGAGCAGGCTGAACACCAGATCGGCGACTCCCCCCGCGTCGTCCCGCAGAAGGCTCGTTGCGCCTCCCGACTTAAGCTGATACACCCGGTGCAGCGGCAGACGGACGGCGTGCGCAAAGACCCGCCGGCGAATGGCCACCTGCAGTCGATTCACCGCTTTCGTGGCAAACCATCTGCCGACCAGGTGGATGCCTGTCGCCAGCAGGGAAAGAACCACAATCGCGCCGCCAACCAGATACAGCACCTGAAAGCGATCCGTCGGCAGTTGCCAGCGCTCCGACAACCAGGTGGGCAGGGGGCGGTCCGAAAGAACATTATCGATCACGACCTTCGTGGCGAGGGGCGGCCCAAGACGAACGATTGTCGCCAGCGTGAGCGTCGCCAGCGCAAACACCAGGGGAACTGTCTCGCCGCGCAGCAGCCCGAGGAATTGCAGAAAGAGCCGGCCGGTCGAACGCGTCCTAGGCGTTACGGCGGTGTTTGGCGAGTCTTCGCCTTTGTTCTGGCGTGGACTCTTCTTAATGCTCTGCCGATATTCGGCAAACCGCCGCCGGCTGCTGCTTGAGGCCATATTCCGCTTTCGCACCATGAGAATGTGTGGCACACCCCAATCATTGTCCCAGCATCGCATGCAAGCCGGCTCCCGCGCCGTAAGCGAGGAATGCCGCCGCTCCTCCCACCGCCAAGGTCTCCAGCCCTGAACGGAGCAGAGAACGCTCCAGCGCGCGGCCTTTGGCGACGCCGATCAAGAAGAACGTGATCATTGTGGCCACGGTGCTCCATAGAAAAATCGTGTTTCCCTGGCGAGTGATGGGCAAGAAGAACGGGAACAGCGGCACAAAGCCGGCCAGCAGAAAGGCGAGAAATGTCGCTCCAGCGGCCCGCCACGGGGAAGGGCCGCTGAGCTGCAGACCGTGCTCATCGGTCACCATGGTGTCGATCCATTGCTGACGGTTGTGGGTAATGACCTCCACAATGCGGTCCAGGACATCTCCTTCAAACCCCTTGGCTGCGAAGATCTGACGGATTTCTTCCCGCTCACCCTCTGGAACCGTGTCGATATGGCGGGCCTCGTTCTCGCGCACCTGTTCCACCAAATGCCGCTGCGCTTGAGTGCTGAGAAAATTGCTCGCCGCCATGCTGAAGCCGTCCGCCAGTATGTTGGCGCAGCCGAGAATGATGGCCACATGCTGGGGCAGGTCCGCCCCCGCGACGCCGGCGACAATGGCAAACGTGGTGACGGTGCCGTCAATCGCCCCCAGCACCAGGTCGCTCAAATAGCTGTGATGCCCAGCGGCTTGCAGACGCCTGGCAATGGCTTCCGGCGTATGGTCGGCTTGAAGTGGGTCCATGGGAAGTTCGGGGATGATTTGAGCAATCTCCGCCAACGCCTCATCGAGGTTCATGAATTAGCGATTCGTGCTATCACCCCAAATGGCAAGCGCTATGCACGCACTGATTTTACTTTCCCGCCAGCGCCCGCCGAAGCAATTCTTCCTGTTCGGCTAGATGCTGGCGCTTGCTGCCGGCGGCGGGGCTGGCGGAAGTGGGACGGGCGATTGTCTCCAGCGGATAGCGACCGAGCAGCCATTCGCCGAACCGCCGCCGCAGGTACGGCCAGGCCCCCATGTTCTCCGGCTCTTCCTGCACCCAGTAAACCGGCGTGATTTGCGGATACGGCTTGAGGGCCGCGGCAATCGCCTCGTCCTTGAGCGGATAAAGCTGCTCGACCCGCAGAACGGCTACGTCGGCGTGCTGCTCGTCGCGGGCTTCCGCCAAGGCGAAATAGACCTTGCCGCTGCACAGCAGAATGCGACTCGTGGGGGAATTTGGTTTCCGCTGGTCGGCGATGATGCGGCGGAAACTGCCGGCGGATAGCTCTTCCAGCGAAGAAACCGCCCGCTTGTCACGCAGCAGGCTTTTGGGCGTCAGGACCACCAGCGGCTTGCGCCATTTGCGGATGACCTGCCGCCGCAAGGCGTGAAAGTACTGAGCCGGCGTCGTGGGATTGAGAATTTGGATATTATCGCCGACGGCGAGAGCCAGAAACCGCTCCAGCCGGGCGCTGGAATGTTCCGGCCCTTGTCCCTCCCACGCGTGCGGCAGCAGCATGACCAGGCCGCTCAGTCGCCGCCACTTTACTTCCGCCGTGGCGATGAACTGGTCGATGATGACCTGAGCCGCGTTGCAGAAATCGCCGAACTGCGCCTCCCACATCACCAGCGCCTCCGGGGCATCCAGGCTGTAGCCGTAGTCAAAGCCGAGCACGCCGGCTTCATTAAGCGGGCTGTTGATAATGTCCACCGCCGCTTGCTTGGGAGCCAGGTTTGAAAAGATGGAATGCCGCCGCCCGTTTTCCGCGTCATGCAGCACGGAGTGCCGCTGGCTGAAGGTGCCGCGCTGGCTGTCCTGCCCGGAGAGACGGACGCCGTGCCCTTCCACGGCCAGCGAAGCGAAGGCCAATGCCTCCGCCGTCGCCCAGTCCAGCGGCACTTCGCCGGTGGCCATCTTCCTCCGCTGTTCCAGGTGTTTGGTCAGCTTGGGATGAACGTGAAAGCCCTCAGGCGTTTGCGAGATTTTCCCCAGCAGCTCCCGGAGGATTTCGATTTTGACCGCCGTGCCGTCATCGCTCCGCGGCGGTTCCTTTCCGCCTTGAAAGCCGTCCCACAGTCCAACGGGATGGGCGCTCTGCTGCGATGGGTCCTCTTGCTTGGCGAGTTCGAATTCGCGGCGCATCAAGTCCCGCTGCCCGCTGGCTAGCTGTTCTCCCTGTTCCTTCTCGATGCGTTTTTGCTCGACAAGCTGCTGCCGGTAGAGCTCGCTGATGTTCGGCCGCTGGCGGATGGCTTTGTAAAGCAGCGGCTGCGTGAAGGCCGGCTCGTCGGCTTCGTTGTGGCCGAAACGGCGGTAGCAGTGCAGGTCGATGAGCGCGTCCCGCTGAAACTCGTGGCGGAAATCCATCGCGATGCGGACCACCCGCGCCACCGCCTCCGGATCCTCGCCGTTGACATGGAAAATCGGAATCGGCAGCATCTTGGCCACGTCGCCGGAATTCCGGGTGGATCGCCCCTCTTCCGGCCCGGTCGTGAAGCCAATCTGATTGTTGACGATGACATGCAGCGTGCCGCCGGTTGTATAGCCGGCGAGCTGGGCCAGGATGAGCGTCTCCTGGGTTACGCCTTCGCCGGGGAAGGCCGCATCGCCGTGGACGAGGATTGTCATGCCGGTGCGGCGGGCGGCGTCGGCGACCCGGTCCTGCTTGGCCCGCATTCGTCCCAAGGCTACAGGATTCACAAATTCCAAATGGCTGGGATTGAAGCAGAGGGAGAGATGCACTTTCTTGCCCCCCTCTCCCTGCCAGTCGCCACTGAAGCCGAGGTGATACTTCACGTCGGCGAAGCCGCGGCCGTCCTGTTGCGGCGGGTCGTCGAACTCGCGGAAGATTTCTCGCGGCGGCTTGCCGATGGTGTTGGCCAGCACGTTCAGCCGCCCGCGGTGTGCCATTGCCAGGACAACTTCAGCCACGCCCTGATCGGCAGCCCGCTCAATGGCCACGTCCAAGAGCGGAATCAGCACTTCGGCCCCTTCCAGCGAGAAGACTTTTGCGCCGGTGTACTTGTGCCGTAGGAATTCCTCAAAGACGTACGCCTCCGTCAGCCGCTGCAAGATTTTCTGCTGCGCCTCGGGAGTCAGCGGCTCCGCTGCCGCTTCCATCCTCTGGGTCAGCCAGTTGCGCATCGGGCCGTCGTCGATGTGGCGGAGCTCCAGGCCGATCGTGCCGCAATAGACTTCGCGGAGCCGCGTCAGGCAATCCTTCAAGGAAATCCGTCCCGGCCGCGACGGAAAGGGAGAGGGAAAGAGCCGCGCAAGGTCGCCTTCCGACAGGCCGACGCTGCTTAACTCCAGTTCCTGCCGCGGAGCGATGTCGAATCCAAAAGGGCTGAGCTTCGCGGCGGAGAAGCCGTAATCGCGGTAGGCTTCAATCAGCCGCGTAGCTCGCTCCTGGAACAGCTCTTCGTCCGAGCCCCCTGTTGGAGCTGCCGCCGCAGTCTGGCCATTACTACTCTTTGGCAGATGGAATAGACTCGTTGTCCGCGCTGCGTGGCCGTTCGCCCGCTGACGCAATCCCGGGTCCTGTTGCAGCAGAGCCTCAAAATATCCCTGCCATTCCGGCGACACCTTCGCCGGCTCCCGCAAATATTCCTGCAGCAGCTCCTCGACATAAGGAGCGCTACTGCTATCGATTTGGTACTCCGCTGGCATGAGCACTATTATAGTCGGGCGGGAACGATGATGAGGGTGGCGACGTTTAACCACGCCCACGCAAAGCCGTGGGCGTGCCACCCATATTTTCCACCTCATACTTGACCCACCGCCTCAATCCTGATTCTCTACCGATACCGCTTGTTTGCAATGAAGCCTTTCGTCACCTCTATGAGACTCCCCATGCGCCTCCCCCTCTTCGCCTCCGCCGTTCTCTTCTCCCTCCTATCTTCCGTCGTCAATCTCTCCGCCACGGATTTCGACGCCGAAAAACTCGCCGCCATTCGCGGCAAGATGCAGAAGTTCGTGGACGATGCCGGTCCCAGCCAGGTGGCGGGGGCGGTGATTGTCGTCGGCAGCAGCAAGGGAGTCGTCTTGCACGAGGCGCTCGGCAAACAGCATTTGGAGAGCGACCAGCCGCTCCCCAAGAACGCCCTCTTCCGCATCGCTTCCATGACCAAGCCGATTACAGCCATAGGCATCATGATTTTGCAGGACGAGGGGAAGCTATCCGTGGAAGACCCAGTGGAAAAATACCTGCCGGAATTCAAGGGGCAACTCCTCATCGACAGCCGCTCGGGGGACAAGCTGACCCTCAAAAAGCCCGACCGCCCCATCACCTTGCGGGATCTCCTGACGCACACTTCCGGCCTTCCCGGCGGCTTTCCGGCGGGCCTTTCGGACCTGTACTTCAAACGGAATTACAATCTGGCGGAAGTAACGGCTATGCAGTCGCAGCGGCCACTGGATTTTCCGCCGGGGAGCAAGTGGGCGTACTGCAACGCCGGCATCGATACCCTCGGGCGCATCATCGAAGTCGTCAGCGGCCGGCCCTACGAAGTCTTTCTCAGCGAGCGAATCTTTCAGCCGCTGGGCATGAACGACACCACTCCCTATCCGTCCGAAGAGCAACTCAAGCGGCTGGCGGGGCTGTATGAATTCAAGGAGGGAAAACTGAACGACGTGGGGTATCAGCTCATCGGTCCGACGAAGGGAGCCCGCCATCCGATTCCCGCCGGGGGCCTGTTCTCCACCGCCGGTGACCTGGCCAGGCTCTATCAGATGATGTTGGCCGGCCCCTCCTCCGGCGGAAAAAGTGGCCGGCAAATTCTCTCCCCAGCCGCCATCAAGCAGATGACCAGCCTGCAAACCGGCGACCTGCAATGCGGCTTCACCCCCGGCATGGGCTTTGGCTTCGGCTGGGCGGTGACCAAAGAGCCGCAAGGGGTCCACGCGATGATGTCCAAGGGAACCTACGGCCACGGCGGTGCATTCGGCACGCAGGCGTGGCTCGACCCCGAAAAAGACCTCTTCATCATCCTCCTCATCCAGCGCACCGGCCTGCCCAACGCGGACGCCAGCGACCTGCGGCGAGAGTTGCAGGAGGGAGCGGTGGGGGCGGTGAAGAAGTGAGTGCTATGGCGAAAACGCCGCTGCATGCTTGCGCACGTACCGCTCAAGAAGACGCTCGACCTCGTTGCTGCTCTCGCAGAACGCATGGTCGTATGTCCAAAACGGACTGTCATCTTGGCCCTGAAAGCGATTGAGAAACTCGTTGCGACGACGCAGAAACTTGTGCGGGTCGGCGAAGGGGAACATCCTAACGGCATCAGCCAAAAGTTCGGCTTCATCGTCCGCGCCGATCTCCCTGTATGCGTCAATAAAGACGGTGTATGGTGGCTGGTCCGGCCAGTCGGATTCAAAGAAAAACTGAAAGCCGCCGTTATCGATGACACCCTGAGCAGCGACGACGCGAACAATTGCTTGAAACGGCGGCGGGAGCTTATCGGGATCGCCAACGCGTTTGAGCTTCGCAAACGCGAAATCTATCGCGCGATCGAGCTTGGAAATGCGTTTCGTCACGGCTTAGTAGACTTGGTCGTGCGTGCCTAATGCCAGCAGGAGAATCGCCTTCGCTGTCTCATGCTGCGTGTACTCGAACACTACGCGCAGGTCATAGCCACCGCTACAAGCCCAACAACCTGCAAGCGGCCCACGCAACTTGTGCGTCCGCAGGGAGGGATGCGCTGCGTCGGCCGACAACTGTTCCAGTGTTGCCTCGATGGATGCCGCCGTATCCGGGCGTGACTTCAACCACCTTCGCAGATCGCGCCCAAACGCAGGCGAGCGTAACAGGGTGCGCCGCATCACTGGGCCTCGCGCATCAACTCCGCCGCGGTCATGGGTTTACACTCCCCGGCCGCGAATTCACGGCGGGCCTGGGCAACCACGGCTGCCACTTGCTCGCGCCCGCGCTCCGCCAGACGGCGGCTCAAGACCGCCACCAATTCAGCCTGGGCGTCCGAGTCGAGTTGCTCCACAGCGGCAAGGGCATCGGAAAAAGCAACCGTCTGACTCATGGCGAGCTCCTACACATGGGCAATACTATCAGGATACCGCCCGCAATAATCCCGAGCAAGGCGCACCGTGAATCCGCAACCCGCTCCCCCGCAAAACGGCCTGCCGGTATACTGAGCCTAGGAGCGAGGGACCGCTCGGTCATCTCTGTTCTCTTCTCTTTCGTCAGGATTCGCCATGACTGCTTCTTCGGTGGCCGTGGAACACGTGCTTGTCGTTCCCACCAGCCTGTTTCACAAGCTGGGGCATTTTCAGGGCTTCTCCAGCGATACTAAAAAATATCTCACGGAGCTGCTCAAGCCGGAGCACGCCAGCTACCGGCCGCGCGGGCAGATGGAGCTCGACCCCAGTTACAAGCAGCTCATTCCGTATGTGCTGTTTCGCTACCGCGACTCCTTGGGCCGGGTTTGCGTCTTCCAGTACACCCGCGGCAAGGGGCAGGGGGAGAGCCGCCTGCACGCCAAGCGGAGCATCGGCATCGGCGGGCACATTTCGGCGGACGACCGGGCCTGCAAAAGCCCGTATGAGGAAGGGATGCGGCGGGAGCTGGCGGAGGAAGTGCAAATCGACACGCCGTACCGCAGCGGACTCGTCGGACTCATCAACGACGACCAGACTGAAGTCGGCAAGGTCCACCTCGGCATCGTCCACATCATCGACGTCGAGAAGCCGCTGGTGAAGCCGCTGGAGCCGGACATCATTGACGCCGGCTTTCAACCCGTGGAGAAGCTCAATCTCGACCTGGCCCAGTTTGAGACCTGGTCGCAGATTTGCTTGAAAGCGCTGTTCTTATAGGTTCGTTCGCTTATCGCCTCCGCAGGATGAGGACCACATCCTGCGTGGCCGCGTCCATAATCGTCGTCTCCTCGAGCGAGTAGCGGAAGTCGAAGACTTCAACCAGCTCAAACTCCGGCACATCCGCCAAGAGCCGGCGGAGTTGCGGGAGAGTGTAGGTGCGGAAGCGAAGCTCGTCGACGATCTGGAACTGGTCGGTCGGGGAGTAGACGTCCATCGTCATCCGGCAGCGTTCCATCCGCCCCGGCCGGTCGACCTCGAAGGTCTGCAGATGCGTATTGATGCAGAGATGGCCGCGTCGAGCCGACCACGACTCCTCGGTGAGCGGCTCGCCTTCCGTCGGCGTGAGATGGAGGCCGAGAACATACACCCCCCCTTTCCGCAGCGCGGCCGCCATGCAGCGAAGGTGGGCGCGGGCCGTCGCTTCGGTCGGCAGATGCCGGAAACTATTGATAGTGTTGAAAGCGCCGTCCACTGGCCTCGGGAGCGTGAACTTGGCCATGTCGCCGATGAACGCGGTTTCCGGCAAGTCGTGCTTCGCCAGCCGGCGGTTGCAGTAATCGACCGCGCGAGGATTGAGGTCCAGCCCCGACACGCTGTAGCCGGCCTTCGCCAGGCGAAATACCAGCCGCCCGGTGCCGCAGGCGGGCTCGAAGAGACGGCGAGTGCGGCCGGGGACGAACTCGCGGAAAGCGGCCCGGAGGAAGTCAAATTCCGCCTTCCAGTCGGAGCCGAAGACAAGGTCGTAGTAGCGCGGGTAGTCGTAGAGGTTGATGGCCGTGGCGGGCATGGTGGGAAATTGGAAATATCAAATCTCAAACAATATTGAAGACGGAAAAATCAAATCAGAAAACAGAATTCCAAATTCCCAATTCTCGATTCCCTATTGGAATTTGTTTGAGATTTGAGATTTCTCATTTTCAACTCACCGCATCACATCCGCAAAGGCCGCCTGGAGCTGCTTCATCCCTTTTTCCCCCTGCAAGCCGTCCACGACGACGTTGACTCGTACTTCGCTGGTGTTGATGAGGTCCAGGTTGATGCCGGCTTCGGAGAGGGCCTTGAACATGCGGATGGCGACGCCGGTGTGGGTCCGGAGGCCGACGCCACTGACCGAGAGCTTGGCGATGATGGGACTGCTTGTTACCGCCTTGCAATGCAGCAACTTGGCGATTTTCTCGGCCGCGGTCACGCTCTGGGTGAGCTGCCTCTGCGGCACGGTGAAGCTGAGCACCGCGCTGCCGCCCGTGCTGGGATGGCTCTGCACGATCATGTCCACAAAGATGCCGGCGGCGGCGATCTCTTCGAAAACTTTGGCCGCGATGCCTGGGGTATTAGGGACGCCGCTGATGCTGACGCGGGCCTGCGTCGGGTCGAGCGAAATGTCGTCGATGGTCAGCCCCTCCATCGAAATCCGTTGCAGCCGCTCGGCCACGGCAGCAGCGTCGGTGGCGGCAGTGTGATGCGCCAGCGGTTTGACAGGGGCGGTCGGCTCTTTTTCGAGGTCAAAGGCCTGGTGGACGATACGAAGCGCCTGCTGCGACTGGTCGCGATCGACCAGCACGCTGATTTTGATCTCGCTGGTCGTAATCATCTGAATGTTGATGCCGGCGTCCGCGAGCGCCCGGAACATTTTCTCGGCCACGCCCGTCTGGCGGGCCATTCCCAGACCGACGACCGAGACCTTCGCCACATTGCTGTCCGACGTGACATCGGTGGCTCCCACCAACTTCGCTGCCTCCTGAACAGCTTCGAGCGCCGCGTCGAAATCGAGTTGCGGGACGGTGAACGAGATGTCCGCCTTGCCGGATTCGCCGACGTTCTGCACGATCATGTCCACGGAGATGTTCTTCGCCGCGATCCGGCTGAAGATCTCCAGACTCGTGCCGGGGACATCGGGCACGCCTTGCACGCTGATGCGGGCTTCGTCCTTGGTGATGGCCGCGCCGCTCACCGGCTGGTCCGGTCGCTCCGGCTCGGCGACGATCATCGTGCCGGGCTGATCGGTGAAGCTGCTGCGGACGTGGATCGGCACGTCGAACTTCTTGCCGAACTCAATGCTGCGGCTGTGCATCACGCCGGCCCCCAGGCTCGCCAGCTCCAACATCTCGTCATAGCTGATGCGGCTGACGCGGCGGGCCTCCGGCACCACGCGGGGATCGGTGGTGTAAACGCCATCCACGTCGGTGTAAATCTCGCAAGCGTCCGCCCGCAGCACGGCGGCCAGGGCCACCGCCGTCGTATCGCTGCCGCCGCGGCCGAGCGTGGTGATATTGAAGTCCTCATCAATCCCCTGAAAGCCGGCGGCAATGATGATGTTGCCGGCATCGAGGACCTTCTTCATCCGGGCGGTCTCGATGCTCTTGATGCGGGCCTTGCCGTGCGTCGTGTCGGTCTTGATGCCAATCTGGGCCCCGGTCATGCTGACCGCCTTGTGTCCGAGCGAATGGATCGCCATCGCCACCAGCGCGACGCTCACCTGCTCGCCGGTGGAGAGGAGCATGTCCATCTCGCGAGCCGGCGGCTTGTCGGTAATCTGCCGGGCCAGGTCAATCAGCTCATCGGTGCTGTGCCCCATCGCGGAGACCACCATCACCACCTGGTTCCCCTCCTGCTGCGCGCGGATCGCCCGGCGGGCCGCCTTGAGGATTTTTTCCGGATTGGCGACGGAAGTGCCGCCGAATTTTTGCACGATGAGAGGCATTAGATTGCAGATTGAAGATTGCAGAATTCAGACTTAGGACCCATCCAGAGTGTCCGAAACTAGCGATTTAGGAAATAGGGCATCAACTCCCACCCCCGATCAAAACAGAGCTCCGATTGGGCTGCCGTCACTTCATCATAGGTCGACGTTCCCGCTGCCTTCACCCCGCTGCCGCAGAGGGTGAAGGGGACGTGGCCGTGGGAGTGGGTTTTGCTGCGGCAGGTGGTGGGATGGTCGGGGGAGACGAGGATGCGGTAGTCGCCGTAGGTCTTCAGGGCGGCGTGGACCGGGGCGACGATGTGGCGGTCGATTTGTTGCAGCGACTCGATTTTCTTGCGGAAGTCCCCTTCGTGCGAGGCTTCGTCGGTCGCTTCCACGTGGACGCAGATGATGTCGGTCGTTTTCAGGGCTTCCACCGCGTAGCGGCCTTTGGCGGCATAGTCGGTGTCGGTGTAGCCGGTCGCGCCGGGGACTTCAATCCGATCCCAACCGATGAGAGCGGCCAGGCCACGGAGCAGATCGACGGCGGTAATCATTTTGCCCCGTTTGCCGTGCAATTCGTAGAAGGAAGCCAGTGACGGCGTCTTCCCCAGGCCCCACAGCCAGATTTGTGAAGCGGGCAGTTTCCCTTCGTTCTGTCGTGCGACGTTGACCGGATGCGACGCAAACAGCGGCTGGCTGAAGCCCATCAGCGTGTTGAGCAAGTCGCTGCCTGGACCGCTGGGCAAATGACCGGCGACGGAATGGTCCGTGATGTCGTGAGGCGGAGTGGTTTTCGTCTCGCGGCTGAACGGCGCTGGCACCTTCGCGCCGCGATAGAGTAGGAGATTGCGATAGCTGACTCCTGGCACGAATTCCAGGTTCTCCGCGCCTAGATGCTTCTGCGCGGCCTTCAGAAGCTCCGCCGCCTCCGGCGAAGAGATATGATCAGCGGTGAAGTTCTTCATCACGCCATCCGCCACGCTCACCAAATTGCAGCGGATGGCCCAATCTTCCGCCGCGAGCTTGATACCTTGGGCCGCGGCCTCCAGCGGTGCCCGCCCGGTGAAGTACACGTTTGGGTCGTAGCCAAAGAGACTCAAATTCGCGACATCCGACCCCGCCGGCAGATGGAGCGGCGTATTGTTCGACCGGCCAACGACACCGAGCCGCGCAATTTCATCCATCGCCGGAATAGCGGCTGCTTGCAGCGGCGTTTTGCCGCCGAGCGCGTCAATTGGCTCGTCCGCACAGCCGTCGGGGATGATGATGGCGTGCTTCATGATCAGTCCAGCACTCGCATGCGCACGCTTCGCGCCTTCACCACCTTCAGGCGGTCAATCTCCGCCACCGCCGCGGCGGCAGCGCCTTCGCGGGCGTGGTAGGTCATGACGACGAGGGGGACGACGCGCGTGCCGCCGTCGCCGCTGGGCTCGTGCTGGATGAGGGAGGCGATGGAAATGGCGTGGCGGCCGAGGACGCCGGCAATTTCGGCGAGCACGCCCGGCTTATCCTCCACCGTGAACCGCAGGTAATAGCGGCCGGAAAGCTGGCCGTGGTCGAGCAGCGAGACGAGAGCTTCCCGCTGCGACCAGAGTTCCAGCGTGCGGAACGTAATCTGTGTGCGGCCGACGGCGGTATCAATCATGTCGGCGACGACGGCGGAGGCGGTCGGCATCTGTCCGGCTCCCAGGCCGTGGAAAAAGACCGGCCCGACGGAGTCGCCGACGACACTGATGGCGTTGTACGCCTGCCGCACTTCCGCCAGCGGGGTGCCCACCTTCACCAGCGTTGGCGAAACATGCAGTTCCAGCCCGCTCTCGTGGAGCTTCGCCGCGGCGATGAGTTTGATGCGGTAACCGAGCTCGCGAGCGTAGCGGATGTCGGCGGCGTCGAGCTTCTCGATTCCCTCGCAAGGAATCTCCTTCCAGTGGACGCGAGCGCCGAAAGCGAGATGGGCCAGAATCGCCAGCTTTTGGGCGGCATCCGCTCCGCTCACGTCCATCGTCGGGTCCGCTTCAGCGTAACCCAAGCGCTGGGCTTCCTTCAGAGCGTCGGCGTAGGTGGCACCCTGCTCCTCCATCTGGGAGACGATGAAGTTGGTGGTGCCATTCAAAATCCCTTGCAGCGATTGAATCTGGTTGGCGGAAAAGCACTGGCCGATGTTGGTGATAATCGGAATCCCGCCGGCCACGCAGGCATCGAAGGCGATAGAGCGGCCGAGCTCGCGAGCCCGGTCAAATATCTCCGGCCCATGTTCCGCCAGCAGGGCCTTGTTCGCTGTTACCACGTCTTTGCCGCTTTCCAGCAACTTGAGCATGATGGTGCGGGCCGGTTCCACGCCACCAACCAGGTGGGCGACGACCTTGATGTCCGAGTCGCCGGTGATGCGGGTCAGGTCGCTGGAGAGGAGCCCTTTCGGCAACTCCACGTCCCGATGCTTGGCCACGTCGCTCACTACCACCTGCTCCAGCCACAGGATGCAGCCGGCATGGCGGGCGGTCCGGTCCCCGTGATCCAGCAACAGCTTGGCCACGCCGGTGCCGACGGTCCCCATGCCGACGAGAGCGACCTTGGTTTTTTGCATGGCGACGACTTTCAGGAGAGCAGACAATAGCCCCTCATCGTAGGTTCTAGCCGCGGAAAGCGTCAAGCCGCGCCAATACGATGCACGTGTGTGATCCACGCGGCGCAAGTCCCGTGCCCGCCCCACTTTTCGCTCTTGGTGATTTCACCCGCCCTCCGTTACATTCAACCCTCTATCGGCGCGTTCACACGCCCACGCAAAGCCGTCGGCGTGCCACCCGGAAAGGAATCCACGATGGGGCTACCCCTCCACGAAATCGCCTGCCTTGTCGATGGCCGGCTATGCGGCGCGACCGACCTGGAAATCACCGGGGCCGCGACCATCGCCACGGCCAGGCCAGGCGAGATCACTCTCGCCGATAGCCCCAAGCTGGCCCCGCAACTCTTGCGCTCGCAAGCCGCGGCCGTCATTGTGCCCGAGGGATTCGAGCCGGCGGGCATCCCGTTCATCTCGGTCGACGACGTTCACGAGGCATTCGCCAAAGTGGTCCGCCACTTTCGCCCGCAGATGCAGCACCGGCACTTCGGCGTCAGTCACGCGGCCAACATCAGCCTCTCCGCCAAAATCGCTCCCGACGTCGAGGTCGATCCCGGCGCGAATATAGGCGACCACGTCGAAATCGGTCCCGGCTGCGTCATCCATTCCGGCGTCTGCATCTTGGACGGCTGCCGCATCGGCGAAGGGGTGACCATCTTTCCAAACACCGTGCTCTATGAGAACACGCTCGTTGGCAACCGGGTCATCATCCACGCCGGAGCCGTGATCGGGGCGTACGGCTTCGGCTATACGCTCGCGGGGGACCGCCACAAGCTTGGGTCTCAGCTCGGCTACGTCGAAATTGAGGACGACGTCGAAATCGGCGCCTGCACCGCCATCGACCGCGGCACCTATGGCCCCACCCTCATCGGCCAAGGGACCAAAATCGACAACCACGTTCAAATCGCCCACAACTGCCGCGTCGGCAAGCACAATCTGATCTGCGCTCACGTCGGCATCGCCGGCAGTGCGACCACCGGCGACTACGTCATCATCGCCGGCCAGGTGGGCATTCGCGATCACACGAATATCGGCGAGCGAGCCGCGCTCGGGGCCCAGTGCGGCGTCATGAATGACATTCCGGCTGGCCAACGGGTCCTCGGCTCCCCCGCGATCGATGAAAAAGAGGAGTACCGGATTTTGGCCGCCATGTTCAAGCTTCCCGAAATGCGAAAGAAGCTGATTGAGCTGGAGCGGAAGCTCGCGGCCCTCACCGGCAGCGAACTCCAGCACTCCAAGGACGCGGCGTAGCGGGCGGAATGGCCACGAAAAACGCAAAAAGTCACAAAGAACCATAAACTTGAAGAACCGAGTTCAGTCGTCGTTTTACGATCATCATCTCTCCTTTTTTTGCGCCCTTTTTTGTTTTTCGTGGCCATCCCCTCCTCTTCCGTGCCTCCCCCCATCGGCCTCATCGCCGGCTGGGGGCGTTATCCCGTCGTCATCGCCCAGGCGCTCAAGGCAGCCGGCCACGCGGTCCACTGCGTCGGCCTGAAGAACCACGCGGATCCGCAGCTCCAGGAAATCTGCGACGGCTACTACGCCAGCGGCATCGCCCAGATGGGCCGTCACATCGGCTTCTTCCGCCGCCGCGGCATCACCCAGGCAACGATGGCGGGGAAGGTCTTCAAACACAAGGTCCTGTTTGGCCGCTGGGGCTGGCTGTCGCTCGTGCCGGACTTGCAGACCTTCCGAATGTTCTTTCCACTATTCATTGCGGGGAAAAAAGACCGCCGCGATGACACGATTCTTACCGTCATCGTGGATGAATTTGCCCGCTGCGGCATCGAGCTCGCACCGGCCACCAACTTCGCCCCGGACCTCCTTGTGAAACAGGGCCTCCTCACCCGCCGCGCTCCTTCCGCCGCCGAGCGGGCCGACATCGAGTTCGGCTGGCAGATAGCCAAGGAGATGGGCCGCCTGGACATCGGCCAGAGCGTGGCGGTGAAAGGGCGGGCGGTCATCGCGGTCGAAGCCATCGAAGGGACCGACGAGTGCATCCGCCGGGCCGGCCAGTTCTGTCTTCAGGGGGGCTTCACCCTGGTCAAAGTCGCCAAGCCCCAGCAGGACATGCGGTTCGACGTCCCCACCATCGGCATCGGCACCATCGAGTCCCTCGTCGCCGCTCGTGGCAAAGTCCTGGCCATCGAAGCCGGCAAGACCATCGTCATCGACCAGGACCAGGTGGTCCGCCTGGCCGACGAACAGGGCCTCTCGATCATCGCGCTGGAAGATGGACGTTTCCCTTAACGCCCTGTTGCGACGGCGATTCGAGTCCAGGGTTATAAGCGGGTGATGAGTGCCAAATCGCCCGTTTTTATACACCTTTTCGACATGGTTGTTTCGGCTCTTGGCATGCACTAAATCGTTTTGGAATAGCGACTTAAGTTGATACAAGAGCGATAGAAACCACTCCATCTTGATACATCGAAATCGGGCGTCTGGCGTGCCGATTATAAGCTTTCTTTCAAGACGCCGCGCGCGAGAATCTCGTCCGTCAAGGGAAGAGAACATCCCCTTCCATAAGTTTTCTCTACCAGGATTTCAAAGAACAATCCGGAACATTCGCTGACGCTTTCGGCGCAGCAGCGAACCAGACGGCCCCATCGGCCTTTGTAGCAATTGTACACATATCGGTTGGCGTGTGCAAGAGGTCCAGAAGATTTTCTGGGAAATTCTTGGAGTGTGGAAAGCGAGCGGCAGCGGCCAACGGCCAGGCTCAGGCCGATTGTTTGACTCGCGGCTTCTTGGTTTTCGCGGGGCCCAAGGATTCAATCCTGACCGTTCCTCGCGGAAACCGGGCCAGCACTTCCAACTCGCCACCGAGCGCCTGGATGATTTTCCGCAGCGTCGAGATCTGCATGTCGGACTGGTTTTCCAGCTTGGAAAGGCTGGGCTGTTTCATCCCCAGCGTCATGGCGACTTCTTGCTGACTCTTGCCCGTCAGTTGCCGGACTTCACTCAATAGCAGCTCGCCCAGAAGTTCCTGAGTCCTGCGAGCGGCCTTCGCCCGCGTCTTCTTCGTGGTGGTTCGCCGCACCAGTTCGTCAAAGGACTTAGCCACGTTCGCTCTCCTTCTTCTTTTTCGCCTTGAGTTTTGCGAGGTGTGTGTCGAAAAGGTCGTCCGCCTTGGCAATCAATCGCTTGTAGAATCGCTTCTGGCTCACGCCGGATTTATCCCCCGCCACTAGCAGGATGCCTGTCCGGTCGGGATCGAATGCAAATGCCACTCGCAATACCCTGTCAGCGGTGCTCGCCCTCAACTCCTTCATATTGGCATGCTTGGAGCCATTCAGCGTATCGGCATGAGGCCGGCTCAGCTTTGGCCCCAACAGCTTGAGCAAGTTGACTTTGGCGATCAGCTCCGCCTGTCCGTCGTCGTCCAAATCGGCAAACCATTCGTCGAACTGCGTGGTTGTCGCAATGTGCCACATTTTGATTATAGCCTTTAGGCTATGTCAGTCAAGTTGGTTCAGATAAGGAAGGATGGGCTCTCTGACAATAGCGCGCCGCGGACGCGGATGCAACTTCGCACCGGAATGGCTATGTTGACGTTGTCAAATGGAGCGTTCCTGGAAGGTTGGATACACGGGCTAGAGAATCCCTGAAATCCCCGGATTGTGCCATGACCCCCGCCGCTTTTCGCAAAACCGCGCTCAGCTTTCCCGAGACCGCGGAAGCTTCCCACATGGGGCATCCCGACTTCCGCGTGCGGGGCAAGATCTTCGCCACGCTCGGGCCGGACGAAGACTGGGGTATGGTCAAGCTGACCCCCGAACAGCAAGCGCCGCTCGTCCAGGACCGGCCGGCCATTTTTCAGCCGGCGAGCGGGGCCTGGGGCCGGCGGGGCTGCACCATCATTCAGTTGAAACGGGCCGACAAGCTCCTCGTGCGGCAGGCACTCCTGCTTGCCTGGCGGAATACGGCGCCGAAGAAGCTGGTGCAGGAGCAGGATGGACCAGCGGAAGGCGAGCGGCTTGCGTAAGCTGGTCGGTGAGTTTGCACACCTGGGTGGTCATTTCCGGCGGTTCCTCGTGACCGGCCAGCTTACGCAGGCCGCTCGCCGGACACTGGCAGCCTTGGATCAGATCAACGAACTCATGCTCGTCAGCCCCATCTTCTCTCGAGAGGTAAACGGCTCGCCATAAGTGGTGCCAATGCATTTGCCCCAGTAGGCGGCTTCGTCGCGCAACTGGTCCAGGAACGTCGGTGGGTCGGTAGGCCGCCCTTCGATGAACTGGCTCTGAAAACAGGAAATGGCGGCCAGCTTCCGCTGCCAATAGGGGCTGATGTCCAGGATGAACGCCGGCTGGGCGGCCAGTTTGAGATGGACGCAGTAGTAATTGAAAATTCGCCGCGGATGCCACGGCTCGCCGGGGATGTCGCTCTTGGTCAACTTCGACCAGAACCGGGCGGCTTCCACCAGCTGCGTGGTGGCGACGTGGTCGGGATGAGCGTCCACCCAGTACGGGGCAAAGAGCCACTGCGGCCGCATCCGCCGAAAAACCGCCGCCAGTTTGTGCCGCGCTTCCAGCGTCGGCTCCAGGCTTCGGTTCGGCAGCCCCAGGTTCTCCCGCCAGTCCAGCCCTAGAATTTTTGTCGCTGCCGCAGTTTCCTGCGCCCGCTTATCGAGTGTGCCGTGCGGCGTCGGCTCGCCACTCGTAAGGTCCAGCACGCCGACCTTTCGTCCTTCCTCCTTGAACTTCAAAATTGCCCCCGCCATGCCGAGCTCGGCGTCGTCGGGGTGGGGAGCGATGACCAGGATGTCGAGCGTTTGCGCTGAATTGCTCATATCGGCTCATTCTACACCGGTCCATGCTTGACTGCCCCTCACCGACCTACGACGATTTAACTCATCTGCCCCGCCTTCCATTCTTGGAGAGCCCTCATGCGTCTCGTCCACATCGCCTTCCTCTTTACCCTCGTTGCCACTGTCGTGAACCAAGCCCACTCCGCCGATCCCAAGAAAATCACCTCGGTCGAGGGGATCACCGAGTACAGTCTCGACAACGGCCTGCGGGTGCTCATTTTTCCCGATGATTCGCGGCCCAAGGTGACTGTGAGCATGACCGTCTTCGTCGGCTCGCGGCATGAAGGGTATGGCGAAACGGGAATGGCCCATTTGCTGGAGCACATGGTCTTCAAGGGGACGCCGAAAAACCCGCTCATCCCCAAGGCGCTCCAGGAGCATGGGGCCCAGTTCAACGGCACCACCAACACCGACCGGACCAATTACTTCGAGACCCTGACCGCCACCGACGAAAACCTGGAGTTCGCCATCGCCTTGGAAGCCGACCGCCTGGTGAACAGCCGCGTGCTGCGGGAGGACCTGTTCTCGGAAATGACGGTGGTTCGCAATGAGTTCGAGCGTGGGGAGAACAGCCCCAGCAGCGTGCTCGGCAAGCGGATGATGGCGGCCGCCTATGAGTGGCATAACTACGGCAAGACCACCATCGGCAACCGCAGCGATATCGAGCGGGTGCCGATTGAAAACCTGCAGGCCTTCTATCGCAAGTTCTATCAGCCGGACAACGCGATGGTCGTCGTCGCCGGCAAGCTTGACGAGAAGAAGACGCTGGCCCTCGTGCAGAAACATTTTGGCGCGATTCCCCGCCCGGAGCGGAAGCTCGACACCACCTACACCGAAGAGCCCGAGCAGGACGGTGAGCGGGTGGTGACGCTGCGGCGCGTGGGAGATGTGCCGCTCGTCGGCGTCGCCTGGCACATTCCCGCCGGACCGCATCCTGATTTTCCGGCACTACAAGTCCTGGCGAACATTTTGGACGACGAACCATCCGGCCGGGCCTACAAGGCTCTCGTGCAGACCAAGAAAGCCAGCAGCGTTTCCACCTTTGCCCGGGGACAACATGACCCCGGCTTGTTCTTTGCCGATGCCGAAGTGGTGAAAGACCAGCCACTGGACGAAGTCAAGGAGACGCTGATTTCCATCGTCGAGAAAGTCGCTGAAGAGGGAGTCACGGATGCCGAGGTCAATCGCTCCAAAGGCCAGATTTTGAAGATGCGCGAGATGGCGGCTACCAATACCCAGGGACTGGCGATTCAACTGAGCGAATGGGCCGCGCAGGGGGACTGGCGGCTGTACTTCCTCAATCGGGATGCACTGGAGAAAGTGACTGCCGAGCAGGTGAAATCTGCCGCGGCAAAATACTTCAAGCGAAGCAATCGCACGGTCGGGCTCTACATTCCCACCGCTCAGCCGGAACGTGTTCCGGTGCCGAGCACGCCGGACGTGCAGCAACTCGTGAAGGATTACAAGGGACGGGCGGCGGTATCGGCCGGCGAAGCCTTTGACTTCAGCCCCAAGGCGATTGAAGCCCGCGTGCAGCGGATGGAAATCGTTCCCGGCGCTAAGGTGGCTCTGCTGCCCAAGAAGACCCGCGGCGAGGAAGTTTATCTGACGGTCGTGCTGCATTTTGGCAACGACCAGAACCTGAAGGGACTCGAAACGGCTGCCGGGTTTCTGGCCCCGCTGATGCTCAAGGGGACCAAGCAGCTTTCGCAGCAGGAGATGAAGGATGAGCTGGACCGGCTGAAGGCGACCCTTTCGCCGGGGATGGGAGGCGGTGGCAGGCGCGGCGGAGGAGGTGGTGGTGGAGGCGGGGGGCTCGGTTCCATCGCTTTCTCGATTCACACCAGGCGGGAAAGCCTCCCCGCGGTCCTCAACATTCTTCGGCAAGTCCTGCGCGAGCCGCTGTTGCCGGCGGATGAATTCGAAGTCATGCGGCGGGAACGGCTGGCATCGCTGGAAGCCAGCCGCACCGAGCCGCAGTCGCTGGCCAGCCAGGCCCTGGTTCGCACGCTGGCTCCGTATCCGCCGGGGGACGTCCGCTACAACCCCACGACGGACGAACAGATTGAACGGATGCAGAACGTCAAACACGAGCAGGTGCAAGCCCTCTACCGCGAATTCCTCGGTGTTGTTGCCGGAGACCAGGCCACCGCGGAAGTTTCCATCGTGGGCGACTTCGACCAGGAGCCCTGTCTCGCGCTGCTCAAAGAAACCTTCGCCGGCTGGAAGCCCAAGCAGCCGTACGAGCGCATCAGCCGCCCGATTGTATCTTTGGCGGAAGGAACAAAGCATGAAATCGATACGCCCGACAAGGCCAACGCGGTCTACTCGGCGGGAATGCTGCTTCCCATCTCTGATGAGCACCCGGATTATCCCGCCCTCGTCATGGGGAACTTCATTCTCGGGGCCGGCTCGCTCTCTTCGCGCCTCGGCGACCGCGTGCGGCAGAAGGAAGGGCTCTCCTACGGTGTCGGTTCTTCGTTCGTCGCCTCCACGCACGACGATCGCGCCAACCTGATGCTCACCGCAAGCTGCCAGCCGCAGAATGTCGGCAAGCTGGAAACCGTGATGAAAGAAGAGCTCGACCGGCTCTTGGCGAAGGGAGTCACGGCCAGCGAAGTGGAGAACGCCAAGCAAGGCTACCTGCAACAGCGGCAAGTCGGCCGCTCCAGCGACCAGGCCATTGCCTCGATGCTCAGCAGCCAGCTCTTCGAGGGCCGCACCATGGCCCGCGAAGAGGAGCTGGAAAAGAAAATCGCCGCCCTCACGCCGGAGGCCATCTCCGCCGCCCTCAAGAAGCACATCGACCCCAAACGGCTGGTGATTGTGACGGCGGGGGATCGGAAGACAGGGGGGAAGTGACCTGGGATGAAAGTCGGCATCGTCGGCAGTGGTTTTGTGGGCAGCTCTGCAGCGTATGCTCTGACCCTGCAAGGGGTTCCCAATGAAATTGTGCTGGTCGACCTGAATGAGAAGCTGGCCCAGGCACAGGCGGAGGACATCCTGCA
Source organism: Pirellulaceae bacterium (assembly GCA_051004015.1). Classification (GTDB taxonomy): domain Bacteria; phylum Planctomycetota; class Planctomycetia; order Pirellulales; family Pirellulaceae; genus SXOA01. The sequence goes on along the minus strand of JBPCKT010000042.1, from coordinate 28,167 downwards.
TGCCACCTCCTTCTCTTCTCCCGTACGCATCTCCGCCGGAAGCTATCCAGAACTCTCCGGCGCGGAGGTCGTGGTGCTCGCGTGCGGCGTTGGGCAAAAGCCGGGCGAGACGCGGCTCCAGCTTTTGCAGCGAAACGCCAAGGTCTTTGCGGACGTTACGGGAAGAGTGCTCGCTGCCGCGCCGGAGGCAATCCTGCTGGTGGCATCCAATCCCGTGGACTTGATTACTCTGATGGTCGCGCGGATGACCAATTTGCCGGCCGGCCGCGTCATTGGATCGGGGACGGTGCTCGACACGGCTCGTTTCCGCGCCCTGCTCGGCGAGCACCTGGGCCTCGCGCCGCATTCCGTCCACGCCTACGTCTTGGGGGAGCATGGCGATTCGGAAGTCCTGGTCTGGTCGAGCGCCCGAGCCGGAGGAATTCCGCTGGAGGACTTTGCCCGCCAGACCGGCCGCGCTTTGAGTGACGAAGTTCGCCGGCGGATTGACGACGGCGTGCGCCGCGCCGCCTACCGCATCATCGAAGGGAAAGGGGCCACCTACTACGGCATCGGCGCGGGTATCAGCCGCCTGGTCCGGGCGATTCGCAATGACGAGCGAGGCGTTTACACCGTTTCAGCGCCGTGCCGCGACATTCCCGAGTTCTCCTCCATCAGCCTCTCGCTCCCCCGCATCCTCGGCCGCGAGGGAATCATCGCCACGCTACGGCCCAGCCTGGCCCCTGACGAACAGGCGGCCATGCAAAGAAGCGCGCAGGTCATCGCGGCAGCGGCGGAGCAACTGGGTTCGTGACGCTGGTCGCTCCGCTCATGCACCCCCACGCAGAGCCGTGGGGGTGGCACCCGTCGAGTACACATCTTGGCAATCATGGACGCCCCCGCCATGATATTTCTCATGCAACTTGGCAGCACCCTGATCGAAGACACCTTTGCTGAAGCCTTCGGCATGCGCTATGTCCGCTTGATTGTGACGGCTGCGGATGAATACTGGCTGGAGGCGGGCCTGCGGGAATTCACCGGCTACAGCTCGTCGGTCATCGCCTGCGACGCCGAAACGGGCATCGAGCAGCTTCTTTCCACGGAGGAGACGCCGGACGGCCGCGTGGGCGCTGCCGTGCTGGTCTTCGGCTTCTCGGCCGATGCCCTGAGCAAGGCGGTGCCCAACCGGACGGGGCAGTGCCTGATGACCTGCCCCTCGACCGCGGTCTTCAACGGGCTGCCGGAGGCGGCGACGAAAATCCCGCTGGGCAAGACCATCCGCTTCTTTGGCGATGGTTTTCAGAAGAGCAAGCAGGTGGCCGGTCGCCGCTATTGGCGAATACCAGTGATGGACGGCGAGTTCCTGGTGGAAGACTCGCTCGGCGTGGAAAAAGGAGTCGCCGGCGGCAACCTCATCATCCAGTCCGATACGCAGGCCGCGGGCCTGGCCGCCGCCCGCCGCGGCACCGAAGCCATCGCGGCCATCCGCGGCGCGATCACTCCCTTTCCAGGCGGAGTCGCCCGCAGCGGCAGCAAGGTCGGCTCGAAGTATAAGGGGCTCGTCGCTTCCACCTCCGATCCCTTTTGCCCCACGCTCCGCGGCCGCGTGGAGAGCAAGCTGCATCCCGCGGCCAACTGCGCTTATGAAATCGTGATCGACGGCGTGAGCGAACAAGTGGTCGGCGAGGCCATGACGCTGGCCATGCGCGCCGCCTCCGGCGAAGGGATCGTCGCCATCACCGCCGGCAACTATGGCGGCAAGCTGGGAAAATTCCATTTTCATCTGCACCAACTGCTTTCTTAAGGAATGATCCATGGCGGAAGCCCCTTTTGATCTCCCGCGCGCCCAACGTTGGTTCGCCGTCGATTGCAACAACGCCGCCTGGGAACTGCTGGAGAAGCCGAATCGGACTACCGACGAGACCGAGCGGATGCTTCATGCCGCCCATGCCAGCGTGCATCACTGGCTGGCGGTCGGCAACGACCTCAACCGCTTGCGGGGGATGGTGCTGCTGGCCAACGTTTATGCCGGAGCTGGTCTGGCGGAAGGGGCGGTCCGTTATGCCGAGCGCGCTCTGGCGCTGAGCGATGCCGCGGGCGAAACTCAGTCCGCTTTCGACCGGGCCACCGCGCTGGCCGCGGCTGCGCGGGCCTTTGCGCTCTCCGGGCAGGGCGAACGCGCCAAACAACACTCCGCTTTCGCCCGGCAGGCTGCCGAGAAGCTCGACGCGGACGAGCGGCCGGTATTCGATCAGCTTTGCCCGAGCGCATAGTGTGCGTTCCTAAAGCGGACGCAGTCATGCTTTGCTAGCAGAACATCGATGAATTGCGGCGAGTTTGCCGGATGGCGGGTGATACCGAGGATAACGGTGAAGAGCGGATGGTGATCAAGATATGAAGTAGTCCGAGGATGCCGGCCGAATCGAATTCATACGGCCCGGATTTCGTACCCTGCTCATCAAACCAAGGATGGTTATGAGACTCTCTCTCCGCCTGGCGTCTGGCCTCGTCACTTCAGCCGCGATGCTATTCTCCTCGTCCGCATTTGCCCTGGAGGGCGCGGAATAAGCAGCCGGAGAAATCGGCTCTTACTACGCGGAAAGCGCGATCGCACCGGCTGCGGAGTATGGGTCCGTGCAGGCCCCTTACAGCTCCTGCGAGGAAGCCCTGTGCGATGACGGCTGCTACCGGCCGTGGCGGTTCAACTTCTCGCAGACGGCCGGCTATGGGACCAACCTGGCCCTGCCGATTACGCTGACGCCGGCGAATACGCTCATTACGTCGCCGGCAATTCCTGGCGGCCCCACGCTCCTCAATCTCCCCGCGGTGACTAGCCTGGGACTGCTCGACAACCTCGGTCTTATCCCTGGCCCAGTCGCCAACCAGCCAACCACGCCGTTCTTCAAGGACGACTTCCGCTTTCAGACCGACGTCGGCTTGCAAAACACCCAGCAACTCGCCAACGGCGCCCTGTGGACCAACGGCTATTCCTTCTACCAGACGCTGCATCCTTCCGTGGAGCAGCTCAACCTGCAATCGCACACCTTCGGCACTGCCTATAGCCAGCAAGTTTCCGATCGCGTCGTCGCGACGGCGGACTACGCATACGCCTACTACTACCTGGACGACGATTCCTTCATCAGCCAGAACCAGCTGGGCGGGGCGTTGTTGTTCCGCGCCAACGACCAATGGGACTATCAGGTGCGGGCGCAGTATTTGGACGCACACTTCTTCACCTCTCCGTTCCTCAGCTCTGATACGTACCTGGCCAAGCTCGAAGCCCTCCGCTATCTCGGCGATAGCCGCACTAACTACTTGACCGGCGGCTATTCCTACGCCTACTCCGACGCAGTTGCCCGGGCCTTCACCTATCAGGTGAACGGCGTCTTCATCGGCGGACGCTGGCTGTATGGCTGCGAGCACCGCAATGAGCTCAAAGTCACGTTTACCTACGGCTCGTACGACTTCTACGGCGACGACCCCATCGACCTGGTTGCCCGGCAGGACAACATCTACATCCTGCAAACCTATCTGGGCCGGCAGCTCAACGATAACTGGACGGTGTTCGCCAACTACACCTATTACAACAGCGTTTCCAACGTGGTGCGGCAGGACTACGACAGCAGCCTGATTTCCATCGGAGTGGCGTACATCCGGTAACTCAAGAAACGAAAAATGCCTGGCTGCCGCATCGGCGAGCCAGGCATCCTCTTCCCGGTCACTCCCCAACCGTACTGCTGGGTGCTATTTTTCACTGCCGCCATTGGCCTTGAGTTCGGCGGCGGCAGAGGTGGTGCTTTCCACCGCGGCGCTCACCGTCGCGGTCGCGCTGACTTCCTGGGCGTTGATGAACTCGCGGAGGTCATCGGTCGCCGCGCTCAGGCCGTCCCGAATCTGCCGCAGGTCACCGCGGAGCTCCTCGGGGGCGTCCCTCAGCATGGCCGAAAGGTCATGGCGAACGTTTCGCAGGTCGGAGTGCGCCTTCGCCATGACGCTATGGAGCTTGGCCTTGGCGTCCGCGGTCGTATCCTGTGTCGTATCCACCAGGTGATTGCGAACGTCGTTCACCGTGGCGATGGAGCCATCGACCTTCTGCTTCGCGGTCGCTTCCACGCGGCCGGCGAACTGATTCAACTCCTCGGTCGTCGTTTGCAGGCGCTCCGACAGGCGAGCCCGGCTGCTGTTCACGGTCTCGACCGCGAACCGAGTCTTGCCGTGAGCCATTGCGTAGAGCTGGTCCCGCAGCATGGCGGCGTGGGCCTTAGCGTCAGCAATTTTGTCCGCCGCTAAGGCCGTTTTTTCATGGGCGATGTCGTCCAGGCGGGCGCGAATCGCGGAAACCTTATCACCCGCCGTGGCGAGGGCTGCGCGAGCTTCATCGCTGGCTTCATCCTTGATGCCCGCCAGATCCTGCTTCACGGATTCGAGCGAGGCCTTGATGTCAGCCAGCTCCCCATTCACAGCCGCGTTGGCGTCGGCCGCCAGTCCGTTGATGTCGGCCGTGAGTCCATCGGCCATCGCAGTCGCATCGGCCCGAACTTGAGCTTGCGCCTCGGCGGCGGCACTTACGGTCGCATCTGCCATGGCGGACACTTCCGCATGAGCGGCAGCAGCGACGCGATACATCGCGTCGACTTCGGCTTTTACGTCCCCCTGAACCTGAGCCGACAGGTCATCCAGCTCGCTCTTCAGAGCGGCCGCTTCGCCGCGGATGCGGGCCAGGGTTTCGTGCGTCATCTGAGCCTTGTCCTGAACGATGGTATTCACATCCCCCGCGAGTGCCTGCACGCGGCCATCCACCCGGGTCACCAGGGCGCTGGTTTCATCGGTCGCGCGGTCCTTCAGCGAAGCAACCCGTTCCTTCAAATCGTTCACACGGTCCGTCACGCGAGCCAGCCGCTGCTCGACCGAGGCGGTGGCATTCGCAGCCACGCCCGCGACGGCATCCACCTTGGCATTCACCGTGGCGGAAACCTGAGCCGCGAGGTCATCGAGCTTCGCGGTCAGTTGATTCAGCCTGGTCTTGAGATTCGCCTGGGCATCGGCGGCCAAGTCGGCCACGTCCTGCTTCGGGTCGGCAATCTTGGCATTGAGCTGGTCAACCTTCGCGCCAAGCTGAGCCTTGGTGGAATTCACCAATGCTTGGGTGTCCGCGTTGATTGCGTCAACCTTGGTTTGCAGTGCGGCAATCTTCTGCCGGGCGGTGGCATCGGCGCTGGCCGCCAGTTCCTTCACGTCCGCCTGCAACTCCGCGGCTGTGGCGCGGGCTCGCGCGGTAGCAGAACCGGCAACGTCCGTGGACCGTTTGATGGTGGCCCGCAATGTCTGCTCAACGCCGTCACGGCTGACAACGAGGTCAACCACGCCGTCCACCTTGGCGGCGCCCTGAACTTGGGCCACAACTTCATCGGCCGACTTCACGGCAACGCCGTTGACGGAAATGACCTGGTCATTGGCCTTGAGTCCCGCAGTCGCGGCAGCCGAGCCGGCGGTGACGTTGCTGATTTTGACAATGCCTTGGTCGTCGGCAACGTTGACACCCAGGCTCGGCCTGGACTGTCCGGCGAAATCAAGGTTCACCCACTGTTTCACGTCGCCGCGAGTGATGTACACAAACGCCCGTCCGTCGCTGGCCGCCGCAGCGGCAAGGCGCGACGAGAGGTCGTTATAGCTGCGAACCCAGTTGCGATTCACTGCCAGGATTTCATCGCCGGCCTGGAAGCCAGCGTTTGCTCCCAGCGTATCCGCAGTGATTCCCGCAACGCGGATTTTGCCGCCGCGGGTATCCAGGTTCATGCCCAGATCACTGTGGCCACTCGCCACGCCGGTCTGCTCCATGCGAAGCGGGACGCTGGATCCCACGTTGGCGGTCGCACGCGCAGCGGCACTGGCCGCACCGTTAACGGTCCCGTTGAGGTTCGCATTGGGCGTTCGCGGAGTGACGTTCGGAACGCGCACGTTCGGCGTCCCGCCGGGCACGCGCGTGGGTCCGATGCTCGGACCCAGCGACGGGCCCAGACGCGGTCCCGCATTGGGGATCGTCGGCCCCAGATTCGGCAGTTGAGCGTGGACGATTCCTGCGAGCCCGATGACTAGCGCGCCGCTGGTACTCGCCAGCAGCCGGAACAGAAGTTTTCTGGTTTTTATACGCATTACAATCTCCTTGAAAAGGCTGAATGCAGACTAGGTCCGGAAACAGGTCCGCCCACAAAACCTCGAAGCAAGCCGCGCGCCAATCGAAGTCTTCCGCGAAAATGCCCGTGCCCAACTGGGATATTCCGATGAATTGCGTCGCTTCTCAAAATATGAGGCATTTTGCAGGATCCTTGGTTTTTTGCTCATGAATGAGTTTTGGCCGCGCTGGTTACTTGCGGACCAGGACAAATGTTTCGCATGCGCAGTACAATGTCGTGCTTTCCCGCATAACGAAAGGCAAACCTATGGCAGACTGGCCGCTGGAGAATTCCAAAGCTCCGTCTCTCACCCTCGCCGCCCACGACGGCAGCAAGGTGAAGCTCAGCGATCTGAAGGGGAGCCCGGTCGTGCTCTACTTCTATCCCGCGGACGACACCCCCGGCTGCACCCGCGAGGCCTGCGCCTTCCGCGACCGGAGCGAAGAGCTTAAGAAGCTCGGCGCGAAGGTTTTCGGCATCAGTCCGGACGACGTGGCCAGCCACGTCAAGTTTCGCGACAAGTACCAGCTCAACTTTCCCCTGCTGGCGGACCCCGACCACGCCGTTGCCGAGAAGTACGGCGCCTGGCGCGAAAAGAACATGTACGGCAAGAAGAAAATGGGCATCGCCCGCAGCACGTTCCTGATCGACGGCGAAGGGAAGATTGTCAAAGTCTGGAAGGCGGTCAAGGTAGACGGCCACGACGAGCATGTCATCGCGGCTCTGAAAGAGTTGGCAGGACACTAGCCCGACTCGCAAGCGAGGGATTCGGAGATGCCGGCCATGTCCTTGCCCCCGCTTCGGGCAGTGGCGACAATCGCAGCATGACCGCCCCATCCGCTTCACAAACCTTCCGCACCACTCGCCGCGTGGAATTCAGCGACACCGACGCGGCCGGAATCGCGCATTTCACCGCTTTTTTCCGCTATATGGAGCAAGCCGAGCACGAGCTGCTCCGTAGCGTCGGCCTGAGCGTCTTCATGCCAGTGGACGGGCAGGAAATCACCTGGCCGCGGGTCAGCTCCAAGTGCGACTTTCGCTCGATGGCGAAGTTTGAGGAAGTGCTGGAGATTGCCGTGACTATTTCGCGTCTGGGAGAAAAGAGCATCACCTGGTCCTTCCACTTCACCATCGGTCTCCGCGACATCGCCTCCGGTGAAATCACCGCCGTCTGCTGCCGGGTCAATCCCGATGGCACACTCTCGTCCACTCCCATCCCGCCCCTGTTCCTCACCAAACTCCAACCACTCACCACTCACCACTAACTACTCCTCTTGCCCTACCTCGCCGACCTCACCCTCCGCCTCTCCCACGGCATCGCCGAACTGCCGGAGGAATTCCGCGCGCGGCAGGTGAAGTACTTGCTGGCGGCCCAGCGGGAGGACGGCGGCTTTGCGGGGAGGGAAGGAGGGAGCGACTTGTACTACACCGGCTTTGCCCTGCGGTCGCTGGCCATGCTGGGAGAATTGTATGGTCCGCCGGCGGAGCGGGCCGCGGCGTTCCTCCGCTCGCGAATGAGCGGGCAGGAATCCATCGTCGATTTCCTCTCGCTGATCTATGGCGGCATGTTGCTCCAGTCGGCTGCCGGCGTGGATATTTTTGAGCAGGCGGCGGCGAACTGGCGGGACTCCATCGCGGCCGCTCTCGATAACCTCCGCCGCGACGACGGCGGCTATGCCAAAGGGGCGGAAGGGAACGCCAGCAGCACCTACCACACGTTCCTGGTCCTGCTCGTCCTGGAGCTTATCGAAAAGACGCCCCCGGAGCCGCAACAAATCATCGCCTTTCTCCGCTCGCAGCAGGCGGAAGAAGGAGGCTTCCGGGAAATCCGGGCCAGCAAACGAGCCGGCACCAATCCCACCGCGGCAGCCATTGGCACGCTTCGCATCCTGAATTCGCTCGATGAGTCAACTCGCGCGGACACGATCGACTTCCTCGCCGAGATGCAAACCGACGAAGGGGGCCTGCGGGCCAACACCCGCATCCCGATCGCCGACCTGCTCAGCACCTTCACCGGCCTGCTCACGTTGCAGGACCTCGGCGGCCAGCAGGAAATCGACCTCGCCGAAGTGAAGAAGTTCGTACAATCGCTAAGCCGCGACGGAGGGGGCTTCCACGGCGCCATCTGGGACCAGTCCCACGACGTGGAGTACAGCTTCTACGGCCTGGGATGTATGGGACTACTGGCAAATCCGAAAACTGAAAACTGAAAACTCCCCATGCCCGACCTCGTCATCGACAACGTCTCCAAATCCTTCCCCACCCGCGCCGAGCCTCTCGTGGTGTTGCGAGAAGTCTCGTTATCCCTCTCCGCAGGCGAAAACGTAGCCATCCAGGGGCCCAGCGGCTCGGGAAAGAGCACACTGCTGCACATCCTGGGAGCCCTCGACGGCCCCACCAGCGGCAGCGTGACCCTCCGCGGTCAGAACCCCTTTGAGCTCGATGAGCCGGGGCTGGCGAAGTTCCGCAACCACAACTTGGGCTTCATCTTCCAGGACCATCATCTGCTGCCGCAATTGACGGTACTGGAAAACGTGCTGATTCCCGCCCTGGCCGCCGGCCGGCCGAGCAGCGAGCAAGTCCAGCGGGCCAAGGACCTGATCGAGCGGGTCGGCCTGAAAGAACGTGCCGACCATCGCCCCGCCGAGCTCTCCGGCGGCGAGCGCCAGCGCGCCGGCGTCGCCCGCGCCCTCCTGCTCAAGCCGCTGCTCCTCCTCGCCGACGAGCCGACCGGCAACCTCGACCGGAAGAGCGCCACCGCTATCGGCAACTTGCTCCTCACCCTGCAAAAGCAGGAGCCGACCATCCTCGTCGTCGTCACGCACAGCCAGGAGCTTGCTGCCTTGATGCAGAAGCGCTATCAGCTCGACGACGGACGGCTTAAGGAGGAATAGCTGTTGGCTTGGCCTTTTGTTCGAGCTCCTTCACCAGCTTCTGAAAATCCTCGCGCGACCGTAGCGGGTCCAGGTCCTTGTCTTGCTGGATGTGCTCGGCGTCCGTGAAGCCCTTCTGGATGGCCTCGCTCAGCAGCTTCATGGCGTCCGTGGTGTACTGCTTGATTAACTCATCGCGGCGGTCGGCGGTTAGTTGCGCATCGTTTTGCGCCAGCCCGATGCAGCGCGCCATTCGGCAGGCGGCGTTATAGCTTTGCAGTTGATTCCGCCCCTTTTTGGGAACGCCCGGCGCTTCCTGAACGATGCGGGCCACGGTGGCGTGGTCCTTCGCGGCGTCGGCACAATCGCATTGCAAGTCGGCGTAGTCGTCGACATATCTGCCGTCGCGGTCGGACTTTACCAGTTGCTCATAGTCCGCCAGCGCCGCCCGGAACTCCTGCTCCGCTTCCTTGGCCCGGCCTGCCTGCTCCAGCAGCCGGCCCAGTCGCAAATGCGTGCGGGCCAGTTCATCGTCGCTGGCGGGCAAATCCGGTTTGTCCGGGGGCCTGGCGAAATTGAGGAGCGCCTGGCGATAGGCGGCTTCCGCTTCCGCCGGTTGTTTCATCTCGACGAGCAGGTTGCCCAGGGAGCGGCAAACGTAACCGATATAGAAGCGCCTATTCCGGTCAAAGGGGCGCACATCCTTATTCCGTCCATCGGTATAGAACCCAATATACTCTTCAAAGTCGCGCTGGGACTGGCGGTACGCCGTCTTGGCTTCTTCCAAGCGCTGCCCTCGCCGCAGGTAAGTGCCCCAACTGAACTGGGTGGCGGCTCGATCCGAGCGGTACTTGGCCTCGCCTGGAAACTCCCGGACCAGGCCGTTTTGGACCTCGATAGCCTGCGCATAGAGCTTGTCGGCCTCGCCGGTGCGCAGCGTTTTGGTCAGCAAATAGGCTAATCGTTCGCTCCCCCGTGCCAGCAGCCGCCGCACCTCGGGCCTCCGCGGCGCCTCTTCCGCCAGCTTCGTCAGGATGGCCAGGGAATGGCGGTAGGCTGCTTCCGCTGGCTCATTTTTGCCCACGTCCTTTCCACCGCGCTGCTCGGTGATCGCCGCGCGATATAAGTAGGCGGTGGCGACTTCCAGCCGCAGCTCGGGGTCCAGTCCGTCTTCCTGCAGAAAGCCTTCGTAGTACTGGATCGCCTTTTCAATGAGTTGCTTCTTGACGTCTTGCCCCATGGTCGAGTACGTGGTTCCAAAGGTCCCTTGCACGAACTCGACGTCGTCCGAATTCGAGTAGATCATAAGGACGAATCCGTCGTCTCCGTAATCCGGCAGCATGGTCAAGATCAGCTTGACCGCCTCGCGGGCCTTCAAAAAGTTCCTCTGCGCTTCCTCGGCCCTGATCAAGGCAATCTCTCTTTGTATACGCTCGTTGACGATCGCCTTCTGGGCGGCGATTACGGCCTGCCTCCGTCCTTCGGCATTCGCCGCTTCTGCCTTCTGGGCATGGCGCGCGAGCAGCAGTCCCCAACTCGTGCCGATGATGCCCCCCACGAGGGCTAGCAAGACGAGCGAAACCGCCAGCACGGCTGCCCGATTGCGGCGGACGAATTTCCGCAGCCGGTAGACCGTCGACGGCGGACCGGCCAGCACCGGCTCATCGGCCAGATACCGCTGCACGTCCAGCGCGAAGCTGTTGGCCGTCTCGTAGCGCCGTCCGCGGTCCTTCTCCAGCGCCTTCATCACGATCCAGTCGAGCTCGCCGCGCACGAGTTTCGCCAGCTTCGCCGGCTCCGTGTGCCGCTGGGCCGAAATCGCCGGCAGCGAGAGCTTCGATTCGGACAGCCGCGTGCTCGGCTTGGGGGGCTCTTCCTCGCGGATGATCCGCAGCATCTCGTCCCAGGCCGCCGACCGCAGCCGCTTGGTGTCAAACGGCGTCGTCCCGGTGAGCAATTCGTAGAGCAAGACCCCCAGCGAATAAATATCGCTGCGGGTGTCGATATCGAGCTGGTTCACCTTGGCCTGCTCGGGGCTCATGTATTCCAGCGTCCCCAGGATCTGGCCGAAGCCCGTGAACATCGTCTTCTCGGTCAGGGGCTGGCTGACCGCCTTGGCCACACCGAAGTCGATCACCTTGGGGACCGGCTGCTGGTCGTACTCGGCGACCAGGATGTTCGAGGGCTTGATGTCGCGGTGGATGATCCCCTTTTGATGAGCGTGCTGGATCGCCTGAAACACCGGCAACAGCAGCTCCAACCGCTGGCGGGGCGTGAGTTGATGTTCGTCGCAGTACTGGGTAATCGGCTGTCCCTTAACGAGCTCCATCACGAAATACGGCCGGCCGCTTTGGGTGGTCCCGGCGTCGAGTACCCTGGCGATGTTGGGATGGTCCATCAGCGACAGCGCCTGCCGCTCGGCTTCGAACCGGGCGATCACCTGCCCGGTGTCCATCCCCGGCTTGATGACCTTTAGCGCCACGCGCCGCTTGACGGGCGCCGACTGCTCGGCCATGTAGACAACGCCCATCCCTCCTTCGCCGATCTTTTCGAGCAGCTTATAGGGACCAACCTGGCTCCCCACCCGGTCGGAGTGCGGCTGGTCGATCGTGGACTCACTCGCCACCTCGACGGCGGAATGAGGCGTTTCCAAAAAGCTCTCCGCGGGAGCCTTGGCTTCCAGCATTTTCTCCACCCGGCGGCGCAAGTCCTGATCGCCCCCACAGGCCCGATCCAAGAACTCCTCGCGCTGGGCGGGAGGCTGTTCCAATGCAGCAAAAAAAATCGCTTCCAAGGGAGTAGGGTCGTTCATAAATGACTCACGCCTGTCGGCTCATGAAGGGTTCACCTTCGTCAGCGGACATTGTAGCCTCGGGGCCATTGCCGACCCCACGACACCCGACCTGCAATAGCCCCCAAGCGGTCAACGCGCCGAGTTTTTTCATGCGACAGAATAACCCCTTCCGCAGAATCGGTTCTTGTGGCAATATTCGCGGTGCATCAGCCTGCGATTTCCTGCCACGCCAGGCCCCGGAAAACGACCGATGGCAATGATATTGATCGTTGACGACGCCCCCGATTCCGGCGAATCAATGGCGAAATTCCTGGAAGCGGGAGGCCATCAGGTGACGTGTGTTCCGGACGGGCGAGAGGCACTAGCCAGCGTCCTAGTCACCACGCCCGACGTCATCTTACTGGACTTGCTCATGCCGGAGATGGATGGCCCGACCTTCTTGGAGATCATCCGGTCTTATCTTCGCTTGCAGTCGCTTCCTGTGGTCGTGCTGACGGGACTCCCCGACAGCCTCATGGTTGACCGCGCGCAGCATCTTAAGGTGAATTCGGTCTTGGTGAAGGGCAAAGCGAGTCCCGAGGACATCCAGAAAGCCCTTGAGCAAGCGATTGTCCAATTGCCGGGTTAGCAATCTTCCTGCTAACCGTCGCCTTAGCTGACGGCCAGTGCGTCCTCCAGGCGCTTCTCCTGCGCTTGGTTGGATTGCGCCGCAATGGCGTCGGCCAAACGAGTGAATGCGTTTTCAATCGTTACGCTCAATGCCCCCCTCGCGTCACCGTCAAGCGCTGAAAGCTTGAGAATCTCCGCGGTTAGCGCCGATATCGCCTGCCTGACTTCGCCGTTTTGCTCGACCATGAAACGCCTCCTGGAAAAGGATGATGACGATTTCCATTGTAACCTATATCAGGGTGGGTTCCTGTTCCCGTCTATGTCCCTTGCTCCCCTCTTGAGCATCACCCCTGCGGCTCCATCGAGCTCGCCGGTATACTGAAGTGCCGGTTGACACAAACTTTTCAGGACTGCGAATAGGTCGAGCGGCTGGAGCGCAAGGGAAGTGCCGCAAGTCGTGCAGCAGCATAAGGTTACAGCAGAGTTATGGGCAAGCAGTACATCTACAGCATCGAGCGCCTCACCAAGAAGCACGGGCCACGCGAGGTGCTCAAGGAAATCTGGCTGGCGTTCTATCCGGGGGCCAAAATCGGCGTGCTCGGGCGGAACGGCTCGGGCAAGAGCACGCTGCTCCGCATCATGGCCGGCATGGACAAGGATTTTGACGGCGAGGCCAGCCTCGCCGGCGGCTACACCAGCGGCTACCTCTCGCAAGAGCCGCAACTGACGCAGGGGAAAAATGTTTGGGACAACCTGCAGGAGGCCATCGCCCCGCGGCGGAAAATGCTCGACCGTTACAACGAAATCAGCGGCCTGCTCGCCGAGCCGATGGACGAGAAGAAGATGGAAAAATTGTGCGACGAAATGGCCCGCCTGCAGGACCAGATCGAAGCCAACGGCGCCTGGGAAATCGACCGCGAGCTGGAAATCGCCATGGACGCGATGAACCTGCCGGACAAGGACGCCGACCCGGCCATCCTCTCCGGCGGCGAACGCCGCCGCGTCGCCCTCTGCAAGCTGCTGCTGCAAAAGCCCGACCTGCTGCTCCTCGACGAGCCGACCAATCACCTCGACGCCGAAGCCATCAACTGGCTGGAGCGGCACCTGGCGGACTACGCCGGCACGGTGGTGGCCGTCACGCACGACCGCTACTTCCTGGACAACGTCGCTAAATGGATTCTTGAGCTCGACCGGGGCCAGGGCATCCCCTGGGAAGGAAATTACTCATCCTGGCTCGACCAGAAGCGCATCCGGCTGGCGAAAGAGGAACGGCAAAGCGAGGCTCGGCAGAAGACGCTCGCCCACGAGCTGGAATGGATTCGCATGTCGCCGCGGGCTCGCCAGGCCAAGAGCAAGGCCCGCATCAAAGCGTACGAGCAGATGTCCGCCGAGCGGTTCGAGGAAAAGCTGGACGAGTTCGAAATCCAGATTCCGCCGGGCAAACACCTGGGGGACCTGGTGGTGGAAGCGGTCGGCGTCACCAAGGGATACGACGACAAGATCCTGATCGACAACCTCTCGTTCCGCCTCCCTGCCGGCGGCATCGTCGGCGTGATCGGCCCCAACGGAGCGGGCAAAACGACCCTGTTCCGCATGATGACCCACCAGGAAGAACCGGACGCCGGCGAACTACGAATCGGATCGACTGTCGAATTCGGCTACGTCGATCAGAACCGCGACGCCCTGGCGGCGGAGAAGACCGTCTATGAGGAAATCTCCGGCGGCAATGACAACCTGGAGATGGGAGGCAAGAAGATCAACTCGCGGGCCTACGTCTCGCGGTTCAACTTCCGCGGCCCCGACCAGGAAAAAAAGGCGGGGGTGCTCTCCGGCGGGGAACGCAACCGCGTCCATCTCGCCAAGCTCCTTCGCAGCGGCTCCAACGTGCTGTTGCTCGACGAACCGACCAACGACCTGGACGTCGATACGCTGCGAGCCCTGGAGGAAGCCATCTTGAACTACGCCGGCTGCGTCGTCGTCATCAGCCACGACCGCTGGTTCCTCGACCGGCTCTGCACACACATCCTGGCCTTCGAAGGGGACGGCTACGTCCATTGGTGCGAAGGGAACTTCCAAACCTACGAAGAGCAGCGCAAGCAGCGCCTGGGCATCGCCGCCGATGAGCCGCACCGGTTTAAGTACAAGAAATTGCAGCGGTGAGTTGACCCACCGCTGCTAGTAATGATACCGGCAGGCGAGGATTCGGATTTTCTCGGCCATGACTTGATAGACGAGACGGTGTTCGTCATCAATTCGCTTGGACCAGCACCCGGCGAGCTCGTGTTTGAGCGGCTCGGGCTTGCCGATGCCGCCAAAAGGATCCGACTCCGTTTCCTGGATGAGCCGGATGATCCGCAAAGCCTTTTTGCGGTCGGTTTTGACCCAGTGCGCCAGGTCCTCCAAGGCGGCTGGATCAAATTCCAATCTGCGAGCGGGCTTGCTCAAGGGGAATTCCTTCGGTGCGGTCCTTGGCTTCCAGCAGCCGCTTCTTCATGGCGTCGCTCTTGAGCAGATAGGCAGTTTCCCGCTCCGACTCGATTTCTCGCCATAGGTCGATGGGCACGATGACGCTGACCGCGTTGCCGCTGGCATCTGAAACGTATTGAACGCTGGTGGTCATCAGTTTGCCTCTTAGGTAATTCTACCTGCGAAACGCAGCAACGCAAACCAAAGGTTGATTAGTCGTACTCTAGCTAGCACCCCCTTTCCGCCTTGCCCCTCTTCCGCCTGTTTCCCTATACTCCCGCCCCGCGCGAATCCGCGCGGACCTCGTTCGTGGGAGGAGGAAGAGATATGGACAAGTTCATCGTTGCCGTGGCAATTTCGCTCATCTCGTCTGCTTCACTGCTGGCCCAAACCAATTCGCCTGGCCCTCGGCGAGCAGCCATCAGTGCCCAGTCGACGACTTCACCGGGCGCGACCGGCAGCCGCGGCGGAGTGGCGATTTCACCCTCGCGCGCGGGAAGCTTTGGCAGCACGCAGGAGAACGGTTCCTCGTTGTCCGCTCCGGCGTTTCCGCGGATTACCAACGTGGGGACCGGTGGAAGTTCTCCAGGGACATCAGGCAGTTCCTCCTTTGGAACCTCAAGCAATACTCGCCCCTCGCTGTCCCCCTCGTCTCTCTTCGGCCGCCCGTCCTCATCCACCAACCAACCCGGCTTCTTTACCGCCGATTCGCGGAGCGGGCTTTCCGCCAGCACGCGAACGTCGTTTCAGCCGGGAGTGCTGCGGGTGGTGAAGGGGAGCGGCACGCTCCCATCCGACGGCGGCCAGGTCTGGCGGGAGTACGATATTTCGCCCTACACCTCGCGGGCCAAGAAGCAGGAGAAGCCCGAGCAAGCGGTCATCGACTGGGTCCTCCGCGAAACAGGCACCGACGTCTGGTTCGCGGAGCCCTTGGGCATCCTCAGCGCCGGCCGCAACACCTTGCGGGTCTACCACACGCCGCAGATGCAGGAATTGGTCAACGACGTGGTCAAGCGCCTCGTCGAGAGCGACATGGAGCCGCACTCGCTGGCCGTCCGGGTAATGACCATCAGCAGCCCGGCCTGGCGGACGCGCGCCCTGCCGCTGATGCGGTCCATCGATATCCAGTCGCCGGGAGTCGAAGCCTGGCTGCTTTCCAAGGAAAACGCCGCGATGCTCGTGGGCGAGCTGCGCCAGCGGGGCGACTATCGCGAGAACGTCACCCCCAACTTGCAGATTCAAAGCGGCCAAACCGAGACCATCTCCCGCACACGGCCGCGAGTCTATCCCCGTACGGTGCGGCCGGTGAGCTACTCCCCCGGCTTCGAAATGGTGAACGGCCAGATTGAAGAGGGCTTCGCCATGCAGCTCAGCCCGCTGATGTCGCTGGATGGGCGGACGTGCGATGCGGCCATCAAGTGCAACATCGACCAGGTGGAACGCCTGGTGCCGGTCAATATCGACGTGAACGTCGGCGGCCAACCGCAGCGAGCCCAGATCCAGGTGCCGCAGCTCGTCAGTTGGCGGTTCCAGGAGCGGTTCCGCTGGCCGGCGGACCAGGTGCTGCTCCTCTCCTGCGGCGTCGTGGCCAGCCCCTCGGCTAGCGGCGGCGGCAACAGCAATCCGCTGACGCTCTTTGGCGCTCTTGGGCAATCCGGCGAGCGGGCCGACGCCCTGCTCATGGTGGAATGCCGCGGCAAGGCCAGCGAAGCGGGGCTGGATTTCGGCCTCCCTCCCGCAGCGCAGGCAGCCATGAGAAACGCGACCCCCGCCACGATCATTTCCGCCAATCCCGGTACCGGGTTCACTTCGCCGAATGTACGCAGGCAGTATTAGATGACGAAATTCGAAATTCGAATGACGAATGACGAATGTCGCTGGCGGTTTCGCGCTGCGCTAGTCTTGATATGTGCGCTAAGTTCGCTTTCCGGTTGCGCCGCGATTCGCAATCCCTTCGCCTCGCGCAGCGCTACGGTCATCGAAAACCCGCTCTTCGTTCCGGCGATGGACCGCGAGTTCATCTGGAACCAGACGGTTGACGCTGTGGACGACTACTTTCGCATCGAGCGCGAGGAACGGGTTCGTCTGATTGGCGGTGTACTCACGGAGGGACGGATCGACACGCATCCCACCACCGGCTCAACGCTGCTGGAGCCGTGGCGGAATGACTCGACGCCCGGCTACGAGAAGTGGCACGCCACGCTGCAGTCCATCCGCCGCCGGGCCACGGTGCGGGTGATACCGACCGAAGGGGGCTACCTGATTGACGTGCATGTCCTCAAGGAGCTGGAGGACCTCGACAAGCCGGAGCACGCCACCGCAGGGGGCGCGACGCAGCGGCACGACGGCTCGCTGGTGCGGCAGGAAGGGGCTGCCGGGCGGTACAGCGCCACGCTCGGCTGGATTCCTATTGGGCGAGACCTGACGCTGGAGCAGCAGATTCTCGCCGACCTGCAAGCGAGGCTAGACGTCACCGGCGAAGTCGCTCCCTTGCCGGCGACGGACGTGCTGGAAGAAATAAAGCCCGGCCTTCGTTCCAAGAAGGTCGAGCTCGAATCCCTCCCGGAGCCGCTGCGGCGACTGCCGGGGGAGTAGATAGTACGCATCTCGCTCCGCGAGATGCTTCCTCTCGCGGAGCGAGAGGAGTACTTTTCTTGGGAGACGATCTCAGAACGCTTCGTCGTCATTGCCGCCGCGGCGTTCGCCGCCATCACGGTCGCGGGGAGGAGGCGGTCCGCGATCCGGTCCCCGGTCGCCGCCACCACGGGGGCCGCCGTCAGGAGGTCCACGGTCGGGCGAGCGATCTCCGCCCTCACGCGGTCCACCTTCGGGACGACGGCGGTCGCCACCCTCGGGGCGGCCTTCGCCGCGCCCTCGGTCAGGCGGGCCGCGGCGAGCGCCGTCACCATCGCGTCCTCCAGGAGGTCCACCTGGTCCGGGGCCGGCTCCCGGTCCCATTGGAAAGCCGCTGGGGCCGTCGCCCCGGTCGCGCTTCAGCTCTTGAATCTGCCTGAGGATTTCGTCGAGCTTGCGGTCAATCTCCGCCATCCGTTGTTCCATGCCGCCTGGGCCGCGTTCACCGCGGTGCCCAGCGTCCGGGCCGCCAGGAGGAGGACCATCGGGCCTGCGACGGTCACCGCGAGGACTAGGCGCATCGGGGCCGCGTCCTTCGCCGTCGCGGGCTCGCTCGCCACGCCCTTCCGGTCCACCCGGTTCGCGCTCGGGAGGGCCGCCGCCACGCGGACCGGCATCGCGCGGCCGGTCCGGTGGGTGCCCCTGGCAGTCTCCCGGTTGGAAGGCGGTCAAGCCGTCTTCACTCTGTGGTGCATTGTCCTCGCTGAATGCCGTGCCGGCCGCGAGGAGTGCGGCGGCAACCGGGAAGCTCAGAGCTGCCCAGCGTCCCCATGTCCAAAGCCTTTTCATGTCGCTTTCTCCAATAAGTGGTGAACCCGTCTGAAACAACTATGCCCCTTCCCTCGCGTGCTGAATCTTTGTCTCTCCTAGAAGCCAAGATCGTCCTCGTTGCCGATCAATTCCGCCAGGCGGCGCTTGATGATCTGGTTCCGCGATTCGTTCCGCTTGGTCATCGCCTCGCGGAGCTTCTTCAGCTCATCTTCCATCCGTTGGATTTGCAATTCGCGCCGCTCTTGGCGGACGTCGAAGTGCCTGGTGATGACCTCGCTAATCTCGGCCTCGATTTTCTCGCGGTCCCCTCCCTTCGCCGTGCGGAGCTCTTCGGAAAGGTCCCGCGTCTGTTGGTCGAGGTCAAAGTCGGAGCGGTTCAGCGCCTCCATCTCGGGATCTTCCCGGTAGGGCTGTCCGGGCATTCCCCCCATTTCCCCCATTCCAGGCATTCCGCGCATCATTCCCCCCGACATTCCTGGCATCCCCCTACCCGGACCACCGGGGGCACGGCCGCGGCCTTCACCGCCAGGTCGCGGACCAAGGGCACCTCCTCCTTGTTGGCCTCCGCGAGGTGAGGGACGATCCTCTCGCGTCTGCGGACGATCCGGCGCACCTTCGCGTCGCGGCTCGCGCGGCGGAGCGCGCTCCCCCTTCGCTTCACTGGGCGGTGGCTCTTTCGGTTTGGGCTGGGCTCCAGCGGCGGAAAGTGCGGTGAGCACCGCGCCGATGCCGAGGAGGGAGTAGACGAGACGTTTCATAAAATTGCTCCTTGAATAACTCTACACGTTCAAATCGCTTTCCTTCGCTGGGGCTTCAGGCTGGTGTCGAAACTACAGCGCCCCCTCATCCAAATCCGGGGCCATCTGCCGGAGCTGGTAGTTCAGCGTGGAGATGGAAGCATCCAGCGGAAGAGCGGGCTTTTGCATCGTTTGCATTTGGGCGGCTGCGAGAGAGATTTGGGAATCGAGCGGGTCGTCCCAAGTCCAGTTGCTGCCGTCATGGCCCACGGCAGGTGTGGGATCAATGTGCGGCGTTACCGCCAGGTTGTTCTGCTCAGGAGTGACAGGGATTGGCTTGGTGACGGGCTGCTGACGAAATCTTCCCCCCGAGAGAGCCACGACAAGCAAGAGCGATGCCGCCAGAGCGCCGCCGACCAGAGCCGCCCCAACGATCCAACCCCCACTCTTGCGTTTTGTTTCGGCCATTCGCGGCGAAGGGGCCATTTCGCGCTGCAATTTGGCGATGAGTGCCGCTTCGTCGAAGTGGCCACCGCACTTGTCGAGCGCCGCGGACAGGACGCGCCAGCCATCACGGAGCGCAGCTGCGTCACTATCCAGAGCCTGCTCGGGCAGGTTGGATGTTGCCAGCTCAAGTTGTTTCAATTCGTCACTGGTATTCATGAGGCGTTCTCCGCCAAGTGTTTTCGTAAAGCCAAGAGGCCGCGGCGGGCGTGGCTGAGCGCGGTGCTCAGCGGGCAGCCGACGACCTGGGCAATTTGTGCGAAGTCCATTTCTCCGTAGTACCGCAGCAGCAGCACCCGCTGCTGCACCTGGGTGATCCGGTCGAGCGCTTGCGCTAGCTCCAGCCGGGATTCTTCCCGCACCAGCCGGTCGTCCGGTTGCGCTGAATCATCGGCGGGCTCCAACTGCCGCCAGGTCTCTTCGTCCACCGTCCGTTCTTTGCTTAGCCGGCGAGCCCGGTCACAGGCGAGATGGTCGGCAATCCGCAACAGCCAGGCCCGCTCCTGCCCCTGCTCCTGATAACGATCGCGCGCCTGCCAGGCCCGGCGAAAGACCTCTTGGGCAAGATCGTCCGCGACGTCCGGCCGCCGAACCAAGCCCAGCAAATACCCGCGCACGGACCGTCCATGTTCGCGAACCCAGCGCGAAACCGCATCGGAGTCGCCAGAACGTTCAGGAGAGGGCATTGCTACTACCTTAACGCGAATGCCGGGTAGTTAATGCGGATGGGACAGAAATAAACAGAAATAAAGGAAATGCGTCGCGCTTTCTCCGGGCTTGCTGACCGCCAGCGCGCTAAAGCCTACTTCTTTTTCTTCTTCCCCCTCCCCGTTTGCACGCTCGTTCCTCGCAAGTGCGGCAGGGCGGCGAGCTCCATCAACTCGGCGAGGCCGGCGGCGGCGAATTCGCGGCCGGTGACGTATTTGCCCGGACGCATCCAGGAGTCCAACTTGTCCTGCGGCATGCCGAGCAATTTGGCCAGCACGCCGTCCATCTCCTTTTCCAAATGGCCAAAGTGCCGGGCCCACTCGGCGGCTTCGGAGATTTCCACGTGCTCGCCGCTTTCCCACTTCATGGGGTGGAACAGCAGGATGCTGTGCGGCGTGACGTACCTCCGCCGGCAAGCCGCCAACGGCCAGAGCGCGGCCGAGGAACATTCTCCGGTGACAATGCCGGTCGCTTGCAAATCCCGAATGACCAGCAGGGACATCAGCGAGAGTGCGGCGTAGGCGCTGCCGCCCGGCGAGTTGAAGTACAGGATGCACTCGCCGCCGACCGGCACGGAGAGGAGCTTGTCACAGATGTCGGTCTCATGTTCGGTCAACTCGCCGACGATGGGGATTTCCAGCGGCCCTTCCGGAGTATCTTCTTCTCGTGCCATAGCGGTTCACCCTAGGAGCAAAGCGTCCCATTGTGCCGGTTTTGCCGGTGGAGGCAAGCGCCGCGCCGCGGCCGGAGACGGCGTGTATAATGAAAGGTCGGTAGTAGCTTCCACTTCCGGCCGGGGCTTCCCTTCAACGCAGCAGAACGATGGGCATCAAGTTTCTCT
This sequence comes from Pirellulaceae bacterium, assembly GCA_051004015.1. Taxonomy (GTDB): domain Bacteria; phylum Planctomycetota; class Planctomycetia; order Pirellulales; family Pirellulaceae; genus SXOA01. The sequence continues at coordinate 7,078 of JBPCKT010000042.1, read as the reverse complement.
GCCCCAACGGGCACAAAATGAACGTGAAGGCGTTCCTGGCGGGGAAGCGCGGGAAGTGTCCCAAGTGCGGCGCGTCGGTCCGCATTCCGCAAGAGACTCCGGCCAGTGATAGCGGCGAAGACTTGCTCGGGGATGCCGGGGAACCTTCGGCAGCGGTTCAGACTGCGGTGTCCGTTGCGCCTGCTGTCGCTACTGCTCCAGCGGCTCCTTACAGCGCGCCGATGGTTCGCGCGGTATTGCCCGCCGGTGCTCCCGCCATTCCCTCCGTCCCCGTGATGACGCCAGGCTATCAGCCGGCGGGTCCCGCGGTGATGCGGGCGGTTCAACCGATTTCTGCGCCAATGGGGGTGGACCCGATTTCGCAAGCTCCGAACTCCATTTGGTATGTCCGGCCTCCCAGCGGCGGACAGTATGGTCCCGCCCGCGGCGACATCATGCGGAAGTGGGTCTCGGAAGGGCGCGTCAGCGGCGATTCGCTCGTCTGGCGGGAAGGCTTCCCCGAATGGAAGACCGCCGGCCAGCTCTTCCCGTCGCTCGCCGGCGTTGGTGCTCCCGCAACCGCGGCTGGACCTCCGCCTCCGCCGGCTGAAACTGCGGATGTGCCTAAGGTCACACGCGCGCTGCGAAAGCTCAATGCGTACGAAGCTCGCAAGAGCAAAGGGACCGGCATGGCGATCGCCATCCTGGTTATCCTTGGCATTATCTGCGTGGCTCTGGTCATCGGGCTGGCGGTAGTGCTCAGCCAGGGGACCGGCGGCTCACCCAAGAAATCGGCGGCCATGACATTCTCTACGCGAGTCGTCTCGCCTGCACCACTCGGGCCAGGCCGGCAAGGTCTTTGAGGATGACGGCGGGTTCAAAGGACTGCGACTGGCCAGCGAGGTCCACCACTGCCGCCGCAATCAGCGGGCTGACCTCCATCAGCAGATAGCCCCCGCACTTCAGCCGCTCCGCTGCTTGCGGAATGAGGCGGGCGATGATTTCCGTGCCGTTGGGCCCCGCGAACAGCGCCAATCGGGGCTCATGGTCGCGGACCTGCGGGGCGAGCGTGGCCTCTTCCTGCAAGCCGATGTAGGGCGGGTTGCTGACGACCAAATCCAACTGGCGTTTTGCCGGAACCTTCTCGAGCAAGTCCGTCTCCAGAAACTCGATGCGCTCGCTCACTCCGTGGTCGGCGGCGTTTCGCCGAGCGACGTCGAGAGCGGCGGGGCTGATGTCCGTCGCCGTGATTTTCGCGCTCGCCGCGTGCCTGGCGAGGGCCACTGCAATCGCCCCGCTGCCGGTGCCGACATCAGCGACAAGGGGATGAGCTTCAGAAGGCAGTACGGCCAGCAAATCGACGGCGGCGACGACGAGGTGCTCGGTTTCCGGCCGAGGAATCAGGACGTCGGGCGTGACACGGAAGGAAAGGGAGTAAAACTCCTTCTTGCCGACGAGATAGGCGACCGGCGTGCCTGCGGCGCGGCGTTTGACGAGATCGCGGAAAGCGGATCGCACATCGTCAGGAACAACTTCTTCAAACGCCGTGTAGAGGGCAATCCGCTCGCACTGGCGGGCCGTGGCCAGCAGCACTTCCGCATCCAGCCGCGGGCTGGGGGAGCCGCTCTTCTTCAGAAAATCGGCGGTCCAGGTCAGCAGCCGGCCTACCGTCCATGTTTCGGGCTGCGTCATGGGCAAATAGCAGAGTGAAACACGCGGGACGAGGCCCTCCCAGTTTCCCGGCATATCACTGTTGCCACAATGGGCCTACTCGTTCCCATGCTTGCCAATCAGCGGCACAAAGGAGAACGCACCCAATTCCTCCGCCAATAGTTCGCCGCCCAGCAGCGTAAAACGCATCATCTGCTGGCCGCGGCGAGAGTTGCCGACCGGAATGACGAGCCGGCCTCCTGCGGCTAGTTGCGTCTGGAAGGAATGGGGGACTGTCGCCGGAGCGGCTGTGACGCAGATTGCCTGGTAGGGCGCTTCCTCCGGCCAGCCGAGCGTGCCGTCCCCTTCATGCACATACACGTTGGAGTAGCTCAGTTGCTGTAGCCGCTTCTTGGCCCCATCCGCGAGTGCCGCCAGGCGCTCCACGGTATGCACTTCCTTCGCCAAGCGCGAAAGTACCGCGGCTCCGTACCCGCTACCGGTGCCGATTTCCAGCACCTTTTCATCCCCAGTCAGTTGCAAAGCCTGGGCCATGAAGGCGACCGTGAGCGGCTGGGAAATGGTTTGCCCTTGCCCGATGGGGAGCGGGCCATCATCGTACGCCTCCGGCCGCCGCTCTTCGGGAACGAACTCCTCTCGCGGCACGGTTTCCATCGCCGCCAGCACCCGCGCGTTGTGAATCCCGCAAGCTTCAATCTGCGTTTCCACCATCCGCTGCCGCTGCTGAGCGAAAGAAATATCGGAGTTGGAGCGGCGGTGGAACATGGGGACAACGAACTCCCTCTCCCCTTGCGAGACGGCTGGGGTGAGGGTCAACTCCGCTTGCCTCGGCAGAACGGCAGAATCATACTTCCCCTCGTGCTAATTCCATACCAGACCGACGCTCCTCTCTACCACTGGCCCGTCGCCACGGTGGGGACCATTGTGGTCAATGTGCTGGTGTTTCTTTTCGTCCTGACGCGGTCGGAAGAAACCGCCGTCGCCATCTACGAAGCCTGCATGTTGCTGTACGGCTACTGGCTACCGTGGCAGTGGTTCACGTCGAATTATCTCCATGGCGATATCATGCATCTCATCGGCAATATGATCTTTCTCTGGAGCTTCGGCCTGATCGTGGAGGGGAAGGTCGGCTGGTGGCGGTTCCTGCTGATTTACAACGGCATCGGCATCGCGGAATGCGCCTTGGAGCAGACACTCATGCTCGGTTTTGATGAAGGAGGCTCACTGGGGGCGTCCGCCGCCATTTACGGCCTCATCGCCATCGCCATGATTTGGGCGCCAGCCAACGAAATTAGCTGCCTGTTCTTCATCGGCTGGCGTTCCTTTTCGTTCGATTGCTCCATCTGGATATTCTCAGGTGTCAGTCTGGCTTTGGAGCTTGGCATGGGAATCATCCATGTTTCCATGGCTGACAACACGGCTGCCGCCATCACCAGCCAGGCGCTGCATCTGGCCGGCGCGGGAGTTGGCTTTGCCGTGGGCATCGCCCTGCTCAAGCTCGGCTGGGTCGACTGCGAGAACTGGGATGCGTTCTCCGTCTGGTCGGGGCGGAATGAGAAGAAGAAGCACGAGCTGGCCCAGGAGTACATCGAATCACCGCAGGGGCAGGCGGCGGTTGCCAGCAAGCGGGACACGATGCTGAATATCATCCGCCACCACCTGGCGGCGGGAGATGCAGCCTCCGCCCTGGCCGTTCATCGCCGCGGCATTGCCCAAGTGACCAACTGGCGGCTGCCGGAGGAAGATCACGTCGCGCTCATCACCGGCCTCCGCAGCCGGCAACTCTACGATGACGCCATCCTCGTCATGGCCGAATATCTGAAGCTGCACAACCAGCGCGAGCCCCTCATCCGCCTGGCCCTCGGCCAGGTCCTGCTCACCAAGCTGAAACGACCGGCCCAAGCCGCCAGAGTGCTGGCGAAAATCGTCCCGGGCGGCCTCGACCCCGCCCAGCAGCAGCAAGCATCCTCGCTGCTGGCCAAGGCTCAAAGGCTGGCGGAAGAGGATCCGTACGAAGTTGCAGGGGAGGATTGGTGACTTACACCGCTTCCGGCGGGGCCGGCGGCGGCTCAAATTTGGGAGCCGAGATGTCGTCGCGGTCGTCGTAGTCGCTGTAGGTTTTCCGCGGCTTGGGTTTCGAGGCGGTTTCGCCCGTCAGCTCGCCCGTGAAATCGATTTGGGACTGGATGTCGGACAAGCCGCGGCGCAAATCGCGGTACATCTTGGCATACTTCGCCGCATGAGCCGGCAGGTTCTTGCCAAACAGCAGAATGGCCACGATGCCAATAATGACGATCTCCGACATTCCCAGACCAAACATGGCGTGTGCTCACGAAACAATTGGGATTACGAGCCAAAAAGATGAGCGCGGCAAACCGGCTGGCGGCTGCTACTCTTTGCTCTTGTCCGTCACGGTCGCGGTGGTGCCGTCGTCCGGCTCGCCCTTGGCGTTCAGACCTTCCTTGAAGGTGTTGACGCCTTTTCCCAAGGAGAACATCAAGCCGGGAAGTCGATGGCCGAAAAGAATGAGGATGATCACCGCGATGATGATCAGCTCGGTCTGGCCAATACCCATGAAACCAAAGAGGGGGGACATAGCATCGCTCTCGCACTTAAGGGTGAATAACAGAACCACCTGTGAGCGGCGAAAGCGGGCAAACCGCCCGGCTGGGCGATGCCTGAACCAACTCACAACCTGAAAACGCGATAGGGGATACCGCGGTACTCATTACAACCCTGATTCTATACAAACCGGAGACGGGGTGTCAAACGGAATGCAAGCGTAGGATGGCCTTCCCAGGCCGTCCGTGCCGTAAATGGACAGTAACGAAGCCCATCCTACGTGGCCGAAACGAGTGAACCCATGGGACAGCGGCTGGCCATCATTGTGAATCCCAAGGGGGGTGCCGGCCGGGGGATGGCGATTCTCGAGCAGGTGCGGCCGGTGTTTGTCGCGGCGGGAATGGAGCTGAAGGTGCATACCACGACTCACCGCGGACATGCCAGCGAGCTCGCGGAGCGGCTTGACCTGGCGGGATACGCGGGGCTCTGCTGCATCGGCGGTGACGGCACCAACCATGAAGTGGTTTGCGGACTGATGCAGAGGGCTCATCCGGCCGAAGTGCCGCTGGGGATTATCCCCGGCGGGACCGGCAATTCCATGGCGGAGAATCTGAATTGCCTGGATCCCGTTACTGCCGCGAGGAAGATTATCCAGGGGAACATCGTCCCGCTGGATGTCGCCCGCGTCTCTTCCGAGGCGGGCGTCGATTACTCCATCAACATCGTCGGCTGGGGGGCGGCTGTGGATATCAATCGCACGGCGGAGCGCCTGCGGTGGCTGGGCGCCGTTCGCTATTCAGCGGCCGCGCTCTGGGAAATCCTGCGGGCCCGCCGCCGGCCGCTTCAGCTCACGCTCGATGGCGAAGTGACGGAGGACCGGTTTCACATGGTCGTCGCCTGCAACACGCGCTTCACCGGCAGTGGGATGCAGCTCGCGCCGCGTGCCAAGCTTGATGACCGGCTGCTGGATGTCATCATCGTCCGCCGCGCCACCCGCCGGCAGATGCTGCAGCTCTTCAGGCGGGTCTTCGACGGCTCGCATGTGGACTTGCCGTTCGTGGAGTATCGACAGGTCGCCACGCTGGAGCTTTCCTCTCCCGGCTGCGAACCGCTCAACCTCGACGGCGAGCTGAAACGGAACCTGCCCATCCGCGTGGAGATAGTGCCGGCGGCGCTGAGGCTATTCGCGTAGTGTTCGTCGCCTTTCGCTCCGCGAAAGGGCGTTCTTTCGCGGAGCGGAAAGGGGAACTCATTCTCGCCGCATGGCCAGCGAATACAGGACCACAAGTGCGCCAGTCGCCAGCAGGCTCCAAGGTGCCCACTCCGGCGGGTTCATTTCTCTTGGGGGCTTGGTGGGAGGGGCGTAGATCCCTTGCTGAGTCGCGGCGGGCTTTTCGGCGGCCAGGACGAATCGCTCCACCACCAGGCATTCCGCCCCGTAGATGCAGGTGGAAATTCCCATCGCGAGAAAGAAGGCTCTGAGCATGGCACACTCCGCGGCACGTCAAGATGCGGCAGTCCTTCGCCCGGGGCGCTCCCTCATCCAATCTATCGGCGGGTCCAGCGCCTAAATCGAGCGTCAATGGGTCCATTCGCTTGCGGCGAGCCAAGCAGGCTCGCTATGATAGGCACTATCGGTCCAGCTTCTCTGGCCTGGCCCAACTTCTCCTTCCCGTCGGCCTGGACATGGCGGTTTTCATTAAGCCCCGTGGCTTTCCCTTACTTTTGCCGGAGGTTTCCCGCCGTGAAGCGATGCTGGGAATCTCCGCGCTCGCCGCCGGAGCCGCGCTGCCGCTAATCCCTGCCTCCCAAACTGCCTCCGCGGGTGAATCGCCTGGACCTGAAGAACGATTAGAAAAGGGGCATGGGCTGGTCCGTTTGTCGGCAGGCGTTTGGGGACTGCCCCTCGAAGCGGAGCTCAAGGAAAAGCTGGCCGAGCTGCCTCTGCTCAGGGAAAGTGTCGTCACGGCGGAGAAAGAGCTCGAGGAGCGGGCGGCAGGGAACCGACGGGCCTGGGTCGAAGCAGCTCCTGCACTGGAAACTCTCAAGCAGGCGCTTACCCGTCTCTCTACGAGCGACCCCAAGCGGGCACCGCTCGCGCAGCAAGTGGCGGCGCTGGAAAACACCGTCAGCGAGCCCGCGCGTCTCTCCTGCCGCGGCGAAGTTCGCGCCCGCCTCGTCGCCTTCAGCCGCGACCGCTCTCTCCTGCAATTGGCGCTCTTGTGGATTCGCGTCCAAGCGCCTCGGCTGGCACGGGAATATGCCCGGCTGTCGAAGCTGGAGGACGTGGCGGCGGCGCTGAAACAACTCGGGGGCGAAAAGCTGGGGCCGCTGAAGAACTACAACGTGGAAGTGAAGCGGCTGGCGGAGTACGACAAGCTGGTTTTCACCGATTGGCTGCCGGCCTATCAGCAGGCGGGGCAAACGCGCCTTGCGGCCATCGTCAACGAGCAGGCCCCGGTCACCTTCACTTGGACCGAGGAATCACGAGGCCTGTTTCTGTTGCCGCCCAGCATTTTGGAACCCTGCGGCCTGGCGGTAATGGAGAATGCGCCGCAGCAGCTAGTCACGCTCGGCGATCGGCGTCTGATGTCCCGCGAGCTGATCATTCCCACGCTGCGCCTCGGCCGGCACGTGGCTAAGAACCTCACCGCCTGGGTTCTGCCGCCGGAAGGGGAAGACCTCGGTGCCCGCCTGCCGCGAAATGTACTATCCGGCCTCCGCATCAACATCGAGCTGGACCGCTTGAGGCTGACCGTCTCCGAGTGACGGCTGGCGACTGGCGAGCGGCCTGCGTAAGCTGGCCGGTCATGTGAAGCCTGCGAAAAGTTCGCACCGGTGTGCGGACTCACCGGCCAGCTCACGC
>JBPCKT010000041.1:0-32016 GCA_051004015.1 Pirellulaceae bacterium | reverse complement strand
TGGGGGGGAAAAGAAATTAGGTTGTTTTTCCAAAGTTTGTTTTTCTTCGTTCGAAGAGGGTTCTTTCTTGCCGGGAGAGAACTCCGACACATGCAAGCTCCCGCCGCTGACCCCTCCCTCACGCACATCGCCAAGGACCTGGTTCATACCCGGCCGCTGCTTTGCTGCCGATTCGATCCGAGCGGCAAGTTCGTCTTCGCCGGAGGTGAGGACAATCGCGTCTGGCGTTTCGACATCGCGTCTGCCGCCAAGACGGAGCTCGCCGGCCACGATAGCTGGGTGCGGGCCATCGGCTTTAGCAAGGATGGCCAGACGCTCATCACCGGCGGCTATGAAGGGAAGCTGCTTTGGTGGCCCGCAGCCGCGGAGAAGCCGGCCCCGACGCGGACGGTGCAGGCCCATCAAGGCTGGATTCGCTCTCTCGCCGTCAGCCCCGACGGCACGCTCATCGCCACCGCCGGCAACGACCTCGTGGTCCGCCTCTGGAAAATGGACGACGGCTCCAAGGTTCAAGAATTAGCGGGCCATCCGCGGCACGTTTACAACATTGCGTTTCATCCGGAAGGCAAACGCCTGGCGAGCGGCGACCTGATGGCGAATGTTATCGAATGGGAAGTGGCCACCGGCAAGGAAATCCGCCGCCTGAAATATCCGCCCCTCAGCAAGTATGACCCGACGTTCATGGCGGACATTGGCGGCACCCGCGGCCTGGCCTTCAGCCCGGATGGAAAGCAGATCGTGATGTCCAGCATCACCAACGTCAGCAACGCCTTCGCCGGCATCGGCAACCCCATCGCGCTCGTGGCGAATTGGGAAGACGGCAAGGAAGTCGTGCAGTACGGCAGCAAGGCCAACCTCAACGGCGTCTGCTGGAACGCCGCTTTTCATCCCGCCGGCTTCGTGGTCGGGGCCAGCGGCGGCGGCGGTGGCGGCCATCTTTTCTTCTGGAAGGGAACCGAAAAAGCTGAGTTCCACACGCTCAACCTCAGCAACTCCGTCCGCGACATGCACCTGGCGGCTGACAACCTGCACATCGCCACCGCTCATATCGACGGGCACGTGCGGATTTGCAAAATGGCGGCGAAGGCCTAACTGCCAGCTGCTTGATACCGCAAATATCTTCCCGGCTCGCCGCTCGCCGGCTTCCAGCGCTCTCCGGAAAAGTGATGCGGCTGGCCGGATTCAATGATGATTTGCCCGTTGACGACGACCAGCTCGATGCCGGCACAAGTCTGATGCGGCTGCTCGTAGGTGGCCCGGTCGGAGACGATGGCGGGATCGAAAACCACGAGATCGGCGAACGCTCCCTCGCGGATTACGCCGCGGCCGGCAAGTCCGAACCGCCTGGCCGGTCCTCCACTGAGCTTGTAAACGGCATCTTCGAGTGAGAACAGTCCGGCATCCCGCACCAAGGGACCAAGCAGCCTTCCCGCCGAGCCGTAGACCCGCGGATGCAAGCGCGACGGCTCGGGATGGTAAATCCCGTCGCTTCCCATCAGGTACAAATCGTGCGCGAGGAGCGGATTCACGAGCTTGTCGCTGCCCTCATCCAGCACCAGTAGCGTCGCCAGGCTCTCTTCCACCAACAAGTGATAGAGGGCCTCTTCGATCGGCGTGTCCAACTCGGCGGCGTAATCGACCAGCAACTTGCCGACGTGCTGCTGATTGTCATGCGTGCTGGCCCAGGCAATGTAGACCCTGTCGAGCGGCAGGCGGTAGACATCGAGCCCGGTGCGAAAGCGAGCCAGCAATTCCGGCCGGCTCATCCGGCCGATGGCGGCCAGCGGACCATCCTCCCACACCTCGTACGGCAACAGGTAATTCACCATCGTGCTGCCGCGTTGATAGGGGTAGACGTCGAAAGAGAAATCAACCTCCTTGCGGGCGTAACTATCAATCCAGTTGAGCACCTCCTGCACGATTTGCTCCGTGCCACCCTTCAGGTGCGAGACGTGCAGCTTCACGCCGGCTCGGCGGCAGATATCCACTGCCTCATGCAGCGCCGGCATCAGCCCGGACTTGTAGCGGATGTGCGTGACGTAGAGTCCGCCGTACGGCGCCATCGCTTTGCAGGCCGCCACGATTTCATCCGTACCGGCAAAGCATTGACAAATGTAGTCCAGTCCCGTCGAGAGTCCGACCGCTCCCGCCTCCATCCCTTTGACAATCTCCGCCGCGATGCTCCGCAGTTGAAAGTCGTCCGGTTGAGTGCGCCCAAAGCCGCAAGCCAGGGCGCGGACGTTGGCGTAGGGGATGTGCGTGGCGACATTCTGGGCGGTACGCCCGGAGAAAAGTTGCATATAATCGGCGAGCGACTCCCATCCTTCGTAGTCCTCGAACTTCAGGCCATTGAGCGAGCGCAAGTAATAAAACCACTGTCGCCAGTTGAGCTTGTCGACGGGGGCATACGAGATGCCGTCCGCCATCAGGACCTCCGTGGTAAATCCCTGCGTCGTCTTTGGCAGGAAGTTCGCCTGCTTCAGCAGCCAGCCGTCGCTATGGTTGTGCAGGTCGATGAAGCCTGGGGCGACAACTTTGCCATCCACGTCGATGGTCCGAACGGCATCTGCTTCCTCAAGATTGCCGATTGCCGCGATCTGGTCGCCGCGGATGCCAACATCGGCCACGAAGCGAGGAGAGTGGGTGCCATCAATCACCGTGCCGCGCCGCAGAAGAAGGTCAAAGCTGGTCATTAACCCCCTCTCCCTTTGGGAGAGGGCCGGGGTGAGGGTTTAGAATTGGTCTAGCTCAGATATTCCCGCCGAATCTCCACCAGTTTTTTCAGCCCCGGCTTCGACTGCCCCATCGTGTCATACAGGCCACCGTGCGGGAAGTCGTGCGGCAGGTCGTCCCGCCACTGGTTCCAAACCACGGCCTGCACCGGCTGGCGGGCGATGAGCAGCGGGACAAGGACCGAAATCAGGTCGGCTTGGGCTTGGGGACTGACGCCGCCGGCAATCAAGCTGGGCAGGGACTGCGCCGCCGAGCGGGCCAGCGGGTCCTTGGCCTCGCCGCTGGGAGCGGTGACGAATATCACCAGCGGCAGGCCGAGCTGGCTCCAGCGGTCAATCTGGCGGTTGATTTCCAGCAGGTCGCGCGGGAGCGTGCATTGGGGCGCGTAGCCCAGGTTGATTTCCACCCCTACGCCCGCCATTCCCAAGTCGCTGCGGGCCAGCGTGTCCGCGAAGTGCAGCGGCGTCAGTTCCTGGTCGTGAGCCGCGATGTATTCGGCCCAGGGCTGGTCAAAGCTGACGATGGCCGGGGTGCGGGCATCGAGGCTGCGAGTCAGCTCCAGCATGTCCACGGTCAACTTTAGCCGCTGCTCTTCGCTGAGGTCCATCGCGCCGGGCACGTTCATCCGGCCCGCACAGTTCCAAAGATGAACCTTTCCGGCATAGCGGCGGACGACTCCTTGCGCGAACTTGAAGACGCTTTCGCAAATGTCGTCGTATTCCCCTTCCCAAAGATACAGCCAGTCCGGCAGGCTCCCCCGATCGAACTGCACCAGCGGCCCCATGCAGATTCGCAAGCCGTGGTCGCGACACCATTGCACCTGAGTGTCGAGGTCGTCCCATTTGCATTCACCGCTAGAGCTGCCCATTTCCGGCCAGTTGGGGACCAGCACGGCCGTATTGAACGCCGCCAGAAAAGCATCCGCCGCGGCCCCCTGCGGCACCCCTTCCAGCCGGCCGGCCAGAAGCGTGGTCAGCGTCGGCTGTTCGCGGCGGCGGATGGTCAGGACCTGCTGGGCGTAATCCTTGGCCAGCAGATCCCCCGCGTCCAGGCTGAGGCGGATGGCCTCGTCGGACCGCTCCGCCGCCCGCTCCGGCTGTTGCTGCCCAATGGCCGCGTGGGCAAAAACCAACGCGGCCCGGCTATTAAGCTCTTCAAATTTGGACGGGATGAGCATGCCGGCGGCTAGCCACGCGGCGGCCTGGTTGCGGACGCGGTTGATTGTGCCGCGGGCCAGCTCCACCGGCAGGTTATACGGCCGCTCCCGCTCCATCAGGCTGCCGCTGCAGAGCATCACCTGGCCGCGCCCCGGCACATTCCAGCAGAAATAGAGATTGCCCGATTCGCGCGCATCCCGCTCAATGGTCAAAATGCCGGCATCCCACGCGCTCTTGCACTCCCAGGGAATGCCGTCGATGCTCGCCAGGTAGGCGCGCTCCACCGCGCCCGGTGCCAGGCGGTCGGGACGGGGGACGTGAAAGACAAACTGACCCATGAGACAATGGTTGGGAATATTGAGAATAAACGAGTCTAACCGAGGGGACAAGCAAACTCAACCGCGAACCCTTTCGTTCCCTTGCGGAGCGTGGGAACAGACTGTGCTTGCTCTGTTATATTGTGCCACGGCGATCACGACGTTGCCTCAGAATAACAAGGTTTGACAGGAAATGTCCGCACTCTTGACCACCGAGCTTTCGTTTCCCGTTCGCCGCGGCAAAGTCCGCGACGTGTATGACTTGGGGGACCGCCTGCTGCTGGTCGCCACCGATCGCATCAGCGCGTTCGATTGGGTGATGCCCAACGGCATCCCGGAAAAAGGGCGCATTTTGACTCAAATCAGTGCCTTCTGGTTTGAACTCTTGGGCGTGCCCAACCACGTCATTTCCCTGGATCTGAGCACGTTGAGTTTACCGTCGGGAATTGACTGCGAGCAGCTCGCCGGCCGGAGCATGATCGTCCGCAAGGCCCAGGTCGTGCCCATCGAATGCGTCGTCCGCGGCTACCTGGATGGCTCGGGCTGGAAGGAATACAAGGCCGGCGGCCAGGTGTGTGGCATTGCCCTGCCGCCGGGATTGGTGCAATGCTCGGAATTGCCCCAGCCGATCTTCACGCCGGCGACCAAGGAGGAGAGCGGGCACGATATCAACATCTCGTTTGAAAAAATGGTCGAGATCGTGGGGGGCGATGTTTCCCAGGCCCTCCGCCGTCGCAGCATCGATGTTTACACCCGCGCCCGCGAATACGCCCGTACCCGCGGCATTCTCATCGCCGACACCAAATTCGAATGGGGCTGGCACGACGAGAAGCTGATCCTCATCGACGAAGTCCTCACCCCCGATAGCAGCCGCTTCTGGCCGGCGGACGAGTACCAGCCGGGCCGCCCCCAGCCGTCCTACGACAAGCAATTTGTCCGGGATTGGCTGGAAACCACCGGCTGGGACAAGAACAGCCCGCCGCCGACTTTGCCGGATGACGTCGTCGCTCGCACGCGGGCGAAGTACGTGGAAGCGTATGAGAAATTGACGGGGAAGAAGTTTGCCTAGGGGGCCCTCCACGCCATCCTTCTGCTCGGCGCGGGTCTCCTGACCCCGCCGAAATGGCTGACCGAAGGTCTCCTCTGGGGTCGCGGCGCGATTCAAACCAAGAGGAGACCTGCGGTCGGGCCAGTGGCACGGTCAGGAGACCGTGCCACAGCAGAGTGGAGTCCCGTCCTACGGGCGATTTGATTCGCGTTCGGTGACGGCCTATTTTGCCAGCCTGGGTCGGCTTTGTCCAGCATCCCCCGCAAATGCTCAGCGGTGGCAAGAGTCTGCGAGTGTGTCCATGCCAATTGAGACCGGTCCGCCCACCATGCCGCCAGTATGACCACGATCACCGTCACCAGCAGCAGGTCGCGGAGGGAGAATTTCATGGGGCTACCTATTGCGATTGAATCCGATCCATGCCAGCGTCGTTAAATCGCCTGCGGTTATGGCTAGGAGCAGCCAAAAGCAGATTCGGCTAAACGCTTCATGCTGGCTGCTTCTCGGCGGATTTTTGGCAGGTGTTTTGTGGACTGAATTCCAAGCCACATACAGCGCGAGAAGGCTGAAGAAAACCGCCTCGGTAGTCAGAAACACTCGCGCCTGCCACCTCGATTCATTTGCCAGGAGGTAAATTGCTGCCAGTACAATCGGCAACGCCAATACGAGTCGTAATGCGACGGCAATCATCAGGCTCCGCAGGCTGTACTTCATGGGTCACGGCTTGGGCGGATCAGCGAAAGGGTCAGGCGGGTCGTCTTCTTTTGGAATGACCTGCGGCGGAATGGTTCTCCCAGGCGGGCCGAGAGGATGGCCAGCTGGATAGTTCCTCGCATGCGGCGTCAGTGCTTTAATCTTCTCCGCAAGTTGCCGATGGTCCAATGCCCACCCCACGCCCAGGGCCACGATCATCGTCACCAGCATTATGTCGCGGATGGAGAATTTCAGCCGCCACTTACTCAGGTCCGGGCCGACGATTTTCCAGCGATAGATTCCGATCACCAAAGACACTGCACTTACGAGAAAGAAAGTCGGAAGATTCTCCGGACCTTGGCCATGGATCGAAGTGTGCAACTGAGAGCCTGTGGTCTGGTAGGCGACCATCGCGGCGAGTGTTGTGGCAAGCGCCAGTGCAAAAGCAATGAGTCGGCCAGTGTCTTTGGCGACATACACTCGATAAATCAGCCAAGTGAACGCCGCCAGGGACAAGGTCGCCTGAAGGTCGAAGAGCATGCCGGATATTGGTCCCCCTGGCTGATACCCCCAGCAGCCGAAGCCATGTACCGCGCGATTGATCGCGAGCATGCAGAGGATTGCGAGAGTGCCCAGTACGAACGTCATCGATCCGCTCCATGCACTGAATTCATGGCGTTCCCTGGGTCCACAGCCGAATCGAACCATCCTCGCTGCTGGACACGATCCGCTTTCCATCGGCGGAAATGGCGAGCGATGTGATCCATTTCGTGTGTCCCTGGAGGACGCCGATCAACTTGCGGTCGGGCAGGTTCCAGAGCTGAACCGAGTGGTCGGCGGCACTGGCGGCGAGTGTTTTCCCGTCGGGAGACAGGGCCATGCGCGACCAATATCCTTCTGCGAGCTTGGTTTCCCCCGCGATCGTCGCCGTCTCTTCGAAGGTTTTGGCGCTCCTCAGCTTGATCTGGCCATTCAAGCCGCAAACGAGCGTCTCGCCGCCGGGCGTGAAGAGTCCGCCGGAACCTTCGAACGACGCTTTCAGCTTGCCCGTTTCCAGGTCCCAGATCTGCATGTGATCGAAGATACGGAGCTCGTCCTCATAGAAATGAATTTGAGCCGCCAGCGTCTTTCCGTCGGGAGAGAAGGCAAACGCGGCGACGCGGGGCTTGTAGAGTCCCCGATCGAGGTGCGGGTCCGTGCCGGCGTAGATGTCGAACTTGCGAGCGCTCTTGCCCGTCGCCACCTCGCACAGGTGAAACGGTTCCCGGTACGTTCCGACCGCGAGCGACTTCCCGTCGGGGGAAAAGGCCGCGGAAGTTGCCGACCGCGGCGGTTCCCAGGGTTTCGGCCGGGAATTGGCCACATCCCACAGGGGGCCCGGCCCGGTGTGCGCCAGAAGCTTTCCGTCCGGAGAAAACGTCACAAAAAAGGCATCGCCCAGCTTGAAGGTCGCTCTGACCCGGCCGGAAGGGAGGTCAAACAGCCAGACCCCCTTGTCGTTAAACGCAGCCGCCAGAATCTTTCCATCCGGCGAAAAGGCAACGTCCTGCGGGCAGCCTTCGCCATACGGGGAACGCTTCGCCTGCGGGTCATAGTCCAGGGGAAGCGTGAGCAAATGTCGAAAGCCAGCCGGCTCCTCACCGACCGCCTCCGCCCGGATCAGGCAGAAAGCCATCAGGAAGAGGTGCGCCGCAGCTCTCGCTCGAATCATGAAGGATCGCATGGTTTTCGACTTATCGCTCTTAAAAACAGACGCAGGGTCGGCAGGCTGTACTTCATGGCTCGTCCTTGGCCTCTTCAAAAATCGCCTCCAGCGTCCTGAACTCGCGATTTGGCTTGGGCGTTTGGTTGGCCTTCCGAGCATCCTCAATCGCGAAATAGAGGAACGTCAAGAGAATCGGCGCAACTCCCATCAACACCAGCATGGCGAGCAGCCTGAACTGATACCAGCGGCGTTTGGGCAAGGGAAGATGCACGACCTAATTTTACTCGCTCGGGCCATAACTAACGACGCAAACATCAGGTCCGCGAATAGAGGATTCTAGGAAACTAATGCGGAAGGAAGCGATGTTCCTGAGCCAGATCGGCCCCGAAGAATTTTCCAAATTCTTTGTCCAAGGGTCTGGAAAACGCCCGCCTGTAGTGTACAATTGATTCTATTCGGGCCACCGCTCCTGCCTGTTCTTTGGCCAAGCGGGAGAGGCCCACGGGCCAGCGGGAATCTGGCGGGTCTTTGACAAGTGAAAAGTTTAGGCATCTCGGGAGGAGGATCGGGTGCGAGGGCGATCTTCGGCGACCGCAGGGGCGAGAGCCCCAGCGGTCGCTTGTAGCTGGCCAGTGAGCGCTCCATGGGGACAAGCCCCGATGGTCGCGGCGGGGGTAGCAGGGGCTGCACAGAGGAGCGAGCGAAGGATTTTGCGGCTGGAGGAACGTGAATCAAGATTTTGGGAAAAGGGCCCGTTGTGAATCAAGTGAATCAGCGCAACTCCAGGATTGAACGGTAGTTGGGATTGTTACGTGAATAGTTTTTGAGTAGTTTTGATTCGCGATGAATCATGAATCAACTTGCCACTGCCGAGGGGGTAGCAGGGGATGCAGAGAGGAGCGGGGGTCCAGCGACGGGCGAAGTATCAGAGGGCTGACGCCCCCCGCTCGCCGTTCCTTGCCGACGCTGCGGGTTTCCTGCAATCCCCTCGCTTGCGCAATGCGTCGGGCTGGTGTCATAACGACCCCCTGACATCGCGCACCCGTTGACGTCCTATCTCCTTCGACCTCCGCCAAGCGTCCAGGCACATGGCCGTAAGCCAGAGAAGGTAGCCGGCCGCTGGGGCTTGCCACCCCAGGGGGACGGGAGTCCTTGGCGAATGAGCGTTTTCATGGGGCTTAGTCTAAGACGCCAAAGACTCCCGACCCCGATGACAAGAACGATGCGGATCACGCCCGCTAGGGCGGCCGGCATCGCGCCTTGGTTGTGGATGTTCCATGACTTGCTGGCCGGCCAGCGCCAAGTAAAATATATTCTTTTGTATCTAGTGAACAAAAGAGTCGTTCCGCGCATCTAGTCTAGCGGGACTCCCTGCGGGCGGACCGCCGGTCGTGCGGGGAGTTCTCGCCTGCGAAATGGCCCGGGCCTGAGCAGCTTATAACTTTTTTCCCCGCTCGGACGGGAATCGGTTTGCAAGCTGGGGTGGAGCAAGGACTTGGGCTGATTCGCCGGTCGTTTGGTGCATCGAAAAAGAGCTTATAAGTTGGACGGCCGGCGGGCGTGATACAGGGCCAGTCGTGGACGGAAAGTCAATACAATACACTACTTACGCATTTATACTTTCGCAGTTAAGTATCAAAAAAGGCGACATTTTGACCAAAGTGAATCACGCTCATCCACCCTAAAGTCATCCATAGCAAGCAGTTGCGGCGATTCATTCGGCAAGAACGGCAAGAACAAGGAGTTGCAAAACCGGTATCAAACCCTGCCCTCCAACTCCTGGTGGACGCTCCTCAAACTGACCCCCGACCAATTGCGGCAAAAACTGTCAACGCAAAGACTTCCGTTGTGAGAAAGTCCCCGTAATGCCTTTGAAAAACACCCTATAACCTCAAAGCCGAGGTTCAACGCAGACCCTTATCAAACCCTTATGGCTTTCCACCGTGCTTTGGAGCAAAGTCCTTTCCCGTAAACGCTTTGCGGCCATTTCAATTCTGAAAAAACCCTTATGACTACCCCTCCGCTATCTTCGACCTGTTCCCTCCGTCCCCCCGTGACTCGGCGCGAGCCCCCTTTTGCCTTAACTTCCGCGCAGGCTCCTTCCGAAGACAATTCCAGATGCCTTGAACTCGCCGGGTCCCCTGCATACGATTTTTCGCGTGCCTCCGCTCAGCCGGGTTCCAACAAACTCGCCCCCCATGCTCCGCCCCTTCTTCCACCTCGGCTCTTCCCTTTGCCGCTGTCCGGGCGGGCATTAATTCGCTGCTTTCTTCGTCCCGCTTCCCGCACTCGCCCAGCCGCCCCTCGTCCGGGGCCGCGCTTCGGAGCAACCGCCATGGCTTCCGACTTTCGCCTCAAAGAGCAACTTCCCAACCTCACCAGCCGCATCGTGGCCACGTACACGCAGTGCGGCACGTGCAGCCACCTGGGTCATCTGCCGCTGCCGAATTACGACGTGATCATCTCCTGCATCGAGGACCTCAAGGAGATCATGTATCCCGGCTATCGGCGGCGGGAGGCCCTGCACATGGGGAACGTGACGTATCACGTCGGGGACCTGATCGACGGCTTGCACGACAAGCTCACGACGCAGATCGCCCGGGCCCTGCGGCACGATGATCGCGTGGTCAACAAGGGGAAACCCGAAATGGATGATGTGGACTACGAGGCCAAGGGCCAGGCCATGGCGATCATGTTCCTGGAAAGCATTCCCGAGTTGCGGCGGACCCTCACCGACGATGCCCAGGCCGCCTTCGACGGCGACCCCGCCTGCCGCAGCGTGGACGAAGTGGTCTTCTGCTATCCGGGGCTGGAAGCCATCACCTGCTACCGCCTGGCTCACGAACTGCGCCGCCTGGGCGTGCCGTTTATCCCGCGGATGATCGGCGAATGGGCCCACAAGCAGACGGGCATCGATATTCATCCGGGGGCGACCATCGGCGATCACTTCTTCATCGATCACGGCACGGGCGTGGTCATCGGCGAGACCTGCGAGATCGGCAACCATGTGAAGATTTATCAGGGGGTCACGCTCGGCGCTTTGAGCTTTGCCACCGATGACGACGGCAACCTGGTCCGCGGCCACAAGCGGCATCCCACGATCCAGGACCGCGTGGTGATCTACGCCAACGCCACCGTCCTGGGCGGCAAAACGGTCGTCGGCCACGACAGCGTCATCGGCAGCAGCGTCTGGCTCACCTCCTCCGTTGAGCCGCACACCACCGTCATCATGGAGAAGCCGAAGCTCCGCATCCGCAGCGAAGTGCCGGATGAGCTGAAGCCGGAGAGGAATTATCAGATTTGAGTGTAGAGTGCAGAGTGTAAAGTGCAGAGTGAAGAGTTTGTGTTCGCGGTTCTTCACTTTACATTTTGCACTTTACACTCTGCACTCTTTCCCCTTCTTCTCCAGCCGAAGAACGCCGTTAACAGCCCCAAGGCCAGCCAACTGAACGCGCTCACCGCCGCTCCGCGATAAAAACTCACCGGCCGATACTCATACGTCAAAACGTGCCGGCCCGCTGGGACGACGACTCCGCGGAAGATGCGATTCGTGCGGTGGATGCGAACCTCCTTCCGCACGGCCTGGTCCTCTTCTGCCGACCGCAGGAGCGCGACCCAGCCGGGAGCGTAAGTGTCGCCAAGCACGACCAGGCCGGGGCTGGCCAGGGCAACTTCGATTTCCACGAGCGTCGGCTGGGAGATCGTAATGCGGCAAGAGTCCTCATCCGGCCAGGATAGACGACCGCTCCTTGCTGGAGGAGTGAGATCGATGGGTTCCTCCGTTTCGACGACGGCACTCGTGCGTAAGTCGCGGCTCACATGCAACCGCGAGCGGGGATCGACGGGAAACAGGACATCCATGGCCCGCTGGTCGATGGCGTCCAAATCCAGCCGGCTGGACAAGGGCGGGAGGGTCTCCGCATGATGCACAATCCAGGCGCGAGGAAATGGGTCCTTCATTTTCCAAAGCATCGCTCCCGCGGCAGGCGGGTCATCGGTGATCACTTTCTCGGCGAACAACGGTTTGTCCTTCGCGCCAGGCACGTAAGTGTCGGGAAGCATCAGGTACTTTGTGCCCAGCAGACGCAGCGAGGAACCGGGCGGCAACGGCCGGCTGCGATCTCCCGGCTGTGGCGGTCCATTACTGCGGGCCACCACCAGAAACGACTCGTAATGGACGGACTTGAGGGAGCCGTAGGACTCGACCAGCGAAATGCCGTGATTGAGTCCATACTTGGGGAACAAGGTATCCCGCTCCCACTGCGTAATCTCGCTCATTCGCTCGCGCGACGACTGCCGCCCGAAAGCCTCCGGCCGCCAGCCACCTCCCAGGTTGCTGCGGAATACGCGGGGATGCTCGCTGGTATCCATCAACGCGACAACAGCCGGGTGATCCCGCCAGATCGTCGCCGGCGCGGCGGGGACCAGCCAATAATTGGCGAGCGCCAAATCGAGGGCAACGACGAGCAGCGAGACAATTTGCCACCTGCCGGCGTGTTGCGGTTCCTTCCAGGCCTTGTGGAGCAGCCAGAGGAATGCGGCGCAGATGACTGTCGTGTGGAACAACGCCAGTTGCACGTCAGTGCTGCTGCCGCGCCAATCGAACGGACCGAGCGAGCTGTCCGCATGTTGCCGCAGGAAGCCTGCCACTCGCTCCTTCAATGGCGAGTCCTTGGATCCCGGCGCAAGAAGCGTGCCAAGCCAGGTGGCCGCTCCCCAGGCGATGACCAAGAGCCCCGCGCTCGTCCCACCCAGCCACGTGAGCACCTTCACAAACCGTCCGCGCTGCTCTGCAAACAATCGGTCCCAGCCGAACGCGGCGAGTTGACTGAGGGCCAGCGAAGAGACGACCAGGAGCTTGGCCGGATAGCGGAAACTGACGTACGTGGGGAGGAGCGTCGTCATCAGCCAGTAGACGCCGCCGACCTGCGAGCCAAAGGGGAATTTCTCGGCGTCCATCCGGAGCACCAGCGTGCAAAACTCCCGCGCGATCCAGCCGAGCCCATACCACCCCAAGCTGCCGAGCGTGAAGAGCAACACGAGCCACGACAGCCAGCGGGTCCGCTCGTCTCCGCTTCGCAAACGCAGTTGTGCGAGCGAGAGCAGAAGAGGAATCAGCCCCATATACAGCGTCGGCGTCCAAATACGCCCTTCGGCGGGCCACAGACTGAGCCAGCGGCGATGGGTGGGGAACATCCGCCCGCTGACGTTGGGCCAGATCAGCTCCGCGAATCGCCAGGGACCGACGCTGAAATAATACGCCCGCTCATGATGGGTCGTGGGATCCGGCGGGCCTATGAGGCCATGCGTAATCTCCGGCCAGGGCTGCTCGATGTGCGCCAGGCGGCCAGCACGGATGTCATTTGCGAAAGCCGCCGCTTCGTAAATGCTGCGCGGCCGGCGATAAGCGGCCCGCTCGCTCTCCTTCGAAGCCTCAGAGGACGGAAGAACTTGGATGGCGGAAAGGAGAAAGCCGGCGACGGCCGCCAGTCCGAGCAGGAGCATATGCCGCCCGAATTGGCTGCTCTTCCAGCGCTGCCAGATGCCGGCAGTAGAAGACTTCTCTTGGGGCTTGGCCATCCAAGCCAGGACCAAGGCATACAGCCCCGTCATCAGGAGCACGTGGTAAGCCGCCTGCGGATCTCCACCCAGGATCATGAGCGCCAAAACAACGCCGAGCGCTACCGCCGCGCGCCAGCTTTGACCGTGGAGCATTCTGTCCGCGGCCAGCGCGGCAAACGGCAACCACGCCGCGCCGACCAGAAACACTACATTGCAATACTGAAAGACAACATTGCCTCCGCAGGCATAGGCCAGCGCCGCCGCGCCCGCCGCCACCTGGTTCGACTTCCAGTGCCGCGCCAACAGGTAAGAGCCGACTGCCGCCAAGACAAGGTGGCCGATAACGTACAGCTTGTAGCTCAGCGTGAAGTCCAGCGGCAGCGCGAACATGAGCTTGCCGGGATAGAACACGCTGCTGCTGGCGTCGGCCAAAACGGGGACGCCGCAGTTTTCGTGCGGGTTCCAGAGAGGCACGCGGCCGGCGGACCACTCGCTTGTCGTCCACTCGAACAGCGGATGATAGAAATGAGCCGCGTCCCGCATGGCGAAAGAGCGGTCCGTGAGCAACACCGGACCGAACAGCGCGGCGACCGGCAGCAGGACCAGCAGCCAGATGTGCCACGGCCAACGGTTCATGCGTTACCGGCTACTCAAGTTGCCGCAAGTTCCAGATATTCGCGGTCCAGCTCGACCGCCAATTGCTCTATGTTAGCCCGCACGCGCCGCGGCGTGGGTGCGATGCTCCGCCGATTTTCCCAGCGGGACGAGGCGCTCGCAGGTGTTTCCTCTCCGACGAGAGCGGCCAGCCACCGCTGCAAGGGCAACCCTTCGTCGCCCGCCAGGTAGTTTAGGCCGAGGTCTCCACCGCGACCATCCATCCGCGGCGCTTCGAACTTGATGATGCCAACCACGCGACTATTCATAGGAACCAAGATCGGGCGAAAGGATGATTGGAAACGATTATGCCGGCTCCGCCGTTTACGCGCTGATTTTCCGAGCCACGAAAGCCGCCAGGGGTCGCTTGGCCGGTTTCGGCGCCGGCGGCCCGCTGAAGATCCGCAAGTCCACGGGCTCGAGGGCGATTGTCTTGCGGATTTGCGCCATCAAATCCCAGACATCGTCCATCGCCGCATCCAAACCCAAAAAGTCCGTCTCCCGCAATCCTTCTTCCCAGCCGTGTTCCTTCCGGCCGCGCGAGCGGGGCGAGCGGTCCTGAATGTGGAGTTGAAACTCATAAGCCCCCAGCTCCAGGATATCTCCGTCCGCCAACAGCGCCGACTCGGTCAGCTCGCCGTTGACGTTTAGCTCCGGGCCGTCACCGAGGTGCCGCACGCTGACGCCGCGGACCGTTACGTACAAATAGGCGTAGGCCTCCGGAAAACGCACGTCTCCCAGCACCAAATCGCAATCCTCGGCCGCCCCGATCAAAAACACCGGCGGGCTGACCTCGCGAATCATGCGGCTGGCCTTGCCCCGCACGATTTCCAGGTCCACCTGGGGAAGCTGAGGGAGGTAATGCGGGCCTTGCTGACTTTGCCGCGCAGCGGCGAAACCTGGCAGGTCAATCCGGGAAAAATTGGAATCCATCGCACCATCCCTGCGGGCTCTCGGCAGCGGAAGAAGCTAGCTGCCGGGTACAACTTTCATCGGCGCGCGGCGGAAGCCAAAAAGAGACGAGCCCAGAGAAGCCGTGGCGAATTCCGCGGGCCGCGGCGAAGCAGCGCGTTATATCCGGGCGCGGCGGGCAATTCGGATCTGAGCGCGAGCCTGCAAGATGGCGCGTTCGCGCAGCTCGGCAAGCTCCGGCGTGCTGGCCTGCCGCTTGCTGGCGGTTTCGAGCTGGTCCTGAGCGGCCCCTTCATTCAAGCGCGCGGCAGGCACCGCGCGGCTGGTCAGGACCGAGACCACATTATCCGCCACCTGCACAAAGCCGCCGTCCAGGTAATACGTGGCCGTCGCGCCGCCGGCGGAGCGAATCCGCATCTCGCCATATCCCAGCCGACCGATCATCGGGCTGTGGGCGGGAAGGATGCCGATCTCGCCGTCATAGAGCGGCAGCGCGACAAACTCCGCATCCTGTTCCAGGGCGGTAGCTTCGGGCGTGACGACAATGCAGTGGAGGAGTTTGGACATCTTGAATTACTTCTTCTGTGCCAGCTTCTTGGCCTGCTCTTCCGCCTGCTCGATCGGGCCGACGTACATGAACGCATCCTCCGGCAGGTGGTCCCACTTCCCGTTGCAAATTTCCTCAAAGCTGCGGATGGTCTCGGCCACGCTCGTGTATTCACCCGCTTTCTGCGTAAATACCTCGGCAACGAAGAACGGCTGGGAAAGGAACCGCTCGATCCGGCGAGCGCGATGCACCACCAGCTTGTCGTCTTCACTGAGTTCGTCGACGCCGAGGATGGCGATGATGTCCTGCAATTCGCGGTAACGCTGCAGCGTAATCTGCACGCGGCGGGCCACCGTGTAATGCCGCTCTCCGACATACTGCGGATCGAGCAAACGGCTGGAGGAGGCAAGCGGGTCGATGGCGGGATAAATGCCTTTTTCCGAGATCGAGCGCTCCAGATAGATGAACGCATCGAGTTGGCCGAAGGCGGCGGCAGGCGCCGGGTCGGTCGGATCATCCGCCGGTACATAGACGGCCTGCACCGAGGTGATGGCCCCCTTCTTGGTCGAAGAAATCCGTTCCTGCAACGCACCCATCTCCGTTGCCAGCGTCGGCTGGTAACCGACCGCGGAGGGCATCCGGCCGAGGAGGGCGGAAACTTCGCTCCCGGCCTGGCTGAAGCGGAAAATGTTGTCGACGAACAGCAGCGTGTCCTTGCCCGTCAGATCGCGGAAGTACTCGGCCATCGTCAGAGCACTGAGAGCCACGCGGAGACGCGCGCCGGGGGGCTCATTCATCTGGCCGAACACCATGGCCGTCTGCTCGATGACGCTGCGGCCGGTATCGCCGATTTTGGCCTCCTGCATTTCCAGCCACAGGTCGGTCCCTTCGCGGGTCCGTTCCCCCACGCCGGCAAACACCGAATAGCCGCCGTGGACGCGGGCGATGCGGGCGATCAGTTCCGTGAGAATGACGGTCTTGCCCAGTCCGGCTCCGCCAAACAGTCCGGCTTTGCCGCCGCGGACGAACGGTGTGAGAAGGTCGACGACCTTGATGCCGGTTTCGAAAAGTTCTGTGCTGGCGGAGAGGTCGGCCAGCTTCGGCGCTTCGCGGTGGATGGGCCAGCGTTCCTTGGTGACGACCGGCCCGCGGTTGTCAATCGGCTCGCCGAGCAGATTGAAGACGCGGCCGAGGGTCGCTTCGCCAACGGGAACGGTGACCGGCCCGCCGGTATCGACCACGTCCTGCCCGCGGATCAGGCCGTCGGTGCTCCCCAGGGCGACGCAGCGAACGCGCCCGCCGCCGAGATGCTGCTGCACCTCGCCGGTGAGATTGATATCCACTCCCTTGTTGGACGACTCAATTTTGACGGCATTGTAAATGCCGGGCAACTGGTCCTCTTCGAACTGCACGTCGAAAGTGGAGCCGATGACCTGGGTGATTCGACCGATGTTGTTTGCGGTTGCGGTTGGCATAGTGAGATCGGAATCTGGGAAATCTCAAATCTCAAACAATTGGGAATTCTGAAGATGGAATTCAGAAACCGCATTGTTTCCTATTTCGAGATTTCCTGTTTCACATTTGTTTGAGATTTGAGGTTTCGAATTTGGTTTTGCACGACTCTACTTCTTTAGCGCCTCCACGCCTCCGATGATTTCCATAATCTCGCCGGTGATCTGCGACTGGCGGGCGCGGTTGTAGGTCATCGACAGTTGCTTGATCATGTCGGAGGCGTTTTCCGTGGCCGACTTCATCGCCACCATCCGGGAAATCTGCTCGCTGACGGCCGCGTCGAGGAAGCACTTGAAGAGCTTGACCTTGAAGCTCGTGGGCACAACTTCCTGCAGGATGCTCTCCGCGGAGGGCATGAATTCGTACATCGAGCTGGCGGCAGCTTCCTTCGCTTTGTCCTTGCCCGCCGGGTCTCCCGTCAACGATCCCAGCGGGAGCAGCGTTTCGACGACGGCGACTTGCCGCGAAATGCTAACGAACCGCGTATAGGCCACGTCCAGCCGGTCAAGCTCGCCGGCGGCATACTGTTGCAGGTAGCGGTTGGCGATGACTTCGACTTCGTCAAACTTGGGCTGATCCTCGAACTGCGTAAAGGTCTGGTGGACCTCGATCTTGCGGAACTTGAAAGCCGCGATGCCCCGTTTGCCCGAGACTTCGGTCCTGAGGCGGGGGACTTCCGCCTTGATCTCGGCGATTCGCGGCACCGCCAAGCGGACGACGCTGCCATTGTACCCGCCGCAGAGCCCACGGTTGGCGGTGAGAATGAGCAGCGTGGCGTCCTCCACCACGGGGCGAGCTTCCAGCAAGGGATGGCTGACGGTCAGACCGCTGTTGGCGAGGTCCGACACGAGCTGAGTAATTCGTTTGGTATAGGCGGTGGCCGCGCTGGCCCGGTCCATAGCTTTCTTGAACCGCGCGGTCGCGATCAGCTCCATCGTCCGCGTGATCTTGCGGATGTTGCGGATGGACTTGCGGCGTTTATCTAAGGCGCGGGCTTTGGCCATAAGTTAGTTGATCATGCGAATGGTGTAGGGGTAGCGATACCAGACCCCCTTGTTCGCTTCCATGGCAGCGATGATTTGATAGA
Organism: Pirellulaceae bacterium; assembly: GCA_051004015.1. Classification (GTDB taxonomy): domain Bacteria; phylum Planctomycetota; class Planctomycetia; order Pirellulales; family Pirellulaceae; genus SXOA01. The sequence continues at coordinate 14,089 of JBPCKT010000041.1, read as the reverse complement.
CCAGAGCTCCAATTCCGACGACGGGGGCCACCACGATTCCGACGCATGTGGCGACGCAAATCCGGACGACCACCAACACCGCGAGATTGAAGTTGAGGGACTCCTTTGCCTGGTCCGCGACGAAAGGAGACTTGTCCTTGTAAATCAGCCATACCACGAGCGGTCCAATGAATCCGAGCCCGACGATCGGTGAAATATGGGCCAGCATTGCCCAAGTCCTGTCATCCGCAGTCGGTTGGTAGTACTGTCCCTGCGCAGCTACAAATGGCTTTCCGGCGTTCGGGTCGAATCCACCATAGTTGGACATGCTGCACCTCCGCTTACACGGACATTCTGCGTTAAGCCTTTACAGCCGGCTTCCAGCCCTTTTTGAATTCGCCGATCGCGCCTCGCAAGCCCTCTTGAACGTCGGGGCTCATCTCTTTTTTCTCCGCGAGCAGGGCCCGCACGCTCCCCTTCACATCCCGCATGTACGCGAGGAACGCCTTTTCCCAGGCGTTCACCTGCGTTACCGGAACCTCATCGAGGAAGCCCTGATTGCCGGCAAAAATGATCATAATCTGGTCGATGACGTCCAGCGGCTGGAACTGAGGCTGCTTGAGCAATTCCACCATCCGGTAGCCGCGGTCGAGCTTGGACTGCGTAGCGGCATCCAAGTCGGTGCCGAGCTGGGCGAAGGCTTCGAGCTCGCGGAACGAAGCCAGGGCCAGACGCAGGCCGCCCGCCACGGTCTTGTCCTTCATTGCCTTAATCTGAGCCGAGCCGCCGACGCGCGACACCGAGATGCCGACGTTCATCGCCGGGCGGATCCCCTTGAAGAACAAATCCGGCTGGACGTAAATCTGGCCGTCCGTGATGGAAATCACGTTGGTGGGGATGTACGCGGAAACTTCCCCTTCCAGGGTTTCAATAATCGGCAACGACGTGAGCGAGCCCCCCCCGAGCTCCTTGCTGAGCTTGCAGGAGCGCTCCAGAAGACGGCTGTGGTTGTAAAACACGTCGCCGGGGTACGCTTCCCGTCCCGGCGGGCGGCGAACGAGCAGCGACAACTGACGGTAAGCGGAGGCTTGCTTGGACAAGTCGTCGTACACAATCAGGGCGTGCTCCCCTTTGTACGTGAAATACTCCGCCATCGAAGTCCCAGCCATCGCCGCGATCACTTGCTGGGAAGCAGGGGAGCTGGCACCGGCGAGAACGACCGTGGTGTAGGCCATGGCCCCGTGGTCCTCCAGCACTTTGATCAACGTGGCGACGGACGATTCCTTCTGGCCAATGGCGACGTAGAAGCACTTCACGCCCGTGGTTTTCTGGTTCAGGATCGTGTCGATGGCGATGGTGGTCTTCCCCGTCTTGCGGTCGCCGATGATCAGCTCGCGCTGGCCGCGGCCGACGGGGGTCATGGCGTCGATGGCCTTGATACCGGACTGCAGCGGCTCGCGGACGGGTTGCCGGCCGGCGATGCCGGGGGCCAGGAATTCGACCGGACGGCGCTCGGTGGTGGCGATGGGGCCTTTGCCGTCGAGGGGATTGCCCAGCGGATCGACGACGCGGCCGAGGACGGCTTCGCCGACGGGAACGGAGAGGAGCTTGCCGAGAGCCCGGCATTCGGCCCCTTCTTCAATCTGCAAGTAATCGCCGAGCACCACGACGCTGACGCTGTTTTCTTCCAAGTTGAAAGCGTAGCCGGAGATCCCCCCTTCGAACTCGACCATTTCGCCGTTCATGACGCCGGAGAGGCCGTAGACGCGGGCGATGCCGTCGCCAACTTCCAGCACGGTGCCCACTTCTCGGACGTCGAGCTGGCTCTCGTACTTTTCAATCTCCATCTGGATGACGGAGGCAATTTCATCAGCATTGATTCTCATGATATCGCGGCAGACTTAAGTGGTGACGAATTTGTTCAAGGAATCGCGGAAGCGGGCGGCCGTCCTGTCGATGGCCTGGGAACGGATCGAGAGCAGCTTGCTGGAAAGGCTGCCGTCGTACAGCGTGTCGCCAACCCGGACGACCACGCCTCCCAATAGCTCGGGGTCAACCTTCGTATTCAGCACGACTTCCCGGCCGAGCATGGCTGCCAGGCGGACGGAGATCGCCTTCCGCTGCGAGTCGGAGAGCGGGGCGGCGGTGCGGACCTCAACTTCCACCCGGTTCTGCTTCTCATTCAGGAGCTTGCGAGCGGAACGGGCCGCGGCACGGATGCTGCCCATGCGGCCGTGGCGGGAAAGGACCTTCAGAAAGTTGAGCGTGGTCACAGAGACCTTGCCGCCGAAAGCCTTATCCAGCATCGCAACCTTTTCTTCATGCGCCAGACGCGGCGACGAGAATGCGGCAGCCACTTGCGGCAGCTTGTCGAAGACTTCCGAGACGATCTCTTCCAATTCCTCGACGACCCGGTCCGATTGGCCGGCTTTTTCCGCGGCAGCGACGAGCGCCTTGGCGTAGACCGTGCCGATCTGCTCCTGGCCGGGATCGAAGGTGTGGGAAGTTTGGGTCATATCGCTAGTCAGTTATTCGGGAATTGCTTAAGTGCGTCCTGAATCAGTTGCTCGTGGTCTCCCGGGCGAACTTCGCGGCGGATGATGTTCCGGGCAAGGCCAATCGCGGTGTCCACGCTCTTCTCGGCAATCTCGCGGAGGGCCTGATTCTTGGCGACGGTAATATCGGCCACGGCTTTTTCCCGCTCTCGCTGGGCCAGTGCCTGAGCCTCGCCAAGAATCTTCTCCTTGGCGGTCTCCGCGGTCTTGCGGGCTTCGCCGACAATCTGCTGCGCCTCCTGCGTAGCCGCCGCCAAGCGAGCCTCATACTCGTGCAACTGGGCAGTCGCCTTCTCCGCGGCAACTCGCGCCTGCTCGATCTTGTCCAAAATCCCCTTCTCCCGCGCCTCCAACCCATGGGCGATCGGCTTCCAAGCGAACTTGGTCAGGATTGCCATCAGGAGTAGGAAGATGACCAAAGTCGCAATCGCAGCGTCGGCTTTGAAGTCATCTGGGCTGGCAATGTTTCGGCTGGCGTTAGCGGGACCCAGATCGGTAGGGTCGTGGTGCCCTTTTTCACCGTGCCCCTTGTCATGGGATTCTGTTTTCCCCTCGGCGTTGACATCGCTCGATGCCCTTTTGACTTCCGCGGATTTGGCCTTTTCCTCCTCCGCTCGCAGGGGGGACCACAACGCGCTCCCAAGCAGCGCCGCTACAGCAACCAACGGAATCAGCCAGAGTAAAAATCCCGTACCACGCATGTCACATGCTCCCGCAGCAAGTTCGTCGAACCCAGACCCGGCCACGCTGGGACGAGACTAGGTGCCCGACATGCAGATATAAAGCGCGAACAGCGTGACGCCTTCGATGAGGGCCGCCGCGATGATCATGGCCGTCTGGATGCTGCCGGCGACTTCCGGCTGGCGGGCCATGCTCTCCAGGGCACTGGAGGCCAGCTTGCCGATGCCAAAACCGGCACCCATGATGACCAAACCGGCACCGATGTGCCGAGAATTGAGAATCCCCTCGGCCGCCGGCTGTGCCAGGGCGGGAGCGACGGCGGCAAACGTCAACAGCAATGCACCAAGCAGAATTCTGGAAATCTTGTACACGGAACTCATCTCCTGAGTTGAATGAGGAAGGACTTTTTATGGAGCAACCGCAGCCACGCCTGCGATTAGTGTTTGTGCAAGACCGAGCCGATAAAGAGTGCGGAAAGAAAAGTGAAAACGTACGCCTGCAAAAAGGCGACAAACAATTCCATCATGCTGAATGCAGTGCAGGCCAGGACGGAAATGACGGCGGCAATCGACCAGGTGACGTTGTTTCCGGCGAATTGCTGGACCGCTTCCATTGAAAAGGCAATCGCCATCAAGCCCAGCAGCACCAGGTGTCCCGCCACCATGTTGGCCAGTAGTCGAATCGCCAGGACCGCATGCTTGACGAGGAGGCCAATGAATTCAATCACAAACAGCATGGGAACAATGACGATCGCGATATACCAAGGCAAATCCATGTGCGGGACAATATTCTTGAAGAACCCAAAGAAACCAAACTCTCGCATACCTCCCGCCACCACCATGCCAAACGTCAGCAAGGCCAAGGCGGACGTGACGGCAAACGCACCGGTGGGCGCGCCGACCCAGGGAATCAGTCCCATCAGGTTGCAGCCCAGGACAAAGAAGAACACCGTCCACAAGTAAGGAGTATACGTGTGGGCGTGGTGATGGCCGATGGAAGGCTCCGCAATCTGATCGCGAATGAACACCACAAACGCTTCCAGAAAATTCCAAACCTTGCCCTTGGGGGGAGCGCCATGCGCGACCTTCCTCGCCAGCCAACCGAACACTGCGATGAGGATCAGGCCGACGACGACCTCGACAATCATGAATTTGGAGACGGCGACGTTGGTCAGGCCGGCCTCTTTTTCATGCAAGTTGCGGAGCTCACCGCCAAAGGGCTGCGGAATCAGGATTTTGCCGGAAAGATGGTAATTGTAGGCATCCCTCTTCGCCTTGCTCCACTCCTTCACATGGCCGTCGGTGAACTCTTTTTTGTATTCCGCGACACTCCCGGCCCGCTGCTTCATCTGGCCCCAGGCATCGGGTCCCAACTGATACGCCGACTGCGCTTTCACGTCGTAAAGCCAGCGGGTGATGGGGACCAATTCCGGGTAAGAAAGCTCGCTCGCGTTAGAATGCGAGACATGCTCCTGAAAACGAACGTCGGCGAAGTTCTTGTCCTTCGCGGTCAAGGCTTTCCAGGCGGCGACTTGTGCGGCGAGCGCTTCTTCCACAAAGACATCGAACGGCTTGCCGTGATTCGCGTGGTCGCTCTCGACCCAGGTATGCCAGGCCTCGCGATAATGCTCTTTCGCGGGCAACGAGAGCGGCTGGCCCCCGTCGCGAACGGCTGTCAGCTCGTCGTACAGCCGGTCGAATTCCCATTGCTGAAACTGGGGATCGAGCGAAACCCAAACCGCGGGGAATTCGGTGAGGCTGTGGAAATTCGACGGGCAAAGAACCTTCGGCACCTCGAAGTAATAGCTGTCCTTGATGTGCAGAACGGGGTTCGCCATGACCTACGCGACCTTGGTGGCCGGGCGCTTCGCTCCGGCATTTTTTGTGACCGAGACAAATCGCAACGACAACCAGGTTTCGACCGCGAGAGTGACCAGGTAATAGGCCATGACCATGCCGGTGACACCGGCCTCGACCAAAGGGCCGCCGATTTCCGGCAGCACGAACATGGCGACCAGGGGCACGCCCATTCGCACCAGCATCGCGGCCAAGATTCCCTGCACCCCTTGGTTCATTGCCTGGGAGATTGCCGTGATGGCCAGGGCGAGGATGCCGCAGGTAAGACAAATCCCGCAGGCCGCAACGGCAGCCAGGATGCCAAATGCACCGTTGGTGCAGTAACCAAATACCGCAAAGCAAGGGAGCAGTGCGAGGAGCGCGGCAACGAGGAGCGCGCTCGCCCGGTACAGGCTCGCGGGCCGTGCCAACTCAATTTCACTACTTGCCGGTGCGTTCACCCGAAGGATCCTGTCTTTCCTTGGCCAATAATTCTTCAGCCGCCTGAGGAGGATCCGGAGGCCGCCTGGTCATTTGAACCAGGTGCAAGATCCCCACCGCCATCCCCACGACAAACCCCAATAGGGACAAGAATCTTGTCCCCAGCCACATGTCCAAGTAATGCCCCCCCACACCCGGCAGGACCATTTCCAGGCTGACCGTGGTGATCTTGGCAACCCACTCCATGGCCGATGCCATGGGATGTCGTGGGAGGGAAGGCGGCACGTAGTTACGACTAATTTCTGAGGCGCATCTTCTTGATGCTTCAAAAGTTGCGCCACAGTAGCCGGAAAAAAACAGGCCACCGGCGGCTTTCTTGGCCTTCCCTCAGGGACGAATCTGTGTCCGCCCCTGGGGGAAGGCTGGTAATTTATCCGCCCCCGCGAGCATGGTCAACCGACCGCCCGGCCATAATTCGTGTTTTTTTTCACAAAGTCCACCGCAGCGACATAACCCTAGCTATACAAGGAGTTTAGGAAATGGATTCCTGTGCCAATTTGGGACGAGTCCCCTCCGAAAGTTTCGCGGTGCCGGAGGGAAAAACAGTGACGCCTTTACCCCTATTTTTGGGGATATAATGCTGCTTGTCAGGCTTTTTGGCCGGCGGGAATATTGCGTTCTTTGGCCGTCGTGATTACACTAAATCTTGTCAGGGCAGAGCTTACGAGGATGTACATAGCCTTGGCGCGCCGGGATTGGAAATCCGGGCATGCAGGTCGCCTTTTTCCCTCCTTTGCATTTCTCGCCGATTGCAAAACGGGGCTGGGTGACGACGACGGAAGCCCTTTTAGGCAAAGGACTTTCCGCCGCTACCACAGTTTCCTGTTTACCCGCCAAATGAGCCGCGAGACGCACCCCGCGAAGTGGTTCGTCAAGATGCGCGGATAAAAGCAATCCGTCACGGATGGCGACCCAAAACCATCGGCCCCGCTGGTGCGTAAGTATTGCGCGCTGAAGGCGTTACCGATTCCCGTATGGAGGTTCCCGTGACGAACGCGGCTGCCCTCAAAGACAAAAACCTGCAGAGCCTGGTGAAACTTGCCAAGACGCGCGGACTTACCGGCTGGAAATCGATGCGGAAGGAACAACTGGTGAAAGCTCTGTCCCGAACTCGTAAACCTCTGCCCAAAACTAAGCCGCGAATCAAGGCCAAGGTAGTTGCCCGCGCCCTCCGGGCCAGCAGCAAAAAATCGAAGCCCACGACTCGCCTGCATGTCAACGGAAAGGCCACTCGGCCCGCCCTCAAGAATGGCCACGCACATCTCAATGGCAAGGCCAACGGCGTGGCTTCGCACAAGGCAGTCGCCCAAAAGGCGGCGAAGAATTCCCGGGCCACCCAGAAAATCCAGAAGGTCCACGCTCACCGCGAAAAGCTGAAAGACCTCTCCCGGGGTCCAACCGACAAGCGTAATGGCGCGCCCCAGCGGGACCGCTTGGTGCTGATGGTCCGCGATCCCTTTTGGCTGCATGCCGTCTGGACAGTACTTCCCCAGAGCGTGAAGCGCGCCGAAGCAGCCCTGGCGGAACACTGGCATACCGCCCGCCCGTACTTGCGGCTGCTGGAGGTCGATACCGGACACACGACCAATTCCTCCGAGCGCGTGGTCCGCGAGATTGAAATTCACGGCGGCGTTACCAACTGGTATGTGGATGCGCCGAATCCCCCGCACAGCTATCGCGTGGACATCGGATACCGAGCAGCGAACGGCAAGTTTGTGGGGATTGCCCGCAGCAACTCGGTGTCTACCCCCGCGCCCGGCTCGAGTGATGCCATCGACAAGAACTGGACCGACATCGCCGAGAACTACGAAAAGGTCTACGCCCTGAGCGGCGGCTATTCGGATGAGCATTTCAGCGGTGACCTGCAAGAGTTGTTTGAAGAGCGGCTCAAGCGGCCCATGGGGAACGGCACTTCGTCCTTCGGCAGCGGAGCGGAGCGGATTCTCAACCGCCACCGCGATTTCCATTTTGAAGTGGACGCCGAGATGATCCTCTTTGGTCATACCAAGCCGGACGCCCGCGTGACTCTCGCCGGCGAACCAGTCAAGCTCCGCTCGGACGGCAGCTTCACCATCCGCCTCTCCATGCCCGACAAGCGGCAGGTGCTGCCGGTGGTTGCCGCAAGTCCCGACGGCGTCGAGCAACGGACCGTCGTCATTGCCATCGAGCGAAATACCAAGGTGCTCGAGCCGATGACGCGGGAAGTTCACGAGCAGTAGTCCACGCTACACGGCGACGCAAAGCCGAGGGCGTGGCACCACTGACTTGCCCGCGGTTGCCGGCGGGAGTACGATTCAGGGCGACAACTCTCTGCCATGTTCGTGCTGAGCCTCTCATTTCCGCTGAGCCGATAAACAAGTCCGCAGGGGGCCGAATTTCGCCGAGGTTGCTTGTCCGGTTGGCGCCCGTGCTCTTCGGAGCATCCGCCAAATAACTCGCCCCGAGGCTCTTGGCTCCCACTTTACTTGCGGGCTCGTGGAACCTCAGGCCCACGGCATTGCGGCAGAGGGTTGTCGCTTTTTTGTCTCCCTGGCGGCTTTCATGTCTTCGCTATCCGCCAAACGCTCCGCTTTGCTCGCTAACATCGCCGCGCATGGTTCCTGTGCCGTGGCTTATTCTGGTGGTGTCGATAGCGCCGTCGTGGCGAAGGCAGCTTACGAAGCACTCGGCAATAAGGCGGTTGCCGTCACCGGCTCGAGCGCCAGCCTTGCCGCGGGAGAGCTCGAGCAGGCCCAGGAAATCGCCGGCCTCATCGGCATTCGTCACCGGGTGATTCGAACGGACGAATTCAGGCAAGACTCTTACCTTCGCAACGCTCCCGACCGCTGTTACCACTGCAAAACTGAGCTCTATACGCAACTAGAGCGCGTGCTACCGGAGCTGAATGTGCGCGTCATCCTCAACGGCGCGAATGCGGACGATGCCGGCGAATATCGTCCCGGAATGGCGGCCGCCGCCGAGCACGCGGTGCATAGCCCGCTGGCGGAATGTGGAATCACAAAGTTCGAAGTCCGCGAGCTGGCGGCCGAGTGGAACCTGCCGGTCTGGGACAAGCCCGCCAGCCCCTGCCTCTCCAGCCGCGTCGCCTACGGAGAAGAAGTCACGCCCGAGCGGCTGGCGATGGTGGATGCCGCCGAGCGGTTCCTCCGCGGCAAAGGGCTAACGGTTTGCCGCGTCCGCTACCACCGGGGCGATTTGGCGCGGATTGAAGTCCCGCCCGAAGAGCTGCTACCTCTCTGCGAACCAACTGTCCGCCAGGAGCTCGCCGCCGAGCTCCGTCAGCTCGGATTCAAGTTCGTGACCATTGACCTGGAGGGCTTTCGGTCAGGAAGCCTGAACCAACTGCTGCAGATTCAATGACGAGGCAGCTATTCATCGGCTCGCAAAGAATCTCGCAGAATCGCTTGACTCCGCACTTCTCCATGCTGTACGGTGAAGGCATCCCGAGCTTTGGGTGGGGGCACAATCTTCGCCGGGAATCTCAGGTGACCTATGGAGCCCGATTCGCTTTCGGCTGAATCCGCTTTTCCTCCCCCTCCGCCGCTGTTGCCGCCCCCTCTTCCTCCGCCGGTCGCGCCGTCGAGAGTGGTCAAGGCATTTTCTCATTCTCTATGGCGCTGGAATGACCGCTTGGCCTTGGTGGTCGGTGGATTGACGCTGTTTCTGCTGGGCATTGTGACCGGCAGAGTTTTTGGGCCGGACACCGCGCGCGATGGCAATAGCGGCGACCCAGTTGCCGTTGTGAGCGCAGCATCGCAGTTGTCAGAAACGGCCAGCGTCATTGCGACGGAAGCAGCGGCAAGCGAAGAAGTTAATCCGCCCGAATCGCCTGTCTACAGAGAGCCCGCGGAGCGAGCAGTTATTCCGGTAACCGCTTCCAGCGCCGAAACCATCGGGGAACAAGTAGCCGAGAAACCGGCAACCACGGTGCAATCTGCCGAAGTGCCCGCGGCAGCTACTTCCAGCCCGGAGTCGGTCGCGGAAACTTCGCCCGTTTCCTCGGTCGTTGCTCCACAGACAACGCTCGTTTCCCTGGAAAGCAAAGTCCTCACCATCAAGCCTCCCGCCGCGACGCAGGTCTGCGAGCCGGCCGAGAAATACAAGGACCGCAAGCTCAGCACGGCACTCACTTGGACGGAGTCGGTTGATGAAGCCACTCAGCAGGCGGAGCAAGACGAGAAGCTGGTTTTTCTGATTCACGTCTCCGGCAACTTCGAGATGCCGGGCTTCACCTGAAACAACGCCAGTGCATACAGGGCGGGCGCCCTGTCGGATCCTCGCGTCGGCGAGCTGTTTGGGAAGAACTTTGTGGCCGCTCATCAGCAGGTCGGCGATTTCACCGCGACCAATGTGAACGGCACGATTGTCAAGCAAGGGGGAAACGTCGCCAGCTACTTCTGCACTCCCAGCGGCCGCGTGATACATGCCGTCATCGGCCCGGTCAATGCTGATGAGTTGCTGAAAGAGGCGAACTGGGCGCTCTCCGTCTGGAATCAAGCCGCCAAGCTGCGCACCTTGGAATTGCAGCAGCGGCACGTTTCGCTCGCGCATCAAGGAGAGACTTCCGACACATTTCGCTCGCAGCAGGCGCAGCTCATTGCCCGCGGAATGAACCTCCCTTCCGGCATTCCCTGGGGCGGCCTGTCGCGCCTGATGGGAACCCAGCCGCAGAAGGTGCATCAGCTTCTGGCGGAGAAGCCGTTGGCGCCGCTGGAGAACATTTATGCCTATGTGTTTGAAAAGATCCTGGGTGAACGCGTGAGTAACACGCCGAATGTCGAGTTGGCGGAGCAGGGCCTGCAATACGCGGAGGATGAGAATCGTCCCTTGCTCTTCATCCTGCATGACGCGCGGGAGAATTCGCTCTTCAAGGAACAATGGCTCGCCTGGCTCAAATCCAAGGAGCACCGCAACCCGATCTTGCTCGCACTCATGCGGCAGTGCGTGGTGATTACGCTGCCGCAGAAGGAAATGCCCGCGCTTTCCAAACGTCTGAAGCAGGAGCCGTTCACGACGGCCGCGCAGGGATCACCGGTGTTCGTCGTCACCGATCCTCGTGGCAAGCAACTCGCTTCTTTGACGGGGCTTCAGTCGGTCGATCAGCTCCATCTGCCGCTGGCCAAGGCCATTGTGGCGGAAATCAAGCTCGCCCCGCCGCAAAGCGTGCCGAAGCTCAAGGATATTGCGGCCCTCATCAGGCGGGTGGATCCCACGCTGGCTGCCGAGCTTCAGCCGATGATCGAGGAAGTTGCCGCAAACCATCGGAAGAAGGCCCACATCGCCAAGAATGAGCCGTAAGAGCAGCCGCATGATCCAAGGTGTTCACACGATGTTCTATTCCTCGGAGGCCGAGGCCGTGCGGGCATTCGTGCGCGACAAACTCGGCTTCTCGTATACGGACGTGGGAGAAGGCTGGCTGATCTTCAATTTGCCGGAGGCGGACATGGGGGTCCATCCGGCGGACCCCTCGGAGGGGGCCGCGAATGGCACGCACGGCATCTCTTTCTACTGCGACGACATCCACAAAACCGTCGCCGAGCTTCGGGCCAAAGGGGTCGAGTTCACCAAGGATGTGGCTGACCACGGCTACGGACTGGTCACCTATTTCAAAATGCCCGGCGACCTGGAGGTCCAGCTCTACCAGCCGAAGTACGTCAAACAGCCATCGCGATAGAGCAGCAAAGTCGGCCTGCTCATTTGCCAATGCAGAAGCGGCTGAAGATGCGGTCCAGGATGTCTTCGGTGTAGACAGCGCCGAGGACTTGTCCGAGGTCGTCGAGTGCGACACGGACTTCGGCGGCGACGAATTCTTCTCCTGCTTGTTGCTCAGCCGCGGCGATGGCACGGCGCAGCGCGGTGGAGGCCAGGGTCAGACTCTCCCGGCAACGCGCCGTCGTGCTGGCGACGGCATCGCCCGGCTGCGACGAGAGTGCGATGGCGATGCGGCGGCGGAGCTCGGCAATTCCCTCTCCCGTGCGGCTACTGGTGGCAAGAAAAGTATTCGTCACGCTCCGCGTGAGACCCAAATGGTCGCACTTGGTCAGGATGCACAACTCCGGAGTTAGGTCTACCTCTCGAGGTTTCATGGCCGTCGCCTCCACACACCATAGCCGAAGCTCGCAGTTTTCGGCCTGTGTCCGAGCGGCACTCTGCGCATCGATGGCAATTGCATTCTCCGCTGAGCCATCGAGCCCAGCCGTATCAATCAGCTCCAATTCCACTCCGTCAAAACAGACCAGCCGCGATACAAAATCGCGGGTGGTCCCGGCCACGCTGGACACCAGAGCCGCCTCTTCTCCGGCCAGCGCGTTCAGCAGGCTGCTTTTGCCGGCGTTGGGCAGGCCGCAAAGCACGACGCGAGGGACTCTGCTCGCATCGCCGCGGGAATGCATTTGACCGGCGATTTTCTCCACTTGCTCCAGGGCAGCCAGCAATTCCGCCAGCAGACTCTCGCGGCTGATGAACTCGATGTCCTCATCGACGAAATCCAGCCCCGCTTCCAAATGTGCCAGCAAGTCCAGCAGGCTACCGCGCGCCGCGAAGAGCGGCCCGGCAATTCCACCAGCTAGTTGCGACAGCGCCGCCTTGAGCTGCTGCTCACTTCCGGCGTCGATGACCCCCAGCACAGCTTCCGCCTGCGTCAAATCCAGTCGGCCCGCCAGAAACGCCCGCAACGTAAACTCCCCCGGCCTCGCCAGCCGAGCTCCTTGCCTGCAAACCTCGGCCAGCACTGCTTCTAAAAGCGGCGGCGAACCCACCGTATGCAGCTCAGCCGTCGGCTGCCGCGTATAGCTGCGGCTGCCGGGCCAGAGGTAGAGGGTAGCGGGGAGGGAAGTTTCGAGCGCGGGAAGGAGAATGTGTCCTGGAACGAGAGAAGGTTTCCTTACACTTGCCAGCGCCAAAGTTGACGGCGCTCGATGCGGCTCAAAGCACCCCTCAATGCATTTCACGCACTCTAGCCCGCTGACGCGCACAATCCCGCGCATCGCGCCTCCGCCAGCGGAGGCAATGGCTGTAATCGTATCGTCGATGGAAAGCAACATGGAAGTCGCGCCGCGTTACCGCTGTTTGGTTACTTCCTTGATAGGAGTCACACGCACGGCGTCAATAAAGACCCCTTCAGGTTTCTCCGTGAGATACCGCAGCTTAGGAAGTGGCAGAACGGTCTCCAGGATTAGACCTCAGTCTAGCCAGATTACCCAGGGCTCGGTCCACGATCGCCAGAGCGGGGTCTTCAGTTTTCGCGTCCCTGTTTTCTGAGTGTTGCGTAGTGGTGGAATGTATTGACCGGCCACTCTGCGCTTGCTCGCGTGGAACAATAAATGTGTGGTGGAGCGTCTCCTGCTGGAAGCCGATGACCTCCGGAAAACGCAGGCCGGGCAAGAGTTGGATGTCGAAGATCTCTTCCACGGCAGTCTGGAATTCGAGGAAGGCGATCGTCTGGCCACTGCGCAGGTCAAGTACGGCAATGCCGCACTTCAGCTCGTCGCGCCGCTCGGCGATTGGCACGCCGTCCATGGCGGATGTCTTGCGGATTTTCGAGAGACCGACGAAGGCGTACGGGCCGACGAGCGCCCAGCCGCGAGTGAAGCCGGGAAGGTGCGCGATGGTTTCCCGCCGGCCAGTGGCCCGATCGATGCGAACCACGCCGCCGGTACCCGATTCGAGTACCCAGAGTTGCTCGTCATGCCAGCGCGGTGAATGAGGCATGGACAGGCCGCGGGTGACGAATTCCCCGCTGGCCACGTCGAGGATGCAGCCGCCGTGGGGCTTGTCGGCACGCCAGCCGTTTGCCGTGTCGGTGGTTCCGAGGGCGGTCACATAGCCTGGCTGGCCATCGATCATCGCCAGTCCGTTCAAGTGGCAGCGGTCCTCGGCGGCCACGGCTGTAATGAACGGCGGCCGCCAGCGGGGCACGAAGCTGTAGTCGGGGTCGTGTGTGCAGAGGCAGGAGAACCGCGTGCTCACCATCCATAGCTCGTCGGCGCTCCAGGCGATCTCGTGGATTCCGATATCGCCCGTGACATGGCTGGACCGCGGAACATAGCAGGCGTCGTGCTGGCCCAGCGGTTCAATCCGAGGCGCGATGTCCGGCGCGTTTCGGAGAAACCAGACTTCTTTGTGTGTGCCAATCGCCAGCCGGCGAGCATCGACCGCCAGACCCATCGGTTTGTCAAAGGTGCGGACCAGCGTCGAAATTCCATTGCCGCTGGCTCGCACGGCCAGCAGCTTGTTGGCCTGGTAGGTGCTGACCAGCAGCGAAGCGCCGAGTTGTTGCAACAACGCCACGAAGCTGTCGGTCTGCGTGTAGTGAAACGCAACCGGTGCCGGCGGCGATGCGGCCGCCCGCGGGTCGGAGCCGACGAGCTGCGCGAGCGCTGCGTCAGCGGCTGCGGACATGGGCTTACCCCTTTCGATTAAAGGCAGTGAATCAACGCGATGCCGCCGGCTCGAGGCCGGCGGCTCCGCTTCAGCCAAGGGGGTCGGGAGTCTGTGGCGGGAAACGATTTCCTCTTGGCACGATCATCGCCGCCAAAG
>JBPCKT010000040.1:0-107306 GCA_051004015.1 Pirellulaceae bacterium | reverse complement strand
CGCTATGCGCCTACTTCGCGAAGGGGCGATCGGAGATGTGCTGGTCGCCAAGGCGTGGAACAGCCAGAAACGGGGATCCATCGGCCACGGGCGGCCCGCGGCTCCACCGCCGGAGCTGGACTACGATTTATGGATCGGCCCCGCCCCGATGCGGCCTTATCAGGCCAACTTGCTGCCGGGAATCTGGCGGTGGTGGTATGATTTCGGCTGCGGCGACATGGGGAACGACGGCGTCCATGACATCGACTACACGCGTTGGGGACTCGGGGTGGAGACGCATCCCTCCAAAATCGTCGCCATCGGCGGCAAGTACTTTCAAGACGACGACCAGGAATTTCCCGATACCCAGCAAGTCACCTTCGAATACCCCGGCGACGGCAAAGTCGGCAGCCGCCGGATGCTCATCTACGAACAGCGGCTATGGGACACGGTCTATCCGCACAACGTGGACAGCGGGGCGGAGTTCCACGGCGCCGGAGGCCAGATGTTCCTCAGCCGCCGCGGCAAACTCCAGGTGCTCGACGCACAGAACAAGCCGAAGCCCGTCGACATCCCCCTTCAGCAACAGGACGACAAGGCCCACGTCGCCAACCTGCTGGCCGCAATCCGGAGCGGAGCCAGGCTCAATGCCGACCCCCTCACCGGTCATCTCTCCTCCTCGCTCTGCCACCTCGGCAACATCGCCACCCGTCTGGGCCGCTCCTTGAACTTCGACCCCGCGAAGGAGCAGATCCTCGGTGACGAAGAAGCGGGCCGCCTCGTCCGCCGCGAATACCGCGACCACTGGGGCCGACCCAAAGGGGCTTAGCCAAGGTCGCTACTGGGACGCCTTCCTCTTCAACCGCTTGATAATCTCAGGATCGCGAGCGTAGTCGGCCGGCTTCTTGCCGAGCTTGTTCTTGAGAGCCGCGTTCGCCCCAAATTCCAGAAGGATGCCCACGATCTGGATCGCTTCCTCCTGCTTACCGGCTGTCCCCGGAGCCCCAGTGGAGGTCACCGCGCGATGCAGCGGAGTGGACCCCGAGCGAGTGCATGCCTGGTTGACCCGCGCCCCGTGCTCCAAGAGCGCTCGCACAGCCGCCGGGCTCCTGAACCGCACGGCATGGTGCAGCGGCGTGACTCCGTTCTTGTCGGTTTGGTTCACGTCCCCGCCGGATTTCAGGAGCCACTTTACGTAGGCTTCTACCCACGATTGACGAGATGGACCTTTCGATGTCGCCATATCGCCAGCATATCACGTCGGCCCCACCGAGCATGTCCGCTCACGGAGTAAGCGGACTACTGAAGCGGCAGCTTGCACGCTTCCAGCAAGGCCCGCTGCACGTCCAGGTCGTGCTCGTACGAGAAATCCGCCTGTTTCTCACCCCGGATAATGCGGGCCATGTCGGCGGCATCGTCTACGTAGCGGACGTATTTGGGGAATTTGATTTCCTGGCGGCCTTGTTTGTAGTCGCCGCGTGGTTTTGAGAGTGTGACGAGGGCGGAGGGGTTGTCGAGGGGCTGGATGTGGAAGGTCCCTTCGGTGCCGCAGACGACGAGGTGGCGGCGGTCCCCGCCGTCCACTTCCTGGGCGCTCGCTTTGACGGTGGCCGCGGCCTCCGGGTAGGTGAGGACGGCCAGCATGTTGTCCGCCAGCTTGTCGGGCAGCGGCGAGCTGTGCTGGATGAAGGGGGTCACGGCGTCCGGCTTGCCGAGGATGCCTAGAACTAAGTCCATGACGTGGCAGCCGAGCTCGAACATGATACCGCCGGGGTACTGGGCCAGCTCGCGGCGGGAGGCCGGATCGACGACCTTGCTCATCACCGCGTGGACTTCGAACACTTTCCCCAACCAACCTTGCCGGAGAAAATCCCTCAGCAAGACCACTGCCGGGTTGTAGCGGAACATATACCCCATCTGCACGAGCAGCTTTTGCTTGGCCGCTGAATCGAGGATGCGCCGCAGGTGTGGCAGCGATTCGCCGGCCGGCTTATCGAGGTGAATGTGCTTGCCAGCCGCGACGCAGGCCTCCGCCGCGGTCAGCAGGTCGCGGACCCGGGTTTCCACCAGCACGAGCTGCAAGCCGGGCGTCTTTAGCAGCTCTTCCTGCGTCATCCACGGGAGGCCGCGGTAGATGTCTTGCGACTGGGCTTTTTTGCGCAGCTCCGCATCCGGCTCGGCCACGCCGATGACTTCGTATTCCGGCGATGCGCGAAAAACGGAGAGCTTGCTGGCGTGCGCGTGGCCGGTGCCGATTTGGGCGATCTTGATGGGGGTCTTCTTCTTGGCTTCCTTCTCGTCGCCGTACGCCGCACTTAGGAGAACGCCGCCGGCGGAGGCCGCTAGCGCGCTCCGCAACAACTCTCGTCGCTGAAACATTACTTATCCGCCTTGAGCCTGGATTCCCGCAGCCCGGGGAGCTTTTCTTTCAGCTCCTTCTCAAAGTGCTGCGGCCAGGGGCCATTCTCAAGTTGTTTCATGGCCGCGTCAAACTCCGGCAGCCGTTTTTGATGGAGCAGGGCCGGGGCGAGGCCAAGCAGGCCGGTTGGCTCCAGCTTGCGGAGCCGGGCGACTTCTTGCCAGTGGGAAATCGCATCGTCCCAGCGGTCCTGCTTCTGCCGGTAGTCCGCCAGCTTCTCGTGACCCTCGGATTCATGCGGCCCAACTTCGACCAGCGAGGTCGCCGCCCGCTCCGCCTGAATCGGATCCTTGAGCGAGGTGAACCGCTCGGCCAGCTTGCTCCAGAGGTCCAGATTCCGCCGGCTGAGCTCCAAGGATTCCAGCGATTGCGCCAGCGCCCCAGCGGCGTCTCCCTTGGCGTCGAGGCCGGCAATCAGCCGCTCGTGCAAATCGGCGTCATTGGGGGAACCTTCCAGGGCCAGGCGGAATTGCTTGATGGCCTTGTCCCACGCCTTGAATTTCTCCTGATACACGATGCCGATTTGCTTGCGGACGATCGGCCGGTCTTGCTGCGTTTTTTCCACTTCCGTGTCCAGCACGGCGACGTAAGCGTCGAGATTCGGCGACAGGTTCAGCATGCTCCTGAGCAGGTGGATGGCCTCCGCGCGCTGATCGTGCCGGGAGGGCCAGATCACGATGGCCGCCGAAGCCTTGTCCACCGCCAGGGCCGTGTTCCCCAGCCCCGCATACGCCTTCGCCTGCTGCTGGAAATATCCGGCCAGCGCGGAATCCCCCTGCGTGCGGCTGTGGAGGGCATCCGTGCGGACCTTGATGGCCTTTTCGTAGTAGCTGGCCGACTGCTCGTAGAGCTCGTTTTCGAGCGTGCTCGCCGCTATCGCCGCGAGGTTGCCTTCGTGATTGGGATTGGCGTCAATGAACTTTTTGTGCGTCTGGGCGAGCAGCTTCCGCAAGGCCTGCGGCTGACGCGTCATGAAGTAGGCATGCATGAGCTGCGTCCGCCACCCGAATACTTCGGGCTGCTTGCGGACGAGCCCTTCGAGCAGGGCGATTGCTTCGCCATGCCGCTTCTGGTGGAAGAGGGCGGTGATGAGAATCTGCTTGCCGCTGTCGCTGAGCAGCTCGCGGCGCTGGGCGTCGAGCAGGATCTCAATCCCCCGGTCTCGCAGGTCGAGGCCGTTGATGAGGTACTCCGCGATGTACTGGATGCTCTCGCCGCCGTCCTTGTTCTCGGCCAGCACTTCTTCCGCGGCCTTGGCGAAGTCGGCTGCCTTTTCCTTCCAGAAGCGGTTGTAGTCGTTGTAATAAATCTCTTGGCCGCGGGCGGAGTGCGTCCGCATGTGCCGCTTCACTTCGGCAACAACGAGTGCCAACAGCCGCGGCTCGAGCGGGCCGAGGTCCTTTACTTGCTCGCGAAGCTCCGCAAGTTCGTTGTGATAGGTGCTCCAGCCATCTTCGCCGGTGCGGACCAGCCAGGCCGGCTCGTGCTCCATCCGCTCGAGATAAAACGCCAGCGTTTCCCGCGGTCCGAGAACCTGGCGGATGGTGCCCGCCATGGTGGAAACCATGTTCCGGTAATTGCTGACCTGCCGCTGGGCCAGGTCTGGAAACTGCTTCGCCACAAACTCGGCCAGATCCTTGGCGGCCGAAGGAATCTTGCTCTTGCCCGCGGCATAAAAAATGTCGCACAGCCGCCGGTGATACTCCAGTTGCTCCCGCAAGTCTTTCGAGCCTTCCAGCAGGGCGAGCAGTTGTTGCCGGCTGGCCGTGTAGAGCGCCTGTCCCTTGCCGAGCGAGGTGTCGCCCTTGTTGTGCAGGGCCGACGCATACAGATCGTAGAGTCGCAAGCGGAGTTGATAGGCGTCGTTGGGAGTGGCGGCACGCCGCATGTTCTCCTGGAGGAGCTTTTCGGCCCGCGCGAACAGGCCGCGCGCTTGCAGTTTATAGACAAGGTTAAAGACGTGCCAACGCAGCTCGGCCGTGGACTTTCCCCCGCGAGCCGCGGTGAATTCGTCACAGGCGGCAGCGAGGATGTCCGTGGCCTGCTCCCGGCGATCATGCCGCCAATGGACCACAGAAATCCAGTCGGCGATTTGCAACCGGTCCAGCGAGCCCTTTTCCGCCGCCTCGTGCATCCGGGCGATGATCCGCAACTGCTCCTGGGCAAGAGCGGGCTGCTCGGTGAACGCAAGATTGCCAAGCAGCGCCGAGAACAACAGGGGCTCGCCCGTCGACCATTCCCGTTTTTCCGCGCGTTGCAGGGCAGCGAGCGCCGCCGCCAAGTGCGGGCCGGCCTGGTTTTGAAGCTGCGCCCCGCGGCGCTCCACCAGCAGTTCCAACAGGTCCAGTGCTCGAAGATCGACCGGGCTTTTCGTTTTCGCGCGGACTTCGCCGATGTGCTTCACCAGCTCGTCCACCGTGGCTTCGTCGTGAATCTCGTCCAGCACGCTGTCCACCGCCCCCAGGAAGGCATAGACCTGTCCGCTGGTGTGGCCGATGACGGCATCGGCCAGTCCGGCGAGCAGGCGGAAGTCGTGCGTCGTGCGGTAGTATTTTTCGACGGCGCCCAGACCAGCCTGCGGATTGGAAGCCTTGGCAAAATAGGCCTCCAGCGCCAGCAGGTCGTCGGGATTCACTTCGCTGGCATTCTCGGCCCGGCGGTTGAGCGTCTGTTGCAGCGTGTATTCATCCATCGTCTTGTAGATGGCCACCTTCGCCTGGGCGTTCTTGGCATCCTGCTTGGTGGCTTGATACCAGGTCGCCAGGGCGCGGTAGTCCAGAGCGCTCAGCTCACCGGCGGCTTCCAGGCCAGCCAGAGTCTTGATGGCGTCGTCGAGCTTGCCCAGCTCGGCGTTCAAGTACGCGAGCGATTTTTGCCAGCGGCGATCGGCCGTATCGGCCGCGGACCACCTGGCGAGCTCGGCGAGCAAATCTTTGGGCCGGTCGAGCGCGACCAGCAGATTGTGCTTCACCAGCCGCCAGTCGAGCGCCGGGGGAGCGTTGTCGTCTTCTCGCCGCTTGTCGGACTGAGCCATTTGGTCATCGCACAGCTTGAGCAATCGCTCGGCATCCTGCGGCTTGGCGCTGGGGAGCGCGGCGAGGTGGCTGACCATGGTGACGAGGCGGGACTGGGCGGAGAGTTGGAGTAGGTCCCGCAGGGCCTCGACTTCGATCTCCTCCTGCTCCAGCTCGTCGGGATTGCGCCGGGCTTTGTCGCGGGCAGCCTGCCCAGCCAGACTCTCTTCTAAAAGCTTCCAGAGCGTTTCCGTCACTTTCGGCAGATCACGCTCCTGCTGGACATTCAGGAACAGGCTTTCCATCAATAGCCAGCGGCCCAGGTCGTCTTTGCGGTCCTTGCCGGCAGCGGCCAGGAGATTGGCGAGCTCGGTCCGCACGAGGTCAAGGTGTGTCTTACGTTTCGCGGCCAGGTCCTGGCGCGTCATCTGATCCCGCTTCTCAATCTGGCTCTCCAAGAGCGCGCCGCGCGCTTCTTGCATCCGGTCCGTCCAGCGATGCAAGTGCGCGAGTTGCTCCAGCACGCGGACTTCGGGCGTTTCGCCGCTGCCGAGTTTTTCCAGCAGCGCGAGCGTTTCCGCTTCGATTTCCGCCGACCAGGGCTGGCTGATCAGCTCGTCAAAGAGCTGCCGCTGCTTGTCGGGGCGGGACTCGTCGTCCGCCAGTTTGATTCGCAGGCGGAGGTAGGCGATGCGGGCCTGGGCGCCGGTCTCTTGATGGATGTTCCGCAGCACCTGGTCGAGCAGCTCGCGCCGCGAAGGTTTCTTCTCCTGCTCCCAGCGGGCCTGAATGATCTTCGCGATTTTCCGCCACTGCTCCTCGCTCGGCCGATTCCGCGCGTTGCGGACGTGCTCCACCAGCTTTTCCAGTTGCCGCGGCGTGAGCTTGTCGGCTTCCGCCAGCAGGCGGTTGGTGAGGGCCAGGCTGACTTTGGTCATTTCGTCGCTGCCGGCAAACTGCGAGTTCTGCAATACCGTCCGCACGGCGCTCGAGACGATGGAGCGGGTGCTGACGGCATTCCTCAGCACGAACTCTCCCAGCGGTTGGTGCCACGAGACGTCAAACCGCCGGCTGCCGAAGGGATGGACTTCATTCATCGCCAGAGAGATCGCCGCGGAGAGCCGGGGGCGGGCCGGTTCGTTTTCCTTCCCGTCGAAACGGGCGGCCAGCCATTGCTTCATCAGCTTTTCCGCCTCCGCTTCGCGGCCGACGTAGATGAGCGCGATGAGGTACTGCGTGTAGAGGCGGTCATCTTCCGGATTCTGATCCAGAATCGGCTGGAGATAGGCGAGCTTGTCGGCATAGCGCCCTTGCTCGTCCAGTTGGCCCAGGTAGTGCCATTGCAACTGCCGGATCTCGGACGGCGTCCATTTGGAGTTTGCATCGGCGATGGTTTTTGTCAGCCAGGCGTACGCACCCTCATAGTCGCCGCGCTGGGCAAGCGCAGTGGCGTACTGCAATTGAAAGCTCAGATTGCGCGGATATCGCTCCGCCAGCTCCTGGCGAAGGGCATTGGCTTCCAAGACGTTCGCAGGCGAATCCAGCAGCCCGAGGCGGGCCTGGTCGAAGTCCTGCATACGGTGGAGAAACTCGGGCGAGCGGACATACACGGGCTTCAGGGCCATCAGCAGGTCCAATTGCTCCTGCGTTGCCAGGTGAGACCTGCCATACTCCTGGAGCCCTCCTGCCAGAATCCATTCCCCATCGCGCGGCTTGGCGACGAGCTCCCCCGCCAAAATCATCAGCTCCCCTTTCAATTCCTCCAGCCGCCGGCTGGCCGCCAGGACATACAGCCGCAGCCAGCGGGACCAGGCCTTCTCCTTCACCAGCTCGTCGCAGCGGGCCAGTCGCTCGCGGGCCTGGTCCCAGTCCTGCTTGGCCACCGCGTCCAGCAGCAGCCGCAGATAAACTTCGGGGGTCATTTCTCCGAGCCTCACCAGTGCCTTCTTGGCGAGTGCCAGCGTGGGGAGCGGAAGATGGAGTGTGAGTGACGGCGCGCGAGCGGTCTCTTGGGCCTTCAGCTCGGCCGTGAATTCGTCGGCGGTGAGGACCTTGGCAGTGATTTTCGTCAGGTGGATGCGGCGGCCCTCGCCATCGAGTGTCTCCTCGGTCTGCGGCCAGAGGCGGCCGGCGATTTCGATGTGCTCCGCGAACTTGACGGTGCGGCTGGTCTTGCCGTCATGCCGCTCTTCCACGGACAGCTGGACATTCCGCTTGGTGTCGATGAGGAAGCGGGTCTGATAGGTATGCTCTTCGTCCTCGTCGGCTTCACTGCCGAGGACCAGGACCACCTGGTCGCCCGCCGGATGCTCGATGGTAATGTGCTCGGGACTCGTGCCAGCAATCGCCGCCAGCAGCGGATAGTCCTCGGCACTTCCCAGCCAGCGGCGATGCTCTTCCTTGGCGGCTTTGCGAACCAGGGCCAGCTCATAGGCGGCGGACCAGCTTCCCCGCTCCTTCGCATCACACCATTCGACCAGCGTCTGCTGCCCTTCGGTGGCCGTCGAATTCAGCCAGCCGAGCGAGCCGGAAAGCAGATTGCGGGAAGTGGTCTTCCAGGTGACTTCGGCAAAGCGCGGTTCAAAGGACTGCGTTACATGGCGGATTTCCATCCCTCCCGCCAAGGCGCGTACCTTTTCTTCTCGCTGCAACGAGAGGACCAGCTCGCGGACCTCTTTCGTCTGCTTGCCGAGCAGCTCGGCGGCGGACTTTGGTTTGCGCGGGGGGCGGGGGAGGGAGATGGGGAAAAGGTTTGGAAAGCTGTGGCGCGGGGCTGCGATGGCACTTTCAGATTCTATGTAGCCGTCATACATGGACTCCGTGCCGTCGCTGAGGACTCGAATTTGCCGAAGGAAGCCGACGCTTGGCACGCTCCCTCCGCCGGACATACCTGGCATTCCAGGCATCCCGGGCATTCCGCCTGCGGCGCGCAGTCCGTCGAAATTGCTGGAGCCATACGGATCTTGATCCTGGTCAATGACCAGGCTCAAGTTCGCGGAGAATTGGGAGATTGAACCCGGACCACCGACGTCTTTCCAGGAATCAGGATCGGTGGTGCTCGCGATAAGGTCGATGAGCGAATCAAAATCCGCTACTACGCCGCCGCGAAGGAGCCGCGGGCTTAGTCGTTTAGCATGCTCGGTCCCAAAGTCGACTTCGCTGTCCCACCTGGACTTCCGCAGCAGCTCGTCGACTTCGTGTTTGGAGGGTGTACCAAACCGCTCTTCAAAATCCAGCGAAATTACGTCATCCATATCGCCGCCGTTGGTAGCCCTTCCCCAGCGATTACCTGACGAGTGGCCGGCAAAGCCGGCGTATTCCCCGTCGCCGAGACTCGCGAGCTCCGACAGGCGATTACTTCGCCGCTCAAAGAACTGCGGATTCCTTCCCAGCCGGGCCAGGTCCGCGAGCACTCGGTTGCGGAGCTGCGTCCGCCAGTTGCCGGCGAGGCGCATTTGCTGCTGGACGAGCTCGTACTGGGCCTTGTCCTTGGCGTCGGCGAAGAACCGCTCGCCGTCCCGCATCTGGAAGCGGCGCTTGACCTTGAACCGCTCCCGGTCGGCATCGCTTTCGAGTACCAGCAGCGACGTATAAGGCGTCATCAGGTGATACTCTTCGCTCAGGTTGATGATTTCGTCCTGCACGGCTTGCGAAGTTCCTTGAGCCAGCAGCTCGTCCAGGTGCATCCGCGCCCAGAGCCGTGGGATGAAGGAATTGCCTTGCTCGGCGTCTTTGAGGGGGACGGCCGCGCGATACGACACTTCCTTGCCGGCCAATGTTCCGGTGACGATCACTTCCCCTGTCTGGTCTTTTCCTTCCGGCAGATAGCGGCCCAGGACAATCTGCTGCATGCCGAGCGGCAGATTGGTGAGCGTGGCGGGATAGACGCGGGCTGTCCGCAAGCCGGTGAAAGTGACGCTGACATTGCGGAGCGACGGCCGGGCAATCTCGGCGAGCAGGTCTTTGGCCGTCTGCTGCGGACCCTTCTCGCCGGAGGCACTTCGCACGCTTCCCCCGCCGACGGAGCCAATGGCCTTCATCACCGGGGCTTCAAAACTGCTGCTGACGGCAATGGAATGGAAAGTCGCCGATTTCCCTTCGGCCATCTTCAGCAGCCGCTTGGCAAATACCACACCATCGGCATCGCCGGTCGTCACCACACCGTCACCGAGATAGACGACCTGTGTTTTGCCGTCGCATTTCTTGAGAGCTTCCGCAAACGCCTTGTCCAAATCGGTCCAGCCCATCGACCGCCGCTTTGCCAAGAAGCTGCGGGCAGCTTCAATATTCTTGGCCTCCGCCGGCTGCGGTTTGTCAGCCGTCCAGACGCAGTCCACGTCACAGGCGGCGAGTTGGAACGAGTCTTTGGGCCCCAGCGAGCCCAGCAGCGCTCCCAGGACTTCGTCCTGCGTCTTGCGCGAGCTGCGGTCCATTGAGGCCGACGTATCCGCCAGCACAATCAACTTCAGCGGCTCGCCGTCGGGGACCACGTCCCTCTGCCAAGGACCATTCCCCGGTGGCGCGAGCAGCAGCAGAAAATAGCCGTCATCCGCGCGGCGGTGGGGAATCATCACGACCCCCTGCTTGTCGTCTTCCACCTGCACGACGACTTCAAAATCCTTAGTCGGCGCGTATTCCTGAGCCGAGAACTCGGCCCGGGCCGAATGGTCCGTCTTCTGAAGTCGAGCCGGATGCGTTGGGCAGGAAATGGCACCCAGCTTCACCGCCGAACTGACCGTGACCGTCAAATTCAGCTCCCGCACCGGATGCTGCCGAAGCAGTTCGCTTTGCAGAGCGTAGCTATAGCGGTAGCTCGTCCCTGCCCGCGGCAGCACCTGCGTGTAGACAATCTTGATCCGCTTCTCGCTGCGGGCGGGAATCGGATAGACGCGGGCCTTGAAGATGTTGCCGCCGCTCCATTCGAGGAGGCCGGGATCCCGCTTCTCCCGCAGGATGGTCTCATAGATTTCGCGGGCTCGCTGCTTCTCGACAATGTCCGCCTCGACCAGTCGGTCGCCGACCCACATTCCAAAGCCCGAAATGGAAGCATCCGCCGGCAGGGGAAAATGGAACTGTCCCTCCAGCACCGCGTTGGTGTTGTTGACGAACGATTCTTCAATCGTCGTGCGGGCAATTTGGTCCCGGATTTCCACGGACACCTTGTGATAGCCGACGTGCAGCGGCACATTGCGCCCATCGACCTTGGCGATCAGAGAGCCGAGCGTCTCCTGCGGCGTCGTCCCTTTGAAACCGGCCAGCCAGAGCGGCTCTTTGGCGAGGTTGACGAGCTTTTCCCCCTGCACGCGGTAGGTTTCCGCGCTCTTCACGATGAGCTTCGTCCCATCGGGGCCGGTCAGCTCGATGGGATGCTTCGCGTCGGCAATCAGCTCGAATTCGCCTGACAGAACGTGAATCTGCGTCGGCTTCAGCAACTCCACGAGCGACCCCGGACCCAGAATCAGCTTTGTCTCCGGCACGAGCTGCACGGCAACGGCATTCGCGCCGCGGATGTCGGTCCGCACCCAGTCGCCCGGCTTCACGACGCCCCCGGGCGCACAAATCGGCGTCCAGCGGCTATAGGCTTTCGGCCGCAGCGAGACGAAGCCCTGCACATCCGCGAATTTGCCGATGCGGCCGTCCTCGGTGAGCGTGTCGGCGATTTTGAATGGT
The DNA here is from genome assembly GCA_051004015.1 of Pirellulaceae bacterium. GTDB lineage: Bacteria > Planctomycetota > Planctomycetia > Pirellulales > Pirellulaceae > SXOA01. The sequence continues at coordinate 96,224 of JBPCKT010000040.1, read as the reverse complement.
TCGTCGGCTACCGGTTCATTCACGGCCACCATCGTGAGCTGGGCCGTGGGCAAGCCCCCTTTCAAATCCAGCGGGATGAAGAGGAGCGACTTGAGTTTGCCAGTCCGTTGCGCGAGGAGCCATTCCACGCGGAAGGGGCGCTCATTGAGATCGAGCTCCATCGGATAGACATCGCACGGCTCCTGCTCGAAAGTCCTTTCCTCCGACCGGCGAAGCGATGGAAACGCGGTCGTTAGAGTCGGTAACTGGCGGACTAAGTCGATTAAGGCGGGCAGACTGGAGAGCCTGTCGAGCGGCCGGGCAGTATTTTCCTCTTCGACGACTTCAAAGGCCTTCGTTCCATCAAACATGACGTCTCGCTGTCCCGAGCGATGGATCAGTTGCTTGCCCGATTTGCTGATCAGCTCCCCGAACTGATCGTCGGATACGAGCTTCCAGCGGGCAGTGTCCGCCTGCGCCAGCTCGCGGATTTGCGATTTGATCTTGAGGTCGGCGGGCCGGAAGAAAAAGGCGATCGCCAAGATTGCAGCCACGGTCGCAATGCCCGCGAGAAAACGGATCGGGAGCATGGCATTGTCCTTCGTGGCGATAGTGATGTTAGGCTCGGATTCCAAGAACGCCTGGGTCGACTGCTCGCGCAGCCGCGATAGAAACGCTCTGTCGGGCGGCGCTGCGCGGCCGGTGCCCGCGGATAGGAGCCTGGTGAGCTGCTCTTCGCTGTCGGATTCGTGGTCGTGGTTTTCGTTCATAGGGAAGCCTCGCGGGAGAGCTTCGGCTGGGTTTGTTTCTCGAACTCATTGCGAAACGCTTGCCTCGCTCGCGCGAGCTTAGAGCCGATGGCACTGGCGCTGCTCTGCTCCGCTGCCGCCAGGTCTTCCAGCGATAGCTCGTCCAGGTATTTGCCGACGAGCAGCGATTCGTATTCCAGCGGCAGCAAACTCAGCACCCTGCGCACGGCAATCGCCAACTCTTTCGCCGCCAGTAGCTCGGCCGGCTCCGCTTCGCGGCCTGGCAACTCCAAATCATTCGCCAGGTCATGCCGCGAGCTTCGTTTTCGGAAAAACAGCGCCGTCTGGTTCCTGGCGATGCCCGACAGCCAGCACCAGAGCGAACCCCGCTCCGGATCGTAGTTGCGAGCGGAGCGCGCCGCGGCGAGGAAGGTTTCCTGCACAATGTCCGCCACGTCGCTGCCGGAACTGACCCGCCGGGCGACGGAATTCCAGATGCGCAGCGCGAAGGCATCGTAAAGCGTCCGCCAACTTTGGCTGGACGCTTCCCGTAAGCCCTGCGCTACTTCCCGCTCGGCGTGTAAGTCCATGCTGTTTCCGTCAGGCGTGATTGCCCGGCCGATTCCGGACCTCGAATCGGCCGGGCATACCTGTTACAACTCTCTTTGCGCCCCCGCTTAGCAATCTGTCGCGACTTTTCAGAATTTAGCAGACTTTTTGCCGCTCCCCATGAATTTCCATCCGAGTTCCCGAATACTTGCCTGCCTGCTCTGGGCGATTTTCACGGCTTGGGCAGCGGCTGGCGAAGAGCCGGAGCTGGTCTTTTCGCTCCGGACGTGGGAAGGGGAATACCAGTCCAAAGATATTCCCGGCGGCGTGGAAACCACTCCGACCATCGGTGCGATCTACCGGATCAAGGGGGACGGGACCGGCCTGGCCAAGGTTGCCCAGCCGGGTCAGGACGCCAATGCACCGGCATTCAGCCCGGATGGAAAGTGGGTTTATTATCAGTCCAACGTGACCGGCCATTCGCAGATTTACCGTTGCCGATCCGACGGCAGTGAGGTCGTCAACCTTACGGAAGGTGAACGGCTGGGAAAGTCATGGAGAGAAGCCTACGGTTTTGCACTTTCGCGCGACGCCGGGCAATTGCTTTACACCGTTCACGATGGAAGCACCGGGCGCTTAGCTGTGGCCGAACTGGACGGCCAGAATCCGAGAATGCTCTTTCCCGACCTCGGCTATACCTACATGGGCGCACTGAGCCCGAAGGGAGATCAGATCGTCCTCTCCGGTCCCGCCCGTGGTTATCGCCTGCTGATCGCGGACCTCCCCGACGGAAAGCCGCGGGAGTTGACTCCGGATCATCCTGAATCCTTCGCTCCCCAGTTTACGCCCGATGGTAAGACCATCGTCTTCATCCGCCGTGATGGAGATGTCTACCGCGTGGATGCCGACGGCAAAATCCTCCGCCGCCTGACGGAAGGAAATCGCTACGTGGAATTTCGGCTCTCGGAGCAAGACCACCATGGCTCGACGGACGGCCCGCATGTGTCGCCCGATGGCGAGCGAATCGCTTACATTTCTCGCAGCGGCGGCATTCCCAACGTCTATGTCATGAACATCGACGGCAGCGGGCAGCGGCAAGTGACCTTCCGCAAATCAGCTTGCGGCCGCGTCCGCTGGAGCCCGAGCGGGAAGCAATTGGCATTCGTGTCCTTTGAAGGGAAGTACCCGCAGCTCTTCGTGGTGGATGCCGCGGGAGGAGAGCCGAGGCGACTTACGGAGCTTGAGGGGGCGGTGTATTTCGTTAACTGGAAGCCGTAGAATCGGACGTTGATGCGGCAGTTTCATTCGGGAATACAACAACCGAAGGTCAGCCGATGAAGTGGATCACTCGCGAACGTCCGAAGATCGACCGCATTGCCTGTCCGTGGTTGATTGCCCGGTTTATCGACAATGCGCCCGAGTTTCTATTTGTCCCAGCGGATCAGGTTTCCGCGCGGGCGGCAGCGACCGGTGCTATTCCCTTCGACATACCCGGCGTGGAACTGACCCACGACGGTCCCTTATGCAGCTTCGACGCGATCCTCAAGAAGTATGGACTGGCAGACGCTTGCCTGCTCGATCTCGCGGCGATCGTCCGCGGGGCCGACACGGCTCGGCTCGATCTGGCGCCCCAATGCGCGGGGTTGCTGGCGATCTCGCTCGGGCTGTCCCACAATTTCACGGACGATCACGAGCAACTGGCCCACGGCCTGGTGATGTACGATGCCCTTTACTCCTGGCTGAAGCACGTCCGTAATGAAAAGCACGACTGGAATCCCCAGCGGCACAACGCTTAGTTGCGGGCAGATCGTTCCAGCCGGGCATTGCCGAAGCACTCAAGGAGCCGTCCATGAATCCCTTCAATCGAAGAAATTTCCTGTTTGCTTCCTCCGGAGCGGCGGCTGGCACATTGGTCGTCCCCGGCCTGCTCGAAGCCGCCGATGCCAAGCCTCTCGACTTTTCACAGAGCGGCCTAGCAACCGGACAACCCAAGCCGCTGCGGCACAAGGAAATCCCCGGCTTTCTCAGCGCCGCTCAAATCGCTCCGCATCACACCGCGCACTACGGCGGGGCACTCAAGGCGGTCGTCGCGGCCGACGCCAAGCTGGAGGAGTCGACCAAGTCGGGCACGGCTGCTGAACCGGCGGCGTTTGCCCACCTTAAGCGGCTCATCAACAGTCGCGGCAACAGCGTGGTGCTCCATGAGTTTTATTTCGATGGCCTGGCACCCAAAACTGTCGATCCGCACCAGGATATCCGCGCAGCCATCGAGGGGCGATTTGGCTCGCTGGAAAAATGGTCGGCCGACTTCATCGCTTCCGCCAAGGAAGCGGCCGGCTGGGCGATGCTGGTCAAGCATCCGGTGAACGGCAAGCTGTACAACGTCGTCAGCGACGAGCATGCGATGGGCGTGCTCTGGATGGCCATGCCGATCGTCGTTATCGACACCTACGAACATGCCTTCTACATCGACTACCAGAATCGGAAGGCGGAGTACGTCGAGAAATTCATGGTCCACATTGACTGGAACGAAGCCAACCTGCGGTACAAGTCGACTTAGCATTTGAGGTGCGTGATGACGAGCGACCTGAACCGGCGATTGTTCTTGGCCGCCGTCGGCGGAGCAGCTTCAGCCGCCTGGCTGCGCGGAATCCGGGCTGAAGACATCCGCGAGAAAGGTCTCGTCATCGGCCATCCCGAAGCCGCCGAGGCGGGCAATGCCATGCTGGACGCTGGTGGAAATGCGGTCGACGCCATCGTGACAGCGGCCCTTGTCGCTGGCGTGGTCGCGGTCTCTTCCACCGGTATCGGCGGCTATGGTGGGCACGCGGTGATCGGGGGATTGCCGGGAAACAAAGTCACGGCCATCGACTTCAATTCCGCCGCTCCAGCCGCGTTCAAGGCGGACCAGTTTGGGGCGAGCGAGGCCGGCGAGGTTCCGGGCAAAGTCAATATGTACGGCTGGCTGGCCGCTGGAGTGCCGGGTGTTCTCGCGGGTTTGCAACTCGCGCTCGATAAGTTCGGCACCAAGAAGTTTTCTGAAGTTGTGGCGCCCGCCATCAAGTATGCCCGCGACGGCTTTGCCATCAAGAAGAACGTTGCAGCCGCGTTCTACTCCGCTCGCCTCCGGCTGGTTAACGATTTGGGCTCCGCCAACCTGTTCTTTGCGGACGGCAAGATACTGCCCGAAGGGGCGACGTTCCGAAATCCAGACCTGGCGGCCATGCTCGAATCCCTTGCCGCGGATGGCTCTGTCGCCGATTTCTATCAGGGAATGATCGCGGCCCGAATTGCGGCCGCCTTTAAGGCCCATGGCGGCCTCGTGACGGAAGCGGATCTCGCGGCTTACAAAGCCGTGGAGGTCGCCCCGCTCGCATTCTCCTGGAATGGCCTCGCCATCCATACTCCGCCGCCGTCGTCAGGCGGGCTGACCGTCTTGCAGACTCTCTCGGCTCTCCAAGCCGCGGGTTGGCCCGAGAAGCGGGATGCCATCGACCAGACGTTCATCGAATGCCTGCGCGTCGCCTGGCAGGACCGCCTGCGACTGCTCGGCGATCCCAAGCAAGCGGATGTTCCCATCATGAAGCTGCTGTCCGAGGAATATGCCCGCGATACCGCGGAACGAGTGGCCAAAGCCATCGGCGACAAAAAGCCGCTTCGCGCCGAATCCGACGGCCGACCTGCCGGCGGCACCATCCATCTGAACGCGGTCGATGCATCCGGGCTCGCCGTGGCCCTGACGCTGACGCATGGCGAGCCGCTCGGCGCTCAAGTCACGGTCGATGGTCTGGGACTGGTGTTGGGACACGGCATGTCGCGTTTCGACCCGAGGGCCGGACGGCCGAATTCGCCCGGGCCCGGAAAACGCCCGCTGCATAACATGTGTCCCACCGTCGTGACCAAAGAAGGCGCGCCGGTGCTGGCCATGGGGGCGACCGGGGGCCGCCGCATCGTGAGCGGAGTGGCGAATGTCCTGGCGCGGCGAATTGGTGAAGCCAAGCCGCTGGCGGAAGCCGTGAAAGCGCCGCGCCTGCACTCGGAGGGAGGGTTGGCACTCACCGCGGAAGAGGGTTGGGCAGCGGACGACCTGAGGGCCATCGGCTATGCCGTCACGAAGGGATCGGTCTCTTCGCTCAGTGCCATCGAGCCGGGAGGCACAGGCGACAAACGCAGCTTCACTTCAGCAACTCGCTGAAAAAACTCTCCAATTCCCTTCAGTTCACGACATTCCTCAGCGGTTGCCCCAGCAGCGCCCGGCGGCAGGCTTCGCTTCCTTTGACGCGCATGTCCATTAGCCCTTGCTCGCTGTAGAAGGCGTTGTGGGCGTTCAGGATGACCCGGTGATGAGCCGGATGATCGGGATTTCTCCAGGCGACGAGCAGTGGATGGTCCTCCGGCGGCGGCTCGAGGGGAAGGACGTCGATGCCCGCCCCGGCCAGGCGACCGCTGGCGATGGCGTCGGGAATGGCCGCCACATCGACGACGCCTCCGCGCGAGGTGTTGATGAGGTACGACCCCTTGGGCATCTGCTCGATGGTCGCGGCATTGATGATGTGCTGCGTCTCCGGCGTGAGCGGGCAGTGACAGGTCACCACGAACGATTGCGACAACAGTTCTTGCAGCACCTCGACTCGTCGCACCCCCACCGCCTTGTCGTAACCGTCGGACTTATACGGATCGTAAAACGCTACATCCATGCCGATCGCTTTTCCTCGTAATGCGACCGCGGTGCCGATCCGTCCCAAGCCGATGATTCCCAGCGTCTTGCCCCGCAGCCGATAGAGCGGGGCGACATGGTCGAACTTCCAGTCAGTTCCAGCCGGGCGCAACCGCATGTTTTGAAAGGCAATGCCGCGAGTGAGAGAGAGCATCAGGCCGATGGCGGAGTCCGCGACCTCCTCGTTGCCATAGTCGGGAACATTGGCGACCGGAATGCCTCGACTGCGGGCGAAGACGTAGTCGACGTTGTCGTAGCCCACACCGCAGCGGACGATCAGGCGGCAATTCTTCAGCCTGCTGATGGTTGCCTGCGTCACTTTCAACGTGTGATAGACCATGAGGGCCGCGGCATCGTCCACTCGCCCCCACAACTGTTCCTCGGAACTGACCGCGAGCGCCTCCACGTCGGCCAGGTCCCCCAGGATTTTCTGCTCGACGTCCATCGCACCACGCTGGAAATCGGCAACGGCAACTCGCGGTCGACTCATAGCAGGACCAGGACCTTTCTTAAGGATGTTTCTTGGGGGATGGTCATCCTACGGAGCCGGCTGGGAATCGTCAAAGAGGTGGGAAAGTTGTCGGGCGTCCGAAGTTGCCGTCTCCGCCGGACTGAGTTACCATCGTGCCAGGAGCACTCCGCTGTTATGGACGCACTTTTTAGCCCCGCCTCTTCTCTTGATCGACGAACCTTCCTCGTCGCCGGGGGGCTGAGTTTCTTGGGAGCGGGCCGAGCGGTTTCATCTGCTTCTTCCCCCGGCCGCAAGGTCGCCAAATCGGCCATCATGATCTGGCTCAGCGGCGGGGCTTCGCATATCGATACTTGGGACATGAAGCCGGACGCTCCAGCCGACTATCGCGGGCTTTTCAATCCCATTGCGACTTCGGCTCCAGGGGTGCAGCTTTGCGAGCATCTGCCGCACCTGGCCAAGCAGGCTCATCATCTGGCCATCGTGCGGTCGCTCGGAGATCACGGCCGCGGCACGGGGGACCATCATGCGGGGTACTACTACAACCTGACGGGGCACGCTCCCGACCGATCCTTCCATCAGTTGCTCAACGCCCGCACGCCGTACCCCAGCGACTGGCCTTCCATCGCCTCGGTCGTCAACTACAAGCGGCCGGTCCATCCCTCGCTGCCGTCGGCCATCACGCTGCCGCACAAGGAGGGGGCACCCGAGTACACGCGACCGGGACAATTCTCGGCCAGGCTCGGCATCGAGTACGACCCGTTCTTCGTCGACGGCTCGCGGGAAGAGCCGCTGCAGTTCACCGTCCCCGCCTTGCAGCTCTCGGGGGATGTCACGGCTCAAAGGCTGCTCGATCGTCGCTCGCTGTTGGCCACGCTCAACGCCGCGGAACGCCGCGTGGATGAAACCGGCCAGACCCTCAACTACGGCAAGCACCAGCAAAAGGCCTTCTCGCTCCTCACCTCCTCGGCGACGAACGCCGCGTTCAATCTCGCCGCGGAGCCGGCCGAGGTCCGCGAGCGGTATGGCAATGGCATCACCGGCATGTCGCTGCTGATGGCGCGCCGACTGGTAGAAGCAGGCGTCCCGTTCGTCACCGTTTTTTACAAGGCGAACAAAGAACTCGACAAGCTCTGCAAAAGCGGCGGCGGCTGGGACACGCACGGCAACAACTTCGGCTGCCTCAAGGACAAGCTGCTGCCGGAGTTCGACCGGCCGTTTGCCACGCTTTTGGCGGACTTGCACGAGCGGGGCCTGCTGGAGGAGACGCTGGTCATCGTCACGAGCGAGATGGGTCGCAAACCCAAAGTCGGCGATCCCCGCTCCGGCGGCCCCGGCGGCGCCGGCCGCGACCACTGGACCGCCTGCATGTCGGTGCTCCTCGCCGGCGGCGGCATTCAAGGTGGCCAGGCCTACGGCACGAGCGACAAGCGGGCCGAGTTCCCCGCCGACAAGCCGGTCGCCCCCGAGGACATCGCCAAAACCATCTACCACGCGATGGGCATCGATGACCTTTCCGCCCTCGACCGCCACGGCCGCCCCTTTCAACTCATGGACGAGGGCCGTCCGATTCTCGAATTGTTTTAGTGATCTACGGCGACTTCTCTTCCTTCTCGGCGGGCATCAGCTCCAGCGGCGGCCGCTTGAGGTGCGCTCCGCTGGCCTCTTGGTAAGCGTGGGCCAGGGCGAGCAGCTTGGATTCCCCGAACAGGCGTCCGGTGAACGTGAGCGTTCCCGGCTGACCGCTTTTGCTGTCTTTCCGCTGGCCGTCGGGCAGGATGACCGTGGGATGGCCGGTGAAGTTGGTGAGGACGAGGTCGTCGCCCCCGACGTAGGCATCCACACCCGCGACCGCCTCTTCCATCTCCCGCATCACTAGCGTGCGGATGCGGCAGGCGCGGAGATATTCCACGGCGGGGACAAACTGCCCCTGACGGAACGTGGTTCCCCACTTGCCGATGCCCTCGCGGACGCCGGCCCGCGTGAGGTCGTCGAACGCGGCGGCGGCTTCGGTATTGAGGATGAGGGTCAGCGGCCCGACCGGGTATGTTTTCGGGAGCTCAATGGGGAGCAGTGTGACGCCGAGCGTTTTCAGCACTTCGAGCGCCCGCTTTTCTTCGGCGGGCCGGTCCCCTTCGAAATAGCCGACTTTGAGCGACTTGACGTCTACTTGTGGCGGCCACGCGAATGGGCGGTCGACAGCCGTGATGTCATTGGGGTCGCTCCCATGAATCGCGCCGAAGACTAAGGCGCAGTCCTCCAGCGAACGGGAGATGGGGCCGATTTTGTCCATGCTCCAGGAGAGGGTCATGCAGCCATATCGGCTGACGCGGCCGAACGTCGGCCGCAGGCCCGAGGCGCTGCAACGGCGGCAGGGGGAAACAATGCTCCCCAGGGTCTCGCTGCCGAGGGCAAAGCCAACCAGGCCGGCCACCACGGCGGACGTGGAACCGGCCGACGAGCCGCTGGAGCCTTCCTCAGGATTCCAGGGATTGCGGGTCATGCCGCCAAACCACTCGTCCCCCAGTGCCAGCGTGCCGACCGTCAGCTTGGCCACCAGCACAGCCCCCGCTTCTTCCAGCAGGCGGACCACAGTCGCCTGAACGTCGAGCGTCTGGTCCTGATAATGTCCCGCCCCCCAGGTCGTCTTGTAACCGGGGACGGCAATGATGTCCTTGGCTCCCCAGGGAACTCCGTGCAGCGGCCCGCGATATTTACCGGCTGCAATCTCTTCATCCGCTCGCTGCGCCTGTTTCAAGGCGAGGTCTTCGGTCAGCGTCACCACACATTTCAGCAGCGGGTCATACTTCTTCAGACGAGCCAGATAGAGCTTCGTGAGCTCGGTGGAGGAAACTTTTTTTGCTTGTAGGAGCGCGGCGAGCTTTGTTACCGGCAGAAACGCCAGGTCTTCTTCCGCAGCGGGTTTCACTACCTCCCCCTCCACGGCCAGCGGACGAATTTCCGATCGGTCGATCTTCGCTGGCACTTCCTGCGGCGGAGCGGCGAAGAACGAGAGCGCGGGCGGAACGCTGTTCTTCAGATCGACTTTCCGCAGCACCTCGAACTTCCGCTGATCCCGCTGCACCGCATCCGCCACGGATTTGCGATCTTCCTCCGTCAGCGCGATGCCGGCGATCCACTCGGATTGCTGGAGGAGCTCCGGCGTGATCTTCCCTGCTTGTTCCCCCTGCGCGGCGAGCGCTCGCTGAAAAGCCAAGGTTCCCACGCCGAGGCCGGCGAGGGTCGTCAGGAGTTGGCGGCGGGTGACGAAAGGAGGTGCGTCCAAGGGAAGGGGTTTCATGGCGTCAATCATCGCATTTTCATGGTGAAGGGGTCTTACACTTCCAGCCCTGTCATCGTTCCGGTGCTGGAAGAGCCGAATAAAAAGGGGACGGCACAAGGCTGCTTTTTCTTCATGGGAAATTTCAGGTCCATACTATCCTACAAAAGACGCATCGGGGCCTGGAGTCCCGCCTTCAGGCGGAATCTGAACACTGCCTCAAGGCGAGACTTCGTTTCGCTATACTGTTTCCGCAGCCAAACAACATACCGACGCGGAGCGAACTGGTGCCCTGTCCCCCCGAAGTCCTGGCCCTGATCGAGCGCTTTAAAGAGCAGCGCGAGGATTATCAAAACCCGGCCTACCGGGAAACGCAGCTCCGCATTGAGTTCATCGATCCCCTGCTCAAGCATCTCGGCTGGGACATCGACAACGTGCAGGGCTTCGCGGAAGCCTATAAAGAGGTCATTCACGAGTATTCGCTCAAGACCAAAGACGCCACCAAGGCCCCCGACTACTGCTTTCGCATCGGTGCCACTCGCAAGTTCTTCCTGGAAGCCAAAAAGCCGGCCGAGAATATCAAGGAAGACAAAAAGCACGCCTACCAGCTCCGCCGCTACGCCTGGTCAGGCAACTTGCCTCTCTCGATCCTCACCGACTTCCAGGAATGGGCGGTCTACGATACCCGTATCAAACCGGAGGAGACGGACAAGGCCTCGACAGCTCGCGTGATGTTCTTCACCTGCGATGAGCTGGCCGAAAAGTGGGACGAGCTGGCCGCCATCTTCTCCAAGCAGGCGATTCAAAAAGGCTCGTTCGACCGCTACGCCGAATCCAATAAGAAAAAGCGCGGCACTGGACGGGTCGATTCGGAGTTTCTGGCCGAAATCGAGCGATGGCGCGACATCTTGGCCCACAACATCGCCCTCCGGAACGAAGGGCTCAGCCAGCGGGATCTCAATTTCTCCGTCCAGCGGATCATCGACCGGATCATCTTCCTGCGGATCGCCGAGGACCGGGGGATCGAGGATTATGGCCGGCTGCAGGCCCTCAACGGGGACAACATCTATCCCCGCCTGATGCAGCTCTTCCGGGCAGCCGACGACCGGTACAACTCGGGGATTTTTCACTTCGAGAAGGAGAAAGGGAGGAGCGAGAACCCAGACGAGGTGACGCCGGACCTCGCCGTCAATGACAAGGTGCTGCGAGCGATCCTGGACAGCCTGTACTACCCCGCCAGCGCGTACGAATTCTCGGTCCTCCCCGCCGATATCCTGGGGCAAGTCTACGAGCAGTTCCTCGGCAAGGTCATCACGCTCACCCCCGGCCACCGGGCCAAGGTGGACGAGAAGCCGGAGGTGAAAAAGGCCGGCGGCGTCTATTACACGCCCACCTACATCGTCGATTACATCGTCCAGCAAACCGTCGGCAAGCTTTTGGACGGGAAAACCCCCAAACAAGCCGCCAAGCTGACCATCCTCGATCCCGCGTGCGGCAGTGGCTCGTTCCTGATCGGAGCATACCAGTTCCTGCTCGACTGGCACCTGCAGTGGTACGTGAACGATGGGCCGGAGAAGCACCGGAAGGAAATCTATGTCGCAGGGGTCAGGAGTCAGGGGTCAGGAGTCAGAAAGAAGGGGACGGAGAAATCCAATGTGGGCGATTGGCGACTGACCTCCGCGGAGCGCAAACGCATCCTCCTCAACAACATCTACGGCGTCGATATCGACGAGCAAGCGGTCGAAGTGACGAAGCTCTCCCTCCTGCTTAAAGTTTTGGAAGGTGAAAACCGCGAAACGCTCGACCGGCAGCTCCGGCTGGTGGAAAAGCACCGCGCCCTCCCCGACCTGGGGAGCAACATCAAGTGCGGCAACAGCCTCATCGGCCACGACTTCTACGCCGGCAAGCAGCTCGGCATGTTCGACGACGACGAGCGGCTCCGGATCAACACCTTCGAATGGAAGGACGAATTCCCCGCCATCATGAAAGCTGGGGGTTTTGACGCGGTGATTGGGAACCCGCCGTATGTGCGGATTCAAGGATTTCCGCGGGAGCAAGTCGCCTATCTCGCAGGCAAGTACAAGACTGCGATTCGCAATGCGGATTTGTACGTCAGCTTTGTCGAAAAGGGCTTCGACCTGATTAATCGAGAAGGTCGCGTCGGACAGATTCTGCCCAATAAATTTTTCAAAACAGACTACGGGGAAAAACTCCGAGAAACCTTGGCCGAATTGCATGCGGTGACGGCAATCGTTGACTTCGGGTCAAGCCAGGTCTTTGCTGCAACCACTTACACCTGCCTCTTGTTCCTTTCCAAGAAAGGGAATGGCAAGTTTTACCTGGCAAAGGCCGTCGCAAGTCCCGAAGAGCTAAAATCTGTCTCCTTCTCGGAACTCCCTTCGGAGTCGTTAGCCAGCGGATTATGGACCTTCGATGACAAGCGTCGGACAAAGTTGATTGCCAAAATCGCGGCTCGATCACGCCCGCTTCTCGAACTTCCTGCCGCAATGAGCCGTGGCAGCAGCACCGGGTGCGATGAAGTATTCATGGTCCCAGTGGATGATCCAGGTGTTGAACGCGGAGTCTTGCGCACTCCACTATTTGCCACGGATTTTCGCCGCTATCGGTTTGCGCCTCAGCCGGAGTGGAGCGTAATTTTCCCATACGAGCGAGAAGGGGACGAGTTTCGTCTGCTCGCCGAAAGCGATTTCAAGAAGAGATTTCCCCGAGCGTATGAGCACCTCCGCAAGAATCGATCCGTCTTGGAAAAACGGAAGCAATACAGGCAATGGTACGCCTACAGTGCGCCGAGGAATCTAGAGTTACACGAAACCGCGAACTTTGTTGTTCCGTTACTCGCCAACGAAGGGTCGTTCGCTTCCATCCCTAAGAATGCTGCCGGGAAGTTATGCCCGATGGCCAGCGGAGGATTCTCGATTGGACTATCGCCCGAGTGTTCGCTCGCCGCGAGTTTTGTTCTGGGAATACTCAATTCCAGGCTCGCATTCTGGCATCTTCAGCATATCAGCAATGTCTTTCGCGGCGGCTGGATCACTTGCACGAAACAGTATGTGGGAACCCTTCCGATTCCCAGTGTCGATCTTGATAAGCGAAAGGACAAAACTCGGCACGACAAGATTGTTGTGTTGGTTGACCAAATCGTATCACTGCACGAAAAACTTCCCTCCGCCAAATCCGACCTCGCCCAAGCCGCCCTGCAGCGGCAGATTACGGCGACGGACCGGCAGATTGACGAGCTGGTTTACGAACTCTACGAGCTGACGCCGGAGGAGATCAAAATCGTCGAGGAGGCCACGGGGTGACGAACCCATGGTCTTCAGGCCCAACGGGCCGAGCTATGTCAACCCATGTGTCTTCAACAGACAGCCGGCTGCGCCGCCTTATGTCTGGGCTGGCATAGACTGCCCCGTGGGGGCAAAGCAAGGGCAGGCGTCCCCGTGGCGGACGATTTTGTCACTCGCGGTGAGGAACCAACTCCTGGCCAAGGTGAAGCAGTCGCCTGGGAGAACGGCATTAAACCGCAATCTGGTCAAGGAAAAAATATTCTTTTTGTTCAGTGAACAAAATGGCATTTGTGCGCATCATAAGATCAAGGCCCGTCCGTGCGCCTGGGGAACAGGTGGGGGATGGGCCGGCGCTCCTTGGCAATTTGGTAGTACGCAAGTGGGATTTTCCCAGTGCCTGGGGAACTGGGCGGAGGTCTGCGCAGGGACGGGCAGTGTGGAAGCGAATCGATTGGCCCGTTATTCACTTTTTCGCGCTCCCAAATAGTGAATAACGGTTTTGGGCTGTGAATCAGAATTTCGGCGAAACTGAATAATTGAACATGTGTATACGTAACGAGTTCCGTCAATAGTGAATATTCAAAGTCGCCTCAAAACTGCCTGAAAAAAGTGAATAATTTGAGACAGGCAGAGAGGCGGGTTCGTGAGGATCTCGGCAGCGAGTGTATCAGTCAGATGTGAATCAAATCGCAGATGTGAATCAAGTTCGCCGGTGTGAATCACAGTTACGTCGAGAGCGGTTGTCGGAACATGTGTTTAGATAAGGGGTTCGGGCGAGGTGAATCAGCCCAAGTCCGCGAAAAAAAGGGGTGAATCAAGTGAATCAAACGGCACCTACCGCCGCTACGGGGTGGTATCAAGAGAGGAGCGTGATACAGGGCCGGCATCGGCGCAAGTGGATAGTGGACAAAAAGTTAGAGCGAGCCGATGCCTGAACAAGGATCGCGAAAAGCGGTATCAAACGGCCCTCACCCGAGCTCCCCGAGTTGCCGAACCTTTTGCCATTCCTCGGGGTTGAACGAACGGGGTACGCTGAAGGGGGTTGAGCACCGCTATTTATTTGGAGGATTTTGTTATGCGCATCTCTAGCCAACTGTTCGTTTACGCGGCGCTGCTCTTTGGAACTGTCGCAGGCGTGGCTCAGGACAAAGGCGGCGAGCAACCCGCTGCGCCCAAGGGTACCAACGCGCCTCTCGATTTTGGCTTCCCCCGTCCGGAGAAATTCCCGGACCCCACATATAGGGATCTCGGGACATCCGGCGGATCAACCGGCAGAACTGCTGTTAAGTTCCAGCAGCCTCTCAAGGTAGAACGGCAATCCGCCGGCAGGCTCATTACCGTCGAAGTCATCGTGGCGGAAACGCCGGTAGTCGGAAATAGCAAGGAAATGACGGCCGAGAAAATCGCGGAGTTGGAAAAAGCCGGCAAGCTGATCTCCCAGTCCCGGTGCTGGGTGTCGCTAGTGGAGAATCAGCGGAGCCAATTGCAATTTGGGGAGCGGGTGTCGGTGGTGGTGGGGCGAGTCAATGTCGGCGGCCGCGGAATGCAGGAATCCATGGCGTACGAAAACGTCGGGACGAAGCTGAGCATGGTGGGCCGCATCGACGGGGACTCGATCCTGGTGCAAATGGAACTGGACCAAACGCGGCTCATTCCACCTCCGGCGAAAGCAGACGGTGATGCGGGCGAATCGGTTGCCAGACCGCACACCGCCACGACCAGCTATCAGTCCACCCTCACCATTCCGCCCGGAAAGACGGTCGTCGCCGGAGGCAAGGAGACGCAGACCGAAAATGGAAAGGTGCAAACTTGGCTGCTGGTATCCGCCAACTCGGAAGGAGCGAAACGTGACGTCGGTGGCGATACGTCACCAATCAGAATATTCAGACTCATTAACGCCAAGGCCGAATCACTGGCCCCGGTCATCCAAGGAATCTTCAGGGAAGAGAATGTTCAAATTGCCGTGGATGCCCGCACCAACAGCTTGATTGTTCGCGGAGACGCTAAATCGCTCGATCTCCTGCGCGCTATCCTGTCGACGCTCGACGAGGCTGACTTAGAGAAGAAATAGCGTCGGCAATTGGGCCGGCTTCGCCTAAAGCGTATTCACCAAATCTTCGCACAACATTCACACCCGCAATCTACTCTGTCCCTTCCAATGCTTCCTGAATTGGCGAATGGAAAGGGTCCTGATGGCAGGGTTTCCGACCAGCGAATGAACCTCGGCCCGGGTACTAAGCTCTTGCAGCGACGGCTGTTACGCAGCATGATGGAGCGCTGAAAGCCCCGTCGAAAGGCCGGCCTTCCAGGGCGGAATTGGTTTTCCGCCGCCAGGCCCTCCGCCGGGCAAGAACGGGACGGTCCAGGAATGAGCAGACACTTGCAGCGTGACATCGAGGCCATCAACCAGGAGCTTCTGGGCATTTCGTCGATGGTGGAGGACATGATTGACAAGGCGACCCAGGCGCTCAACGAGCGGCGGTTCGAGCTGGGGGATGACGTGGTCAAGTCTGATCCCTATGTCGACCAACATGAAGTCCACGTCGAGGAAGAATGCCTGAAGATGCTCGCCCTGCATCAGCCGGTGGCGGTGGACCTGCGGCGGATCGCGACGATGCTGAAAGTGAATGCCGACCTGGAGCGGATTGCCGACCTGGCGGTCAGCATCGCCCAGCGGGCCAAGGCCCTGCAGGAATACCCGGCGTTCAGAGTTCCCGACCGACTGCCGCAGATGGTGGTGTTGGCGACGCAAATGGTGCGGGGAGTGATGGACGCCTTCGTCAACATCGACACGGCGGCGGCTCGGCGGATTATCGCCATGGACAATGCGGTGGACCGCTACAACTGCGACATCATCAACGAGCTGGAAGCCACGATGAAGACCCGGCCGGAGTTTGTCTCCGCCGCGCTGCACTGCTTCTCCGCCACGCGGCACATCGAGCGGATAGCCGACCACGCCACGAACATCGCCGAAGACGTGATCTACCTCGTCGAGGGGGACATCATCCGGCATAAACACGACCTGGTTCAAGAATCCCCTACCTGACATGCCCAAGACGAAAGTCCTCGTTGTTGAAGACGACCGCTCCCTGGTGGACGTCCTCACCTACAATCTCAAGCTGGCGGGATACGAAGTCATCGTGGCGACCGACGGCCAGGACGGGATCTTGCAGGCGCAGCTCAAGCAGCCGGATATCGTGCTGCTCGACTTGATGCTGCCCGTGGTGGATGGTCTGGACGTCTGCCGCCGTCTGCGGGCAGGGACCGACACGCGGGATATGCTGATCGTGATGCTCACCGCCAAGGCGGAGGAATCGGACGAGTTGGTCGGCTTTTCGCTGGGAGCGGATGACTATGTGACCAAGCCGTTCAGCGTGAAAGTGCTGCTGGAGCGGATCAAGGCTTTGCGCCGCCGGCGAATGGTCGATCCGCTGACCGACGAAGTGACCACGAAGATGGGAGTCACCGTCGACCGCCGCAAGCACCAGGCCAGCCTGGAGGGCAAACCCATCCCGCTCACCCGTAGCGAATTCCGCCTGCTCGACACGATCATCCGCCAGTCCGGCCGCGTCTTCCTCCGCAGCGAGCTGATCGACGCCGCACTCGGCGACGACGCCATGGTCATGGAACGGACCATCGACGTGCATATCCGCTCTCTCCGCCGAAAAATGGGGAAAAGGGCCGATCTTGTCGAGACGGTGCGGGGAGTGGGCTATCGGTTCCGGGATACGGAAGAACGCGCAGATGATGCCTGATCAGATGTGAATGCAGATCGCCTTTCTACGTGAAGCCAAGCAATTAGCGAAGTTGCCCTCAGATTTCACGCAAAGTTCCCTGGGCAATTCAGCTTGCAACCCGCTCAGGGGAGATTAGCCTGATACAAATACCGCCGACACCGCTCGACGAGGCTTAATCCCCCCTTGAGGAGTTCCTTTATGTATCCGTCGAAAAGAAGCCTGGTATCCATTGGTGTGATCGTCATCACGCTCATCGCGGCCACGGCAGACGCCGGACTCTTTCGCCGCTGCCGCAAACATCGTTCCGGCTGCGGTTATCCAGGATCGACCGTCCAGCAACAGGCGGCGACACTTCGAAATTGTACTGCCGACACGATCTGCCTCATGTATCCTTACGCCGACCACACGACTTATTGCTCGTACTACGCAGCGGTTTGCGACGGGGCAGGCGGAGTGACAAGGCCAAGCAGTTGGGACGACTCTTGCGGGCAACCGACGGGGAGTTGCGGGAATTGCCCGTCGTCCGGCTGTAAGACTCGCAACTATGCCCGGGAAAAAACCTGTGACGATCAGCTGATCGGCAATGACCTTGCCAAACAGGGCATGCTGGGGGATAAGCCCCAGCCCGCGGATCTCACGAAGCTGGATCCGAGCGCGAAGCCCGATAAGAAAGAGGGTACCTTGGTCAAAGTGAATTCTGCCGCGGGCATACTCATTGTCTGCCAGCTCTGGGAAGTTAAAGTCGATCCCTCCATGCACGTCCCGAAGTTGCCGCACCCGGTCAGGAAGTGCTTTATTGGTCATGAAGTCGATGCCGCCCCCACGGCGGAGATGGAAATGATCAAGGACATCGACCGCACCTGGGACCTGCACGTGTGCTGCCTGAAATTCAAAGGCAAGACTTACTCGGTAATTTCCCACCACCTTACGAGGTAACGCTCAATCTTTCTCGGCAGACGGCTCCAATTCTCGGCTGAAGTCGCTCACCTCCAGCCGTGGTTTGTCGGACCGGGCGCAACGGAAACCAAGTCCTGGCCTTTTCTCGCTCTGAAGGAGCATCTTCCTCATCCGTGGCCCCTGCGCCCAGTCGCGGGGATCAGGATGATTTTCCAGGATGGTGCCTGTTCCACCGCGGATAATCCGTTCCAAGTGCGCCGCGGGATTGTTAAATCCGGCCTTGCGCAGTTTCGGATAGTTCGTTGCCCAACTGCTTGTCCATTCGGCCACATTGGAATACAGTCCGCGAACGGCGGGGGAAGTTTCCAACTGGTCAACGGTCGGTTCGATGGTGGAGCCGATTCTCCACTCTCCCAGTTTTTCTGGGTCGTTCCCCCAGGGAAACTTTTTGGTGCCGTAACTCGTCGCGGCAGCTTCGTATTCCACTTCCTCCAGAAGCCTCTTGCCAACTCGCTCGGCGTAAGCTGTGGCCGTGTTGAAATCGACGAGCGTCATCGCCGCGTCATCGGCGGGCTTGGTCTTTTCCAGGGCCTCCGGTACCCTATCCAGCCAAGCGCGGCGGAACTCTCCGTACGTGATTTCACGCGGGTCTACCCAGAAGGCTGCGACGCTGCGGCGATGCGGAGGCGCATACGTATTGTCCGCTGAGCCCATCGTGAAGCCGGTGGACGCTTGGAAAAAGGCCATGCCCTCCTCGATCTTGCGCGGCGGGACCGTGATTGTCGGCAACTCAATGTTTCCTGTCCCCGCGGATTTTTCCCAGTCCTGATGGGGATTGAGATGTTGAGGAACTCCCTCCAAGTGCGACGGAACGTGGCGATACACCTCGTGAAACCCGTAATCCTTGATGACCGCAACCACCAAATAATCGCCAGGTAGGAGCCGCGTTGAAATTGGACTGGTTTGCCTGGAAACTCGCACTACGTCCTTGAAGATCGGCTCTCCCGTGGCTGCGTCGAGCGGCCAGAAAGCCAAAGTGATGTCCGGTTGCGAAGGTGACAAGCCATTGCTGTCCAGAGGCAGCACTTCCAGGCTGACGGGCAACTTTGGCGAGGGTGTCAGCAGCCAATTCCCCATCGGCAACAGCAAAAGCAGCACCGCCACCACCGCAATCCCGCTGGCAATGGAAAGCGCCGAGTTGCGCCTGGCCCACCGCCAACTTCGTTCGGGCCAGCGCACGGGGCGGGCGTGGATTGGTTCGCCGGCCAGATAGCGGCGGAGGTCGTCGGCGAATTCCTTGGCGGTGATGTAGCGATGATTGGGCTCCTTGGCCATCGCCCTCAGGCAAATCGTTTCCAGATCGCGCGGGATTTCGGTCTTCAGCCGGCGCGGCGATTTCGGTTCCTCATGCAGGACTTGATGGACCAGGCTGCGCGTGCCCCCTTTGAAAGGCCGCTCACCGGTGAGTAGTTCGTAGAGAACGACTCCCAGCGAATACACGTCGCTCCGCCGGTCCGCGGTTCCGGCGTCGCCGCGAGCCTGCTCGGGGGACATGTAGGCCGGCGTCCCCAGGATTTCACCCTCCGTCGTGATGGTGAAATCACCCCCCTCCGTCTTGGCCAGGCCGAAATCGAGGACAAACAATTTGTCCTCGCCTTCCAGCATGATGTTGCCGGGCTTCATGTCCCGGTGAATGATCCCCTGCCCATGCGCATAGTCCAGGGCATCCGCCACGACCGCGCACCAGCGGGCTGCCTCCGCGAAAGACGGCCGGCGGATTTTGAGCTGCTCGGAGAGCGGGACACCCTCAATGAAGTCGCTGACGATGAACACGGCATCCTCGTCGTACCCGACTTCATGCACGGTCACGATATTCGCGTGGCGCAGCTTGGCGGCGGTCTGCGCCTCGCGGAGAAACAGTTGCCGGTCGGATTCGCTTAGGTCCGCGGTCCGGGGAATTTTTACCGCCACAATCCGCTTGAGCTGCGTATCGCGCGCCCGCCAGACATTGCCAAAATGGCCGCGTCCCACATGATCGAGCAGCTCGAAATGGCCGACCATGCGGCGGGTTTCCGGCCGGTAGGTTAACGTCTCGCCCGAGTTTGGGTCAAGCTGGCTGCCGCAGGAGGGGCAGGTGATGAAGTCTGCCGGAGCATCGGGAACAATCTCCAGGCCGTGGTGACAATTGGGACAACGGATGCGCATGGCGACCTCAAGTCCTTCGGGGAGGGTTGCCTCTTGGCATTCAGGATAATCTCTCCGCCATCGCCGGGACACAACGGATGGGATACACTGCCCTCTACTCTTCCTTCCGGGAGAAAACAAATATGGACCAGAAAGCACTCACCGAAAAACTGCGCGAATTGCGGGCTCAGCTCGCTGCGAAGAACGACGCCGACCCGCAGACCCTCGCCCTCTTGGAAGAAGTCACGGCCGACCTGGACCGGCTGCATGATGAAGACCAGCCTTCCTCACAGGAAGACCTCGATTCGGTTTCGGGGCGAGTGCAGAACCTGCTGACGAAATTCGAGGCGGAGCATCCCCGGCTGACGTCCGTTTTGCAGCAGATACTGGACGGCCTGGCGCGTTTGGGAATTTGAAGCACCTGGCAACTCTTGCGGCCCGATGTTTGCATAACCATGATGAACTCCTTGCCGTGCTTGCGGCAAACGGGACGAATCTTCATCCGTTGTTTGTACAGGAGCAGCAAGCGCTCGCGACGATCATGGCCGCTGTCGTTTATCCCAGTCTTTATCAGCTTCCCGCTCGCATCTGGCTCGAAGAGCTGGGTCGCGACCCCGGCCGCTGCGCCACGCTAGACGATGTGCCCAGCAGCGCGCTCGACCAGTTGAAGGAGAAGGGCTTCCAGTGGCTCTGGCTGATGGGGGTCTGGCAGACCGGTGAAGCAGGGCGGCGAATTTCGCTGGCGAATCACGACTGGCGAGCCGATTTCCGGGGGATGCTGCCGGACTTTCAGGACGAAGACGTGGTGGGCTCGCCGTTCGCCATTCAAGCTTACACCGTGCATCGCGATTTCGGCGGAGACGCCGCGCTGGCCCGCTTCCGTGAGCGACTCGCCGATCGTGGCATCCGGCTGATGCTCGACTTCGTCCCCAACCACACCGCCATCGATCACGCCTGGGCAGCTTTCCATCTCGAGTTCTACATTCACGGCAGTGCCGAGGACCTGGCCCGCCAGCCGCGAGACTACTTTCGGCTGCCGTCGATCACCGGCACGCACATGGTCGCCCATGGGCGCGATCCCTACTTCCCTGCCTGGGTCGATACGCTACAGCTCAATTATCGTCATCTCGGGTTGCGGCGAGCCATGCAGGACGAGCTGCTGGAAATAGCCGAGCGGTGCGACGGTGTGCGGTGCGACATGGCGATGTTGCTCCTGCCGGATGTCATGGAGAGAACCTGGGGCGACAAGTCGCGTCCGCTGGACGGTTCGCCGCCGATCGACGCGCCGTTCTGGCCTGAGGCCATTGCGATAGTGAAGGAGCAGAGTCCAGGATTTGTCTTCCTGGCCGAGGTTTATTGGGACCTGGAATGGACCCTCATGCAGCAAGGGTTTGATTACACGTACGACAAGCGAATGTACGACCGGTTGCGGGCGCAGGATGCCGGTGCGATCCGCGGGCACCTGTGGGCAGCCGATGATTTTCAGCGGCGGAGCGTGCGCTTTTTGGAGAATCACGACGAGCCTCGGGCGGCCGCGGCCTTTCCCAGCGGGATGATGCACCAGGCGTCTGCCCTGCTGTCCGTGCTGGTCCCCGGCATGCGGTTTTTTCAGGAAGGGCAACTGGAGGGCCGGAAGCAGCGCTGGAATGTGCATCTTCGCCGCAGGATGGATGAGTCCGTCGATGTGAGCCTGCAAGGATTCTACAGTCGTGTGCTGGAACTCCTCAAAAAGCCTCAATTGCAACGGGGCAGTTGGCGGCTCTCGGACTGGCGGCCGGCCTGGTCCGGTAATTCGACCTGGGAAAAGTTTGTCGTTTGCTGGTGGTCGCCGCCCGCAGATTCGCCACAGCTTCCGCCGTTGCTCGTGGCGGTGAACTTCGGGCCGACGCAGGGACAGTGCGTCGTCCCCTGGCCAGGCGGAAATGGCAACAAGCTGTTGCACCTTGCCGACCAAATGCAGCCGATAGAATACCAGCGGGAACAGGCGGACCTGGTGCGTCACGGCCTGTACCTGGAATTGCCCGCGTGGGGATACCACGTATTCGAAATTCGGTCGTAGCCGCAGAAGTTATCCGCAGATTTCGCCGATGGACGCAGATTTGAAATCACAAAATCAAGATTGAATTGGGTTTCATCTGCGTCACTCTGCGAAATCTGCGGACAACCTCCTCTGGAGATCTGGAGATGGATGATGAAATCCGTGACCCACAGACATATGCGATCATCGGCGCGGCGATGGAGGTACATCGGCAGTTGGGTCCCGGATTTCTTGAGGCCGTGTATCACGAGGCGCTGGCCATCGAATTCGCTCTCCGCGGCATTCCGTTCGTCGCACAACTGGAGCTTCCGGTGTTTTACAAGGGCCAGCGACTGAACTGCTTCTACAAAGCCGATTTCCTGTGTTATGAATCCGTCTTTGCCGAGCTCAAGGCGCTGCAGACGCTCACGGGGGCGGACGAATCTCAGGCGC
Source organism: Pirellulaceae bacterium (assembly GCA_051004015.1). Taxonomy (GTDB): domain Bacteria; phylum Planctomycetota; class Planctomycetia; order Pirellulales; family Pirellulaceae; genus SXOA01. The sequence goes on along the minus strand of JBPCKT010000040.1, from coordinate 73,888 downwards.
TCAATCAACTGAAGGCGACGCAGCACGAACGGGCTCTGCTCATCAACTTTGGCAGCCCTAGTTTGCAGTACAAGCGATTGATATTCTCGAATTCCAGGAAACTAGCGCAGCCGTAACAAACGGGAAACGGGAATCGTCCGCAGATTTCGCCGATTTACACAGATGAATTCCTTGTCCTATCTTGATTCCAAATCTGCGTTCATCCGCGAAATCTGCGGACGATTGCGATTCGCATGTATGCTGTGCGTGGCGCAATGCTGCACGTTCTCGATCGCGGCGGCTGCGGATTCGCCATTCGTCGGCAGTCAGGCGTGCAACTCCGTCAGTTGCCACGGGCGCGCGGAGCCGCGGCGAGTTTCCGGTGGAGGTAGTGGTGCGAGCCTGCATGAATTCCTGCTCTATGAGCGACACGACCCCCATGCCAAGGCAGCGAAGACGCTGGTGAGCCCGGAATTCCAGGCAATCGTCCACCGGCTGAGTGAGCGTAAGGAAGGGCCCTCCAGCGCGGAAGTGTATCGGCAGTGCGCCCAGTGCCATGACCATGAGGGGATTGTCGCCGCTGAGCATTCGGGTGAGCAGTTGCTTCCCTTGGAACCCGGCCATGGCATGTCCCTGCGCGGCATCGGTTGCGAGAGCTGCCACGGCGGAGGGAAAGACTGGCTGGCCACGCACTACGAACGTGATGTGAGCCGCTCGTCCCTGGTTGCGGCGGGAATGCGCGATACCAAGGATTTGCATGTGCGCGGCAAGCTCTGTGCTTCCTGCCATGTCGGCAGCGCGGAAAAAAACGTCAATCACGATTTGCTCGCGGCCGGCCATCCGCCGCTCCGGTTTGAGCTGGCCGCCTATCATCGCAAACTGACCAGCCACGATGACGCCGGCAAAGTGAGCCATTGGAATGACGCCCGCGAGCGCATCACGACCACGGAGTTTGAAGTCAAGCTGTGGGAAGCCGGCCAGATTGCCGCCGCGGACGCCGCGCTCACGTTGCTGGAAAGCCGAGCCCACCGGGCGGCATTGGCATTTTCCGAAGATCATCCGGCTGGCGCATCCTGGCCCGAATTCGCGGAGTATGACTGCTTCCAGTGCCACCAGAACCTGCGGCCGATGGAAAAAAAGAGCAAAGCGCCATCGGCGGGGCTTCCCGAATGGGGCGCCTGGAATTTCGCGATGGTTGTGGCGAGTGCCGAGGGGAAAGAGTTGAACGCTTTGCGTGCCGAAATGAAGAAGGCCTTCACCGCTCCGCCGGAAGCCGTGACCGCGCGAGCAGCAAACGTCCGCCTGACGCTGGCTTCCAGTCTCCTCACACGGAACATCACGTCGAGTACGCTTCTGGAGCTTCAGAAGCGGCCGAGCGAAGCCAGCAAATCGTGGGACGCTCTCTGCCAACGCTACCTCGCCCAGCGGGTCATCGAAAAAGCCATTGGCGATGAATTCCAAAAGCTGGAATTGGCTGGCAATGTCCGTGCGGCTGAGCGAAAGGACTTTAACGAAGAGCGCGATGAAATTGACCGCGATCTGGCGGCAATCGGGCACGAGCTTTCGTTCGCGGACGAGAAGCACGAATGGCCGAGGGTCCTGGCGACTCCCGAGAGAATTGAGAAAGTGGAGTCGGACTTGACCGCGGCAGCGGGTAAACTGCGAGAATTGCAAAGCTACCTGGAACAACGATGATGATTTCGCCCGGTTCCTACATCACGCGCTCGCTGCTCGCTGCTGCGGTAATAGCGGGAATGATTTTCGTTGGGCAGTCCCAAAACATCATCGCCCAAGAGCCGGCTAATCCCGCGAAACCTCCCTTCGATTACACCAACACCGACAACTGCATCCTCTGCCACAGCGACACCGCCAAGATGAAGGACCATGCCGATTTCATCGGCATCGCACCCGCGGAGCTTTGGTCGAAGCTCGACAAGCACGGCCAGTCCTTTCAGCTGCTCAAGGACAAGAGCCGCACGCTGACGAATCAGATTCTGGGCTTTGATTTGCGGGAAGCTTTTGCGGACGACGAGTTCGGAAGCTTGTCCGAGGATGCGCAGCTCGCGGACAAGGTGCAAACGGTCCAGTCTTGCCTCCGCTGCCACGCGACGTGGCCCAAGGCCGCCGTGCATCCCACCGGTAAGCCGACGGAGCCCGTCGAGCCGCTCGCCCGCGGCGTTTCTTGTCAGGCCTGCCACGGCCCGGCTGGAGAATGGGAGCAGGCGCATTCCGCAAAGTGGTGGCGGCGGGTCTCGCACCAGGCTAAGAGCAAGCTGGGCTTCACCAATGTCCGCGACCCGCTCGTGCGGACGGAGCTCTGTGCTTCTTGCCACGTCGGCAGCGTGGCGGAGGAGAAATTCGTGAAGCACGAGTGGTACGCCGCCGGTCATCCGCCGCTGCCGGGATTTGAGTACTCTGCCTTCGCCGCCCAAATGCCTGCCCACTGGAAACCGCTGGCGGACAAGGAAGATTTTGCCGGGCGAACCGCGGCCAGCCCTCCCGTCCCGGACGGAAAAGCGGAACGAATTACGCTCCGCCGGCGCAACATCGATATCGCGGACGCGGACATCAAAGCCAGCTACCGCGAGGCGAATTTCCCTGCCGCGCAAGACGATGCTCCCTTTGCCAGTTTGCCGCGAACGCAGGAAGTGACTCTCTCCGGAGTCGTTGTGCTCAAGACATACGCCGGTCTGGCGGGAGACTACGCGGAGGAAGCGAGCAAGGGAAACAAGCGATTCACCTGGCCGGAGTTCGCGCTCTACGACTGCGCCGCCTGTCACCACGAATTGAGACGGCAGGAAGGATTGACCTCCCGACCCAAATCCAGCAATCCTCCAGGCCGTCCCCCCATGCCGCGCTGGACGAGCGCCCTGCTCGGACTGGCCACGGAGCGAAAGCCGGAACTGGATGGTGACCTCCATGCCCTGGAACTCGCCTTCACGCAGCGCCCCTTCGGCGACCCTAAGAAAATCGCTGCCGCCGCCAAGAAGCTTTCGCCGCAATTGGATCAGCTTTGCCAGGAGCTCAGCGTCGCCAAGTTTGACGAACAGCGGACAACCAGGTCGCTCGCCATATTGCTGAACTCCGGCGGCACGGCCGACGTGCGGGATTACGCTTCCGCACGGCAAGTTGCCTGGGCCATTCAGGGATTGCGGCAAGACCAGGCGCGGATTCCCTACGGCTTTGATGCCGGTCTGAATGACGAGCAGCAGCAAGTGCAAGACCGCATCGCCGCGCTTTTTCGCCGCGACAATCGTGATGAGCTGCGCCTTACGCTTCCCGCCCGGCAGGAGAACTCCGTCGTGGGCGATCTGCCGGAATTCCTGCGGGCGATGGGGGACTATGACGCCGAGTGGTTTGCCGAGCGGCTCAAGCTGCTGAAGAACGAGCCACCGAAGAGCGAGTAAGCGCGTCACTTGGCACGTTTCCGCTCTAGTTCTACTGGTTCGAGTAGTGGAAAACTTCGCTTGCCGCAGGTGGTGTCGATGAGCTTATTGCCGGTGACGTGAAATACCTGCAGCAACTTTGCCGCTGAGCCGGCCGTGAGAGAACTGGTGTCAATTCCTTGAATCCACACATCGACGAACGTGGGCTCCATTTCGCCAGTCGGCACATACCAGGCCCGCACGATGGCGTTCTCTTTGTCCGTCACCTCCAACACGACCAGAGACTTTCCGCCGGGCAACTCATCGGCAGTTGCAAAGGTCCCCAGCTCGCCTTTCCGCGGCGGCAGCGGCAGATGCAGAAGCGGAGCATGTGCCGTTTTGAATTTCGCCAGCTCGGCCCTGGCATGTGCGAGCTTGTCGCCAGTAAGTGACTGGAGCGCTGCTTCCTTCGCCGCGATAGTGGCTGCTTTCGCCGCTTCGCAGCACTGTAAGTATTTCTGCACAGGCTCCGGCGGAACATCAGCGGGTTGAACGAGCAGGAGCGTGCAGGTCAGAAGCAGAGTCATGGTTGAATTCCTCGCTCGCGCGTCGGGCTAGTGTTTCGGTTCCCACCGCGCCGTGTTAATCGCAAAGTACAGATTCTCAAACGGCGGCTGTTTGCGGCTGGCGTAATAATATCGGAAGCTGCCGTCCGCCAGCCGGTGAATGCAGCCGCTGCCGACGTAGTTGGATTCCCAGGGCCGCCGCTCATCGGGCCGCAGCACCGGGTTGGCGGTCAGCTTGTGCCAGACCAAGCCGTCCGTGCTGGCGGCAAAGCCAATCGCCGTCTTCTCCCGCCGAAGGGACCGGTCATAGCTGCCGTACCACATCAGGTACGCGCCGTCCGCCCCGACCACCGTGGGATAAACCAGCACTTCTCCCTCCCAGTCCTGGCTGAGCTGCAGGGCCGGCCGCTCCGTCACTTTCCAGCGGCGGCCGTCCGGGCTCTCGGCGTGGCGGATGACCCACGGCCGCCGGCTGACGTCGCTGTACCACATCCGGAATCCCGCCTCGGTTTTCAGAATCGTTGGGCAATAGGCGTTTTCCAAATGCACCGGCGACGGCTCGCTCCAGCGGATGCCATCCTCGCTGCGGGCCTCGTGCAGCGTATGCAGCCCTCCCTTCCCCAGCGTCGCCGCCGCGAACCACATCCGCAGCTTCCCCTCCTCGCGGAGCACCGTCCCATCCGCCCGGCGAAGCAGCGTAGGAGTGAGGACCGAATGTTTTCCATCCCCAAATTCAAACACAGCGCCAGCCGCCCGTTTTTCAAACCGCTTCCCATCCCCGCTCGTCGCCAGCCCCAGCCGAAACACCCGCTCCCCCGGCTTCCCCCGCGACCCGGAATACCAAAGCGAGAACCGCCCCTCTTCTTCCGCCACCGTCGGGGCAAAAATATGCCGGTCGTCGAACTCCCCCTCCTTCCCCAGCGAAACAATCGGCCCTTCCACATCCCGCACCCACTCCTGCGGCTGGAGCCAACGGGCGAGTTCCGCGGGCGGCTGAGGGAGCGAGGGTGCAGCACATGCAGTCGATGCCGTGGCGATAAACCAAAGCAGTCCGCACACTCCGTAAGCGAACAGGCCTGCACACGGAATGTGGGGGCGACTTTCGGCGGTCATAAGGGTTTTATCAGCCATCAGAATCGCGCTAAAGTGTTTACATGGGGATCGGGAACTGACCTCGTTTTGTCCTCGCCAGAACTTTAAACCCATATCCCCAAGACATTTTGTCTATAGTTCGGTGGGGTGCATATAAACTTCTTTTTTCCTGTTTTTTGTCGAAATCGACTGAAATCTGATTGTTCTTAATATTCCCAGATGTTAGATTCCGGGGTGGTTGGGGGGAACATAGGCGTTCATCGCTGGTCTTTGCACCTCGTGGACGAGGGGACTCGTTAAGAGCGTACCCTCACCTCCCAGGGCAAAAAGGTAGTTAATTCCAACAGATTTCTCTTTGCAGTCGTCATTTTTTCCTCTTTCTCTTCTCCAGGAGGTTTACTTATGTTCCAAAAGAAACCGATCCACCGGGGCTTCACCCTGGTCGAACTGCTGGTGGTCATTGCGATCATCGGAGTTCTCGTCGCTCTGCTGTTGCCTGCCGTGCAACAAGCTCGCGAGGCCGCCCGGCGCATGCAATGCGCGAACAATCTGAAGCAGTACGGCGTGGCAATCCACACGTATCACGACATCTGGAACAAGATCCCGACGGCCCCCATGGCCAACGCTCAAAACGGCAACTGGGGTTTGCCTGTTCCGGGAATGCAGGCGATCATCCTGCCGCAAATGGAGCAGCAACCGCTCTACGACAAGATCATTTGGAAGTGGAACGCGCCTTCGGTAACATCGACAAAGCGCGGCTATTCGCGGTCGCCTGGAGCTGGATATTACTCCCCCGTGAACGGCGTAGACGGCATCCAGTTCGCGGAAGAAATCCAGGTGCCCTACGCCATGTGTCCGTCGGACGCTTCGCCTGCCCTGGGCCTGGATCCGAACTGGTATGCCGCCAATACCAGCTACTCCGGCTCGATGGGCTCGCAGAGGACTCCCTCGGCAAACGCATCCTGCCTCCTGTTTTACTACAACACGCCTACGGTCAAATACGTGGAAGATTTGCCTGGGGGTAACGCCGTCGATGGCGGAAACCAAGAACGCAGCCTTTCCGGCGTTTTCAGTCGCGGCGGAATCCGGGGAGGAGGCATGAATTTCGGCGCGGTGCGGGACGGACTCTCTAATACCATTTTCATGGGCGAGTTAATCGGCGAATGCACGAACGACTGGACTGGCGGTTGGTGGCGGTTTATTGGCACCGGGAGCGGTCTGGCCAGCACTTCCCCCGGCATCAACCTCATGACTCTCTGCGCCGGCAGCTCGCAGGAAGCAGCCAACAAGGGCTATCCCTATAATGGCATTACCAGCATGCCGAACTGCGTCGCCATTAGCAACTGGAACCTGGGGCATGGCTTCCGATCTCGCCACCCGCAGGGTTGCCAGTTTGTCTTCGGCGACGGCAGCGTTCACTTCATCAGTCAAAGCGTGAACTATGCCACGTACCAGCGCCTGGGTGGACGCCGTGACAGCTTGCCGATCGGCGACTACTAATCTCTGGTGGCAAGAAAAGTACAGGGTAGGACGGAGGAGTGTTCCGTCCTACCATCTTTTTTTTCCGAATCCTAGGTGCATCAATGAACATTTTTTCGTGGAAATGCCTGGCGGTGGCGGTATTGGCGCTCGTGGCATCTGGTTGTGGAGGTGGCGGCCCCAAGCTTTACAAGGCGGGCGGTACGCTGACGAACAACAACGTCCCCGTCGAGGGGGCGCAAGTGACATTCGCCTACGAGGACGGCAACTTTGCCAACGGTTTCACGGACGCCGCCGGCAAGTTTCAATTGAGCTACATGAATCGCCCGGGCGGAGTTGTCCCAGGCAAGTGCAAAGTGAGCGTCTCCAAAAGAGCGGGGGCCGCGGGCGCTACCGCCACAACAGATTTTAGCAAAACTCCGAAGTCTGCGGAGGAGCAACAGGCCATGCAGGCGGAACAACAGAAAATGATGGAGGCGTTTGCGAATAAGCAAGCAGAACTGGACGTGGCTGGCGGCGGAAGTGCGGATATCTCGAAGAGCGGCTTGGAGCTTGAAGTCACGACCGATGAAAGCAAAAATAACTTTGTGATCGACCTCAAAGACTTCAAAAGCTAATCCGCAGTTTCCACTCTAGCCCGGTGCGGGGCCTGAAGAGGGAGGGAGCCTGGCGTGGTGACGGTACTCTAGGTGAACGTTCGTAGGCCCGATTACCACCAGCGGCTGGTTCGGCCCTCTGCTTCACGGGGCGCGCTCGGCGATACCGAGGACCGGAGTTACGGTTGGAAGGCGCGAACCAGGAAACCAATGCTCGACGACGAATCGCTTGCCGACCGGGGTCCAGCGCTCGACCCGATCGTCGTGGAAGGTAATCACGACGCCACCCTCTTTGGCCACCGCCATGCCAGTGGACCTCCTCTGCGTTTCCTCAACAAAAGACTCTCCGCTATTGCCAATGGAGCACACCTCAGTCACTCCATTGGTGAACTCGACGTTCCATTTGCCGACGGGCAAAGCGGCCTCGGGTGAGCTGCCTGGGCCAGCTTCGGTGGCGGAAGGCCGGGGTTCGGCCACGCACCCCAGCGGACGGCAGGCGTAGTGGGTGCTCCAGCGAATGTCTTTCAGCGTGGCATGGTGCTTCGACACCATGTCCTGAATCTTCTCGTAGCCTGGCAACTCCTTGGGGGTTGCCGGAGTCCTGGGATGCGTGGATTGGTTCGAGTTGAAATCACTCCGTTGAAAATTGTCCCACCCGACCGATTCCAGGTCCTCCTTCCCGTCGGCTGGATACGGCATGTCCACCGTCACGAGCAGAAGATTCTTCTGGGTTTTCGATTCCGCCACCGAAACGTGAGAGAGAGCCTCCAAGCCGGAAAGCAGGGCCTGACGTGATTCCGGGCGGGCATCCATCTCGAGGATGACATGACCGAACAGATGGAGCCTGTCTCGCGGAATTGAGAATTCGCTCCCTTCGAGCGCGGACTGCACGTCGCTCAGCCGGACGTCGCTCCCCATGTAAAACGCCAGATACCACTGTTTGGTTCGCTCCGTGAGCTTGACGCCGTGGGGTCGGCCGGAATGCGGCCAGAACTTCGTTTCGAGTTTGGAATTGAGCAGCTTGGTGCATGCTTGCACGTTCTCAGCAGTGACCCCGTTGACCGGCAAGCACAAGAAGGGGGGTCCGCCAGCCATGAGCCGCGCCGGCGATAACAGGAATGCCGCAATCACTACCCAACGTGAGAAGCTTTGAACCATGGGTCGACCTCCCTTGGAAAGAGTCCGGCGGAAAGTATCGGCGACGATTTGCTTTTTGAATCGTACCGCATCTCGATACTCCAGGAAAAATTGTTAATAGTCGATTGAATAACGTAAAAAGTTGTATTTAGTCGCAGGGAACCGCACTCGGGCTCGCATCCGACGAAGAGGCGGGCCTGCGAAGATTCCTCGCGCTCAAGATCGGAGCGATCTTTCCGCAGGAGCTACACTTTGACGGCTTTGTCGCTCCCGCAGGGGGCACGATTGGCCGACTGCGGCCTTTGCGTGTGGCGGAGTTTCAGAGTCAAGAAGGGTGGCTGACGCTAGGATACAAGATCGACCAGGGGAGCACAAAGGTGGCGGGGGGCGGCCAATAGCAGCTTCCGCGATTACCGCCCGCCAGGTGTCGTGGTTGTTGAATAAGGACACGTTTGCCGAAACGGATGGGTGTCGAAGCTCGTCTAACTACTGACGCCACCCCTAGGAAATTGCAAGTGAAATCCCTCCATTCCCTTCAGTTATCGCTCCTTGCAACCTGCCTCGCGTCGGCGATGCTCTATCCAGCCACGGTGAACGCCGAGGAGAAGAAAGCAGAGCCCCGCCGGCTGCCGGTGTACGTGCAGCCGGGGCCGAAGGAGGATTCGCTGTCGGGGATCGTCAAAGCGACCAAGGGACGGGTCGTCGTGTTTGAGGACGGCCGGTCCTTCGCGGTGACCGAGGAGACCCAGTACTTCAGCACAACGCCGTTTGACCTCGTCGACGCGACGGCGGCGATCCTGCGCCCAAAGACGGCACTGCTCGCGGTCGGCAAGCACGACAAAGAGGGCCAACTCGTGGCGGTTCGCGTGAATACCCATTTGATGAATGTGCTGCCTGGCCCCCCCAGCGGGCCGGACCGGATGGAGTGGGGGACGACAGCAGTGGTCGAGGGGGTGGAAGGTGATCGCATCCTGCTCGATCAAAATCGCTTCATCCCCATCGACAAGCAGACGAAGTTTTACATCAACACGCGCACCGAGCTCGTACCCTCGGATCGCTCCGCCGTGAACAAGGGGGCCACGATAGGGTTCAACATTAGCGGCCGGCCGGCAGTCCTGAAGGGAGAGGAGCCGGGTGTGGTGACGGTCCTCTTTGTGACTGTGCGCAAACCCGCTGAGGAAGTAACCAAATAGAGACCAAGGGGACAGGTCCGCACATGGCCCCTTGTCTTGATCGCCATTGGGCCGTCGAAAACGTGCCAGCCCGGATGTAGGATGGAGAGCACGATTTTGGGGACCAACTTGGAGGATCCAGCGATGTGGCGAACGCTGACCGTGCTGACTGCCGCCATGGGGCTGCTGATAGGTCTGGCCGTGGATGCAGCGGCGGGGGACAATGCGGCGGAACTCGCCGAGTTGATCGACCGCCAGATCCAAGCGCGACTCGATGCCGAGGGAGTCGCACGAGTCCCCCCGGCCGACGATGCGGAGTTTCTGCGGCGGGTGTTTCTGGACCTGCACGGAGTCGTCCCTGCGGCGGAGCGGGCCGACCGGTTCCTGGAGAGCAAAGATCCCAAGAAGCGGACCGAATTGATCGAAGAGCTGCTGGCCAGTTCGCGGCTGGGGGAGCATTTCGGTGATGTGTGGCGGGGACGTCTCCTTTCTCCCCAGGTCAACGAACAGCGGGTGCAGGCGGAGCGATTCACCTCCTGGCTGGCCCAACGGTTCAACGACAATGATGGCTGGGACAAGACTGTCGGCGATCTGCTGACGGCCACCGGCAAGATCGAAGAGAACCCGGCGGTCACCTACTTGATTGAGGGACGGCACCCGCTGGGGGTCACCGACCTTACCGACCTCACGAGCCGCTACTTTCTGGGAGTCCGCCTGAACTGCGCCCAGTGCCATGACCATCCGTTCGTCGCGTGGAAGCGGCAGGACTACTGGGGAATGGCGGCGTTCTTCGCCCAGATCCAAACGCCGAATCGCCCCAAGATGGTCTATGTGGCCGGCGTGCGGGACGATCCGAAAATGACGCTCTCGTCGCTGCAGGGCGCCGACATGATCGAAGGGATTCAAGTGCGCCCGCCGACGTTTCTGGATGGCGAAGAGCTCTCGGCCGATTCCCGCGAGGCGCACCGAGCCGCGCTAGCCCACTGGATCACGTCGCGAGAGAACCCGTATTTCGCCCGCGCGACGGTTAACCGGATGTGGTGGCACTTCTTTGGCCGCGGGATCGTCAATCCCGTGGACGACATGCACACCGGCAACCCCGCATCTCACCCCGAACTGCTGGAACTGCTGAGCCGGCGGTTCGTCGAGTCCGGGTTCGACCTGAAGTTTCTCTGCCGCGCCATCCTCACCAGCCGCACGTACCAGCAGACCAGCCGCCCCGGCGAGAAGGCCGATGCCCAGGCCAAACTGTTCGCCCGCATGTCGATCAAGGTGCTCTCGCCCGAACAGTTGTACGACTCGCTGGTGTCGGTCCTGGGGCCGCCAGACAAGGCTTCCGGGGTCGACACCCGGCTCGGTGCGCGGTACGAGTTCTGCCAGTTTTTCGCGGGGGACGGCGATCCTGATCCGACCCGCTATGAGCGCGGGATTCCCCATTTGCTGCGGCTGATGAACTCGCGGCAATTCACCGGCCGCAACGTCGAATCGCTGGTTTCGCGGGTAGCGTCCCCTGGGCGCTCGGCGGACGACATCGTGGCGGATCTGTTCCTGACGATCCTGGCCCGCCAACCCACGCCTACCGAGCAGCAGCTCGCGCGGGACCAACTGAAGGACACGGACGCGTCCCCCCAGACCGTCTACCGGGAACTTGCCTGGGCCCTGCTCATGAGCAGCGAGTTTTCACTGAACCACTGAGAATCCAAGGAAGACGCCGATGCACGAGAACATCACGCGACGCAGGTTTTCCTCACTCGTTGCAGGCAGCGGCATGTTGAGCGGCTGGCTGGGGAGGTTGGCGTTACACGCGGCCGAGCAGCCCCAGGCCAAGTCGTGTATCCTGCTATGGATGTCCGGTGGCCCGAGCCATCTCGACACGTTCGACCTCAAGCCCGAGGCAAAGGACAACATCCGCGGTGAGTTCCGGCCGATCAATACTTCGGTCCCAGGGATTCAGATCAGCGAGCACTTCCCGAAATTCGCAGGGCTAATGCAGCACGCCGCCCTCCTTCGCAGCATGAGCACGCTGGAATCCGACCACCAATTGGCCACTTACCACGTCCACACCGGGTATCAGAAACGAGCCGGCGGAGTGACCTTCCCCAGCTTGGGAGCGATCGTGTCGCGAGAACTGGGAAACCGGGATTTCCCGCTGTCGAACTTCGTCTGCATCGGCGCCGGCCCCCGCCACGCCACACGCTCCGGCTTTCTGGGCCCGGAACATCAGCCGCTCGACGTGTCCCATCCCGATCGCGGGACGGATTTTCTGGAACCCCTCACCAGCCGGACCGAGTTCGAGCGGCAGTACGAGCTGCTCCGCCGTTTCGATGCGTCATTCCAACAGGCGTATCGCGCAGAGTCGGCCCGGGCACATTCCTCGGCCCTCGAGCGGGCGGTGCGGCTGATGAATTCCGAGCAGAAACGGGCCTTCGACCTTACGCGGGAATCGGACACGCAGCGCGACCGCTACGGCCGGGGAAGTTTCGGCCAAGGGTGCTTGATGGCCCGGCGACTGGTCGAGTCGGGGGTCCGCTTCGTGGAAGTCCTGATGGGGGACGGCGTCGGCTGGGACACTCACCAAGGCAACTTCCCCCGCACCAAGGGACTCTCGGCCGAAGCGGACGCTGGCATGGCAGCTCTTATCGAGGACCTGAAGGAGCGTGGACGGCTCGACTCGACCCTGGTGATCTGGATGGGGGAGTTCGGTCGCAGCCCGCAAATCACCAGCGGCGGCGGACGCAACCACTGGGCCCGCGCCTGGAGCAGCGTCCTGGCCGGCGGCGGCATACGCGGCGGTCAGGTGGTCGGCCGCACCGATCGCGACGCCGCCGAGGTCGTCGAGCGCCCGATCAGCGTGACCGACTTCCTGGCAACCATCTGCACGATTCTGAAAATCGATCACACCCGCCAGAACCGCGCCCCAGGAGTCGAGCGGCCGATTCCGATCGTAGACACCAGCAAGCAGGTGACGGTAGTCTCCGAATTGCTGTAATTGGTGTTGGACAGAGCAAGTGGGACGGCTCGGATCAATTGAATAACGTAAAAAGTTGTATTTGATTGCAGAACCGAGGTCAGTCGCGATTCCGAAGCATCCCGCTGGGGCAGTTTGTAACCAGCTGAAGCCGGTTACCACAAACGGGGGCGCTACTTCCTCAGCATCTCATTCAGCGCCTGGGCCACTCCCTGCGGGTCGCGGCTGAGCCAGTAGATGACGGAGGCGGCCATGAGCAGGCCGAACATGATGAGGCTCATGCCGTAGGGGGTTGCGGGTTCCTTGTATAGGTCTGGACTGGCCCCCATTGTTCTCACCCGTGGTAGTCAGCCTGGCAAATACGCTTAAGGCGATGACATCCAGACGCCTCGATTTCAAGTCGTCATTTGTCTCGCGCCTTGAATTCCGCGGTAAACCGCGTGACCTCCACATCGACTTCCTCTCGTTCCTCGGGAGGCAGACTGTTTTTGAATTCGGTGACAAGCTTCACGAGTTCGTCGGCGTGCCGGCCGGATTTGCCGTTTTCCGCGCGCTGACTCTCGGTGACCGCGACGGCGAATTTGAGGGCGCGTGACCATTCTTTCCGCTGGATCGCTTTGTCGGTGGCCTTCTTGGCCAGTTCCGTGTGAATGTGACGAGCGTGCCCACACAGCGATTGGAAATCGTAGGGAAAGCTTTGCCGGTCAAAAACCTGCAGAGCATCGTCGATGGCAGCGAGCGCCTCAGCTGTGCGGGGGGGGTCACTTGCAGCGATTTCGATGGCCAAGCTCTGTTTGAGTTCGGCCCATTCCACCGGGTCTTGTTCGCGAGTGAAAACGGTCAGCGCCGCTTCATACGCTTTAATTCTCTCTCTGTCCGAATTGAACGCCCTTCGCGACATCGAGCGACCAAGTCTGGCTTGGGCTTGGGCCCAAATTCGTGGCGACGAATCGTGCGGGAATTTCGACGCGACTAACTGGAGCGCCTGATCGGCTTCGCGTTGATCACCTTCCGCGAAACCGAACTTCTCTTCGTTTTCCGGCGTGTATCGCCGGATTTGCGACTTGGCGCTCAGGCATTTCGCGAGGGCAAAGTTTAACTTCACGTAAGATCGCGGAGAAACAGAAACCGTGTACTTAGCGATCGATTCCCGCAAAAGTGTGGCGGCCTCATGACAGGTGTCGAGATAGTTGGTCGCGACCCCATAATCGGCCAGGGCAATTCTGTCCTCCACCCCGCCAAAGCCGTAGCTGTTCGCGGTCGCCAACACCGGCTCTGCTGCGCGGCGATCGCCTTGTAGTGAGTGGGCGCGGAGCAGTCCCATCGACACGATCCGCCCGGCGTGTGCGTTGCTCTGGCTTTCGGCCTCGGCCAGGGTGGTTGTCAATTGCTCGACGGCGTCCGTGAATGTTTTCTCTTTCTCCGCTACGGACAAGGCCCGCTGCGCCAGTTCGAGCATGGCCAGCCCTCGTAGCGCGGCGAATTCGGCACGTACTTGCTTGCCCCTTTCGTCTTGTTCGTCCACGAGGATGGCCCGCCCGTCGCTGCAATCCTGGATCACTTTTTGCAACGTGGCTCGCGCAGCCATCTGCGATTGCAAATCGTAGGACTGCATCCCCACGTGAACGCGAGCCCGGAGGGCCCACCCTTGATCTGCCGCATTGCCGCGTAATCGTGCTAATTCGACGGTCTGGTCGGCTTCGCCGCGCGCTTCGGCTAAGAGTCGGTCGGCTGTTTGGATTGTCGTCCAATGCGACTTATCGGCCAGATACCAGGCGCGACGGCGACGAAGTGCGGTGAGTTTATGGACGTCACTGGGCTTGCGGGCAATCGCCTCCTCGACTTGCGCGAGTGACTTGTCGACATAGCCGTGGGCGGAACCTGGCTCGCACAGCGCCGCCGCTCGCCACAGACTGTGTGCCCGTTCGAGTGCCAGGTCGGAGTAGAGCGATTCATTGAGCGCTTGTTCACTAGGCTTGAGTGTGCGAATGGCATCGAGACCTCGTAGAGCCAACCCCGCTGACTCATTGAGGTATCGCGCTCCGGTTTCGTTGTCATCGTCGGATTTGAGCAGATTCTTCCTTTCTTCCGCAGCAATCAGAAAGGCTTCGGCGGCGGCCCGATAATCGGAATTGTCGAGAAGCAGTGCCGTCTCGGCGACGAAACGAGACAATCCCAAGGCCACGTCGTGCCGACCTTCTTTGGCAAGCTGGCGAGCAAAGCTGAGTGTGTCCAGCCCCGTCGCCTGGCTTTGCAGTACGAGCTGCTTGATTTGCTGCGGCTCAATTCCCGACTTCAAGGCAATCGCCGACAGCAAATCAGATTCGACCAGTTGCATCACCTTGGTGTCGATCGAAGAAACCTTGGCGGTCGCTTCTTTTTGAACGTCGAGCGATTTCGCGACGTCTTTCTTCACGTCATCCCCGGTCTTTCGCAACTTATCGGTGGTTTCGGCCAGCCGTTTGGTATCTTCGGCGATCTTTTTGGCCTGATCGCGGGTGCCCCACATAGTTGCCCAGATCACAAGTCCTAAGACGAAGATCAAGGACAGAATGCCCGCCACGGCTGACCATGCGTATATTTGGCGGCGGTGCTCGGTAGCGATTTGGCGAGTCAACTCTTCGAGTTGCAAACGCAGGAGTTTGACCTTGTCACCGCAGTCTTCGGCCGACGTGACGTTGGCGTATTTCTCGCTTCCCGCGGCCAACGTCGCTCGATGTGCCGCTTGCAGGAGCTTTTTGATCTCGGGTTCGGGTTCACAGGCGTCGTAGGGAAAATCATCGGCACAAATGAATGTGAACACCTTCTTTTTCAAGCGCCTGGCAACGTCGTACTCCAACTGGGTGAACGATCGGCGCACGGTTCCCGGAGGAAGCGTTTCGGGATTCGGTTCAGCGCCATAGCGATTGCCAACAATGTGCAGCACAGCGTCGCACGCTTCCACCTCGGACGTGAGAAAGGCGGAAACCGTCCGATAGTCGGGGGGAAAGTCGGATTGCTCAATCGGCATACAGCCGATTTTTAAGAGCGCATCTTTGATCAGGACGCGTACCGATCTCAGATCACCCGAGGTGGCGGAAACGAAAACCTTGGGTGATTTAACAGTTGGCATGTTAGTACCTACTGGGGACTGGCTTTTGCATTACCGTTTCCGCGGGCACTACTTCCTCAGCATCTCATTCAGCGCCTGGGCCACTCCCTGCGGGTCGCGGCTGAGCCAGTAGATGACGGAGGCGGCCATGAGCAGGCCGAACATGATGAGGCTCATGCCGTAGGGGTTGCGGGTCCCTTTGGCCGTGCGGAGGGCGGCGGTGAGCTCGGTTTCGAGCAGCCGCCAGCCTTGGAAGCTTTGCTCGGTGCCGGCGGCGGCGAGCTGCACGTTCTTCATCATCCCCTGCGATTCCACCGTGAGCTGCACCCCCAGGTTAGGCATCACCAGGCTGTCGCCGGCCCAACGGGATTCACTGTCGAGCCGCAGCACGATGTCTGCCAGCGACGGGCGGAGCTGCTCAAAGGTGACGTTGTAAATCACGATCCGCGGCCGCATCAGCAGCACGGCGAGCGAGAGGCAGAGAATGTAGAACGCGATGCAGGTCGGCCAGACCCAAAACCCCATCCGCACCGCCGCCGATTCCGGCAAAAACAGCTCCATCGGCCCCGCGACCACAAACCCGCCGATGGCGATGCCTAGGGCCGCCGCGTCCCGTGTCCCCGACGTGACAAACGGCCGCCGCGACAGGTTGATGCTGCCGAGCAGGAGGAAGTAAATCGCCACCGGACCCAAAGCGATGCAGAGGTGAAGGGGGTCCATGGAAGGATCTCGAAACGGGGCGAGTGCGACTTACTTCATGCTATCACGGGCGGGGAGAAATCGAAAGCGAAGGCGAATGGCAAAATCATAAATCCAGAAGATTGCCGAAAGCAGCTGCCGACCCTCGCTGCGCCGCTCGTCTTTCTTTTCTTATCATTTTGCCATCCATGATTTTGCCATCTACTCTTTCTTCCTCGCCAACCGCTAGCAGTCGGACATCCCCAATTTCATCTTTCCCCATTTCCCCACCAAAGCTAAACTTCCGCGCCACGGATACTTCGCGCAGTTTGCATTCGATTTCGCCAGGAGGGCGAATTATGTCCGATCAATCCGGCCAAAAGCGCCGTCTATCTATCGCCATCATTGCCCGCAATGCCGCCGAGGCACTGGCGGAAACGCTCGTCTGCATTCGCAACCTGGCGGACGAAATCGTGGTGCTCGACACCGGCTCCACTGACGAGACCCCGATGATTGCCGAGCGGTTGGGGGCGAAGCTCTATCGCCGGCCTTGGGACGAGAGTTTCGCCGCTGCTCGCAATGCCTGCCTGACGCACGTTTCCGGCGACTGGGTGCTGTGGCTGGATGCCGGCGAACGGCTGGAGCACGACGAAGGGCGGCTGCTGCGGGAGTTTGTGGATGAGCAGGTCGATTTGGCGACGGCTTACTTGTTGCGCGTCGCCCTCCCCGGCCGGGAACCGCTGGTCGCCGGCGAGCAAATTGCCTGCGTGCGGTTGCATCCGAACCGGCCAGGGCTGATTTTCCACGGCCGCGTCCGCGAGTCCCTGACCCGCTCGCTATTCGCCTTCGGGATGAAGCTGGAGCACTTGCCGCTCACTCTCCGCCGCGGCGAGCGCGACCACGAGCAGGAAGCAAAGGCCGCCAAGGCCGAGCAGAATATCCGTCTGGCCGATTTGCAGATTGTCGAGCGCGGCCAAACCGCGGTCCTGCTCAACTGCCTGGGGGAAGCCTGCCAGACCCTGGGCCGGCATGAGTCGGCACTGGGGCACTATCAGCGGGCCAAGGAATTGGCGGAACCGGCTTCGGCGGAGATGCTGGAAGCGTACTATGGACTACTGACTTGCCTGGAAAGCATTCCGGCCAAGGCCGCGAACAATCAAACCCAATCCGCTGCGCCCTCGCAAAATCGCACGGCCCAAATCGCGCTCTGCATGGAAGCGCTGGAGACATTCTCGCTCGACGCTCAATTGCTCTGCGCTCTCGGCGGCTATCTGCAATCGCTCGGGCAGCGTGAATTGGCGGCACGGTCGTATGAAGTCGCCTATCGCCACGGCCAGGTGGAGCCCGAAATCTGGCACCTGCGGGATATTCGCGAAGTGGCCGCGGTTTGCCGCAGCGCCTTGCTGCAGCTTGACGGCAACGACGATGCGGCGCTCACGTTGTTGAGCGAGGCCTGGGCCGCCTATCCCGAGTCACTTCGCATCGGTCGCCAGGTCGTGGAGTTGCACGTCAAGCATGGCCGGCGGGACGAGGCGCTCTTGGCGGTCAGCAAACTCTCCGCGGATCTCCCCGGCAAAGAAAACTGGCGGACAGCCGTCCAAGGTGCCTGCGCCGCAACCGTTGCCAACTGGATTGCCGCGAAGACCTTCTTGGAAACCGCCTACCGTGGCGGCTGCCGCGAACGATTCTGCCTGCGATGGCTGTGCGTCACGCTCCTGGCAACCGGAAATGCGGCGACGGCGGAAGTGGTGCTGAAGGTCTGGCAGGCGATTGACGGAACCAATCCCGAGTTGCCCCACATTCGAGCGGCCGTGGAAGAACATCTGGCCCGAGAAAAAACTCCACCGGTGGTTGTGGGCGAAACCGCAAGCGGCAGCGGAATTGGCGGCACGCTTCGCGTCGATCCGCCTCAGGAGGCTTCTCCCGCCGCGGGCCAGGCCAAACGCCGCAGCGGCCTGAATGTGTCCTAATAGTAGCCGGCACACTCAGTGTGCCGGCATGTCCGCTCACGGAGTGAGCGGACCACAATTTAGAACGGATGAAGCATCTTGTACGGCCGGGCGATGAAGGCGTATGAGAGCATCAGCATTCCGTAACCGGCAGCAAGCATGAGGAGGGTGGGGGACATTGCGACAATCCTTTCGGAGCGGGAGTATAGGTTGAATTATAGTTGTTGCAACGACAATGCCTCCCCTTCACCCAATTTGCACTGGACAGCACAAGTCATTGTAAATACGCGACTTGTGACATTTCCTTGATGGCACACCGCCATGCCAGACTTCGTCAAAGGCACCTCGTGTGTGCTCACTTTGATTGCATATGTCGCTGATTTGATTCGCCGCGACATTCGGCCCGATGTTTGCTTCAATACTGCCCCGGAACACCTTCCGCCTCCGGAGAAAGCCGAAATGGCCCGCTCATCCGCCAAACCTCAATCCCCCGCCGCCGCGACAGAAAAACCGCCGAAAGCTCGGCCCGTTGGCAAAACCGCCACTGGCAAGCCCACGCTTTCTCCCACCACGAAAGACAAGATCGACGTGGCGGCTGAAGCTTCCTTCCCCGCTAGTGATCCCCCCGCTGCTGCTTCCCCGAACGCTCCGGCAGCACCGCATCAAGACATCTCTCCTGCCCATTACCTGAGTCCGCAAGAAATCAAGGAACGAAAGTCGCGCTGATTTTGGAATCTCAGCGACTGGGCGAAAGTCGACGGCAGGATTACTTACCCGGCGGACGAGCTTCTCCGGTTTGCAACATCGGGCGCGAAGAAGTAGCGTGTTGATTGTGCAACCCCTCGTGGAGCCCCGCATGATGACCCGTCTACAGCCTTTTCTGTTCTTCTTATTGTTGGCCACAGCGGCACAACCGATTTACGGTCAAGTCGATATGCCGTCCGCCAAGCCCGTCCCGCTCATGCAGGTCCTGCCCCTGCCGCACGAGCAGGCTTCCATCGAGCGCGATGGCCGGGAAATCGCCCGCTATCACTTCAGCCCGCTGGACCGGCGGCCATTTCTTTATCCGGTCATCGGGCCGAGCGGCAAATCGCTGACCCGCATGGGGCACCCCCGCGATCCGGTCGGGCACAGCCATCACAACTCCGTTTGGATTGCCCACCACGACGTGGACGGCATTTCCTTTTGGGGCGACACCGGCAAGGGGCGGATCGTGCAGAAGAAAGTCCGCTACGAAGACACCGATGAGGAGGCACTCATCGAGGCTGAAAACGCCTGGAACGACGACACCGGCAAGTCGCTCCTCAAGGAAATCCGCACCCTCCGTTTCCGCCCGCAGGGGGACGGGCAATGGCTGCTCGTCATTGATCTGGTCTTCACGTCCGAAAAACCGGTGACGCTGGGAAAGACCCCCTTTGGCCCGGTGGCGGTCCGCATGGCCAAAACCATCGGCGTGCATGACGGTGGCGGCACCATTCGCAATTCAGCCGGCGGCGTCAACGAAAAGGAAGTTTTCTGGAAGCCGGCGAAGTGGGTCGACTACTCCGGCCCCATGCCCAAGGGAGCCATCGAAGGCATCACGCTGATGGACCATCCTTCCAATCCCAACCACCCCAATGCCTACCACGTACGGGACGATGGCTGGATGGGTGCGACGACAACCTTTGCCGAGCCGCGCGTCATCGACAAAGACAAGCCGCTGGCTTTGCGGTATGGCCTGTGGGTGCATGGGGGGCTACCGACGGCGGAAGTGATCAATGCTCAGTTCGATGCCTTTGCCAAAGTCGATGCACCGCTCGCGAAGCCGCGAAACTAGCCCGAGACGCACACGGAAACCCGCTTGTGTACACCTGTTCCAATCGGCTAGAATACAGGCGTGAAGTCGGAATTCCCACAGCCGAAGGCGATCTTTACGGGTCGCGGTGCGACCACGAGTCCCCCCAATCGTTTTGAAGCGATGCACTCGGCGAGGGACTATGAGCAGCTCGCTGCGGATGATGAATTGCTGGCAGAGGAGCGGAAGGTCGCCACGGTCTTCCTGCCGGACAATTCCAAGAACCTAATCCGCGAAAACGACAGCCCGGACGTGCCGTTCCGCTACAGCATTAACCCCTACCGCGGCTGCGAGCATGGGTGCGTGTACTGCTATGCCCGGCCGACGCATGAAACGCTGGGGATGAACGCGGGGCTCGATTTTGAAAGCAAGATCCTGGTGAAGTACGACGCCGTGGAGCTGCTGCGGCGGGAGCTGAACCATTCCAAGTGGGAGCCGGAGTCCATCACCATCTCCGGCGTGACCGATTGCTACCAGCCGGCGGAGCGAAAATTCAAGCTGACGCGCGGCATCCTGGAAGTGATGCTCGAAGCCCGCCAGCCGGTGACGCTGATTACCAAAAACTCGCTCCTGATGCGCGATCTCGATATTCTCGGGCCGCTGGCCCAGCGCAACCTGGTCGCGGTAGCTCTGAGCATCACCACGCTGGATGCGGAACTGGCCCGTACGATGGAACCCCGCACCGCCACCCCGCAAGCCAAGCTGCGAGCCATCCGGGAGCTCTCCGCTGCCGGCGTGCCCATTCGCGCGATGATCGCCCCCCTCATTCCCGGCCTGACGGACCATGAATTGCCGCAAATCATGCAAGCAGTGAAGGAAGCCGGAGCGAAGGGAGCTGGCTACGTCATGCTTCGGCTGCCGTACGCGGTATCGCCAATGTTCCTGGACTGGCTCCGGACGCATCGCCCACTGCAAGCCGAGAAAGTGGAAGGGCTGGTCCGCTCTGTCCGAGGCGGCAAGCTCTACGTTGCGAATTGGGGAGAGCGGATGCGGGGGGGCGGTGCCTACGCGGATGGAATCGAGGCCAGCTTCGAGCTCTTCGCCAAGAAGTTTGGACTGGATGGTCCCTGGACTCCGCTCGACTGCTCGCAGTTCACACAGCCGAAGTTGCCGGGGGGACAGTTACGGCTGTTTTCGTAGGTCCTTGTCCTCGCCACGAGGCTCCGCTACAAGAAACTCATGCGTCAATATCTCGACCTTCTCCAGCACATCCTCGATCACGGGGTCGAAAAGAGCGACCGCACCGGCACCGGCACGAGGAGCGTCTTTGGCTACCAGATGCGATTTGACCTCGCCGCCGGCTTTCCGCTGGTGACGACGAAAAAGCTGCACATGCGGTCGATCATCCACGAGCTGCTCTGGTTTCTGCGGGGGGAAACGAACACGCAGTATCTCAAAGAACACGGCGTGACCATCTGGGACGAGTGGGCGGACGAGCACGGCGAGCTTGGCCCCGTCTACGGCAAACAGTGGCGAAGCTGGCTCGCGCCGGATGGGCGGCAAATTGATCAGATTGCGGGTGTCGTGGAGCGGATCCGCAAAACGCCCGACTCCCGCCGGTTGATCGTGAGCGCCTGGAACGTGGCGGACGTGGATCAGATGGCCCTGCCGCCGTGCCACTTGCTCTTTCAGTTCTACGTCGCCCAGGGGCGGCTCTCCTGCCAGATGTATCAGCGGAGCGCCGACGTGTTCCTCGGGGTGCCGTTCAACATCGCGTCGTATGCGCTGCTGACGCTGATGGTCGCACAAGTCACGGGCTTGCAACCGGGCGAGTTCATCCACACCTTCGGCGACGCCCATCTCTATAACAACCATCTCGATCAGACCCGCCTCCAGCTCAGCCGCCAGCCCCGCCCGCTGCCAGCGATGAAGATCAACCCGGACATCAAATCGCTGTTCGATTTCCAATTCGAAGACTTCACGCTGGAGAATTACGACCCGCACCCGCACATTAAAGCGCCGGTGGCGGTATGAGGCTGTCCATCATTGTCGCCATGGACCGCAATCGCGTCATCGGCCGCGGCGGCACTCTGCCCTGGCGGTTGTCGGCGGATTTGAAGCGGTTCAAGGCGCTGACAATGGGACATCATCTAATCATGGGAAGGAAGACGTTCGAGTCGATTGGTCGAGCGCTTCCGGGAAGAACCTCAATTGTCATCACTCATAATGAAGGGTTGGTACTCAAGGATAAGTTGGCGCTAGGCCAAATGGCGGGCGAAGGTATTATTATTCAGAGCTCGCTTGTGCGAGCCATCAAACTTGCCGCTTCCGACTCCGAAGTCTTCGTGATCGGCGGAGCCCAAATCTACGCGTTGGCACTGCCGCGTGCCGACCGCCTCTATGTCACCCACGTCGAGGCCGAAGTCGAAGGAGACACGTTTTTTCCCAGCCACGACTGGAACGAATGGCGACAGGTTGAGGAAACGGACCATGCGGCGGATACTAAGAACGAGTTTCCCCACCACTTTTGCATTTACGACCGAATCACGGCCTCGCCCAAGAAATGAACCATGAACGAGCTCGTCCTGGAACTCCTCGCCCTTAATCAGAAGCTGCTCGAAGCCATCGTCGGCGGCGACTGGAAGACCTATGAAGCCTTTTGCGAACCTTCCATCACCTGCTTCGAGCCGGAGGCCCGCGGGCAAGTGGTGGCGGGAATGGCCTTTCATAAGTACTATTTCGAGCTTCCCGGTTCGCCGCAAAAGCCGGCCAAGAACGTCAGCATGGCCCAGCCCCACGTGCGGCTGCTCGGCGGCGAGGGGGCGGTCATCAGCTACGTGCGGCTGACGCAGTCGCTCGATCCCAGCGGCGCGCCGCAGACGGGGCGGATGGAAGAAACGCGAATCTGGCAGAAAATTGGGGGCACATGGAAGCACGTCCATTTCCACCGGTCGCCGGGGGCTTAGGTTGGTGGCAAGACAGCGATGGGTGGATTACAGTTTGGTTTCCGCCCATTTCCACGTTGACACCGAAAACTGTAGGTGGAGTAATCCCATGCGCGCGACGACAGCCATGCTGATGGTCCTGGCGAGCCTGACTTGCCTGCTACCGCAGACGAATGCCGACTTCCCCAAAAAGGTGAAGGCCAACGGGAAAATAACGGCAATTGCTCCCGGCAAGATCATGCTGACGGATGCGACGAGCAAATTGCGGACGTTCAACGTCTTGCCGGATCGGGAAATCGCCATCACGGTGCAAGGCAAGCTGGCTCTCACCGATCTCAAGCTGGGAATGCTGGTCCGGATTGAAGGGCGGCTGAAAATGAACGCCATTGAAGAGGAGGTAGCCAGCATCACCGTCTACTCGCCCAACGACGGCTACGAAGTGGGCATCATCCAGGAATCCAAGGACGAGCCGGCGATTGTGACTGCCACCGTAAAACTGGTGAAGGACGGCACGCTGACGCTGATGGTTGGCAAGAAGCGCATCACGGCGAAGTTGGCCAAGGAACTGGCAATTGAAGTTGACAGCAAGGACTACTCCCTCGCTCCCCCTGGCTCCCTCATCGAAGCTGAGGGCTACGAAACCAAGGACGGCTCGGTGAATGCCAAAAAGGTCGTCATCACCATCGGAAAAGTCGAGACGCCGGCCACTGATCCGCAGCAGGCCAAGACGGCGAAGAAAGCGGAGAAAGCGGAGAAGAAATGAGCCGCGGATAAAACAATGATTCTGTCCCCATCATTCTATCACACCACTCACGAAAAAAAAGGCACTCATGCTCGCGCGATTGACACCTCTGACCATTTCCATTGCTTTTCTGACCACTCCGCTCTTTGCCCAAAAAGTGGACGAATCCCCTGCCCCCGTGAAGGTCGTGCGGGCCTTCCCCAACCTCAAAATTACTCGACCGACCGTGTTCACGACCGCGCAGGACGGCACGAACCGGCTGTTTGTGGTGACGCAACAAGGGAAGATTAACGTCTTTTCCAACGACCAGAAAGTGAGCGAGGCCAAAACCTTCCTCGACATTAGCGACCGCGTCGTTTACAAGGAAAAGGAGAACGAAGAGGGATTCCTCGGCCTCGCCTTTCATCCCAAATTCAAGGAAAACGGCCAGTTCTTTGTCTACTACACCTCCACTGTGGAGCCCCAACTGTCGGTCATTGCCCGCTTCCGCGTGAACAAGAACCATCCCGACCAGGCCGACCCCGCCTCCGAGGAAGAGCTGCTCCGCATCAAGCAGCCGTACTGGAACCACAACGGCGGCAGCATCGTCTTTGGCCCGGATGGTTTTCTTTACATCGGCATGGGCGACGGCGGAGCGGCCAATGACCCCCACGGCAATGGCCAGAAGATGAGCACATTGCTGGGCAAGATTCTGCGGATTGATGTCGATCATCACGAGCAGGGAAAAGCGTACGCCATTCCGAAGGACAATCCGTTCGTCGGAAAGGCCGCCAAGGCAGGCGCGTTGCCTGAAATCTGGGCCTCCGGCCTCCGGAATCCCTGGTGCATTTCGTTCGACAAAAAGGACGGCACGCTGTGGTGCGCGGACGTCGGTCAGGACATCTGGGAGGAGATCGACATTATCGTGAAGGGTGGCAACTACGGCTGGAACCTCCGCGAGGGTTTTCACAAATTCGGCCCCATGGGCTCGGAGCCGCGGAAAGACCTGATCGAGCCGATCTGGGAGTACAAGCATGATGTGGGAAAATCCATCACCGGCGGTGAAGTTTATCACGGCAAGCGGGTGCCGGAACTGGAAGGGCACTACATTTATGCCGACTATGTCTCAGGCAAAGTCTGGGCTCTCCAATACGACGCCAAGTCCGGCAAGACGATCGCTAACCGAAGCCTGCAAACCGAATCCACCATGCCCTACATCGCCATCGGGCAGGACGACTCCGGCGAGGTCTACCTGACCGATTCGTTCGGGCAAATCTGGTGGCTGGAAAAGAAGTAAGGAAGTGGGGTAGGCTTCCAGCCTGCCCTAAAAAATCTGGGCAGGCTGGAAGCCTACCCCACCAAGGAAATCACATGTCTCATCGCATCCTCTGCCTGGCGATTCTCTTGTCGTCGCACTCGCTGGTCGCCCGTGCCGCCGACGAGCTCCCCCTCCTCTTCCAAGAGGACTTCGAAAAGGACACCAACCACTGGCAGCCGCTGGATGCCAAACAA
Organism: Pirellulaceae bacterium; assembly: GCA_051004015.1. Taxonomy (GTDB): domain Bacteria; phylum Planctomycetota; class Planctomycetia; order Pirellulales; family Pirellulaceae; genus SXOA01. Next base: position 48,864 of record JBPCKT010000040.1, on the reverse strand, counting down.
TGGTCCCACAAGAAGTCCGACAAGGGAGGTGTCTTCAGCCAGCACAAAAAAGAGACTACCTACAAGCCTCCGCATCGCAGCCCGACCAACGTTGCCCTGCTCAAGGACGTCATTGCGGGCGACTTCGACCTGACGGCCAAGGTTCTCAGCACGCACCCCGACTACGGCCACCGCGATGCGGTCCTGGTCTTCGGCTATCAGGATCCGGCTCATTTTTACTACGTCCATCTGGGCAAGAAGGCGGATGATCACGCCAATCAGATTTTCATCGTCAACGACGCTCCGCGGACCAAGATTTCGCTCACTTCAACCGATGGGACGAATTGGGACGACAAGTGGCACAACGTCAAAATCGTCCGCCGGGTGAAGGAGGGAACGATTGAGGTTTATTTCGACGACATGCAAAAGCCCGTCATGACCGCCAAGGACAAAACCTTCGCCTGGGGTCAGATCGGCATCGGCACGTTCGACGACACCAGCGACTGGGACGATATCGTGCTGCGCGGGGCGAAAGTGGAAAAGAAGTAGGGTGTGTCAAGGGCCGCTTCGCCTTGCCCGTTTTCGGCCCCTCCCCTAGACTGATTCTATCTCTAACCGTCGCAACAACTTCTTTCCACGTAAGCCTTTCCAGCCGTGCCCCTCTCCGATTTTGCCTTCCAGCGCTGCATCAGCCCAGCTTGCGGCTACACCTGCGGCGTGGAGGAGGTGCGGGTGGCGTGCCCCCAGTGCGGGGATCTGTTGGACGTGCTGTACGACTGGAACCGGGGGGCCATTCCCAAGAGCCTTCGCTGGTTTGAGGAAACCTGGTCCCGCCGGCATGAGCCGCTCCGTTTCAGCGGCGTCTGGCGGTTCCATGAGCTGCTTCCGTTCGCCAAGCCGGAAAGCGTGGTCACTGTCGGTGAAGGGCAAACGATTCTGCATCAGTCGGACAGCGTCGGCTCGTTTGTCGGCATGAAACCGGGGCGTCTCTATTTGCAGCATGAGGGGATGAACCCTTCCGGCAGCTTCAAGGACAACGGCATGTCCGCCGCCTTCACGCACGCCAAGGCGACGGGAGCCAAAAGGGCCGCCTGCGCCTCCACCGGCAACACTAGCGCCTCGCTCGCTATGTACTGTGCGTCAGTGCGGACCATCAAGGGGGTCATCTTCATCGGCTCGGGGAAGATATCCTACGGCAAGCTTTCGCAGGCCCTCGATTACGGGGCCCTCACCATTCAAATTGCCGGCGACTTCGACGACGCCATGGCCCGCGTGCAGGAGGTCTCGCGCGACCTGGGAATTTACCTCGTCAACAGCGTCAATCCGTTCCGGCTGGAGGGGCAAAAGACCATCATGTTCCGCGTGCTGGAAGCCCTTCGCTGGGAGGTGCCGGACTGGATCGTCGTCCCCGGCGGCAACCTGGGAAACAGCAGCGCCTTCGGCAAAGCCTTCGGGGAGCTGAAAGCCCTCGGCCTGATCGAGCGCGCGCCGCGGCTGGCTGTGATCAACGCTTCAGGAGCGGATACCCTTTACGAACTGTACGAGCGCCGCGGCCTGCGCTGGAACAGCGGCCAGGCAAACATGAGCATCGCCGACCACTATTTCAAAGAGCTTGATCAGCTCGGCCGCAAGGCAAACACCATCGCCAGCGCGATCGAGATCAACCGTCCCGTCAATTTGCGGAAATGCCTGCGGGCGCTCGAGGATTTGCAAGGCGTGGTGCGGCAGGTGAGCGATCAGGAAATCCTCGACGCCAAAGCCAAAGTCGGCGCCGGCGGCATCGGCTGCGAGCCGGCCAGCGCGGCCAGCGTGGCGGGAGCGCGGCTGCTGCGAGACCAAGGCATCATCGCAGCGGATGATCGGGTTGTTTGCATCCTCACAGGCCATCAGCTTAAGGACCCCACCGCCACCGTCGCCTACCACACCACCGACCAGGAACAATTCAACAAAGTCCTCGGCAGCCGCGGAGTGCGGCGGGCGTCGTTCGCCAACCGGGCTGTGGCTGTGCCGAATGATCTGGGGGAAATCGTGAAGGCCATCAATCTCTACTCGTGAGTTATGTCAACAACCTCCATCGCCATCCACGGTGCCGCCGGTCGCATGGGAAAGCGATTGATCGCGCTCGCCAGCACCGACCCACAACTAAAGATTGTCGCCGCCCTTGAGCATGAGCAGCACTCCGAGCTAGGCAAAGACGCCGGCTTGGCCTGCGGCATCATCGAGCTGCATGTGCCTCTGGCCGCACATTTGAACGTGAAGACCGACGCTCTCATCGATTTTTCCATTCCCGAGGCAGCCGAGCGGATTCTCGGCATTTGCGTGCAGCACAAGACGCCGCTAGTTATGGCGACGACCGGCCTGAATGAGCGGCAGAGGGAGCAAGTATCGGAAGCTTCAGTGCATATCCCCATCGTCTGGTCCCCCAGCATGAGCCTGACAGTGAACCTGGCGATGAAGCTCGTCGCCACGGTCGGAGCGGCGCTCAAGGACAACGGCGGCGGCGTGGACGTGGAAATCATCGAGCGGCATCACCGGACGAAAGAAGACTCGCCCAGCGGCACAGCCCTCAAGTTTGGCGAAATCATCGCCGGCGTGATGGGGCAAACGCTGCATACGCATGGCCGCGAAGGAATCGTCGGCAAACGGCCGCAGCACGAGATCGGCTACCACGCCGTACGCACGGGCGACAACCCCGGCGAGCACACCATCATCTTCGGCCTGCTGGGGGAAACGCTGGAAGTCTCCGTCAAAGCGTCGAACCGCGATTGCTACGCAATGGGCGCCCTCGCCGCGGCCAAGTTCATAGCCAAACAACAGCCGGGCCTCTATAGCATGTACGACGTGCTGGGGTTGTAGGCGCGGCTGGCGTCCCTGGCCTCCCCTCGATACACTACCCGAACGGGATCACTTATGGCTTGCCAATTGCTACAAAGCAAGGCTGGAGCACTCTCCCTTCATGAAAGGACAACAATGAACACCGGAATTCCCTCTCGCGTTCCTCTCGCAATTGCTGTACTGGCGGCATTGCTGGCAGGCTCATTCAGTCTTTCCTCCGCCCAGGAGAAAGAAGACTTCCCCGCCCTGGTCAAACGCTTGCAGCAGGCCAAGCCGGAATTTGCCGAGCGCCATCAGAAGCTGCTCGAGCAGCGGTATGATTTGAGCAACCAGCCGGCCGAAGGGGCGAAGATGTCCAAAGGCAAAGCGGTGCAAGACGGAGTGCGAGTCAAGCTTACCCCGGGCATGACCTGGGATAAGCTCGCCGCGATGAAGCCCGAGGAGATCAAGGCCAAGGATGCCTGGCCCGCCGGCTTCTTTCCGCTGCCGCATCCCCACCACGAAGCGGGGGGAATGGTCTTTCCCAAATTGCAGATTGACGAGGTGAAGAAGCAGACGGAGCGCGATCTGGCCCGGTTCGATTTGGATTTTGACCTGGCGGACCACCTGCTGCCGGAATTTCCCGCGCCGATTTATCTGACGACGCGTCCTGACCTGGGGGATGTCTCCAAGGGGCAGCTCGTGACGCTAGGGAATTTTAATGGCCTGTTCAAGGACATCCTCAATCCCAAGCAGCTCGAAGGGTTGCGACTCTTGCTTACTCCGTTCCCACAGGCCCAGTTCAATACCACCGACGACCGGCGAGCACTCAAGGCCCATCAAGGGGTGGCATGTTTCGACTGCCATGCCAATGGCCACACGAACGGGGCGACGCACACGGTTGGCGACATCCGCCCCAACGAGCACCGCCACCGGATCGAAACACCCACGCTGCGAGGGCTGAACATTCAGCGGCTCTTTGGCTCTCAACGGGCGCTCAAGACGGTGGAGGACTTCACGGAATTTGAGCAGCGAGCGGCATACTTTGACGGCGATCCGGAGCAGGCGCAGAGAAAGGGCGTCAACATTCTGGAGCGTGGCAGCCAGGTCCATTTCATGGCGGAGTTCCAGTCCATTCTCGATTTCCCGCCCGCCCCAAAGTTGAATCTGCTCGGCAAGCTCAACCCCGCCAAGGCCAGCGAGGCGGAGATCCGCGGGGAGAAGGTGTTTCATGGAAAGGGCCAGTGCGCCACGTGCCATACGCCTCCCTTCTACACCGACAACCTGATGCACAACCTGAAGGTGGAGCGGTTTTTCAAGGAAAAGATGATCAATGGCCGCAAAGCGTCGTCTGACGGCCCGATCAAGACTTTCCCGCTCCGCGGCATCAAAGATTCGCCTCCTTACCTGCATGACGACCGGCTGCTGACGCTCGATGACACGGTGGAGTTTTTCAACCTGGTCCTGGAGCTCAAATTGACGGCGGACGAGAAGCAGGATTTGGTGGCGTTCTTGCGGTGCCTGTAAGAGTTTGGGCAGGCTGGAAGCCTACCCCACTTTTTTGCCAATCCATGTCCAGTGGCGATCGCTGGTCCGCTGGACGGAATCGGCGGGAAAACCTAGCTGCGTGACGAGGTCGCGGATCTCGTCCAGCGATAGCGCTGCGTGGAGCGAGTCGGCGAACATCTGCCGGGAGTGGACGTTTTCACTCCCGGCATAAGTCTGGACCAGGCGTGCTAACGTCGCCTCGTCCTCCGGACGCAGCAAATCGCGGAAGAACAGCAGGCCGCCCGATTTGGTGACTCGCGCGGCTTCCCGGAGAGAGTGCATCGGCTCCGGTATGTGGTGGATGATGCTATTGGACATGACAACGTCAAAGCGGCCGTCCGGGAACGGCAATGCCTTGGCATCAATTTGTTCCAGCTCGATGCGACCGGCAAGATCTGCGGCGGCGATGTTCTGTTCGGCTAGCTCGAGCATGTGAGCGGCCAGATCAACTGCCAGGATGCTGCAGTTGGCGGTGCGGCGGCAGACTTCGATGGGAATGAGTGCGGTGCCGGTGCCGAGGTCGAGGATGTGAATTTCGCACTCGATAGTATCAGGGGGCTCACGCCCCCCGCTCGCCAGAAAGTTCACCAGATCCTGCGCGAACAGTGCATTCACTGCTGAATGGTCCATCGAGTTGTAGTCTTCGGCTTCGGCGGCGGTGTCCATTACTTCGACTTCGAGAATGCGGGAGAGAGGCATGGCTATTCTTCTTCGTCCTCCTCCTCATCTTCCGGTGGATCCTGTTCTGGTTGAGGCTTGCCTCCTACCAGCCGGTCGTACCCGCCCCAGAGAATGAGCATCACGCCCACGGCCAGATAGCCGGCGACATAGGGAATGACCACCGTAAAGAATACACTGGGATAGAAGCCAAAGAACAATTGCATCTCCGGTTTGACTTCCCCCGTCTCCCACGGCACAAACAGCGGACTGCCCGGCGCGGGAGAATGGATGATGCCAAACGCTGCACATAATGCGGCGACCAGAAAGAACGCCGCTGCCCAAAACAGCTTGCGATCGATCAGGGCCGCCAGCGCCGACGACCAGAGGAGGCTGGTGACGATGAAGCCGTTGGCGAGGATGCGGAGTGTCCCCACTTCCGCTTCCATCGGCGTGCCGGCGATCTTGGCTCCCAGCGGCACCAGCTTGTCCACGTAGATCATGGCCAATGCCGCCAGCGCAGGAACACAGGCCAGCGCGACTGCGGGATAATGCCGCTTGGGCGTGGCGCGAAAACTCTGCGCCGTGATCTCCAGCCCGACGAAAATCAGAATCGGAAAGACGGTCGGCTTAGGGATATAAACGTAAAGGTAGCCGAAATAGCCAATCAACCCCGCTGAGCCGACGAACAGCGCGGTGGCCAGCGTGTAAGCCGCTCGCCCCCCCATCGCTTTGTAAGCGGGATGGCCGATGTAAGGAGTTGTCTGAATGACTCCGCCAAAGAGGCTGGCAATGAGCGTGGCAATGGCCTCAATTCCGATCACGGAGGAAGTGTCGTAATCGTCCCCTGCTGCCGCGGCGCTCTCCGTGCAGTCGATGCCGCCGACCACGGTGCCGAGCGCGAATGGAATCACTATCGGCAAGTACTTCAGCGTGTCGTTCATCGCTGAAATCCACTCGAAGCGGAATGCGCTCAGATACTCATAAGGAAGCAGCGCCTGCTGCGGATCAATCTCCGCATGAGCGGCTGGCAGGGCGAGCGCCGGCGGAAGGAGTTGCGCGCTCTCCAGCCAGCGCATCAGGTAATACAGTCCGCCGGCAATCAGCAGCGAGCCGAGCGCGCCGGGAATCTTGAAAGGTAATGGGACACGGGCGATGAGCGTGGTCAGAATAATCGCCAGCGCCACCAGGCCGATCAGCGGCAAGTGGAGCAATTCGAGCAGCGGCAGAAAGCTGATGAGCACTAGCGCGACAGCCGTCAGAGAGCCTAAGAGTCCCGCCCTGGGAAACAGCCGCCGCACCCAGCCCGAGCCGACGGAGCAGGCCAACTTGAATAAACCGCTAATGAATATGGAACAAATTCCGATGTGCCACGTATGGATGGCAGCGTCGTGCTCGGCCATGCCAGCAGCCTTGGCTGCCAAAAAAGCCGGTCCGAGCACGAAGAAGACCATGCCAAACGTGCTGGGTGTATCCAGCCCCAGTGGCATCGCGGTGACATCGCCGCGGCCGGTCTTTTTCGCCAGGTGGAGGGCGAGCCAAAAGAACAGCAAATCGCCCACCATGACCCCGATGGCCGTCCCCGGGATCATGTAACGGATGGCTACGTCTGTAGGAAATGCAAAGACGCCCGTCAGCAAGCTGACCATCAAAAGCAAATCGGCGACGTTATCTAACATCAAGCCGAAAAAGGCATTTACGTCGCCCGTCGCCGCCCAAGTGATGGGTCTGGCAGGGGGTGCAGTGGGCTCTGGCATGGGCTTTGCTTTTGAAGGTGCCGTGAGTGTAAGACGCCGGTTCTCGGCTGTCAAATCACACGAGCCCGACGCGCCAGCGAGGGAGCGGCGTCCATCTCCCCGCTAACATGTCGGGCTAGTATTTCCGATTGCAGCTTTTCTCTCAAGTTCCGGCTACAATGATCGTGCCGGAGGTTCGCGCTCGCGGGCGAGATTTTCAGGCGGCCGCCAAGGGATGGCGGACAGAGCCCGCGAACTCTCCTCCTTTTGCTTCGTACCAAACCATGAAAACCATCGTCATGCCGCAGATCGCCCAGCAGCCTGTCAGTAAGGCCGCGGGGCTTAGTGATGAAGAGCTTTTGCTCAGTTACCGGGAGACCGGCAACCGCGAGCTCTTCTCGGAATTGGTTCACCGCTATGAGCGCGAACTTTTCAACTACCTGCGGCGTTACCTGGGGAGCGCGGAGATGGCGGAAGACGCCTTCCAAGCCGCGTTCCTGCAAGTACACCTGAAATGCCAGCAGTATGAGGCGGGGCGCGCCGTGCGTCCCTGGCTCTATACGATTGCGACTCACCAGGCCATCGACGCGCAGCGGCGAAATCGCCGCCACCGCATGGTCAGCCTGGATCGCTCCAGCGGCAGTGAAGGTGAGGAGGTGGGGAAGCTGATGGATCTGCTCGTTAGCCAGGAACCTTCTCCCACGCTGCAAGTCAGCGCGGACGAGCGGCGGGATTGGCTGGCGGCGGCCGTTAAGCAGTTGCCGGCCGGATTGCGAGAGGTCGTTCACCTGGTTTACTTCCAGGAGATGAAGTATCGCGAAGCGGCTGAGTCCCTCGAGATTCCCGTCGGCACCGTGAAAAGCCGCCTGCATGCCGCGGTGGCGAAACTGACCGAAGCCTGGAACCTGGCCTACCCCGAGCCCAAATGAAATTCCGCCGCGAACAACTACTGGGATACCTGCTCGGCGCGCTCGACGCCGCCGAGAGCAGGCAAGTCGAAGAAGAGCTGGATAAGAGTCCCGCTCTCCGCGTGGAGATGGCGCGTATTCAAGAATTGCTCGCGCGCTTGGGAATGGATGAAGAGCCCGAAGAGTTCGAGCCCCCGAAGGGCCTGGCCGACCGAGCCTGCGACTTTGTCGCCGCCAACGCCGATGAAGCCGTCGTGGCCCATTCCGCGCTCACTTCTCCCGTCCGTTTATCTCCGGCCGGTCCCGCGCATGGCGATACCAGCCGCGGCTATACGTTCACGGATATGCTCGTGGCCTGCTCCGTCTTGCTGACCTTCGGGGCGCTGCTGTTCCCCACGATCAACAACATGCGGCTGCAGGCCCAGCGCGCCACCTGCCAGTACCGCCTGGTGCAGACCGGCGCTGCGCTGTGGGAATATGCCCAGTTGCAACCGAACCACAGGTATCCGTGGATTCCCGAGAGCGGCAATTTCGCGGTCGCCGGGAATGTTCCGTTCACGGTGCGCAATGCCGGTCTTGTGCCTGACGACCGGAACTTTTTTTGCCCGTCCGCGGAGCAACAGGGTTGCACCGGGCCTGAGCAAATGCCTTGTGAATCAGACCTTCGCTGTGCCACAGGTTCCAAATTGCGGAGCTGCCAGCAGCAGATGGGGGGCACTTTCGCGTACAACATGGGCTACGTCTACGGGGGGCGCTTGCTGGCCAGTACTCTGGGGGCTCGGGAAAACTTCGCTCTGGTAGCCGACGCTCCGGGCGATTTGACTCGCCCCGCACATGATGGCACCGGCCTGAATGTGCTGTATGAAGACGGGCATATCCGCTTTTTGCCCAAAACGCGACTTCGCGGCGCCGGCGTGGGAGACGACCCGTTCCACAATCGCAAGGGCTACTCGGGGGCCGGACTCGATGCGAATGACTCCGCTCTTGGCCCGAGCGATGCCCACCCTCTCCCCTATGGCGATGGGTTGGCCACGCCCAATCCCTAAGCAGCATTGCGGGCTACGGCCATGATGCGGGGTCGGGAGTCTTTGGCGACAATCGACTATGCCAATGGATGAACTTCGCTCGCCAATGACTCCCGACCCCTTTGTCCCACAAGCGGTCGACTCTCCATGAACCTGGTCGCATCTCTCCTGGCCTGTGCTCTGCTTTTGCAAGCCGATGAAAAGCTGGAGCGCTACTACCAGCGTGAATTGCACATGGGAGTGGAGTTTGAGGTGGTTCTCTATGCCTCCAGCCAAGAAGTCGCCGGCAAGGCCATGTCGGCAGCATTCGCCAGGGTGGCGGAACTTGATAAACGACTGAGCGACTATGATCCCGAGAGCGAGCTCAGCAGGCTTTCCGTGGGCTCTCCTTCGGCAGAGCCGGTGAAGGTGAGCGAGGACTTTTGGGCGGTGCTGTCCGTCTCGCAAAAACTCTCCGAGCAGAGCGAAGGGAAGTTTGACATCACGATTGGGCCGCTGACCAAGCTGTGGCGCAGGGCTCGCCGTCAAAAGGAATTGCCGACCAAGGAGCAGATTGCCAAAGCGCTGGAGTCCGTCGGCTACAAACACCTGCAGCTCGATGAAAAACTCCGTACGGCCAAGCTCCTAAGGCCGAACATGCGGCTTGACGCGGGGGGGATTGCCAAGGGCTACGCGGCGGAGGAAGCACTGGTCAAGATCCGGGAGCTGGGCATCCAAGAAGCCCTGGTTCGCGCCAGTGGAGATATCGCCGCGGGAGACCCGCCGCCGGGAGAAATCGGCTGGAAAATCGGCCTTGCTCCGCTTGACCCCGACCAACTGCCGGAGCGATTCATCCTGCTAAAGAATGCCGCCGTCTCCACCTCCGGCGATTCCCGCCAGCATCTGATCGTGGACGGAAAACGCTATTCTCATATCATCGACCCGCAGACGGGCTGGGGCATTTCCGGCCGCAGCAGCGTGAGCGTCATCGCCCCCCGCGGCATCGATGCCGACAGCATTGCCTCCGCCGTCAGCGTCCTCGGCCCCGAGAAGGGACTCAAGCTCGTGGAAGACACTCCTGGTGCGGCGGCGCTGATGATTGTCGAACAAGACGGGAGCCAGAAGTCCTTCACCTCCAGCCGCTTTGCCGGATTTGAGGCGAAATAGGCGAGCGGGGGGCGTAAGCCCCCTGATACTAACCTCACTACGTTTTTCCACGAGCATGCAACCCGACGACGAAGAAGATCTCTGCGCCAACGACGACGTTGACGACTGCCCGCATTGCGGCGAGTCCATCTACGAAGACTCCGAGCAATGCCCCCACTGCGGCACCTATCTGGACGCCTCCGAGGAAGCTGGCGATTCAAGACCGCGGCGTCACTCCTGGGTCATCATCGTCGGCGTGCTGCTTTGCCTGGCGGTGTTCGCCATGTGGATTCTTGGCCGGAGTTGGTAACTCCTTGTGTCTCAACTGCACGTGTACTTCTTGGGGCGCTACGGATTTGGCGGATTTGGGGCGGGCGGCTGGGAATCAGGAAGTGACCTTTCCATTTCCGCGGTTAGACGGCGGATCTGGTCTTCGTATTTGACATTCTCCATGCGCTGAAGCGTCAGCGCCGCCCGGTACTGGACTGCCATGCCGCAGATTAGAGCGACGACGACCGTAAGCCAGAGCAGATCGCGAGTTGAGAAAATCATGCGCGGCTTGTCACTTTTACGAACCTTCGGAAGCTCGTCGGGAACCAAGTAACTGGTGACCTGGAACACGTAGCCGCACTCGCAGTGATAGGGGCTAACTGCGGCGTTAGCCTTGGCAGGGACCTCGGAGGCGGAAGCCTGCGTCGGGGCAGGTAGTCCGCACCTGGGACAGAATAGCGGGGCTGGTTGGGACATGGCTGGGTACGTACTTTCAGTGGTGGTTAGCCCCAATTCTAGGCTTGCTGCCGTGCCAGGGGACTGCGCGGCTTGTCCGGCGGAGAAAAAAACTTTGGCAATTCTGGCCTGAGTTGGCTTGAATGTGCCAACCTGTGTGTGTAAACTTACGTATACTGAACTAACAGATATATATGGGACTCGGTGAGGCAATGGAAATTTGTCAGGAGACTTGCGAGGCGCGGCGATGAAAGACATGGCGCTCTTTGGAGGGGGATAGCTCGTAGGGGTGTTGAATTGGGGGAGCGCCAATTCAACACCGACCCTGTTTTTCCATAGGGAGAGCCGTGTTGAATCGGGGGGGGGTTGAATTCAACAGGCAGGTGACAAGTGGAAATTGAGGAGACGGGGGACGACAACTCCAGGAAGAGTTGGTTGGGCCTGGGGATATCAGCCAGGTCGTGAAGGCCTTTACAATAACCAGGTGCGGGTGAACCCAACGTAAAGCGAGACAAACATGGCTCGGTCCTTCATTTTCGTGTCCCTTGCCGCCATTTCTCTGGTTGCCTTGGGTGTCTTGATCCTAGCGGATGATGCCCCCAAGCCCGCCGAAGGTGGCCTGGATGGTCAGAAGGGACAACTGGCCAAACTCCAAGGGCTGGTCGGCTCGTGGAAGGGGGTCGCCTCTCCCATTCGCGGCTCGGACAAAGGGGCCTGGGTCGAGCGGGCCGATTGGGCCTGGAAATTCTCGGACAAATCCGCGTCGCTGGCCGTGCAAATCGGCGACGGCAAGTTCTTCTCCACCGCCGAGCTCAAGCCCGCGGGCAAGTCCGGCGAATACGTCCTGGTCGCTAAAACCGCGGACGGCAAAGGGACAGTGAATTACGAAGGCCAGCTCGACAAGGATGACAAGCTGACGCTCCTGGCCAAGGTTGCCCCCGAGGGAATGCCCAAGCGGATTTCGTTTCGCTTCGTGGCGGAAGGCGCCCGCCTGATTGTCTTGCTGGAAGGCCCCAGTGCCATCGGCGATGGCTACGCCCGCATGGCCGAAGTGGGCTATACCCGCAAGGGGAGCGGCTTTGGCAAGGGCTCCTCCGGACCCGAGTGCGTCGTCACCGGCGGCTTCGGCAGCATCGAGGTTTCCTACAAGGGGCAGAAGTACTACGTCTGCTGCACCGGCTGCCGCGACTACTTCAACGACAATCCCGAGGAAGTGTTGGCGGACTACAAGGCCCGCAAAGAGGAAGAGAAGCTTAAGAAGGAAAAGGGAGAGTGAGGCCCATGGGAACGATTCGCATTGCCGCGGCGCAGATGGACGTGAAGCTGACCGACCGCGAAGGGAACCTGGCGCGGATGCTCGCGAAGCTGGAAGCGGCTGCAGCGCAAGGGGCGGCGCTCGTTGTGTTTCCGGAATGCGCCCTGCCCGGCTACTGCTTTGAGAGCTTGGACGAGGCGCGGCCTTATGCCGAGACCGTTCCCGGCCCGGCCACGAAAGCCTTCGCCGCTGCCTGCAAGAGATTGAACGTCCATGCGGTGTTCGGAATGTTGGAAGCCGACGGCGAGCGAATTTTCAATGCCTGCGTATTGGTTGGACCAGGTGGCGTGGTAGGGACATATCGCAAAGTCCATCTGCCGTTTCTGGGAATCGACATGTTCACGACTCCCGGCGACCGTCCCTTCGCGGTGCATGAAATCCCCGTGGGAAATCAGACGCTCCGGGTCGGCATGAATATCTGCTACGACGGCTCTTTCCCCGAAGCGGCTCGCGTGCTGACGCTGCAAGGAGCCGACATCATTCTGCTGCCGACCAATTGGCCGCCGGGGAGCGAGTGCATGGCGGGCTGCGTGGTGAACGCCCGGGCGATGGAGAACCACATCTATTACCTGGCGGTGAACCGAGTGGGAATTGAACGGGGTTTCCGCTTCATCGGGATGAGCAAAATCTGCGCGCCCGGCGGCCACGTGCTGGCCGAAGCCGCCCACGAGGACGAGTGCCTGCTGTTCGCCGAGATCGACCCGGAAACGGCCCGCAACAAACACCAGGTCCGCGTCCCCGGCAAGCACGAGATCAACCGCGTCGCCGACAGGCGGCCCGAGATGTACGGCAAGCTGGTGGAGCCGAAGAAGTAGGGGGTCCGTTTATGACGCGCTGCTTCGGCTTCTTGACAAGAGATTTCAGGAATTGAACCTTGAGTGCGTACGGAGCTTGATTAGCGTGGGAAATAGACCCACAACCTGAGACTGAGAAAATGCGAATGCCCTCCCTACTCATGATTGCAGCCATCGCGCTTCTGCCTCTGACAAGCGCCAATGCCGCCTTGCTCTCGGCGAAGCCGGAACCTACTTTTCCGCTCAAGCTGACTGTCACACTGAAGGCTCCGCCGGCTGAAAAGGCCGCTTCGAAAAGGAAGCTCAAGCCGGCACTCGCCGCGATCAAGACGCTTCCGCCCGCTGCCGCGCCCCAGCCCTTCGTGCCATCGGCTGCGGCGCGCATCGTCCCTAACGGCATTCTTTCGGTCCATGGTCCTGTGCAGCCCATCGTTTCTAGCGGCGCACCGATTACGCCCAACGGCATCCTTTCGATCCCCAATGCAGCGCCCGCCGTTTACTTGCAGCCGGTGGACCCCGCGACCCGCGATGCGGAAATCGCGCAGCTTGAGTTGACGCAGTTCCTATACTACGACTACCCCGCTCAGTTGCGGCAACTGGACAGCGAGATTGTGGTCACCCAGGCGGAAATCGTCGCGCTCGAGAATCGGCTGGCGAACTACAGCCGGTTCGACAAGTTCATCAACAACGCCAACCCGCTGTTTGAGTCGCAGCAACTCGTGAACGTCGCGCTGGTGGAAGCCCAACAACGGCTCTCGAACCTGCAGTACGAACGGAGCCGCATCCAGCAATGGCTGCCGGTCGAGATTCGCCGGCGACAACTGGACCTTCACCACGAGTTGATTCCTCCCGCCATTGCTCCGGAGGCAAGAACACCTGCCGGCCATGATGCCACATTTGACGACGACAAAGAGCGTTAAACGCTGGCGATTGCAACCGCGAAATGGAAGCTTTAGGATGCCTACGGTTACAACCGGGAGGGAGACGATTCCATGTCGCCTGAGCTGAAATCGATGCTTCTGAAAGGAGACGAAAAAGGGATCGAGAACTTCGTCTATGGGGATCTTTGCCCCGATTTTTTCGGCGTCGATTGGAGAGCGGGGGACGATGAAATTGTGCTGGAATGCGCGGCTTGTTTGAAGCTTGAGGACTCGTTATCGGCGGAGTGGATCGGTGACAAGCTCTTCATTACCTTCGAGGGAGGGCAGACGCTAGTGCCGCTGCTCGAAGATGGAGGAGATCGACACATCACGATTTGCAAATTGAATGACGTGTTGGAAGGGAAGTATCAACTCCGATTTATCGTGGTATCTCATGGGAACGACACGCTTGGCATCGTCGCCTTGCCCGCGGAGGATTGGGCGTTTTTGCAAGCAGCATGTCCGCAAACGGTAATTGAGAATTTCATCGACCCACGCTCGCTGCCTAATCTGATTACTGAGTTCACTGAAGAGCATCTCCCTGTGCCGGCACGCGCAAGGTATCTACGAATGATCAACCGCAACCAGAAGTTAAAAACCTGAATAAGGCCTAATGCTGGAACAAGAACTCCTTCGAGTTCACCAGCGCCCAGCACAGGTCTTCCAGTCCTTGCCGCGGGTTTTCGGACTGGGCGACGTAAGCGAGCGAATCCTTAAGCTCCTCCTCGCTGGGCGGACGCGACAGAGCGGCGTAGTAGAAATCGGTCACGATCTCTTCCGAGGGGCGTCCTTCGGCACGCGACAACCGGCTGTGCGGCGCTTGCAACTTGGCGGTAATCATCGGTCCGTTGATGAGTTGCAGGGCCTGGGTCAACTTCGGGTCGTGCCCCCGCTCACACTCGCAGGCAGTGTCCCGCCCCGGCTGGCCGAAGACCTTGAGGAAGTGCGTTCCCAGCTCGGGGCTGGGAAGTTGCCCCGCCCGAGTGCCGGCGGGCAGGCCGGGAAATACTTCGGGCGTTCCGGTCACCGTGGAAATCGCATCGAGCAGTTGCTCCGCGGACAGGAGCCGGGCGCGGACGTGGGAAAAGTACTTGGCATCCCGGCGGCTCAGCTCCGGGGCCTGGCTGGAAAGCTGGTAGGTGCGGCTCTTCAAAATGGTGCGGATCAGCTCCTTCTGGTTGAAGCCGGTGCGGATGAATTCGTCCGTCAGCGCGGTAAGCAGCTCCTTGTTCGACGGCGGATTGGACGGCCGGAAATCATCGACCGGCTCGACGATGCCGCGCCCCAGGAGCTGCCCCCAAATGCGATTCGCCGCGACCTGGGCGAACAGCCGGTTGTCCTTCGTGGCCAGGAGGCGGGCGAGCAACGCGCGGCGGTCTTCACCCGCCTCAGTCGCCAGCTTCGCGGGCTCAACGCCGGGAAGCCAGGGCTGAACTTGCTTGTTGGTGCGGGGCTGCGTCACTTCGCCGCGCGGCAGGGAGTATACGAGCGTCTCTTCTCCGCTGGGCAGGTTGGCCCGGCCGACGCGCGCGAAGAAGGCTCCGATGCCGTAGTAGTTGTCCTGGCTCCAGCGGTCGAAGGGATGGTTGTGGCACTTGGCACACTGGATGCGGATGCCGAGAAAGAGCTGGGCCGTCGTTTCGGCGCAGTCGTTCATGTCGGCCGCGGCGCGGTAGAACCCAGCCGGCGGGTTTTGCAGCGTGCTGCCGCTGGCGGTCAGCAGCTCGCGAGCGATTTGGTCGTAAGGGCGATTCTCCTGAACGGCTCTCACCAGCCAGCGGTGAAGCTTGTGAGCCCCGCCGCCCCCCAGCCGAGCGCTCTTCACCCGCAGCAGGTCCGCCCACTTCAGCGCCCAGAACTCTGCGTACTCGGGCCGCTCCAGGTGGGCGTCGATCAGCCGGGCTCGTTTGTCAGCCGAAGCGTCAATGACGAATGCTTCCACTTCCTTTCGCTCGGGCAGAATTCCCAGCGCGCCCAGGTAGACGCGGCGCATGAACTCGTGGTCCGTGCAGAGTTCCGCCGGCGGCAGTTGCAATTGCTTCAACTTGGTGAACACGCGGGCGTCGATGAAGTTGTTTTCCGGCGGGTTGGGCCAGGCAAAGCCGGGGACATCGCGAAGGAATGAGAACGAGGCCGTATCGATGTGGTCCAAATAGCGGACGAGGATGGTGGCCTCCCCGCGCTCCTTGGCGGTGACGATTCCCGCCGCATCGACCACGACCGTCTCGTCATCCGAGCTGGAGAAAACGCACAGCTCAGTGACATCCCGAACCACTCCATCGCTGAACTTCGCCCTCGCCACCAGCTTTTGGGAGACAGCGGGGAATTGAAGCTGCTGCTCTTTGGGAAAGACTTCAATGCCAGTGCAGACGGGGGCATCCGCCGCATCGGGGCGGCAGCCCTGGGCAATCCAATCCCGAATGAGCAGATAGCCGGTGTCCGTCTTCTTCAGGCGCTGTCCGCCGCCGTGAGCGACCCGCATGGTCGGCTTGGCAAGCAGCAGGCTCTCCTCCGGCGCGAAGACCGTCGTCCGCCGGCCGAGGTCTTCCCGGATCAGCGTGAGCGAATCGAAGTCCGCGTCAAACCCTCGCAGGGACAGCCGGAATCCTCCCTTCCCCGCGGGCGAGCCGTGGCAGGCTCCGGAGCTGCATCCATGTTTGGAAAGAGCAGCCAGCACATCGTACCGAAAGGAAACGGCGGCCGGCTTCGGGCGGCTGTCGTCGGCAGTTGCCCAGCCGGCGATCGAGGCGAAGAGCATGCCCGCGAGCCAGACGATTCCAAGGAGTCGCGCCGTTTGCATGGGTACTTACTTTACCGCCAGGGCCTTCTCAATCAGCGGAATCAGGCTGCCGACGTTGTGGCTGACCCCCAGGATCTTGCCGTCCTTGCCGACGGCCATCATGGTGGGAATGCCCCGGACGCCGTACTTCTGAGCCAGGTCCTTGGTCTCGTCGCCCGCCAGGTTCTCCCAGGGGATCTGGTTCTCCGCCAGATACGCCGCGAGTGCCTCCTGGTCCTTGTCGAGACTCACGCCCACCACCGTGAAGCCCTGCGCGCTGTGCTTCTCATACAGTTCCTTCACATGGGGCATTTCCTTGCGGCAGGGGCCGCACCAGGTGGCCCAAAAGTCCACCAGTACCACCTTACCTCGATAGTCGCCCCATTTGAAGGGATTTCCGGCAGCGGTCGTACCGTCCAGCTCCAATTCCTTGCCGACCAGGTCCGAGGCCTCGGCCTCCGGCTTCTGGGCGAGCTTCTTGCCGTAGCGGGCCAGCTCCTTGTCGCCGGCTTTGGCGAAGAGGCCGCCGAACTCGGCAAACAGCTTCTCCCGCTCGTCGCCACTGTCCAGCTTGTTGATAAGAGCCACGGTGCTGGAGGCCATCCGCAAATGCTTGCTCGTCAGTTTCTCCGCAGCGTAGTAATCCTTGAGCTCCTTGAGCAGGCCAGGAATCTTGTCGGCGGGGAGCTCCGCGCCGTCCAGTACTTTGCGTTCTTGCTGGAAGAAGGCCACCTGGCGGGCGACGCGGGGACGGGCGTCTGCTTTCATCTGCTCCATGAAGGCAACCAGCGCCTTGTCGCAGGCGTCGTCGCCGGTGCAGGCTTTCTTGTGCAGCGTCTCGAATTTCGCTTCCGCGGCCGTCAGAATCTCCGTCTCCTTCACGGCGGGAATGGCGGTGAGCACCCGGTCACACGCTTCCACGACCGCCTCGGTGAAGCCGGGGCGGGCCTGGATGGACTTGGGCTTGTCGAGCATCTTTTCGATGTAGGCGACGAGCTTTTCGCTGGAGAGCCCCGGTCTAGCGGAATAGGGATTGACCTTGTTCTCGTCCTCAGCCGCCTCCTTCTTCTCCTCCTCGACAGCCGCTCCGCAGCCCCCTCCTTCTTCCTGCTTGGGGTCCTCAGGCTTAGCCGCTGGCTTCTTCTCGTCGGCTTTTTCTGCAGCTTTCTCGTCGGCCTTTTCTTCCGCTTTTTCCGACTTCTCCGTCGCGGGTTTTTCCTCCTTCGGTTTTTCTGTTCCTTCTTCAATCGCCGGCGTCTCGGCCGGCTCCCCCAACAGCTCCTTTAAGCGAGCTTCCAGTCTTGGTCCGCGAAGATGGAGCGAATCGACATTTCCTTCCTTGTCGAGGAGGACGACAAAAGGAATGGCTTGCACCCCGTTGGCGACGGCAATGGGATTGGCGGACATTCCCATGCCGTTGGCAACTCTCTTCTTCTCGAATAGTTCCTGGCTGATGACCGTCTGCCAGGGGGGACCTTGCAGCTCGAGGAAATCCTTCAAATCCTCCAAACTGTCATCCAGGCTGAGGCCAATTACGTCAAATCCCTTGGCGTGATAGGCATTGTAGTTCTTGCGGACATTGGGAAGTTCCTGCAGGCATGGCCCGCACCACGTGGCCCAGAAATCCACCAGCACATACTTTCCCTTGTAGGGCGACAAGTCAAACGGCTTGCCGTCTGGGGTCACTCCCTCCACGACCAACGGCTTACCGATGAGGCCGATCCGCTTGCGTGCGGATTCCGCGGACTTGGAGATGTGCTCCACCAATTTCTCGTCCGCATGGTCCTTGAAGGTGGTCTCCAGCATCTCATACAGGCTCAAGGCGGCGGCAACTTTCCCGTGTCCGTATTCCAACTCGGTCGCCTTGTCGCTCACGATCTTGAACAGGGTGGCGGTGGGTTTCTCCTTGGCCAGCAATTCCTTGATGGCCGCCAGGAATTTCTCCTCCGCCCCTTCCTTCCCTTCGGCCGTATCCTTGAGCAGCGGCTTGATTTCGATTTCGGCCTCAAAGATCCCGGCCATTTCCAGGACTTGCTTCGCCTGGGCGGCAATCTGCGGAACCGAGCTTTCTCCGTAGCGCGTGGCGACTTTCTTTAGCTCCTCGACCAGGTCAAGCTGAAACTGCTTGGTGGCACCGTCGATGGCTTGCAGCTCCATGCACTTCCGGCCGGCCACCATGAACCCGATCGGCGAGCCCTTCGCGGCTTCGACGAACTTCTCAATCTCCGCGGCCACTTCCTTGCCGTCGGCCGGCGGCGGATCCTGTTTTGCCAGCTTGTTGATGGCGATGTCAAAGGCTTGCACGCGGCCGAGCTCGGCAACCTCCGGATCTTTGTGGCCGCTGAGCTCTTGCGCAAAGGCCTCCAGCCGCTGCTCGGCCTCGGGCACCTTGTTTTCAATGAAGCCCTGATGGATTTCCATCATTAGCTGCAAGATTCCGAATTTGGCTTCCTTGGGAATGCGAAAGGTCAACAGTTTCCGAGCAGCGGCCAGGCGGGACTCTTGAATTGCCAGGTAATCGGCCTCCTGTTCCTGCTTGGTCCGGCCCTTGGGCTTCTTTTCTCCCAGATTTCGCAGGAAGTCCGCCACGTCCTGCGCTCCGCCAGGGGGCAGCGGATACTGCGGAGACGCCCCGTAATCCGTGGTGTCTACGGTGGCTACTTCCGTCGGTTCGTCCGTTTTTGCAGCCCCCTCGGGGTCAGACTCGCCTCGCGGGCGCGGCGAGAGTTTGGGAATAAGGGGATCCCCTTCCGAGCGCGGGAGTTTCTCTGTTCCTTTTGCGTCCCCTTGGGAACCGTCCTTTGCCGGCTGTTTCTCGTCGTCACCTGCCACTTGGAACTTCGACTTTTCCGCCGTTACCGGCGCGGGGTCTCCGCACCCACTCAGCAAGGCCAGACTCACGCCCCCCAAAAGCAGCCCAGAGCAAGCGTTGCGAACAAACCAGCCGGGAATGTCAGTCATGTCATCACGCGAAAAGATTTGAGAAAGCCGTACCGCCGGACGGCCCACGGTTGGCCGCCAACCAATATTCTAAGGCATTCGGGTCGCGGGACGCACCCCGAATCCAACTTTTGCTGGAACAAACGGTCCCGGTAGTGGCTATTTGGGATCGTCTTTAATCCTCAAGACGCCCTTAATCTTCGGCCAGGCGGCGGTACGGGCCTTTTCGAACTTCTGCAAGTCGTCGTTGTCCTTGGACTTGGTGTAGTCGGAAAGGGCGATGGCTTCTTCCTGCAACAGGCCATAGACTTCGACCACGTCATCGAGAACCTTCTTGTCCGCATCCACCAGGTTGCCGTTGCGAACCGTCTTGAGCTGTTTCACACTGACATCCGCCAGCCCGATCACTTCTTTCATGAGATCCTGCACCTTCTCGGCCTTGTAAACGTCATGAGCGTAGGCATCCGCCACTCCGCCCACGTACCCATAAGTGGTATAGATGTGGGCCCCGGCGAGTGCGCCAATGCACACCAGGCGGTCGTCAGTCTTGGGTTCTTCCTCTTTCTTTTGGTCCTGGGCGCGGCCAAGGATCGGCAGTGCCAGGAGCGCAAGGAAAGCGAAACAAGCAGGGGCTAACCGCGGTCTGGCGAACATGACGGATCTCCAAAAAAGGTGTTGCGCGCATGAAAGTGAGTACCGAAGTTTGGCGCGCGGCGAGTTGCAAGTCAATTCCGCGCGGGCTCGCGGGCGAGTCTGGCCGGGACCTCTCTCCTGCCGTGGCCGTTCCTAGCGGCTGCGAGTATAACGGCAGGCAAATAATCACAATCCACAGAGCGGACACGGAACCACGCCATGAAATTTCTCGGCACCCTGATACCGATCATCATCATTGCCGTTCTGGTGGTCCTCGGCATTGGCGTGGGGATGTACTTTGAAAAGAAACGTCGCGAGGCGCTGGAAAAAGTCGCAGCGGACCTGGGGCTCGAATTCTTTCCACAGGGGATTCCGGGGCTGCTGGGGATGTTGCAGGGGTTCGCGCTCTTTAACACCGGACGCGGACATTCCGTCACCAATACCATCCGGGGGGTGACCGACGATGTGGAGCTATCCATCTTCGATTTTACGTACACCACCGGCAGCGGAAAACATTCGCACACGCACCGCCAGACGGTCATTCGCTTTGCCTCCTCGCGGCTCCATCTGCCGGACTTTACGGTCAGCCCGGAGGGGTTCTTTCACAAGATCGTGAAACTTTTCGGCGTGAAGGACATCAATTTCGTGGAAGACCCGCAATTCTCTTCGGCTTTTCTTCTGCAGAGTGCCAATGAGACAGATGTCCGCCAACTCTTCGGGCCAGGAGTGCGAGAGTGGTTTTCGCAGCGGAAGGGGATCACCGCGGCGGGACGGGGGAGCCAACTTTTTTTCTTCCGGGCTGGCCAGCGCGTGAACCCCGACAAGATTCCGGGGCTCCTGGAAGAAGGGTTTCAGTTCTTCAAGCTCGTGGCGGCGCCAGCCAGTGAGGAAATGCCCACGTAGCCACATGCGGCCTCGCATGTGGCTTGCGTCATTCGAAATTCACGCCGACAGGCGAGCCGCCTGTGGCTACGACGCGGGTATAATGCTACTCTATGATCGCCGTCCCCCTTCATACCCGCCACGAACGCACCTTCGAGCAGAACCGTTTCGTCTATCCCGTCCTCAGCCGGCGGAGCGAGGGGATTTCCATCGGCGTGAATCTGAATCCGGACAAGGTTTGCAACTTCGACTGCATCTATTGCCAAGTGGACCGGACCAGCCAGAGCGAGACACAGTTTGTGGAAACGGATGCGCTCTTGGAAGAACTCGGCACGGTCGTCGATTTGTGTAACAGTGGCGCGATTTTCGAGACGGAGAAATTCAAGGACACGCCGCCACAGTTCCGTCGTCTGAATGATATTGCTTTCTCGGGGGACGGCGAGCCGACGACGTTCAAGAATTTCGACGAGATCATCGCCGCCTGCGCCGGCCTCAAGCGCGAACGTGGCCTCGGCGATATGAAGCTGGTCCTGATCACCAACGCCAGCATGTTTCACCGGCCGCACGTGCAGCGGGGGCTGGCGATTCTGGATAAAAACAACGGTGAAATCTGGGCCAAGCTGGAAGCCGGGACCGAGGAGTATTTCAAACTCATCGACCGGACGCCAATTCCTTTCCGGCAGATCCTGGACAACATCACAGCTGCCGCTAAGGTCCGTCCACTGGTCATTCAGGCGCTCTTCATGCGTGTGGCCAACGAGCCTCCAAGTGCGGTCGAGCTCTCCGCCTTCTGCGACCGGCTGAGTCAAATCGCCGCTGCCGGTGGCACACTGAAGCTGGTGCAGGTCTACACCATCGCTAGAAGGCCGGCAGAGAGTTACGTCACGCCCCTCGCCGATGCGGAAGTGGACGCGATTGTGGACCTCGTCCGTACCCGCACGGGACTGGAAGCGAAGGCGTATTACGGCGTGGCGTAATGTCGCCTTTCGCTCCGCGAAAAGACGCCCTTTCGCGGAGCGAAAGGCGACTACAGCAACTCGCTCGCCAGATCCGCCAGTGCCGAACGCTCCCCCTTCTCCAAGGTGACATGTGCGAAGATCGGCTGACCCATCATGCGGTTGATGAGGTAGGACAGGCCATTGGAGAGGGAGTCCAGGTACGGTTGGTCGATCTGCTGAATGTCGCCGGTCAGGACGATTTTCGTCCCTTCGCCCGCCCGGGTGATGATGGTCTTCACTTCGTGCGGCGTCAGGTTCTGGGCCTCGTCGACGATGAAGAAGATCCGCTGCAGGCTCCGCCCGCGGATGTAGGCCAGCGGCGTGATCATCAATTTCTCGCTTTCCCGCATCTCGTTGATCCGCTGCCCCGCGGCATCGTGATCGCCGAAGTGGTGGCGAATGACCGTCAGGTTGTCGTAGAGCGGCTGCATGTACGGATCGAGCTTCTCCTCGACATTGCCCGGCAAATAACCCAGGTCCCGGTTCCCCAGCGGCACCACCGGCCGGGCCAGCAGAATCTGCCGATACCGCTGCCGGCATTCCAGCGCGGCGGCGAGCGCCAAAAGTGTCTTGCCGGTTCCCGCCGTTCCGGCCAGGGTCACCAGCTTGATGTCGTCGTTGAGCAGCGCCTTGAGCGCGAAGCTTTGCTCCGCATTGCGAGGCGTGATGCCGTAAGTCGTCGACTTCTCGACGCGGGCGAACGCATGTTCCGCGGCGCGATAAGTGGCGAGAACCGACTTACTGCCGTTGCGGAGGATGAAATTCTCGTTGGCGACCGGCTCCTCGATTTCTGGTAACTCTGCTTGAGGAACCAGGCCCCCGTTGGAATAGAAGTGACTGATGACGTCCGAGGTGATTCCCTCGACGATTCGCTTGCCGGTATAGAGCTTGTCGAAGCTCTCGACCTTGTCCGACGTGTAATCCTGGGCAAAGATGCCCAGCGATTTCGCCTTCATCCGCAGGTTGGCGTCCTTGGTCACCAGGATGACCGTCCGGCCATGCTCGCGCTTTTGCAGCATCAGGGCCGTATTAAGGATGCGGTGGTCCGGCGAGTCTTGAAAGAAGGCTGCCTTCAAGCGGCTGTCGAGCTCACCGCCGAGCACGACCCGGATGGTGCCGAGGCCCTCTCCCAGCGGCGCTCCCCACGAGCTGAGAATATCACCGGTCAAGCCGTCCATCCGCCTGAGAAACTGGCGGGCGTGATAATGAATGTCCTCACTGCCGCGTTTGAACTTGTCCAGCTCCTCCAGCACCGTGATGGGGATGGCGATATCGTGCTCTTCGAAGTTCAGGATGCTGCCGCTGTCGTGGAGGACAACATTGGTGTCCAGAACAAAGAGCTTGGGGAGGGGAGCGGGCATAATCATGACGCCTCCATGCGTAAGCGGCCTGGCATCCACTGCGGCCGCGTCCAATGCACCGGCGACAGTCTGTTCCATTCGGGGAAATGAATCAAGTTCGATTTTGGTGTCAAATCGATCGCGACAATGAATACTAGGCGTGGACGGCTGAAGGGAAAGGGGCGGGAAGGGAATTACCGCGGAGAACGCGGAGTTTCGCAGAGGGGGAAAGAGAGGAGTGAGAATTGGGAACTGGCCACAAGGAGGCCATTTTGTCGTAAAATCCAGCCACTCTCCCCCGTCCCCTCTTATGATTTTGCCATCCATCATTTTGCCAACCCGGCCTTCCCTCTGCTTTCCCGTCCGCGCCCCTCCGTGTCCTCCGCGGTAACCCCTCTTCGTATTATCGATTTATGCTCCAAAAATTCAGCGAATCTAACCGGAATCTTCTCGTCAACATCAACGGCGAACTGCTCCACCGCGACCAGGCCGGCATCAGCCCGTTTGATTCCGTGGTCCAAGGGGGGGACGCCGTCTGGGAAGGGCTCCGGCTTTACCAGGGACGCATTTTTAAGCTGACCGAGCACCTCGACCGGCTGCGGAGCAGCGCCCTGGCGCTGGCGTTCGCCCAGATTCCAACGCACGAGGCAATCACCGAGCAAATCCGCCGGACCCTCGCCGCCAACCAGATGACCGACGGCGTCCACATCCGCCTCACGCTCACCCGCGGCGTGAAAGTCACCAGCGGCATGGACCCGCGGCTGAACCAGTTCGGCCCCACGCTCATCGTCCTGGCCGAGCATAAGCCGCCGGTCTACGACAAGGCGGGGCTCACCCTCATCACCAGCAGCGTCCGGCGGTTCCCCCCCGATTGCCTCGACCCCAAAATCCACCACAACAACCTGCTGCAATCTATCCTGGCCAAGATCGAAGCCAACGTCGCCGGCGCGGACGACTCCGTGATGCTGGACACCCGCGGCTTCGTGGCGGAAACCAACGCCACGCACTTGTTTCTGGTGGACGGCGGCATTGTGCTGACTCCCCGCACCGTCGCCTGCCCCGAAGGTATCACCCGCGCCACGGTGTTATCACTGTGTCGAGACCACGGAATTCCGTGCGCAGAGCGCGACCTCTCGCTCACCGAGTTCTACCGAGCCGACGAAGTCTTCTGCACCGGCACGATGGGAGAGCTGGCAGCGGTCACAAGAATCGACGGGCGGATGATTGGCGCGGGAACGCGCGGGCCGATGACGGAAAGGCTGAGCGGATTGTTTGTGGAGTTGAAGAAGAGGGACGGGGTGCGGGGAGTGAGTGAATAAGAGATTGCAATATGGACTATCAACTCAGAAGAAATAGGACGGAACTCGACTCTACCGGCTACATGGAGATTGGACCCGGAAGGTACTCAGGTGAGCATTGGCAAGAAGGGTTCATTTTCATCGGGGAGGACGCATTCGGAGTAGCAGAGGGGATCATAGAACGGCACTTTCCCAGCTACGATCACATGGGGATGAACGACCTTCCAAATGCGATCGTCGTAAAGGTTATTCGCGACTGGCGCAATGCGGCAGAGATCCTGCAATCGCTCAATCGAATTGAGATCGAAACAGTATTGAATCTAACTGATTCTCAATATGCTGACCTTCGAGCCGAGGTTGAAACGAATCGCAAGGAAGTTTCAGATTTGCTTCGAGCACTGGCAAATGAGTGTGAAGACTTCCTTCGTCAAAATGACTGGTTGTGCATTCTCGGCATGTGAGTCGCTCCTTCCGCTTCCTCAGCCGCGGCAGCGGCGACCAGAACCCAGCCCACGGCGCAGCCGTGGGTAGAGCGGCGATACGGAAACAAAGCCGCGGCAGCGGCGAAAGAATGGCGGACTCCAACACGCGCCCTGACCACGGATGATCGGCGTCGCGGCGTATCGACCGGTTACGCCCCGTAACCCGCAGCCACGCTTCTTTCGCCGCTCCCGCGGCTTTCGATTCTCGGGTCGTATCCTTCCCACGGCTACGCCGTGGGCTGGTATCTAACGCCGCTGCCGCGGCTGATATCAATTAGCTTTCTATCCCCGCCAACTCGCAGAGGTTGGTATTCAATACCCCCTGCGGGCAGCTCCAGACCAGGAAGAACAGGGCTTCGCGGCACCAGCGGCCGGCGGGGTGGGTGGCGACGAAGCCGGCACCTTTGGCGGCGGCGAGGGAAGCTTGCGTGGCCCGCAGGACGAAGCTGTTGGCGCGGGCGCGGAGGTCCGATGCGGTGCAGGCTTCCTGGCCGTCGGCGAGGGCCAGCAAGTCCGCGGTGATGCTCGTGAGCTCGACGCGAAGGGCGGCGGCAGGCGCGGCCAAATCGGCTCGCCGGGCCGCTTCGCGCTCCAGGAACTCCACCGCGGCTGTGGAAAGGCCAACCGCCAGGGTCGATGTCTGCAAGCCGCCGGTCTTCGCGCCAGCTCCTTGCTTCATCACTTCGGACACCGGACCCGCCAGCAGCCATTTCCGCTCCACGAAGACCTGGTCGCAGTAGACCGAACCGGTACGACTGGCGGTGAGAGCGACGAGGTCGGGCGCGGGAGGAATCCGCACGCCGGGAAGATTGGTCGGCAGCGCGACCAGGATTTGCGGCGGCGCGGTGTCTTCGCTGACAAAGCTCCCGCCAATCACCACATGCTGCGCCTTCTCACCTCCCGTCACCCACGGCGAGTAGCCATCCAGTACAAAGCCGCCGCCAGCTTCCGTCACGCGCATGGCTGGCTGGGAAAGATGCTGCCGACTGGTGGTGAGGTGCGAGATGCCGACGGTGGCGAAGCTCCTGCCACTGAGCAAATCGGGCAACAGTTCTCCTCGCACCCACTCATTTTCGCTCGCCGCAATCCGGCTCATCGCTCCGCTCCGCTGGGTAATGACGAACGTCGTCGTCAAACAGGCGGCGCTCAATTTCAAGTAGCCGCGAACCACAGCCGCTTCGCTCCAACCTTGGCCTCCCACTTCCCGTGGCACGAACCATTCAAAGATTCCCGCCTCGCCGCAGAGCCGCAGTTGCTCGGCTGGCCAGGCGTTACGCTCCTCCAGCCCCGAAGCCAACTTCATGAGCTCACGGCACAGCTCATCAAGCTGGGGCGAATCGGGCGACGTGATGTGGCGGCTGGGCATGGAAAGCAATTATACTGGGGTTCCCGCAATCGTCGCCTTTCGCTCCGCGAAAGTGCGTTCTTTCGCGGAGAGAAAGGCGACGTACAATACCTCCCATGCTCTCCCTCTCCCGTCTCGAATCGATCCTCGATACACTCCCCCGTCTTACCATCGGCCTTGTCGGCGATCTGTTCCTCGACCGCTATCTCGACATCGCGCCGGGCATCTGCGAGATGTCGATCGAGACGGGGTTGGAGGCGTACCAGATTCCGCAGATTCGCAATTCGCCGGGGGCGTTGGGGACCGTGCTCAACAACCTGGCGGCGCTCGGCGTCGGGCTGCTCGTTCCCGCCACGGTGATTGGCGATGACGGCCACGGCTTCGACCTGCTCAAGGAGGTCCGCAAGCTGCCGGTTGATACGTCGCACATCCTGGCGATGAGCGACAGGTTGACGCCGACTTACACCAAGCCAATGAAACAGGACTTGCGAAGGGTCTGGCAAGAGCTCAATCGGCTCGACGTTCGTACTCGCGGCCCACTATCGTCTGCCGCGACGGACGAGCTCTGCCGACGAGTGCGGCAGGTGTTCGAATCGTCGGACGGGCTGATTGTGCTCGACCAGATCAACGAGACGGATTGGGGTGTCGTCAACTCTCAAGTCCGCGATCTGCTCCGCGAACTTGCCAGCGAGAATCCCAAAAAGCTCATTTACATCGACAGCCGCCAGTACCTGAAGGAGTTCGATTTCGGCATCCTCAAGGGGAACCGGGCCGAACTGCAACGCGCAGCGGGCGCTGTCAGCGATCCCGGCGCGATGACCGACGAGACCGTCCGCGAAGCGGCTTTGCTGCTCGCCAGCAGGACGTCCCGCCCGGTCTTCTGCACGATGGGGGAGCAAGGAATCCTCGTCACGCATCCGGAACAATCGCCGATTCTGGTCCCCGGAGTTCCCGTCACCGGCTCCGTCGATATCGTCGGCGCTGGTGACGCCGCCACGAGCGGCATCGTCACTTCCCTCCTCGCGGGCGCGACTCCGCTCGAAGCGGCCGCGGTCGGCAATTTGGTCGCCTCCATCACGGTTCAGCAACTCGGGACGACAGGAATCGCTTCGCCGGAGCAGGTGCGGGGGCGGTGGAAGGAAGCCCAGGCAATTATGCCGCTTCGTTGACGCGGCCTGTTCCCCAGGTGAAAATGAAGGGGTTGCAATGAAGCGGACGGCCCCTGCATGATCCCACCACTTACCGAGGCCGGATTGCTGCCGCCGGGGAACCACACGGCGACCTTGGAAGAGTTCGCTCAAACTTTTTGCATGCACACGACTCGCCGCAGAGAGCTCTTCGAGAAACTGGAGCGCCTCCTGGCGGATCTAAAAAAAGTTGATTCAGCGCGAAAGATACTGATTGGCGGAAGCTTTGTCAGCAACAAGCCGGAGCCCGATGATATTGATTGCGTCATCGTGTTCGGTCCCGATGTTTTGGACAACCTGTTGCGGCCTTTCGAATACAATGTGTTTTCGGGTAGGGCGGTGCGCCGCATGTATCGGATCGACGCTTATCCTGTGGTAGACGGAACCCCGGAACATTCCAAATGGCTTGAGTTCTTCCAGAAAACTAGAGAAGGCGTACCTGTCGGAATCGTTGAGGTGCCAATCCATGATTAACGAACACCGTTTGAGAATCACGATGGAGCAGCTCGGGAGAGTGCTGTCCGCTCTCGAAGGACTCCAGGAAACTGTACTGGAAAAAAATCCGAAACTGTTTGCGCTGATGTCCGAGTCTTATTTCGATTTGGTCAACCGCCTACGAGAAGAGATTTTGGACATGCTACCTCAAATTGGATCACCTGATATGCAGGCTTCAATTCCCGTTAACCTGCTCTCCGGAGGGGCGGCCCGTCAAGACCCAACTGCAGTCCACTAATCTTATGTCTCCTCGCTTCCTCTCCGCCCAGCTCGCTTCCCGCCGCCAGTTTTTGAAGAACTGCAACACGGGACTCGGCGGCTTGTTCCTTGGCTCGCTGCTCGGCTCGTCTTCGGCGTTCGGTGCCCCAGCATCGACAACCGTCCCCATCGACAACCCGCTCACCCCCAAGGCCCCGCCGCTGCCGGCGAAGGTGAAGCGGGTGATTTATCTGCACATGTCCGGGGCACCGCCGCAGCATGACCTGTGGGATTTCAAGCCGGAGCTGGTGAAGCACAACCTGGAGCCCTGCTCTGACGAAGTTCTGGCGATCCTCAAAAAAGAGCGGCTGCCGTTCATTGATCTGAATGCTCGCCGGCCGAAGATGCTTGGCACGCCCTACAAGTTCCCCAAGCAGGGGCAGGCCGGCATCGAAATGAGCGAGGTTTGGAAGGAGCTGCCGCAGATGGCGGACGAGTTGTGCGTCGTCAAGTCGATGTACACGGACCAGTTCAACCACGCCCCCGCCGAACTGCTGCTTTACACCGGTTCGGCTCGCAACGGCGGGGCGGCGATGGGCTCGTGGATCACCTACGGCCTCGGCAGCGAAAACCAGGACCTCCCCGGCTTCGTCGTCCTCATCTCCGGCGGCACCGACCCCACCGGCGGCAAGGCCCTCTGGAGCACCGGCTATCTCCCGTCGGTCTATCAAGGGGTGCAGTGCCGCACGACCGGTGCGCCAATTCTCTACGCCAATAACCCCGAGGGGATGAGTCGCGACGTCCGCCGCCGCAGCCTGGACGCCCTGAAGAAGCTCAACGAAATCGAGCTTGCAGAATTCGGCGACCCGGAAACGCTCACCCGCATCAGCCAGTACGAGCTCGCTTACCGGATGCAAATCGCCGTCCCCGAAGTGATGGATATCAGCAAGGAGCCCAAGGAGACGCTGGAAGCCTACGGAGCGATGCCCGGCCAGGCCAGTTTCGCCAACAACTGCCTGCTGGCCCGCCGTCTCGCCGAGCAGGGGGTCCGCTATGTGCAGCTTTACGACTGGGGCTGGGATTTCCACGGCATCGGCGTCGACACCGACATCGTGCAGGGACTGCCGAGCAAGGTCAAACTGGTGGACCGCCCCATCACCGCCCTGCTCAAGGACCTCAAACAGCGCGGACTGCTGGAAAGCACGCTCGTCGTTTGGGGTGGCGAATTCGGCCGCACCCCCCTCAACGAAGAGCGAGGCGGCAGCAAGTTCCTCGGCCGCGATCATCACCCCCACTGCTTCAGCATCTGGCTCGCCGGCGGCGGCATTAAAGCGGGAACCGTCTACGGCCAGACCGACGACCTGGGCTACTTCATCACCGAAGGCAAAACCGGCATCCACGACCTGCAAGCCACCATCCTCCACCTCCTCGGCTTCGACGCCAAACACTTCAGCTACCCCTACCAGGGCCTCAACCAGCGCCTCATCGGGCCGAGCGATGAGCCGAAGGTGATTGAGGGGATCCTGGCATAACAGTTCGTAGTAACTCGCTTCCGCGGGTTCGTCAGGCGGCTGAATGGATGCCCAAGAACGAAACCTGATCGCAGAAATGCAACGAGGTCCTCGTTCCGAGGACGCCAAAATCCGTTACGAACAGTTCCTCGCTGATTCTTGTCCCGATAGTGTCGAATTGCAGTTGCTACGTCGTCAACGCGAGCTCGCAAATTCATATTCAGACCAGTTCCAGTTCGACCAGCTGGTCGACGATTACGTTGCATTCATGACTGAACACTCCTATTACTTTTGGGATCGTCGCGGAGGCCTTGATTACCTCCAGCGATCATTCAAGGTATGGCTGGTATCGTGCCATAATTCGCGACGATTTGCCTTAAATTTGGCTCTCAAGATGGTTCTCGATATTACCCTTGACTTGGATAAGGTCCCTGCGGTGATTGTCGAAAAGACCGACCCCATTTCAAGTCGTGAGGTCAAAGAGAACATCATTGGGTTCGTTCGACGATACCGAGGCCCAACAGGCCGTGAGCCAGAACTCCAAAAGGATGAAGTTATCCTGGCAGTTACACCCTGGTGGGTCACCAACTTCGCGTGATCGCAAGCAGCGCCAATTCCCCGACTCGAAAGTCTGGGCGACACGGGACGATGTACAATGTCGGCATGGACGAGAGCCGGCAGTTCACGCTTCGTTATTTGTTTTTGGAGCTGGCTTGCATTGCCGCCGCGCTCGCGTCCTACCGCTTGCTGACCCCGCTCCTGTTGGATGGGCATCCGGCTGCTTGCCCGCTGGCGTATCTTTCGGCGGCGCTCACGGGAATGAGCGTGGGCGGGTTGTTCCGGCGGATGCGTGCCGGCGCGGTGGCCGGCCTGGTGCTGCTGCTGCCGATGCTGGGTATGCTGACGCTGCTGGGCGCGGTGGTGGCGACGGTGTGCGGAATCACCGGAAACTAAGGAAATGGAAGGCCGGCAGCCGCCTGAAGGCGGGACTCCAACTACGAAGCAGTCAGCGCGGCCCGGGCCGCAATGACGCGCTGGGCGGCTTCTTGTGGAGTGTCCGCCAGGGCCGTGAGGTGCCCCATTTTGCGGCCGGGGCGGGGCTCGGCTTTGCCGTAGAGATGGAGCTTGATGTCGGCGAGCGAGAGAGCCCGCTGCCAGTTCGGGGGGCTGCCGTTCCAAAGGTCGCCGAGCAGGTTGGCCATGGCGGCGGGGCGGTGCTGCCGCGGTGAGCCGCTGCAACGGGCCATACTTGCCGTAAGAATTGGCAACCGTCCGTTCGATTTGGGTGGCCGATGGCTGCACGCAGCCGGCCAGAATTTCACGAGAGAGCAGGCGGCCGTGCTGAAACGCCATCTCCGCGCCGTCCCCCTTGAGGAACAGGACATAAAGCCCGTGATGGCGGCAGAGTGTCCCCTGATGAAACGTCCGACGACCACCTGGGTGTTCCGTGACCGGCAGGTCGTAGAGCTCTTGGTACTTACTCCGAACGTGGCGCACGCGGTGTCGGAACGCGGGGGGAAATTCGCCGATGGTCTGTAAGGAGGGAATGAAGCCAGCCGAAGCGGCTTCGAAAGCCGAAGCGGTCGCCGCGGGAAACGGCGTAGCAACACACGAGTCCGAAGAACTCTCGCTGGCGACTGGCGAATGGGACTCCGACGAAGATTGCTGGCCCAGCAACATACCGTTTCTCCGGTCCCCACGAAGCAAGCAAGTTGCGTACCAGTAACAGTAGTACGTTTTTCCACGCTGAATGTTCAAGGTTCCAGGACCTTTCGGCAAGGCCCACTGGTCATTTATGCGGAAGGTGGTTGAAAACTGCGGCCTCAGCAATCCGGAGCAGGCTTACGGCGGCGCAGGCCTATCGATGAAAGCTCCGGTGAGTACAGCGGTCGTGCCGCGAAGATTTCGCGTGACCATGGACGGCTCCGCGCACTTCCGACGCTAGCGGAATTCCGGCTGGGCGGATTGAAGCAAGTTGCGCTCCCGAACCGGAACCGGGCCGTTCCCTCTCGCGCACATCCCTGGTGCTGGGCATAACGCAATGGTAGGTTTGCGCAGAATCGTCCACCTTTAGTCCAATTCCTTGCTTTGGTGGGGAATCGGCCGTTTGGCGGGACGACTATGTTTGCCATTCTCCCCAGAGAGATGATTTTCAGGCTCCGGGAACAACGGTCGATGCCGAATGGCTATTCAGGGAGGTCTGCCGCGTCCCGTTGCGTGGCGGATTTAGCGCACCAATTTCAAGGAAGGAACTCAACGATGAAGAAGATTCGTGACGTGACCGACGAGGGAAGTGGGGAAGTTCAGATCGACGGACTTAAAGGCCCCGCCAAATGGCAATTCCGAGGGGTGGTGGCCGCGTCCGCCGGCGGTGAAGAAGACCAGCTTGAAAGGACGTTCGAGGTTGTCCAGTGGATCGTTACTTTCGACATCGCTGATGTAGCGGACCAGGACGATGCAGTCGATAAGCTACTCGGACACCGGGATTCCGAGCCTCCCACCTCGATCAAGCTTCGCATTGACCGGGGTGCAGGCGGCGAGAAGGTCCCGAACTTCGTCGGCCAGACCCATGAGAAGATGTACGTTCGAGAATGCGACGAGAGTCGAGATCAGACGACGGTCATCGTGTCGAATTCATTCAAGATTTGAGCAAGACGATCATGGCTTGGAACCCCGCGCTCTAACTTTAGCCGCCACGTCGGCCGTGAACTCAGGGGAGAGCAGTTCAACGATGCCATCTTCGTTGGGACCGACGTCTTTCTTTCCCAGCGATTTGCCCGTCATCACATCGACCCATTCCACGTCATACCCGCCAGGCGGCAGTGCGAGAGTGACTTTTAGCGGTCCACCGCCGAAGGCGTAAATCGCGTACTGCTTGCCTGGCTCCGAGAGCACGGTCACCCCGACCTTGTCGGAAGAAATTTTCTTGACCGTCGTCGTGTCGGGCTTCATTCGCACCAGGTCGAAGCTGTACATGAAGTCCTTCAGGATATGCATTTGCTCGCGAAATCCGCGGTTGCCGCCACCGGGCTGCTTATCGGGATACTGAAACGTGCCGTCTTCGTGGCCGACGACAAATGAGTAGTCGAGGTTGTTGTACAGCCCGCCGCCGGCGAGCAGGAATTCCCAGGCTTCTCGGCGATAGGGTGTGTCGCCGGTCCCTTTGAATCCGGTCTCATTGTCGCCGATCACCTTGCCCAGGGCATAATTTTCGCCGACCGCCTGGGGCGGGCTGGCATAGTGAAAGTTGAAGATGCTCACCTCCGGGTGAGGCTTTTCAATCTTCGCTGTGCCATTGGCAACATTCAAGGAGATCAAATGCCGCTGAGGTAATTCCTTCTCGACCGCCACAATCGTGTCGACGATGTGGTGCTGCCAGGCCATGGTGACGCCGCCAAAGTAGGGCTCGTTGCAGACTTCATAATAGAGATTGTCGAACTCGTTCAGTTCGGCGGCGATCTTCTTCACCAGGGCGTCGTGAAAGTCCAAAAGTCCGCCGTGTTTGTCAAGCGTGTAGACTTTCAGGCGATCCTGCGGACCGGCCTTTTGCACGTTGTTGGCTGGGTTCTGGGGGCTCAACCGCCACATCGAGTCCTCGTAGAACGGGCAAAACAGGTTCATCTCGACCACGATCCCCCGTTTGCCAGCCTGGGAGAGAAAATCCTTGAGCCGGGCGAAGTACTTCTCGTCCCACTTGGCCAGGTCGAATTTGTTGCCGCCGTTGGCATAGCCGGGCACATCGCTGCGGGCCCAGGGGGCGAGGAACTTTCCTGCGGCCGGGGCCAGAGTGTTCCTGGCGATGTTGAACGCTTTCTCGTCCTCGCAGTAGGCCCCGCTGAAGAGGCGGGTATGGTTCAGTCCGTGCCGGGCCAACTCGTCAAGGTACTTCACATAATCAAAGTCGGCATTGAGAACCGCGCCGTAGTGTTCCGCCGACGTGATGAGGATCGCCGGCTGACTTCGAAAGAGGAAATAGTGGGGGTTCCTCGGATGGAGGGCGAGAGGTTTTTCCGCCGCCATGAGATGGACGGGCAGCAGCAGCAGAATTGCGCACCTGTAACTGGCTTTCATAACGCTGTCTCCGACGAACTGGGGCGGATGGGAGGCGTTGGCGGCGCCACGCTCCGCAGACTGGACTTCCTGGAGGCATTGTAGCGGGAGCACTCCTATTCGCGACAACGCGGTCGCGTCCGCAGTTCGCCGCCCTTTCGGCTGATTCGTTACGCTCCCTTGCGCCAGCGGTCGGGATCCTCGCTCCGGGTGTCGAAGTGGGGAGTGGAGATGCTCAGGCGGGAAGGCAGGTGCCTCAGCAAATACTCCGCGGATCGGCTGCTGGCCCCGCCACCGGCGACCCGGCTGCGGAGGTCTTTGAGCCGAGAAATGAGGGTCTGGCGAGCGGGCTCATCGGTGAGCCAGTGGATGGCGTGCCCGGCGACGGCGGCGGACTTGTCGCCGCAGGTGGGATACTCGGGGAAGAGGACCTTTTCGTTACCGGGCAGAGCCGGGTCATAGTGCCGCCGATCCGCGGGAAACAGTTCGTCCGCGGCCAGCAGATTGACAAGGGTCATGTACTTGACGCGGATAAAAGGCTGGACCGCATAGTAGAGGAGGGGCGAAACGCGATACACCATCACCGACGGCTTGGCATGGTACAGCAGTTCCAGCGAGACGGAGCCGCTGCACGCCAGGCAGACGTGGGCGGCGGAAATCAGTTCTGGCGTGCGATTGACGTACACGTTCAGCGGCAGATTGAAACTGGCAACCTGGCGACGGGCGGCCTCGGCTTGTTTCTCGTTGTAGGACGCAATCGCAAAGCGCACATCCGGCACTTTGCGCTCGACAAGTTTCGCCGCCCTGAGCAGCGTTGGCAGATTGGATGCCACCTCCTGATTCCGCGAACCCGGCAGCAGCGTCACCAGTCGGCGTTTGTCCTGGCCGACCGCGAATTGCTGCACGAACTTTGCGTCCAGCTTCTGGGACCGCAGCTCATCGAAGTACGGATGGCCCACGTACGTTGCGTTGCAGCCCCGTTCTCTCAGCCAGGCTTCTTCAAAGGGCAGCTTGCAGAGGGCATGATCGACGTATCGCCGCACTTTCTTGGCTCGCCACGGCATCCACGCCCAAAGCTGCGGCAGCCCATAGTAGAAGACCGGAATGCCGTGAGCCTTGGCCCGGGCCGCGATGTGCCAATTGAAGCCGGGATAGTCGATGAGGACGACGCCATCGGGCCGCTGCTCGCGGAAGTAGCGGTCCGCCTGCGCCTTGAGGGCAAAAAACTTGGGCAGTTTTGCCAGCACCGGCCCGATGCCCATCACTGCCAGCTCGCTCATATCCTGCAGCAGCTCGCACCCAGCCGCTTGCATGCGCGGCCCGCCAAAGCCGGCACAGTACAACCCCGGCTTGCGGTTAGTCAATTCCGCAATCAGATTGGCCCCGTGCAAGTCGCCGCTTGGTTCGCCGACGGAAAAAAAGAGTTTCATGCCGGCGATTATCCCAAATCTGGTCCAATCGACCTAGTTCGATTGCCCCCTGGAAAGTCGCGGAAAAGGGTGAAACGGTCAATCCATTTTTCGCTCTCGCCGCAAAAGTTTGTCCTTCCGCTCCACCCCCCAGCGATATCCCGATAGCTCGCCGCTCGTCCGCACCACGCGATGGCAGGGGATGGCGACGGCGAGAGGGTTGGCGGCACAAGCCCGCGCCACCGCCCGCACTGCCTTCGGCCGGCCAATCCGGTGGGCGACCTCGGTGTAGCTCGCGGTTGTCCCGGCGGGAATCTCGCGGAGCGCCTGCCAGACCCGCTGCTGAAATGCGGTGCCGCGTATATCCAGCGGCAGATGCAGGCCGATTTGGGGAGCATCGATAAAACCGACCACCTTTGCAATCAGCCGCTCGAACGCTTTGTCGCCGCCGATCAGCTCGGCCTTCGAAAAGCGTTCTTGCAGGTCGCGTGCGAGCTCTTCGGGGTCGTCTCCGAGCAGTATCGCGCAGACCCCTTGATCGGAAGCGGCCACCAGAATGGAACCGAGCCAGCATTCACCGATCGCAAAGCGGATGGCGGTTCCAGCACCGCCTGACCGGAAGGTTTTGGGGGTCATGCCCAGGACCCTGGTCGAATTCTCATAAAGCCGGCTGCTGGAGCGAAAGCCGGCGTCATGAAAGGCGGCTGTGACCGTGGAGCTGGTGGCGAGCTTGTTGCGGACGCGCCGCGCGAGCTGGGCGGCGGCGTAGGCCTTGGGCGTGACTCCGGTCTGGGCTTTGAACAAACGATGAAGATGATAACGGCTCAGGCCGACGGACTGCGCCAGCTCATCGAGACTCGGGACTTCCGCAGAATCTTCGATTAAACGGCAGGCCTGGGCGACCGCCCCGGCATGACGCTGGGCCAGGTTTGCCCCCATCGGCCGGCAACGCTTGCACGGCCGAAAGCCCGCCCTTTCCGCCTCCTGGCAGGTGACATGGAAACGCACGTTTTTGCGAAGGGCAGTCCGCGCGGCGCAATTCGGCCGGCAATAAACCCCCGTCGTCCGCACCGAGTACAAAAACGCGCCGTCCGCCGCCGCATCGCGGCTCAGCACCGCCTGCCAGCGCTCTTCGTCGCTGGAATACCCGGATGCCAACGTGCGTGAATTTGAAAACTTCGTTGGTAAGTTGGACTTGGCGAGCGAGGTAATCATGAGCCTATTCCTGAGATGGTAATTCTACGGCTAACTTGTCAGCCGCACTTCCACTCATCGTAAGGCAACGTGATTCTCGGAAAACTCCAATTCTTGCTTTCAAACTCGGATTGCTGATCGACTGTCGGGCTGGCGCCCTTGTCCCTGTGGGGCGAGCCGGTATGGCTCGCCCCGAGCTGACTTCTGCGGCTCTGTTCCAGCAGATTAGCGTCCGCCAAGCGAATCCGTGACGACCTTCGGAAGGTGGGCCGCCACTTGCAGCAGCTTGGCCTTCTGTAATTTGAATTGCAATCCTGCGTCGTCACCCCTGGAGGAGTCGCCCGGAGCATTCAGCGCGTGGCCGAGCAGCTTGGCAACGACGTCCGTGGCATTCTGCAAGTGCTTGGCGGACTGGATGCCGGCCTGGAGCGCCTTGCGTTCCTCCTTGCTGAGACCGCTGCGCTTCTGTTTCAGGCTGCGATCTTCGTCCTGCAATACCTCCATGTCGGCAATGAGATCACCCAAATCGGCGGAGAAACTTTCGTACGACCTTTGGTGACTCTCGACAGCTTCCCGATCGAACTCCTCCTTGGCGATCATATCCATGAGGGCATCCCTTGTTTCCACACCTTTCATGCCGATACGTTCGTTATAGCTGTGCAGGGCCGAACCGAGTTC
This sequence comes from Pirellulaceae bacterium, assembly GCA_051004015.1. Classification (GTDB taxonomy): domain Bacteria; phylum Planctomycetota; class Planctomycetia; order Pirellulales; family Pirellulaceae; genus SXOA01. Next base: position 11,898 of record JBPCKT010000040.1, on the reverse strand, counting down.
GTAGAGTGCGCTGGTTTCGCCACCAGCCTGCATCCGGGCCGCGGCCTCGCGGACCCTTTGCACAGCCGGCAGCAGCATGCCGATCAGAATGGCAATGATGGCAATCACCACGAGCAACTCGATGAGGGTGAAGCCAATGCGACGAAGACGGGGAGCGAGACGAGACATACAGCACCTCCAGTTCAGAACGACGAGGAGAAGAAACGCCCAGGCAGCGTACGCTGCTGGCGATTATGCCCGACCACTCGTATCCGTCAATACATGGGGACAAGAACGCCAAGAATTCACATATCAACGGACCGTGATGGCATCGCGGCGAAGCTCGGCGCGGGTCACTGACCTCGTTGTTCTACACAGGTTCCAGCTTGGTTTGGGCCTACGGTTCGAATAGTTGCCATCAGGCGGCAAACATACAGGGTTCGCCACGCCACGATCAAATACACTGCCAAGGAGGTCAGCAAACGATCCAAGCGTTCGAACCTTCGTTCTTCGACCCGGCAGCGATTCTAAATTCCAAACTGGCCCACTACCGCCCTTTCCGGTAGTGGGTCAGTTTGAAAACGGTTTTCCGCTCCGCTGAGGTTGCCGGGAACCGGGCCGCGTGAAAAAAATGGACAGCGGTCATCCCTCCGCGTACGATAGACTATGCCAGACCGCTCAAGCACGGTCAAGGCTGCAAAAATTTTCTTCCACCTCGCCTTGCGTGCGCAAAGTGGACTGGCTACCATCCGAATCATGCCTAAACGCTCAAGCACTCGACAGAAGGATACGCAACAGCTCGCGCGTGGCGTCCTGGACGCCATATCGCCTGATGCGGAACCAGCAGCTCCAGCAAAGAACCCGGCTGCTGTCGCCTTGGGACGCCTTGGCGGGCTCAAGGGAGGCAAGGCCCGGGCGCGTAGCTTGAGCGCCAGCGACCGCGCAAGAATCGCAAAGAAAGCGGCAATGGCTCGCTGGAATTCCAAGAAGAAGTAGCCCGATGCACGTCAATCCGAATGAACTAATCAAAGACCAGCTCGTCTCAAGAGCTGCAGAACTTGAGAGGGTCAACGATGCCGATGTCCTGACTTTCATCGGGGCAATGATCTTTGGAGTTGATGACGCAATTAGGGATGCTGTTGAGGAACTAAGCACGAAACGCAACAAAGTGCTGATGGTTCTCGAAACACCCGGTGGCTACATGGAGATCGCTCATCGGATAGCCGATACCCTCCGACATCATTACGGCCAAGTCGAATTCCTTGTTCCGAGCCACGCCATGTCGGCGGGTACGATTCTCGTGATGTCTGGCGATGCTATCTGGATGAATTATTACTCCATTCTTGGCCCGATTGACCCGCAAATCGAGGTTGACGGCAAGCTTGTTCCAGCACTGGGGTATCTTGAGAAGTACAATGAACTCGTGGAGAAAGCGAATACGCCAGAGGGGCTGAACGACGCGGAGCTGGCATACCTTTTGCGACGTTTCGACCCGGCTGCCCTTTACCAGTACGAACACGAAAAACTGCTTTCGGTCGCACTTTTGAAAGACTGGCTCGTCAAGTACAAGTTTAAGGATTGGGTTGTTACTAACGGACGGCAGTTGTCCGTTACGCCAGAAATGAAAGAGGAGCGGGCGAGAGAAATTGCCGAAGAACTGAACAATACGGAACGATGGCATTCCCACGGACGGGGAATTTCGATGGCGGTTGCGATTAACGACCTCAACCTGATGATCGACGATTTTGACGCGAACCAGGAACTCAAGGTGGCCGTCCGTCACTATTACAAGCTACTCAAGAACTTCATGGACGTTCTTGACGTAAAGAACATCGTCCATACGCGAGAGAAATTCTCATCACTTAGCTGAAAAGGAGGGGAGATGACGACCGAAGAAGAGATCCTGAAAAAACACCCGTCCTTCAACGTGGCACGGGTAGATGCCCTGCTCAAGCGGCTGGCAAAACTGGGGATTGAACCCGACAAGTACAATCTTCAGTCTCGCTACGAAGAGCCGCGGAGACGCGACAACGACTGGAAGCTGCCAGACAAGTCTGTGCGGCTAAAGCGATAAAACTCTTAAAACCACGGCCTAAATAGCCGTGGTTTTTTATTTCTTGCCTGCTTGACATTGCTTGAACGCTCAAGCATAATGAGCGGCATGAACAAGCTATCCCGCGAACAGCGTTGTGCCGTCATCCGCTGCCTGGTTGAAGGATGCTCGATCCGTTCCACCGGACGGATCACCGGCGCGAGCAAGAACACGATTCAGAAGCTCACCCGCGAACTAGGGGAAGCCTGCCTCGCGCATCAGGACAAGGCGTTGCGGCTGCTGCCGTGCAAGCGGATTGAGTGCGACGAAATTTGGAATTTCTGCTACGCCAAAGACAAGAACCTGCCCGACGAAATGCGGCACATGCAGGGCGTCGGCAGCATGTGGACATGGACGGCGATTTGTGCCGAAACAAAGCTCGTCCTTTCGTGGCGGCTAGGCAACCGCGATGCGGCAAACGCCTGGGCATTCATTGGCGACGTATCCGACCGGCTGCGCCATCGGGTGCAACTTACGACCGATGGCAACCGGCTGTATGTCGAGCCGATTGAAGAGTACATGGGCGGGATGGTCGATTACGCCATGCTCATCAAGAAGTACGGCACGTCAGACGACGAAACGAAGTACAGCCCCGGCAAGTGCCTGGGGACCGAGAAGCGGCAGATTGACGGCTGCCCCGATGAATCGCTGGTTTCAACAAGCTACGCTGAACGGCAGAACCTGAATATCAGGATGCAGAACCGTCGCTTTACCCGACTCACGAACGCTTTCAGCAAGAAGGCCGAAATGCTGGCCTACAGCATCGCCATCATGTTCTGCTACCACAACTTCGTGCGGGTTCACCAGACCTTGAAAACCACGCCAGCGGTCAAGGCCGGGATTGCGGCCAGGAGGTGGACGATTGAAGATATGGTCAACTTGATTCCTGAAAAGAGTCGGCGAAAAGCGGCCCCTACAAAAAGCGGAATTCAAACTGACCCACTACCCCCTTTCCGCCGGATTTGCATTCACGAGGCCATCCTTCGTACAATGAAGAGCATCGTCGCAACTCTTCCCGGGCACTTCCGCCATGTCCTCCCTGCAAGGCAACTTTCTGATTGCTTCGCCCCATCTTGGGGACGGCAATTTCAACCGCAGCGTCGTGCTGATGGTGAAGCATGACGAGGAAGGAGCTTTCGGCCTGGTTCTGAATCGCCCCACCGGGAACACCGTGGCCGAAGTCTGGAAGCTCGTCTCGGAGGATGCCAGCGACCGCCAGGATCCGATTTATCTGGGGGGGCCGGTACAAGGCCCGCTGATGGCCGTGCATGGGCTGGCCTCCGCGGCGGAGACGGAAATCCTGGAGGGCGTGTATTTGTCCGCCCACAAGGATCAGCTCAAGGAGGTCGTGGCGGCCGAAAATGCCCCCGTCCGCCTTTTCAGCGGCTACTCCGGTTGGGGAGCGGGACAACTGGAAGGAGAGCTCGAAGCGGGGGGCTGGCTCATTGCCCCCGCCACGGCGGAGCTTGTTTTTCACGACAAGGACGACCTGTGGGAGCGGGTGATGCACAGCGTGGCGAAGGACATCATGGCCCCCTCCATCAAGGCCAAGCACGTGCCCAGCGACCCGACGCTGAATTAGGTTGTGGTGGCGGAAGTTTCACGAGCCCGCGCCGCCGAGGCCCAGTGCATCGTACGGAATTTCTCGGAGCGGCAGATTAGGTTGCCTTTCTCCTGCGACAGCATCTTCATTCGCAAAGCGATCGGCGGCCACTTCCCGCCGGGAAATTGAATGCTCGCTGGCGTCATTGGTAGGGCAATGCGCGGGCCTTGCCCGTTGGCTGTAGAATAGTACCACCAGTGAGAGTGTGTTCCCGGGTAGCGAATTTGGTGATCTATGAATAGGTACTTCCAGTTTGTCGCCCCCATGCTCGTCGTTGGCTTTGCGGGCTGCGGCTCGAGTACCTCCGGCACACCGGCAATTGCCGCAAAGCCACCAGCGGCGGCAGCAAAGCAAAAGCCGGTACCGGAAACGGTGAAGCCGGTCGAGCCGGCCAGAGAGAAAGCGCCAGGGGTGAAGGTTGGCGTAAACACAAAGGAACCAAAAAAGGAAAAGAAGGGGGACAAAGCTGTCCCCGTTGCAAAGGTTGAAGTCCCTAAGCCGCCGCCTCCTCCTCCCGCGGAGCGGTTCTTGCTGTTTACGCCGATGAACCCGCTGATTGTGGAGGTGGAGCTGACGATCGACGGCCAGCCGCATCTGGCGGCGATGGAGAAGCTGGTGGATGAGGTGCTGAAGCTGGCGGATATGGATGGGGACAAGCGGCCGACCTGGAAGGAAGTGGCCGAGAGCAAGCGGTTCAAGTACGGGCAATTCGGCAACGTGGCGATCAACGTCGAGAACGGCATCAAGCAGATTTTGGACCTCTATGACACGGATCGGGATAGCGCGGTGGATCGGGCCGAGGTGCCGCGGTTTCTCACTCGCAATGCCGGCGGAGCACGGCCTTTTTCCATCCGAGGCACGGCCGATTTCCGCGAGACGAGCCGCTACGAATCGCCTCTTTGGAACCTGCTGAACACCGACGGCGACCGGCATTCCATCTCCGCCGCCGAGATTGCCGCCGCTCCCAGTCGGCTCCGCAGCCGCGACACGGACGACGACGACCTGGTGGTTCCAGCCGACCTGTCCGCCAACACCGCCTCGATGCCAGGGGAGACGCCGACCCGCCGCCGCGACCGGGGGCCGACCGCGGCGCGCTTGCTGGCGAGCGATGCCAAGTGGGACATGATTCGGGTGGACCTCGACGACCAGTATGCGCTTGGCGGGAATCTGAACGCGGAGAGCCTTCCCTGGACACCGAAACTGTTCTCCCAACTCGACGCCGACAAGAACGGCCGGCTGGTGAAAGCCGAGTACTTATTGCTCGATAAAGTGCCGGCCCATATCCGCCTGGCGGTGAATTTTGGGAAAGGCGCGAAGGCCGAAGAGAAAAACGAGAAAGCGAAAAAAGATGAGAAGAAGGAGGGAGAGAAAGAACCCGAAGTGGCCGCAAAGACGGAGAGCCCCGTGCAGATTCGCGTCCTCACGCTGTGCGACGAGCTGGAAGCCCTGCCGCACAGCGTGAGCGAGCAGGCCGGGCGGCTGACGCTGACGATCGGCGGGATGAGCTTGACCTTTTATACGAACGACACCGTGGCGGCAGCGGATTTTGAGGCCCAGGCCAAGCAGGCGCTCGATATGTATGACGCCGATAAGAACGGCTATCTCGAATCCAAGGAAGTCCCCGCGGATGCCCAAGCCGCCTTCGGTTCGATCGAGGCAGTCGATACGGATGAAGACGCCAAAGTCTACCCCGGCGAAATCGTGGCTTTCCTCTCCCAGCAACAGGCGGCACTGCGGTCTCAGGTCCACGCCAAGGCGGAGGACCGCGAGGACGCCTTCTTCCTCGCTCTCGATGAAAACGGTGACGAGCGGCTGGACGGGCGGGAAATCGAAAATGCCCCCAACCGGCTGAAGCTGTTCGACAAGAACGGGGACGGCGAGATTGTGGGGGACGAATTGCCGCCGGCCATGATCGTCGGCTTCTCGCGCGGCAGCCTGCAGAACATTGATGCGCTATTCGTGATGCCCTCGCTCGTCGCCCGAGCCCCGGCCAAAGAAGTCCCCCGCTGGTTCACCCTGATGGACACCAGCGGCGACGGCGCCATCAGCCGCCGCGAGTTTTTGGGCGAGGTGGAGCAGTTCGAAAAGCTGGATGGCAATCAAGACGGCTTTCTGGACGGGGTTGAGGTGAAGGTGGCCGAGCCTACTCTCCCGCCTTCAGCTTCGGGAGCGCCGAGCGAAGTTGTGCCAGCCCCGAAGCCGTGACTTTCGTCCCTCTGATTTCGAGGGACTCCAGAGTCAAGAGAGATTTAAGGTGAACCAGCCCGGCGTCGGAGATGGGGCTGTTCGTGATGTGGAGAATCTTGAGCTTTTTCAGCGAAGCGAGGTGCGCCAAGCCTTCGTCAGTAATCGGCACGGCGGAGAGGTCCAGTTCTTCCAGATTTGATAAATTGCCGATGACCTTCAAGGAGTCGTCGGTGATTTTGGTTCCTTCCAGAAAGAGCTGCGTGAGCGAAGTGCAGTCCTTGATGGATTCCAGGCCGGTATCGGTGGTCTTGGTAAGGGACAGGTCGAGCCAGTCCAGGTTTTTGCAGAGGGCGAGGTGAGCAAGCCCTTTGTCCGTAACCTTCGTGCGGCCGAGGGAGAGGTTGCGGATCCGCTCGGGACCGGGAAGCTGAGCCAGGTCTGCATCGGTGACTTGCAGATATGCCAGATAGTCGCGGTCCAGCTCCGCGGACGAAGCGCCGAGGAGTTTTTCGAGCGCACCGGCCGTGCCACGCCCTTCATAAAGCGCGCGGAAGACGGTCACTGTCGGTTCGCGATAGATGTCTCCCTGAGCATCCATCAGATAGTGAGAGAAGCCCGCGGACTGCGTGTAAATCTTGCGGATGTCCTCGCTGGCCTGCAGGTCGGCTCGGTTCATCGCCCCGAGCTTCTCCAGCGGCAGCAGGAAGTCATTGGATAGTCCTCGATACCGGGCAAACTGCAGCCGATCGCTCTCCCAGCCGCCGAGCGTCCAGTAGGAACCGCCGCTCGTCTGGTGCCGCGCGAGGGATTCCATGTACAAGGCCAGCCCTTCCACCATCCAGAAGTTTCCCTGGCGACCCGGCTCCGGAGGAAAGCGGTCAATCTCTTGAAAGAGTTGATGGCTCGCTTCGTGATACCAGGTGGCGGTTTGCTTCTCGTCGCCCGCGTAGAGAAAGACCGTCTGCCGCTTGTCGAGATAGATGCCGGTCGACAATTCGATCCTTGGTTCCCCCGGCTTGAGCACGGCGACATATTCCTCGCGGTCCTTGAACAGCACCACATCCAGCTTCCTGGGCTCCTTGACGAGCGCTTCTCTTCCGCCGCCAATCCGGTGTTCCAGCGCGGGCTGGTTCGTCCAGAAGCTGAAGAATGCCTGCCGCCAGAGGGCATGCAGCTCTTCCATCTTCTGGCCCAATTCAATCGCTTGTTTGACGCTCGTCGAAGTGGCAATGCTGTAATGGGGCGTTTCATGCCGCCAGTATTTGCCGGCCGGCCACTTATATTTGGGGTGAGCCTTTCTGCCTGTCGCTGGCGGAGAAGTGGTTCCTACCAGCGCCCATCCGGCTGCGATTTTGCCATAGCCGAGAATCCGCCGCGCGTCCGCATGGTCCGGATTCTCCCGGAGCACTTCGTGCAGCAATTGATAGGCCCGCGCGGCCCGGTTGTCCTTGGATTCCGCCTTGGCTAGCTCGAACAGCCCATCCGCTTGAGCGGCGCGGTGCTCTTGGAATTTGGCAAGCCACTTTTGCTCGAGGTCGCTTGCTCCCACCTTAGGGGCGAGCGGGTCCTTGGGCCCCGGCAGAAATAGATACTGCCGGTTGCTGTAACGGGGAATCATCCAAGTCCGCGTGATAGCCGCCTGGTCCTTGAGGCCGAGCTCGTCGGCCTTTTTGGCGAGCGACGCCAGCTTCTCGGCGAACGCCTCATCCAGCTTGGCTCGTGCAACGGCGTAGTCGTCGGCAGCGGACGCGAATGGGACTAAGCCAGAGAACGGAATAGCCGCGAAAAACACGAAAAGGCACAAAGACAAAATCGCGGCTGGCGACCTCTTTTTTTGTGCCTCTTTGCGGCTCTTCGTGGCCATTCCGTCTAGCTTAATCCTTCTCGAAGGCGGCATCAAATGCACGGCCGCTGGGGGCAAAATCCTTGCTGCGGACGAACTCGCAGGCTTCGCGAGCCCCAAATTCCCGTTCCATGCCGCTGTCTTCCCATTCGACCGAGAGCGGTCCCTGGTAGTTGACCTCATTGAGAGCCCGGATGATCTCCTCGAAGTTCACCGTGCCGCGACCGGGGCTGCGGAAGTCCCATCCGCGGCGAGAGTCACCAAAGTTGATGTGGCTGGCCAGGATGCCGCTGCGGCCGTTGAGCGTCACGATGGCATCCTTGACGTGCATGTGGTAAATGCGGTCGGGAAAGGCCCGGATGAACTCCACCGAGTCGACCCCCTGCCAGTGCAGGTGCGAGGGATCGAAGTTGAAGCCGAACTCGGGGCGCTGGTCGATCGCTTCGAGCGCCCGCTGGGCCGTGTAAATGTCAAAGGCGATTTCGGTCGGATGGACCTCGAGCGCGAACTTGACGCCGCACTCGGCGAAGACATCGAGGATGGGATTGAAGCGGTCGGCGAAATGCTTGAAGCCGTCGTCAATCATCTTCCCCGGCACCGGCGGAAAGGAGTAGAGCAAATGCCAGATGCTGGAGCCGGTGAAGCCGTTGACGACGCCCACGCCGAACTTCTTGGCTGCCCTGGCGGTGTTCTTCAGTTCTTCAATGGCCCGCTTGTTCACGCCGTCGGGCTTGCCGTCACCCCAGACGTGCGGCGGCAGGATGGATTTGTGCCGCTCGTCGATGATGTCGCAGATCGCCTGGCCGACGAGGTGGGCGCTGATGGCGTGGCATTGCAGGTTATTCTTCTCCAGCAGCTCTCGCTTGCGAGCGCAGTAGCCGTCGTCCTTGATGGCCTTGTCCACTTCAAAATGGTCCCCCCAACAAGCCAGCTCGATGCCGTCGTAGCCGAACTCCTTGGTCTTGCGGGCCATTTGTTCCAGCGGCAGATCGGCCCACTGGCCGGTGAAGAGAGTCACGGGGCGTGCCATCGAAGAAGCTCCTTGTTCAGCTTGTGCGAAGAGAGAGGTGCGTAGTGGTTACGTGCGGCAAGGCCATTATTCTGGCGAGGAAGCGGCCGCTTCGCAACGGGCGAGGCCTGGGAGCTAACCGGCGAGCGGCCTGCGTAAGCTGGCCGGTTATTCGGGGTCTTGAAGAAGGTCGCGTCACCGGCCAGCTCACGCAGGCCGCTCGCCGGTCACTTTGCGACGCCGAGCAGCTCGCTCGCTTCTTCCACGGACGTGCCGGTAATGGGCTGGAGCTGATAGCCCCACTGGATGAGAAGCTCGCAGCACTGGCGATGGATGCCGGGGACGATCTTTTCGTGCGTGGAAAGGAAGATCGTCGGTTTGTGCTCTTCGATGAGCCGCTGGCCGCCGCGGAGGACGGCCATTTCGGCACCTTCCACGTCAATCTTAAGATGTTGCGGCCGCAGGTCCATCTCGGCAGCAATGTCGTCGAGCCGCCGGACGGCAACCTGGACAACGCCGTTCTCGCAGAGCCGGCCGGTTCCCGTGCCGGTGCCGCCGCCAAAGGGGGCAGTGCCGGTTTCGTCCGCCAAGGCGATCGGCAGTATGGTGACTTGCGACAGTCCGTTTTGCTCGACGTGGCTCCGCAGAAACTGCAAATTGTTTGGGTCGGGCTCGAACGAAACCACGCGGCCGCTGGTGCCGACCAGCTTGGCGGAAAGGAGCGTGTAGTACCCCGCCGCCGCCCCGATATCAAGGACCTCGTCTCCGGGGCGAATGTGCGAGCCGAATAGGCCCGACTGCTCCGGCTCATAGGTCCCCAGGAGCAGCCGTGCAATCTTGCCGCCGCTGGCGAGTTGCCACCAGTTGCCGCGCAAGGGGCCGACGACGAAAGGGATAGAGAGGCCGCGGGCTCGCGGGCTGGTAGTTTGCTGGGTAGTTTCCGTGGCGGACATCGGCGCGCTCCTTCGCATGGTGAATGATGGTGGAGGTTAGCTGGGCCGCTATAACGGGGCAAGAGCGATTTGGGGCCGTAGAAATCTGACGATTTCAGCCGTAGATTAGAGGCTGCTTCAACGCCCCTCTTCATTGCATCACAAGCGGAACCTCTCCCATGCCCGCTAAGACCTGGAAGCTGTTTAGAAACACCGTTCGCTACGTTGCCTTCCCCCTCATCACTCCCAAGGATATGGGAGGGGAGGGGAAATGGTCGGTGGAGAGAGTCACGCTCCAGACCGGCTTGTCGGAAGGCGTGAAGAAGGTCGGCATTCAGAACGGCAAGATGCTTTTGGAAGTCCTGCCGACTCGCGGCATGGGGATTTGGAAGGCGACGGTAGGCGGCGAAGCCATCGGCTGGCAGTCGCCCGTGCGGGGACCGGTCCACCCAAAATTCGTGGACCTCGGCGAGCCGAGCGGTCTGGGCTGGCTGGACGGCTTTGATGAGCTGTTCTGCCGCTGCGGGCTGGTGAGCAACGGGGCCCCGGACTTCGACAAGGAGACCGGCCGACTCAAGTATCCCGTGCATGGTCGCATCGCTAACCGGCCGGCTCACACCGTGGAGCTGACCGTGGATAGCGACAAGCAGGAAGTCTCGCTGAAGGGGATCGTCGAGGAAACCCGCTTCCATTTCACCAAGCTCCGGATGACTTCCACCATCACCACGAAGTTCAACTCCACCTCCTTCACGGTCCACGACGAAATCGAAAACTTCTCGGCCAGCCCGGTGGAAATCCAGATGCTCTATCACGTCAACTTCGGCCTGCCCCTGCTCGACGCCGGCTCGCGGGTGGTGGTGCCGGCCAAGACGGTCATCCCCCGCAACGCCCGCGCGGCCAGCGGCGTGAAAACCTGGGACAGCTACGCCGCCCCCGAGCCGGCCTGGGAAGAGATGGTCTACTTTCTGGAGCTGCACGCCGACGCCGCCGGCCGGACCCGCACCCTCCTCAAAAACGCCCACGGCACCCGCGGCGTCAGCCTTGTCTATAGCAAGCAGCAGCTCCCCTGGTTCAGCCTCTGGAAGAACACCACCGCCGAGGCCGACGGCTACGTGACGGGCCTCGAGCCGGGAACCAACTTCCCCAACCCGCGGAGCTACGAAGGAGAGAATGGCCGCGTCGTCAAGCTGGCCCCTGGCGGCAAACATCCCTTCGACGTGACGCTGGAAATCCACACCACCGCCGCCGAAGTCAAAGCCGCCGAAGCCGCCGTCGCCAAGATCCAAGCCGGCAAGGAGCCAACGGTCTTCACCGAGCCTCAAGCAGGGTGGTGCGCACCCTAGCTGGGCGGTCGAGGGGCGATGGTGATGGAACTCTCTACAATTCTGGGGACAGTCGAATTCGCCAAAGCGGTTGCGAGCTACCTGGGAATTGTCACCGACAAATTGGCAGTGAAGCTTGATGAGCTTGCTGACTCCGAGTTTCAAGCAGGGGTCCGGGCGCTCCAACAAGCAGGTCGTTCAGAAACCGAACAGGCGAGTCTGCTTCGAGAGGCCAGATACCGATTGAACAAAGCGGTCAGTCTAGAAAAAGGCATTCGCCTAGCCACGGCCCATCTTGGACTAGCGATGTGCCACCATTTTCTCGGAGATCATGGGAATAGACAGAGTGCTTTGGACGACTTGATGTTGGTGACCATCGAGCGGAGCCGGTGGTTGCCCGTTGCGAAAGCGCTGACTCTCGTCCCGGGAGCGCATGAATTTGTGGTGATTTCGGAACTTCATGCGGCGTTCGACGAATACAAGCTAAACAATCTGAAGCGGGCAGTACAGGCCTTCACTGAAGGCAAGTCGGTTACCAGTGCTGGCGACATTGCCGACGCTATTGAGATTGCCCTAAGCGACGATTTTGTGATTCGAATCAATGGGCAGGGAGCGCAGACAGCCGCCGCGTTGGCCCGTCGGCTGCTGATCGCCAGCATGGCCTGCGTAGTGGTTTGGCAACTGGCTCAAGATGAATCGCCAGCGGCAGTCCAACTTCGAGACATCCTGATTCGTCTCAGCGGCCGTCAAATGAAACGCGGCTGCAAGTTTACCATGCCCGCACTCCTCGCCGGCCTCTGGGGCTTGCTCAGCATGTTCTCGGTGCTGGAGGAGCATAACCTGACCGACCTCCGGAAACTTGCCAAGCAAGTTCTCTCGCTCCCTCGCGCCGGTCCGAACGCAGATAGCTAATTCGTGTAGATACCGATGG
>JBPCKT010000039.1:0-12801 GCA_051004015.1 Pirellulaceae bacterium | reverse complement strand
CCATTGGTCGTCCGTAAGCCGATGTCGCAACATCCTTGCATCCTCCGCGAAAACTTCCAAACGCGAGGAGCATAGTGTGCGCGAAATCGGTCTTGCATTAAAAGAGCAGTTTTCCGACAAAGCCTAGAATTCAAACAGTCGAACTAGAGAGTTCCGCCGTTGCCCTCCTTAGGCCGTTACAGGTTGGCGGACTATCGACGGTTCTCCGGCGCCTCGGACAATCCAGGCGGAGATGCGGTTCAGGAAAACGCCGGCGGCAGGTAACGCGACCGTTCCCACAACCGCCGCCACTATTCCGGTGCCGGGCGGAATGTTGAAGTCCAGACGCAGAACCAGCTCCATCATGCGCGGGTCGGTCTCCAGCAGGTAGCAAGCCGCGGGAAAGAGTGGAACGACGACCATCAGGAGGAGCGTGGCGGGAAGCAGGACCACGATAAAGACGCCGCGCTTGAGGCTGTTGCGGACTGCGGCGCGCGACAGAAAGCTCACTGCGCCTGCCCACATGGTCAGGACGGCGAACGAAAAAAAGGTCAGCAGCATCAGGAACGAGCGTTGGTACTGTACACCGATGTATTGCAGGCAGAATCCCAGGCCAACCTGGAACTGGACCAGCAGCCACACGAAGTCGATGAGGTGAAAGCGGGTGGGGGCCTGCAGCTTTCCGCCTTTGCGGTTCACCGGTCCCAAGATGAGCCAGGCCACGACCGGCGCCAGCAGGAGCGTCAACATAAAGGAAGCGATACCGAGGACGCGATCTCGGGCGTTCATAGAAGCTCGCGAAAACGAGAATGAAACTTTCGCTGCTCATTATCGCAGCAAATTGCGAAGCGTGTCCATCAGTTCCGCCAGGTTTCGTGGATTTTGGCCGAAGTCTCCTTTACCGACGCGGGATTGGCTTTCGGCGGAGACTTCGTACTTCGCGGGCTGCTGGCCACCGCTAACGGGCCGGATGTGGACGGTGATGTCGTCCTTAAAACGCATCAGGCGGGTGGTGCGGACGAATTGCAAGGTAGTATCGTCGGGACTTTCCTCGCGGCCAGTGAGCTCCCAGCCGGGAAGCTGCTCGGCGGCGGTGGCCACCAGGTCGGCGAGTTCAGGCAAGGGGCGTTGGGAGATGATGGGGTGGAGGCTAGGCTTTTTCGCGTTTGCAGAAGTTGTAGCGTAGTTCGTCGTCAGGTCGCGGCTCCAGTCCTCGACCGTGGCGAAGAGCCAGAACAGCATGAACAGCAGAAGAATGGCGGCGACCAGCGCGACGATTGTAAGAGTGATATACATGAATCCCTTAGTACGGAATCTTGTCGAGCTTGCGTCGCCATTCGTCGAAGAGCGCCGCGGCATCGGGCAGCGGGTGTTGCGTTTGCTTAAGCGTTCGGTCAGCGGCCGGCAATAGATGCTCGCTACGGATGAAGTCGTCGTTGAAGCCGGCAGCGGCCGCCTCCGAGCCGGAGGACGCAAAGTAAACGGCTGAAAGGCGGGACCAGTAGATGGCGGCGAGGCACATCGGGCAGGGCTCGCAGCTCGCGTATAGGACGCTCCCGGCCAATTGAAACGTCTTGAGTTGCCGGCAAGCGTCGCGGATGGCGACGATTTCCGCGTGGGCCGTCGGGTCGTTCGCGCTGGTCACCTGGTTCCAGCCGCGTCCGACAATCTGTTTATCGCGGACAATGATTGCGCCGAAGGGGCCGCCCGAGCCGGCCTGCATTCCTTGGCGAGCGAGAGCGACAGCTTGCTGAAGAAAGAAGTGATGCATGGTTTGCCAAAAAAAGTGCCGGTTCTGAATTAGAATACAACATCCGGCAGCGAGTTCGCTCGGAATTTTGACCAGGATATTCCCAGCTTTCTCATTCTCGCCCGCAACGTGTGCGGGTTAATTCCCAGGATTCCGGCGGCACCGCCGCGGCCTTCAATCTTGCCGCGTGTCGCGGACAGAGCTTTTTCAATGTGCTGCTGCATGGCCGCATCGAGCGAAACAATTCCCGGTGAAGCAGGACGTAAATCGTCGGTCGTGACCTCATAAAACGTAGCCGGAGGAGGCGCGGTTTGCGGCGAAGTAATTCCAAATCCCAGGGATTTGGCGACTTCCAGCGTCTTGCCGTCCCCCAGGATGGCCGCCCGGTCGATGACCGCGCCAAGCTCGCGGATGTTACCTGGCCAGGCATATTTCCGCAGAACCTGCAAGTCCGCGCCCGAAGGCTCGACGAGCGAAAGGCCGAAGCGATTGGCGGCCCGATCGGCAAAATGACGGGCCAGTGCCGGAATGTCATCGAGCCGGTCTCGAAGTGGCGGCAACATGATGGGAAAGACGGAAATGCGATACCACAAGTCCTCGCGGAAGCTACGGTCCCGCACCATCGCCGCCAGATCCCGATGCGTGGCCGCAATCATCCGGACGTCGACATGAATCGGCTGTTGCCCGCCGACCCGCTCGATAAAGCCGTCCTGCAGCACTCGCAAAAGTCGCACCTGTGCCGGCAGGGGCAATTCGCCGATTTCATCGAGAAACAGCGTGCCGCCGTCGGCTCTTTCGAACCAGCCCTGCCGCGTTTCCGAGGCCCCCGTGAAGCTCCCCCTTTCATGTCCAAAGAGCTGTGAATCGATAAGTTCCGTCGGGATAGCGCCGCAATTGACGCGGATGAACGGGCCCTCGTGCCGGGCCGATTTGTTGTGAATCGCCCGGGAAACGACCTCTTTTCCGGTTCCCGTTTCCCCCAGGATGAGCACGGGAACATCTGATTGCGATACAAGCTCCACCCGTTCCATCACGTGCCGCAAACCGGCTTCGGAGCCGACGATGACTTCGCTCATCTCGCGTTTCCCCAGCCTGGCCAGGAGCGAGGATTTGTCCGCTTCGGCGACAGCCCGGAGCGTTGCCAGCTCGTGCAAGCGGCGGTCGTTCTCGAGCGCGACGGAGAAGGGTTCGCGGAGTTCCTCAGCCATTTTCAAGTGCTCGTCTTTGAATGACTTCGTATGGGCGGCAATGAAGGCCAACACTCCCCCAGGCCCTTCGGGACTCGGCAGCGGGCAGGCCAGGACTTCGCCCTCGAATTCCTCGGGTACGATCATTGCCAACTCGCCGCTTCGCTTGATCCGTTGGCTGTGGAGCAGTTTGCCCGCTTTCACCCACGATACGAGTCGCTTGAAACGGGCCTCCGAGCATGGCGTCCGCCCGATTTGCGGCGGATGCGACCCTTCCGCCGCCGACACCACGATTGTTTCCAGCGATTGATGCTGCGGATCGAGCCGCCGCACGATGACGGCCTCCAGCGGCAGCCGCTCTGCAAGCAGCGGCGCGACCGTGCGAACCGCCTCGCCCAGATCGATATGGCGGCAGGTTTCTCTCCAGACGCTGAGCAGGATTTCGTGGAAGCGGTGCATGGTGACCCAGCATATATGATTGGCATTCCATTGAATACAACGGTTAAAACTACCATATTTAACGGTATTAGGCAACGGAAGTGCCAAATCTGGCCGGATTTGTGTCCTAACGGCAAGCTCATCGCTAGCGGCGCGCCTGGCATACCTCTTGCCTTACCTCCCGCAAACTTCCGCCACTCCCAGTGCACCGCTCCCGCGGACGAAGGAAAACCGTCATGAAAATCGTGCGACCCGTTTTGTACCTCTCCTTGCTGCTTTTCCTCGTCGGCTGCGGCTCATCCACCAGCAGCGGACCTGCGGTCACTCCGACTAGCTCTGCGGGCTCGCCCGATTCGACCGCCAAGTCGGCCGTGACCCTACTCAACGTCTCCTATGACCCCACACGCGAGTTCTACACCGAATTCAACAAGTCCTTTGCCGAGTACTGGAAGCAGAAGAACAACCAGGAAGTCACCATCGAGAAGTCGCACGGCGGCTCGGGGAAGCAGGCCCGCGCTGTGATCGACGGCCTGGAAGCGGACGTGGTCACTTTGGCGTTGGCTTACGACGTGAACGTGATTGCCCGGAAAGCCAAGCTACTGGATGAAGGCTGGCAGAAGGAGTTTGAGCACAACAGCGCTCCTTATACCTCCACGATGGTCTTTCTGGTCCGCAAAGGAAATCCCAAGGGAATCAAGGACTGGGATGACCTCGTGGAAGAAGGGGTGGAAGTGATTTCCCCCAATCCAAAAACAAGCGGTGGAGCTCGTTGGATCTATCTGGCTGCCTGGGGATATGCCCTGAAGAAAGAGCTGGGCGACCTGAAGAAGCTTTCCGACACCCAGGAAGCTAAAAAAGTGGCGGCCGCGCAGGCCAAGGCCAAGGCTTTTGTCGCCGACCTCTACAAGCACACGCCGGTCCTTGATTCCGGCGCCCGTGGCTCGACGAATACCTTTGTGCAGAGAGAGATTGGCGATGTGCTGGTCGGCTGGGAAAACGAAGCCTTGCTTTCCCTGCACCAACTGGACAAAGACAAGTTTGAGATTGTGATCCCCAGCAGCAGCATTCTTGCCGAGCCCCCTGTCGCCATTGTCGATAGGGTTGCCCAAAAGCGGGGGACGGCCGAAGTGGCCAAGGCGTATCTCGAATACCTGTATTCCCCTCAAGGCCAGCAACTTGCCGCCAAGCACTACTTCCGGCCGGCGAACCCAAGCGTGATCTCGGCCGAACAGCGCAAGATTTTTGCTGAAATCGAACTGTTCACCATCGATGCGGTATTTGGGGGGTGGGACAAGGCCCAGGCCGAGCACTTTGACGATGGCGGCACGTTCGACCAGATTTATCAGTCCTCCAAGTAGCCAGAACGGATTCGCGCTCTAATGGCTCTCACTTTCAAACGTCACAGCGTTCTTCCCGGCTTCAATTTGACGCTGGGGTTTTCGCTGCTGTATCTCTCCCTGATTGTGCTCATCCCGCTTTCGGCCCTCTTTCTCCGCTCGGCGTCGCTTTCGCCGGCCGAGTTCTGGAAGGTCGTCACGGAGCCGCGAGTGGTGGCTTCGTACAAAGTGACCTTCGGCACCTCTCTGATGGCGGCTTCGGTCAACGTTGTTTTTGGGTTTATCCTCGCCTGGTCGCTCGTCCGCTATCGCTTTCCAGGACGAAAGATCATCGATGCGATCATCGATTTGCCGTTTGCCCTGCCAACCGCCGTCTCGGGCATCGCGCTGGCCGCGATTTACTCGAAGAACGGCTGGATCGGGCAGCTCCTGGCTCCGCTGGGAATCAAAGCTGCCAACTCGCAACTGGGGATCACGATTGCTCTGATCTTTATCAGCCTGCCGTTCATTGTGCGAACGCTGCAACCGGCGCTGGAAGAACTGGATGCGGAAAATGAAGAAGCCGCGGCCAGCCTCGGCGCCAGTCGCTGGCAGACCTTCTGGCGGGTCATTGTGCCGACAATCCTGCCGTCGCTGTTGACCGGGTTTGCCCTCTCCTTTGCTCGGGCACTCGGCGAATACGGCTCGGTGATCTTCATCTCCGGCAATATCCGCAACCAGACCGAAATTACTTCGCTGCTCATCATCGAAAAACTGGAGCAGTACAACTACGAGGGGGCCGCGGCGATTGCGATTGTGATGCTGGTGGCATCCTTTGCCATCCTCCTCTTCATCAACGTTCTGCAATGGTGGACCGGACATGGCCATCAAAAGGGAGTTTGATTTATGGCCAATCCTCGTGGTCCGCTCGCTCCGCGAGCGGAACCGTCGGTTGCGACGCAAATCCAGAAGCGTCCGCTCGCGGAGCGAGCGGACCCCAATAGCGGCAAATCGCACACGGCCGCCAAAGGCCCGGCATGGCTGAGGTACCTTCTGCTTGGCGTTTCCGTGGGCTTCGTGAGTCTGTTCCTGGTGCTGCCTCTGGCGGTGGTGTTTCTGGAAGCCTTCCGCAAGGGACTCGGCATTTACCTTCAGACCTTTCAGACTCGCGATAGCTGGCAGGCCATCAAGCTCACGCTCATCGCCACAGGAATTTCGCTGCCGCTGAACCTGGTGTTTGGCCTGGCGGCTTCGTGGGTGATCGCCAAGTTTGATTTCAAGGGAAAGAGCCTGTTGATCACGCTGATTGACCTGCCGTTTGCCGTTTCCCCCATCATATCTGGCCTGATTTACGTGTTGGTGTTCGGCTTGCAGGGGTGGTTCGGGTCCTGGCTGGCGGACCATGACATCAAGATCATTTTCGCAGTGCCGGGAATCGTGCTGGCGACGATTTTCGTCACGTTTCCCTTTGTGGCCCGCGAACTAATCCCGCTGATGCAAGAGCAAGGGGCCGACGAAGAGCAGGCGGCTCTGTCGCTGGGAGCCAGCGGCTGGCAGACGTTCTGGCGGGTGACGCTGCCGAATGTAAAGTGGGCCTTGCTGTATGGCGTGATCCTGTGCAACGCCCGCGCGATGGGAGAATTCGGCGCGGTCAGCGTCGTCTCCGGCCACATCCAGGGGCGGACCAACACCGTGCCGCTGCACATCGAGCTTCTTTGGAACAGCGGCGAAGCCAACAGCGCGACAGCCGCGTTTGCCATGGCCTCGCTGCTCGCCCTGCTCGGCCTCGTGACTCTCGTCGCCAAGACCTGGCTCGAGTGGAAAGTGCAAGGCGAGCGGGGGGCGTTAGCCCCCTGATGCTGACGACCACGCCATACAGAAATATCAGGGGGCTTACGCCCCCCGCTCGCCACACCGCGGCAGAGGAACAATAACATGAGCATTGAAGTCCGCCACATAACCAAATCCTTCGGCGCTTATCGAGCCCTGGAAGACGTCAGCCTGCACGTCCGAGACGGCGAGCTGGTGGCCCTCCTCGGCCCTTCCGGTAGCGGCAAGACAACGCTGCTCCGCATTATCGCCGGCCTCGAAATCCCTGACGCCGACGGCCAGGGAGAGATCTTCTTTCACGGGCAGAATGTCAACCGCAGCCAGGTCGGCAAGCGGAAGGTCGGCTTCGTGTTTCAACACTACGCCTTGTTCAAACACATGAGCGTTTTCGAAAACATCGCCTTCGGCCTGCGGGTCCGGCCGCGGCACCTTCGCCCCAGCAAGCAATACATCCACGACCGGGTCAGCGAGCTGCTTAAGCTCATTCAACTGGAGGGGCTGGGCAAGAGATACCCTTCGCAGCTTTCGGGCGGGCAACGCCAGCGAGTGGCTCTAGCTCGCGCTCTCGCCATCGAGCCCAAAGTTTTGCTCCTCGACGAGCCGTTTGGCGCGCTAGATGCAAAGGTCCGGCAAGGGCTGCGAACCTGGCTGAGGCGTTTGCACGACGAGCTGAATATCACCAGCATCCTCGTGACGCACGACCAGGAGGAGGCCCTGGAGGTCGCCGACCGGATTGTCGTCATGAACCAGGCCCGGATTGAACAGGTCGGCACGCCGACCGACGTGTTCCACAACCCGGCCAGCGAGTTCGTGATGGACTTCCTCGGCAACGTCAACGTTTTCCATGGGCGGATTGAGAACGGCCGGACATTCGTCGGAAATTTTCAGGTCGATAACGCCGCTCCCAGGAATGCCGAAGGGAAGCCGGCCAACGTCTACGTCCGCCCGCACGAATTGCAGATCCAGCGCTACGAAAGTGGCTCGCCGAGCATGCCGGCCCTGGTCTCGCGGATCAACCCCGCGGGGTCGCTGGCCAAGATCAGCTTGCAAGCCGAAGGAGGGACCGACATCCAGGTCGATATGCCGTTCGAACGATTTTTGGAACTTGATTTGAAAGTGGGAGAGCAGGTTTACGTCGCGCCGAAGCGGGTGCGGGTCTTCTCTCCGGATGATTACGTGATTTAGTTGGAGTCCCGCCTTCAGGCGGTCCCCCTTCCACACCAACCCGAGCCCCAAACCATGCCAGCCGCCGTATTGTCCGCCAGGAGGCACCTTTCCATGTCGCAGAATGAATCTAGCGAACCTGTTTCCCCAGAACCTGCCGTGGAAGATTCCCGCGAGCGGGAAATCGCCCAGATCCGCGATGCATTGCGGGGGCTGAAGTTCGGCGCTGTCAACATCGTGGTGCAGGACGGCGTTGTCGTGCAAATCGACCGGACCGAGAAACGCCGGCTGCGACGGCCGAGCGCGGCGAAACACTAAGCCGAGTCCGCATGCACCAGTCGCGGCTGCCAGGTGGCCGGGGCAACCTTCGAGAATTCGCGCGGCAGGCGGGGCGAAGTCGCGGGGCCGGTGGAAGCGCGGCCGAGGGCGCTCTTGAGGGCGGCCACCTGTCCCGGTTCCATGCGAATCGTGCTCTGGGTGAACCAGCCGATTCCCTCGCCAAACGACTGCTGCCGCATCTCGACGTGGCTTCCTTCGCCGGGCGTTTGCACCAGGACGACGAGGATGCGTTCGTTTTCAACCGCGGCCGGGAGAGAAGTGAGGGTTGTTTCGATAGGGTGGGTCATGGATGTTGCTCAGGTGGGATCGAGCAGGAGGGGCCGAAATCAGGAATTCCGTTAACTGAGATTCAGTCTCATCTGCGTCTTATTGTAACGGGACCATTTGAAGTGTCAATGCGATAGCTCCAAAAACTGAGATTTTCCGGGATTCATCGGCCGGGGGCGCTGCCAGACGGAATTATCTTGCTCGGGCGTCGGGCTAGTATCGGTCTCGCCAATGGAGAGTGCACCAACGAGTCTTTGTGTCTTCGTGGTTCAAAAGATCGATTCAGTTACTCCCTTTGAGATCTCCGCGCCTTGGCGTGATGACTGCATTTTCCCCAGCTTGAAGGTACTTGCTGGAGTCTTGCGCCTGCCAGTGCGACAATGCGAGGATGCACTGGCTTGACATCTTTTCGCGGCCCCCGGAATGCGCGCTGGTTTGGCTGCTCACCTCGGCTGCCGCGCTCGTTTCCTTGACCTCCGCCTGGGCCGGCTACAGCCGCGGGTATTGGTTTTGGCGACTCTGCGCGCTGGCGGGCATTCTGGCCCTCCTGGCCACGATCGACGCCAAGGAGCCGATTCTCTTTTGCCTGGCCACGATGCCCTTCATTGCCGGCGGAGCCTGGATGATTCGCCGTCATCAGGATTGGCCGCGGGAGTTGGAGGAAGCGCCGCCAGGAGAATCGCGGAACAGCCGAGCACGCTGGCGCTGGTCATTGCGGGATGCCCTGCTGGCGTTCGTCGTGGTGGGGCTTTTGGCGGTGACTTTCCGCCCGCTCATGAAAGGAGAGTTGTATCTCGTCGGTCAATATTTTCTCGTCTCCGTCGTTACCTTCATTGCCGTCTCGCTGGCCGCAACGGGAGCCGGCATCGCCCGACGGACGGGCCGCCGCTGGTTATTGGGTCTCGTGACGCTCGTCGTGGCGCTCGGTGGATTCATCGTCCACCGGCTCATGGAATGTGACGCACTCGGCCTGTTGTATTACTTCGAGATTGATACTCCCGGCCCCGCCCGCTTTCTCACGCTGCTGGCGCTCGGCGCGGCCGTCATGACAACGGCTTTGGTGCTCCTCAGTTATTTGTATGCCGTGGTGCTGCGCGGCAAGTCCCTGGCCCGGAAGCGGCTGGCCGGTGGACTGCTGGCTGTTGCCACTCTGGCACTCATCACTCCACTGGCCCTCGTTTATCCGCGGATGCTCCCGCCGGCAACGAAGGTAACTCCACTCCCTCCCTCGGTCACGTATGACCGGATTCAGGCCGCCGGACAACAAGCGACGGGGCTGCACATGGGGGGATTCAAGCCTGCCCCCGTCGTGAAAGCGGCGAAGGCTGCCCTGGCCGAACCGGGAAACGTCTGGTTTGACGCCCGCGAATTCCGCGAAAACGAGTTATCGCGGAATTACCACAGGTCGTTCCACCGGCAGTCGATGCTCAGCATTGTGCTGGAGGTGGAAACGACTAAAGCGGAGCAAGCGGGCCGTGCTTCCGAGTGCCTGGAACTCGCGATCCTGCAGTGGCGGCTGGGGCGAGTGTTGCAGCGCGGCGGCATCTATATGGACTGGGTCATGGGTTATCGCGCCGAAATCTACGGCTGCGGGGCGGTCAGTCATGCCGCCGAAAACCTTTCCGACGACGAATGCCGCCGTGCGCTGACCGAAGTACGCAAATCCCTGGAGGAGCGGCCGGATGCCCAGACCGTGCTGGCCTACAACGCCTACTGGAACAGGGCCTGCTTTGGCTGGCGCGAGGACCTAAGCCGCTCGGCACGCTGGCTGGCTGGAGAGAAACCGACCGTCATCAACGCCTGGGTGGACGAAGAGAAATTCCAGAAACTCGATCAGCGCGGAATACTGCGTCTGCGACTCATGGAAACCCGCCTCGCGCTGGAGCTCTATCGCCGGGAGCATGGCCAGTGGCCACTCGGTCTGCAGGATCTTGCTCCCAAGTATCTGACGGCAATACCGGCTGATCCGTTTTCCCGGTCGACGCTCATTTACCGCCGCCAGGACGAGAGCTTTCTGCTCTACAGCGTCGGACCCGACGGCCGCGACAACGGCGGCCGCCTGAACAGCAACGAGCACGACACGGAACTGGAAGGCTTTGACATCGACTGAGACATGGACCGCCGCATCCAGGCAAAGTCCTGGCCGCGGCAGCAGAAATAGTGACGCCGGAAAGGACTCCGCAAAAATCCACATTTCCTGAAAATCAAGCCCCTGCCAGACGACTCTTGGTGGGACTGGATGCACGGAGTGCTACCAGAACCCCTGACTTTCTCTCTGCGGAGCCTATTGTAGTGAGGGCCACTCCCAAACGCCGCTGGTTTCAATTCAGCCTGCGGACGCTGTTCGTGGTCATGACAGTGCTCTGTCTGGGGCCGGGCAGCTATGTGGCGTATGAGCAGGGGAAGGCGCGGGAAAAGCAGGTAGCAGTGGCGGCGATTGAGAACCTCGGGGGCTACGTTTTCTACGACGAAAGAGCCCCGACCCGCTCGGGCCTGACGTGGCTGATTCTGGGGGACGATTCGTTTGGCAATGTGAACGGCGTGGACTTCAATCCTCTGAAACAGGAGAACCGCCAGATCACCGACGCCGACCTGCGGCACCTGAAGGCGTTTCCTCGCCTGAACCACCTGGTCCTCAAGAACTGCTGCCAAATCACTGACGCGGGGCTGGCCGATCTTTCCGGCCTCGCGAATCTGCAATACCTCTACCTCAACGACTCACCCATCACCGATGCCGGCCTGGTCCATCTTGCCGGCCTCACAAACCTTGAGGAACTCTCCCTCACGCACACCCAGGTCACGGGCCTCGGCCTCGTGCAGCTTTCCGGCCTGACAGAACTCCGCTTTCTCTATCTCTACTCCACCCGCATCCCTTCGGACGACGTCGAGAAGATTCAAAAGGCGTTGCCGAGATGCTGCATTAACCGGTGACGCGCAGCGGCAGCCAAATCCCCCCGCTCCGCGTTCTCCGCGCCTCTGCGTGATGCCCATTCTTCAATTCGGGAGCATCACGCAAAGACGCAGAGACGGCAGTGAGTTTTTCTTACTCCCGTCCTAGTTCCCGGTTCGCATTGTTGGCGCGCGATGCTGCCGGTATAATCGCGTTCACTCGCAGAACATCGCTCGGAGAAGGATTTCCCATCATCATGCGCGTTGGAATTGGGCACGATACGCACCGCCTCACCTCGGGGGGGCCGCTGCGGCTGGGGGGGATTGATATCCCGCATGACCACCACACGCTCGGCCATTCGGATGCCGACGTGCTGCTGCACGCCATCACCGATGCCCTACTGGGAGCGGCATCGCTCGGGGACATCGGTGAGCTCTTTCCCGATACCGACGAGGCCAACCGGGGCCGCAACTCCGCCCAGATGCTGCACGCCGCCCATGAGAAGGTCATTCAAGCCGGCTTTCGGCTGGTGAATATCGACTGCATCGTCTTCGCCCAGCGTCCCAAGCTCACCCCGCACAAGCTGGTGATGCGCGACCGCATCGCCGAAATCCTGAAACTCCCCCCCGGCCGCGTCGGCCTCAAGGCCAAAACGGGCGAGCAAGTCGGCATCGTGGGCCGCGAAGAAGCCATCGTCGCCCAGTGCGTGGCCCTGCTCGAAGAAAACTCCCGATCCTCCTCATAACCTGCCTTTACATTCGTCATTCGTTATTCGGATTTCGTCATTTGTTCTCCCCCATGATCCGCGTCTACAACACCCTGACCCGCAACAAAGAGCCCTTCGAAACCGTCGTCCCCGGCCAGGTCGGCATCTATCTCTGTGGCCCGACGGTCTACAAGGAAAGCCACATCGGCCACATGGTCGGGCCGGTCATCTTCGACACCATCAAGCGGTTCCTCACCTACAGCGGCTACCAGGTGACCTGGGTCGTAAACATCACCGACGTGGACGACAAGCTCATCGGCCAGCAGCACGAGCGGGGCATCCGGATGAGCGAGATTGCCGAGGAGATGACGATTGACTATCTGAACAACCTGCGAGCCCTCGGCGTCGACCAGATCGACCACATGCCCAAGGCGACCGAGCACATGCCCGGCATCATCCAGTTCACGCAGTCGCTGATGGAGAAAGGCTTCGCCTACGCCAGCGGCGGCGACGTGTTTTTCGACGTCACCAAGGACCCCAGCTACGGCAAGCTGAGCAACCGCAACGCGGAGGATCAGCAAGGGGAAGGGGGGGGGGCGGCTTCGAAGAAAAGGAATAGCGGAGACTTTGCCCTCTGGAAAAGCGCCAAGCCCGGCGAGCCCGCCTGGGACAGCCCGTGGGGCAAAGGGCGGCCCGGATGGCATATTGAATGTTCCGCCATGAGCAAGGCGCTGCTCGGCGAGACCTTTGACATTCACGGCGGCGGCCTGGACCTGATGTTTCCGCATCACGAAAACGAGCTCGCCCAGAGCGAATGCTGCCACAGCCGGCCGATGGTGAAGTATTGGCTGCACAACGGACTGCTCCGTAAAGGGGAATCCTCCGGCAAAATCGGCGGCAAGAGCGACCGAGAAGCGGCCCGGCCGCTTCAAGCG
>JBPCKT010000038.1:0-17655 GCA_051004015.1 Pirellulaceae bacterium | reverse complement strand
CGGCATGCGTAAGGTGGCCGGTGAGATCGCAACCCGGGGCCGTCTTTTTCGCCGGTTCGACGTGACCGGCCAGCTTACGCAGGCCGCTCGCCAGTCAGGTCGCTACGCGACTTCCACGATTCCAAAGTCGAGCCCCGCAATCGGGGCTCCAGGGTTGTGGAATAGCACGTCGCCTTGCCGGTAGCCGGACAGAGACTGGTGGGTGTGGCCGAAGTAGACGTTTTCGGTGCCGCTTTCCGCTCCCTGGCCGATGCGGTCGAGATAGCCAAGGATGCGCCGGGTCACCCGCTTCTTGGGATGGACCACCTTCCCGCACAACTGATGCAGGCGGGCCTGCACCGCCCAGTCGTAGAGCATGTTTTTGACGTTGCCGCGGCGCTTCTCGTCCCGAGACCAGTGCTGGCGGCGATGGCTGAGGCGGGCCGCGCACATTTCCGGATGGTCGGCGACGTCCCCGTGCAGAAAGACCGCCTTGCCGATGCGGAGCAGGTAGGGATGGGCCTCCAGGTTGGGCCGCTGGCGGGCGTACTTGTCCAGGGCATCGACAAACCGGCTGTTGCAGTCGTGGTTGCCGAGCACAAAGTGGAAATCGCACGTGCGATGCGCCCCCACCAATTCATCCAGCCAGCGGATAGCGGCGCTCACGGTCGCTTCGGTGGAAGGGAGCGTCGACCAGCGGAAATCAAAGATGTCCCCCCCCAGCACAAACGTCTTCGCCCGCCCAGCCGTTCCCTGCAAAGTCTCCTCATGTTCCGCCGCCTGGCTGCGGCGGGAAAACATGTGCAGGTCGCTGACGAAATAACTTCTGCGTCCCATATCTTCAATCTTAGCAGATAGTTCGGCGTGCTGCCGAAACGACTTGCGGGTAGAAGGGAGATAGGGGATGCAAATGGAGTGCCTGTGCCGATGAATTGGGCGGCAAACGCCAGCTTAGCCCCGCGTCCACGCGGGGATGCACCGCCGGGGGGCGGTGGCTAAGCTTGGCGCTACTTGACTCCCGCCGCTCCCGGCTTGCGCGTCAGGTTGCTCGGCTTGGGCGTCCCTTGCAGGTAGCTAAAGAGGTCGCCGATTTCGTCAAGAGACAACGTGTCAAGCAGCCCGGTGGGCATGGACGAGACGTTGCTCGGCTTGGTCTCCTCGATGTCGACTGTCTTGACGGTGACCTTCTCGCCGGTCGATTGCAGAACGACGGTTTCTCCTGCCGCTCCGGCGGCGACGATGCCGCTGAGGGTGCGGCCGTCGGTGGTGCGGATGGTCTTGGAGGCGTACTGCGACGAGATGATGTGCGAGGGGTAGATGACCGCCTCCAGGATTTCCTTCCGTGTGAAGCGGCGGCTGAGCGTCGTCAGGTCCGGGCCCATGCTTTCGCCGATGTCGCCGAGCTTGTGGCATTTGGCGCACTGGGCCTTGGTGAAAGCAATTTGACCGCGCTCGGCCGAGGCTTTCGCCATGTCTTCTCCGCCGAGGTACGTCAACAGCATGTCGTAGGTGTACTTGGCGTTTTCAGCCGCGGTCGGCAGCGTGGCGGGGGGCTCGTTGGGATAGGTCTTGACGAACCAGGACTGCCAGGCGGCGAGCTGCTTCTGCTCGCTTTCGTCCTTGGCCGGCTCTTCGCTGGTCCAGAATTGCAGCAGCGCGATGGTAGCATCCGCCGGCTTGTCCTTTTCCAAAGCCCGCAGGCCGAGCAGAATGACCGTGCGATACGGGTCAGCTTCTTCGGGGGCCTGCTCGACAGCCATCAGCTTCATGCAGACTTCGCGGGCCGCGGCCGGCTCGAGATACGGCAGGCTGCGGACGACGTAGGACCAGTTTTCACCCGCGGGGGATTGCGCGAGGCCGACGGAGACGGCCGCGCGGCGCTCCGGGTTCTCATCCCAGACCTTGCGGAGGTATTTGAACGATTCCTCATCACCACTGCGGGTCAGCACCGCGGTGATGCCGACTTGCAGCCGTTGATAAGAATCCCCTTCTTTGTCAGCGAGCCGCTGGTCGAGGTCCTTGAGCTGCTGCAGCATCTTCTCCTCGGGCTTTTCGGGAATCAGATAGAGCGCCCCCAGTGCCGCATTCGGCCAAAGCGAGCCCTTCTCCAGCACCATCGCCACTTCTTCCTGATTGAGCTGCTTGGTGAAGTCGCGGGTGGCGTTAATCAGGTAGCGGGCATAGCTTCCGCCTCCTTTTCGCTTCTGGGCTTCTTCATAGAACTTCAGCAGCTCCATGCGATCGCTGGAGGTCCAGCCCTTTTCCAGGAAGCGGAGGTGCAGGGCTACATGTAGTTTGTCCACTTCGCCGGCGTCGGACTTGAGGTAAGCCAGGTAGCGGTCGGTGATGGTCGATTCCTGCAGGTAGACCAGCAGGCGAATCAGCTCGCGGTTCATCAGCGGGTCGCCGGCGGGGAATTCTTCCGCCAGGCGCTTCCGCAGGCCCGCCAGCTCTTCCGGCTTGAGCTCGCCGCGGGCGATGGCGACCTGCGCCACGCGGAGCATGTCGAGAAAATCCTTGTCGCTGACGAATTTCTCCATCAGCGTGGTCATCCGTTTGAGAATCTGCTGGGCATTCTCGCGGCTGGGATAGGCGGTGATGAGCGCCAGGCTGCCTTGGATAAAGAGCCGGTGGTTGTCGCTGGCGAGCAGCTCGTCTTTCCAGTCGTCGAGCTTCATCCGTTCCAGCACGCGGCGGGCGGCCCAGGCTTCGAACCGGTCATCCGACGAAAGGAGCGGCAGCAGCTTGTCGAGCGTCGGCGCCTGGTCGGCCCGGCTGAGGGCTTCGCACGCTTTGCGGCGGACTCCCCGGTCGGTGTCGGCCAGCAGCTCGACGAGGCGCTGATGCGTCTCTTGGGTGGGGTGCAGCCCCATCAATTCCGTCGCCTTCGCGCGGACTTGCTCGTTCTGCTGCTGCGAGATGGAGATCAGCAGCTCCGGCGTGGGAGCGGGGCCGTAAAGTTGCATCAGGTCGAGGGCTTGCAGCCGGTAGTTCGCGGGGTTGGCGGCGCTTTTTGCCACGCCGATCAGCGATGCATCCCACTTGTCGCCCAGCTTCCGTTTCTCGCCGGCGATGTTCTGCCTCGCCCAACTGCTTTGAATCTGTGGCTGACGAATGACCGCAGTCACGCCCGTGCCGATGTTAGTGATTTGCGGCGGGACGGTTCCTTTCCAAATGACGCGGTAGACACCCCCGCCAGTTCCACGGCCGCCGGTGCAGAAATACAACCAGCCGTCCGGGCCGACGTCGAGGTCCGTGGCGTTGAGCGGGTTGCCTTCCACGAAGACTTCGGTCGTCGCGGTGTAGGAGGCCCCGTTCTTCTTCAGCCGCACGGCGAGGATTTTTCCCTGCGACCAATCCGCCGTGAACAGGCAGTTGTGGTAGCGGCGGGGGAACATGAAATGGTTGTAGGTGGTGAGGCCGGCCGGTGAGCCACGGCCGGTGTCGAGCACGGCGGGAAGCGAATCGACAAAGTAATCCGGCCAGGTCGCCCAGCCGCTCCGCCAGCCGAATTCACCGCCGGTCACGAGATGCAAGAGGCGCGTCGGGCGATAGAACGAGAGCCCTTCGTCCGACTCCATGTCGGCATCATGGACGAACAACTCGCCGTCGTTGCTGAAAGTCAGGTCATACGGGTTCCGCAAACCGCCACAGACAACCTGCACGCCGCTCCCTTCGGCGTCCGTGCGGATGATCGTGCCGCCGGGGGCCTTGATGCCGACGGCATGGCCGGCGGGGTCTTCGTAGCGGGGCGTCACGAGGTCCCCTTCGTAGAAATCGCGGTGCGGACTGGCGGGATCGACTTCGTGGTCAACCTTGCCGTAATTGCCCAGCAGGACGTAGATCAGTCCATCAGGACCGAGGACGAGGCCGTGCGCTCCGTGCTCCACCGACTCGCTCTTGAACTTGATGAGCGTCCGCACCTCTTCGAGTTTGCCTTCCTTATTCGGCTTGGAGAGGCGGTAGAGCCCCGGTCCGTCCGGCCCTTCGCCGGTGACGAAGACATCGCCGTTGAGGGCCAGAATTCCCTGGCAGTTCTTGACTTTGTCGCAGTGGGTTCTGACCTTGTCCGGGATGCGGTCGTTATCGCTGTCATAGATGAGCAGCAGCGGGCCCCCTTCCTTGGAGGCGAGGATGTGGCCAAACTCGTTGAAGGTCATGGCGATGAGCGAGCCGGTCTGATCGCCGGTCAGGACTTGCTGGACCTCGAATTCATCCACCGGTTCAAAGCGTTCATTCTTGACGAGCTTCGCCGCCACGGGCTCTTTGAATTCCTCGGCGGGATTCGTTGCCGGCGTGGTTGCGGGAGGACTGGCCGCGGGAGTGTTGGTTTTGGCTGTGTTCGTCGTGCCGCGGCGGGTGACCTGGCTCTTGTCGACGATGGGAGCCAAGTTGGGCTCGCCCGCACCGGCCTCGACATCCGCGACAATTTCATCGCGGCGGTCCCAGGGGGCGGTTTCGCCCAGCGTGCCGAAGACCTGGGACTTGGCCCAGCCGCGGTCGTTGTAAATCGTGGTGTTCCACAGCGGCAGGGGATTGGTGCTGACCTTCCAGGAGTCGTCGCTGGAGTGGGAGACCCACTCGCCGTTCTTTTCCTTGACGGTTACGCGAGCCACCAGGGCGGATGTTTTGCCGGCGCGGTTGGTGACCTTAACGGCAATCAGGTTGCTTCCCTTGCCAACCAACTTGGAGACGTCATATTCGACAAGCTTCTTCGTCGATTCCCCCGCGCCGATGCGGCGGCCGTTGAGGTACAGCTCGTACGTATCATCCGCGGCAATCGCGATGACCGCGTTCTCCGGCGTTTTGACCGCGAACGATTTGCGGAAATGGCAAACCGCGCCGGCGGGGACCGCGTCTTTCTGGTGCTCGGCCGACCAAATCCATTTTGCTTCTTGGGCGATCGCTTCCTGAGGGTAAGCCATCGCGGCCAGCGCCAATGAGAGAAACATCCAAGCGCAAATCCGTGCGGACATAGCAACCTCGCCGAAATCTCGGAAACCCAGGGAAACAGGGGGGAAGGTTAGCAGCGGCAAGGGAAATGAGGCAATGGCGAAAAAATCATGTAAGATAGAAAGCCGCTAGCACCTTCATGAATTCAGGATCGAGCATGACTCCAGCAAACATCAGTTTTGTCGGCGCCGGCCAGATGGCCCGGGCGCTCGCCAAGGGTTTTGTGGCCGCGAAGCTGCTGCCAGCGGGGAAGATCGCCGCTTTTGATGCGCTGGCGGAGGCCACGACGCAGTTTCAGGCCGAGGTTCCGGGCTCTGTCGCCGCCAAGAGCAATGTCGAGTTGGCAGAACGCGGCGGCGTCCTCTTTCTGGCGGTCAAGCCGCAGAGCATGGCCGCGGTGATGGGGGAGCTAGCAGGGAAGGTTGCTCAGGGAACGCTGGTGGTTTCCATCGCCGCCGGCGTGACGCTGGCCAAGCTCTGTGCGGGACTGAAGACCGACCGGGTCATCCGCGTGATGCCCAACACTCCGGCCCTCGTTGGCAAGGGGGCTTCCGCCTTTGCCCTGGGACCCGGCGCGACCGCCGAAGACAGCCGGCTCGTGGGGGAGTTGCTGGGGGCGGTGGGGCTGGCCCGGCAAGTGGATGAGAAGCTGCTCGATGCGGTGACGGGACTCTCTGGGTCGGGGCCCGCTTTTGTCTATATCATGATCGAAGCCCTGAGCGACGGCGGGGTGCGGATGGGGCTGCCGCGAGAACTAAGTTTGGCACTGGCGGCTCAGACTGTTTTGGGAAGTGCCCAGATGGTGCTGAGTACAAACGAGCATCCAGCCGTGCTTAAAGACCGGGTGGCCAGCCCGGGGGGCACCACCATTGCCGGTATGAAGGCCCTGGAAGAGCACGGCTTGCGGGCGGCGTTGATAGCTGCGGTGGAGGCGGCGACGAAAAGGTCGCAGGAACTGGGGGGATAGATGGCATTCAACTTGACTCGTAGGCGATTCTGCCTCTCGCTCGCGCTGGGTGCGGGGGGAGCGGCTTGCTACGGGCTGTCGCGGCTGGGCAGCGGTCGTAAAGAGCTCGCCAGCTTCTCGCACACTTCCACCGCCCTCGGAACCAAAGTGGAAATCACGGCTCTGCACTCCAGCCAGTCACAGGCCGCGGCGGGCGTGAAGGCGGCATTTGCGGAGTTGGAACAGGTCGAGGAAGTGATGAGCCTCTATCGCCCGCACAGCCAGCTCTGCCGCCTCAATCGCGAAGGAGTGCTACGGCAGCCGCATCCTTATCTGGTGGAAGTGTTGACGGCCGCTCACGAGTTGGCCGACAAATCGGGCGGCAAGTTCGATGTCACCATTCAGCCGCTCTGGAAGCTGCATGAAGCGGCCGCGCAACACGACCGCACTCCTTCCGCTGCCGAAATCGCCGCTGCTGTGGAGCTGGTCGATTGGCGAAAGCTGGAAGTCTCGACGAATCTCATTCGCCTCAATCGCTTCGGCATGGCGGTGACGCTCAATGGCATCGCCCAGGGCTACGCGGCTGACCGCGCGAAAGCGGCCCTACAGCAGCACAGCGTGAAACATGCCCTCATCAACACCGGCGAGCTCACCTCGCTTGGCAGCAAAGCCACCGGCCAGCCGTGGCGTGTCGGCATCCAGCATCCACGGGAAGCCGAGGACTTCATCGCCCTGGCCGACCTCGACGGCCGCTGCCTCGCAACCAGCGGCGACTACGCCACCACGTTTGGCAACGACTGCCAGCGCCATCACATCCTCGACCCCGATACCGGCGCCTCAGCCGCCGGCTTCGCCAGCGTCTCCATCGCAGCGCCAAGCGGCCTCCTGGCGGACGGCCTTTCCACGGCGACTTTCGTGCTGGGGCCGGTGGAGGGTGAAAGATTGGTGAAACAAACACCGGGAACAGACTTGCTAGGAGTATTGCAAAACGGCCGGCTGCTCCGCACCGCGGGCTTTCCGACCTCGCGTGATGAGGAGGCCGGCGTATGAACCTCGTTCGTCGCAACATCCTCGTTCTGGCAACGACAAGCCTGGTGTGCATGCTTTTCCTTTCGTCGCTTCGCGCCGCCACGGTCGAATTCCTCACCGGAGAAAAGCTGGAATGCAAAGTCCTCTCGCGCGACGATAAAGAGATGAAGGTCGAAATCACCAAGGCGGGGAAAGCGACCCAGCGGGCCATTCCGCTGGCTGAGGTCCACGTCGTCACCATCAACACCAAGCGATACGTTATCAATCCCAAGCCGACGACTAAGGGAACTAAAACCGGCAAGACAAAGACTGCTGCATCTTCTCCTGTCGAGCCCGCAGAGAGCGGCCCCACGTGGACCAAAGCCGAAATCGACGCCCTCATCGACGAGCAAGGACGCACTCCTCCCGCCTGGTTCGAGGCCACGCCGCTCGATTATCCCAAGTCGCTCGACCTCAGCTTCCCGAAGAAGGCCCCCGAAGGCTGGAACAACCAGAAGAACGTCGGCCAGTACAACTGGGACATTATCAATCCCAACGAGAGTAAATGGCGCGGAGGAGTGAAGCTGATGCACCATCTGCTCACGCTGCACAAGGACGATGAGGAAAAGCGGACCCGCGCCATGAACGAGCTCGGCCGGGAATACTTCATACTGTTGGAGGATTATCCGCGGGCGGCATTTTGGTGGCGAAAGGCCGGAGTGGACAAGAGCAGGGATTTCCCAAACAGCACCGTCCATCTGGCCGAATGCTACCATCGCCTGGGAAACAAGCAGATGGCCCTGGAGCTGCTGAAAAAGGCACCGGCCACGTTCAACAACATCAAGCTCTACGCCGAACTTGGCGATCTCCCCACCGCCCTCAAGCTGGCCGACTCCTACGCCCGCGGCGGCAGTCCGCATCTGTCGTACCTGACCGCCGGGGACGCCTGCCGCTCCGCTGCCAAGTTTCCGCAGGCGGTGACGTACTACGAAAAAGTCCTGGCGGCGCCGCTGCTCGCCAACAAGGGACGCGCCGAAGGGACCCAGAAGCGGGCCCAGGCCAACCTCGACGCGGTCAAGCTCTTCGAGCTCTCCGACCCGGGAAAGGTGCCCGACGGCTCCTACGAAGCGGAATCGCTCGGTTACGAAGCCATGGTGCGGATTCAAGTCGCCGTGAAGAGCGGCAAAATCGAAAACGTCAAAGTCACCCAGCACCGCGAGAAACAGTATTACTCCTCGATCTCCGACACCACCGCCAAAATCATCTCCAAAAACGGCGTCAAAGGAGTCGACGCCACTAGCGGGGCGACCATCACCTCCGAAGCTATCATCAATGCCACGGCGAAAGCACTGTCGGCAGCGGCAAAGTAACCCAAAATAGTCCGCTCACTCCTTGAGCGGAAAAGCCGATACAAGGAAGTCAGATCCGCGCTCTCGGCCACCTCCGGACATCGGACGACCGCACGGAGGGAACATGATCGCTCTCACTTCAATCCCTTTTTACCAATGGCAATCACCGCATATTCCCCAGTTTTTTCTAGGGTCTTGTGGCACGTCACGAATATTCGCCGGCCATCGGTTGAGTGTCCGGTGGAAACATGCGAACCGTTGGAGGGTTGAAGCTTCCAGCGGAGTTTGCCAGTGCTGATGTCGACTGCGTAGAACAGTCCTTTCCACGAGGCAAAGTAAGCGGTTTCATTGGCAATCAGCGGAGACGAGCCCGCGAGGCCATCTCTCTCTCCTTCATCATCAGGCTCAAAAAACTTGACTTGTTCGCCTGATTTGGCGGCAATCTGATACAGCCTGCCGCCGTGGTGAGTCAGAAACACAACATCATTGAAAACCGCCGCGGAAGTCGACAGCCAACTGTGAGTTTCGAACTTCCAGAGTTGACGCCCCGAGTCGCGGTCGAGGCAATACAAAATCTTATCCTGGCTGGAGACATAGACTTTGGTCCCCACAATGGTTGGCAAATCACCAATCCAGCCTCCCGTTTGAAATGTCCAGAGCCGTTTCCCGCCCGCGCAGTCCAGTGCGACTACACGTGATTGATCGAACACGCCCTGCACAAGAATCTTGCCGTCGCTAGCAGCGCCGCGAGGCCGCGCTACGATTTTCTGGAACCGGGCCCGCACGCCACTGAATCCCGGTTGATCGGGTGGCGCGTCAGAAATGAGTTCCGCTTGCCAGATCGTTGCCCCGGTGTTGCGATCCAGAGCGTAGGCATTCCCGTCATATCCCGAAACAAATACGCGGTCGCCGATGGGAAGCGGATTGCATTCCCCGGCACCTAACTCGATGGCGTGATGCCAGACCAGCGTCCCTAGTTCCCGCCGCAACGCAGTAACTCCTTTGTCCGAGCTGAAGTACAGTTGGTCCTTATCCACAGATGGGCTAGTCACCGTTCTCGCGTCATGCTCATGTTTCCAAACCAACCCGCCATCGCTGGCGCGGAGCGCGACAATGCGTCCCTTGTCGTCGCCGAAGTACACGACGCCATTGGCGACAATGGCGTTCGTAAGGGAAACGTCACTGTTGTATTTCCACAGCACTTGAGGCTGCTCCGTCGGCAGATTGACTTCGGACAGGCTACGCGAAATCTTTGAGTAGTCGGGAGGACCAAGTTCAATCGCGGGTGCGGAGTTGTTTTCATTTTGAGGAGCCTGCGCAAATGCGCTATTCAGGCAGGTCAGCAGCAGTATTCCCAACAGCAAGACAAGCCGGCTCATTCCGTCTTGCACGCTAACACGACCAACCGGTCTTTTATCGGTGACGATACACATGGAATGCCTCGAGCTAGGAGAATTAAGAGGACCGGGGTCCAGTTAAGATGGAATCATTGTAGGGGATACCAGGCAAGGCATGCGACGAAATGAAGGAGATGGAAAGCAGCCGAACGGCGGTCGCAAAAGAGGTCCCTCCGCGAGGGGTGAAAATATCGCCCTGGGCTTGACTTCGTTGAAACAAATGTATAGTATTGGCCGCAACGCACCGGAACGTCGGTGCGCGCCTGCCGGTGCCGAGCCGCATAAGTGGACTCGCTCTCCGCGGCCTCGCACCCTCCGTCAAGGGAGAGTGCGGGATACGATTTTGTGCGGCTGGAAGTCATTAAAAACAGGTTATCACATGCGGATATTGTCGTGAATAAAAACTCGTCAATTGTGGCACTCGTGAATCACACTTACGTCTCATCGCGTCGTGCGAAGTGACGGCGAGCGAAGGACTTGCGGCGATTCATGTCGCCGTAAGTTGTCGCGCGGAGAAATGTGAATTCATGAATAAGTTACTTCCAAAGGGGGTTATCGGCGGTAATCGCGCTTTGCGCGTGGAGAAGAGTTATAACCAAGACTTCCCTTGCAACCTTTTTCGCTGGGCAGGCTGGAAGCCTACCCCACTACTGATGCGTCTGGACATTTTCCTGCCGTTTTTGCGCAAAACAAAAAAGAACGCCCCGCTGCCGCGGGACGGGTGGCTGCTGCGCGGAGCGAAGCGGGTCTTGCCGGCCGTCCTGTTTGCCGACCGCGTCACCGGCAAGCCGGGGCTGGTCCGGCGGACGCTGAAGTGGCTGGGGCCGAGCTGGGTGGCGGCTCCTTGGCGAAGGGTCATTCAGGGGGTCTGCTTTGTCCTGTTCCTGGTCCTCTTCTACTACGTCTGCTATCCCTACACCGCCCGGCCGAGCCTGGTCTGGCCCGCCTGGCAGCCGACGAAGATTGCGGACGACCAATCGCTCATTCTGGAAAAGCCGCAGGGAGAAATTGCCAGTCTGACTCCGGGAATGATCGTTTTCGCATCCGATCGGGGCAGTTGGCGGGTGAAGGAAGCGGCCGTGGGACGGATCGTTCTCGCGCCGGAGAAGGACGTATCGCCGGACAAGCTGGAGGACCTCCGCTTCAGTCTCGGCGGCCCGTGGGACCTTTCGCAAGACCCGCCGGGGAAGTGGCCAAGCCACTACGCGGATTCGCTCGCGGCCAAAGAGAAAATCCACGCCGAGTTTTTCCTGATCATCGACCCGCTCGTTGCCATCTCCACGTCGCTCGCCTCCCGCACTTGGGCCTGGTCGCTGATTTTCGCGGTTGGCATCCTGGCGGTCGGCGTCATCGTTCCGCGCGGCTTTTGCGGGTATCTCTGCCCGCTCGGCACGCTCATCGACCTCTTCGACTGGGCCATCGGCAAACGAGTCACTCGCTTCCGCGTGGCGGACGACGGTTGGTGGGTACACATCAAGTATTACCTGCTGCTGGGGACGCTGGTGGCCTCGATGTTCGGCGTGCTCGTCACCGGCTTCGTCGCGGCCATCCCGGTCATCACCCGCGGCCTGCTGTTCCTCTTCGACCCGCTGCAAACCGGCCTGGAGCGTGGATGGCATCAGGTGCCGCCGATGAACGCCGGCCACTTCCTCTCGCTGGTGCTATTCTTTGCGGTTCTCGGCCTCGGCTTTTTCAAGCCCCGGTTCTGGTGCAAGTACGTCTGCCCCAGCGGCGTGGTCTTCTCGCTGGGCAACCTGCTACGAGTGAGCGAGCGGAAGGTCGAAAGCAGTTGCATCAACTGCAACAAGTGCGTGGAGATTTGCCCGTTCGACGCCATCAAGCCGGACTTCACCACCCGCACGTCCGACTGCACCCTCTGCCAAAGCTGCGGCGGCGTCTGCCCCACGCAGGCCATCAAGTTCGTTGAGCGGTGGAACCGCATCGAGCTGAAAATCGAGAACGACCCGCCGACGCGCGAGACTGCAATTGGCAGGCGTGGATTCATTTCACTGGCGGCGGGCACCGCGGCCGGCATTGTCGGCGGCGCGGCGCTGGCCCTGGGGACGAAGGTCAGCGGCGCTAATCTGTCGGATCCCAACTCGCCGCGCCCGGTCCGTCCGCCGGGCAGCGTGCCGGAGCAAGAATTCCTGGAGCTTTGCATCCGCTGCGGAGAATGCTTCAAAGCCTGCCCGAATAACGTCCTCCATCCGCTCGGCTTTCAGCAAGGACTGGAAGGGCTTTGGACGCCGCAAGTCGTCGCCGATTGGGCCGGCTGCGAATCGAGCTGCAACAATTGCGGCCAGGTCTGCCCTACCGGCGCGATTCGTGCGTTGCCGCTCGCGGAGAAGAAGGTCGCCCGCATGGGCCTGGCGGAAGTGAACCTGCAGACTTGTTTGCCTCATGCCGCCAAAGAAGCCTGCCAACTGTGCGTCGATGAGTGCGTCCATGCCGGCTACAACGCCATCGAGTTCATGCAAGTCCGCACTGAGGTCGATGCCGCCGGCCTGCCCGTCGAAGGAACTGGCTTTATCGCCCCCGTCGTCGTCGCGGAAAAGTGCGTCGGATGCGGGCTCTGCCAGACTCGCTGCTACGGCATCAATGTGCTGGAAAAGAAGCTGCTCAGCGAATCCGCCATCATCATCCGCGCCGGCGAAGGCAAAGAAGACCGGCTGTTCACCGGCAGTTACCAGGAGCTGCGGGATGCGGAGGCAGAGCAGAAAAAGGCTTCTTCTGAGCCTGCGGGACGTGGAGATTACCTGCCGGAGTTTTTGAAATAGTGCGCCCTGATAAACTGCTGGTGAGAACAGCTTTCCTCGATCCTGGAGCCTGGTCATGTTGCAGCCGCGATTCCTGTCTCTGATGGCCTTGTTCGGACTGGCCCTTGTGGTTGTGGAACCTGTGGCCACCATCGCAGAGGAATCTCCCCGCCCCAATGTGATCCTCATCCTCCTGGACGATCTGGGTTGGGCGGACCTGGGCTGTTACGGCAGCACCTATCACAAGACGCCGAACATCGACCGCCTTGCCGCGGAGGGGATGCGGTTCACCGCGGCCTATGCCGCCTGCCCCGTCTGCTCGCCGACACGCGCCAGCATCATGACGGGCAAATGGCCGGCCCGGCTGCACCTGACCGACTGGCTGCCGGGACGGGGCGACATGCCCGGCCAGATGCTCAGCCGTCCGAATTTCCGCCAGGAATTGCCGCTGGAGGAAGTCACGCTCGCGGAGCACCTGAAGGTGGCCGGCTATGCAACGGCGCACGTGGGCAAATGGCACTTGGGCGGCAAGGGTTTTGGCCCGCGGGAGCAAGGGTTCGATCTCAACGTCGGCGGCAATGAAAAGGGAAGTCCAGCCGGGTACTTCGCTCCGTTCAACGACAAGCAGGGGCGCGGGGCGCCGGGGCTCGAAGACGCGCCGAAGGGTGCGTACCTCACCGACCTCTTCACCGATGCCGCGGTCAAGTTCGTTCGAGACAACAAGGACCACCCTTTCTTCCTTTACCTCCCGCACTTCGCCGTCCACACGCCGCTGCAAGCCAAGCGGGAGCTCATCGCCAAATATGAGGCGGGAAAAAACCGCCCCGGCCAGCAAAGCAACCCCATCTATGCCGCCATGCTGGAGAGTGCCGACGACAGCGTGGGCCGCATCCTGAAAGAGCTTGACGAGCTGAAGCTCAGCGAGCAGACCATCGTCCTCTTCACGTCCGACAACGGCGGCCTGGCAACGGCGGAAGGAGCCAACACCCCTTCCACGATCAACACGCCGCTCCGGGACGGCAAAGGGCATCTCTACGAAGGGGGCATTCGCGTCCCTCTCATCGTTCGCTGGCCGGGAAGCATTAAGTCCGCCACGACTTGCGGCACACCCGTCTGCAGCATCGATTACCTGCCGACGATTTTGGATCTTTGCCGAGTGGCAGGAGACCAAAGACAATGCGACGGCCTCTCGCTCGTCCCGCTTCTCAAACAGTCCGACATCGTTAAGCGCGACGCTTTCTACTGGCACTACCCGCACTATTCGAATCAGACCGCCAAACCCGGCGCCGCCATCCGCGCCGGGGACTACAAGCTGATTGAGTTTTACGAGGACGGCCGCCGCGAGCTCTTCCATCTGAAAAACGACCCGCGCGAAGGGACGAACCTGTCCGACCAGGAACCGGACAAAGTCCGTGAGCTGGCGGACAAGCTCGACTCCTGGCGGATTTCCGTGGCTGCCCAGATGATGTCCGCCAATCCCGACTACCATCCCAATCCCCAGGACAAGGCAGGCATCATCACGATGCACGCCCGAACCGCCCATGTCCACGGCATCATGCTCCGCTTCGAGCCGCTGGCGCACAAGAATACGCTCGGCTACTGGGTTCGCCAGGACGACTGGGCCAGCTTTGAATTCGTCGTCAAGACTCCCGGCAAGTTCGACGTCGAGATGCTCGTGGGCTGCGGCAACGGCAGCGGCGGCAGCGAGGTCGAAGTGGCCAGCGGCGAGCAAAAGCTCACCTTCACGGTCGAGGAGACAGGGGGCTTTCAAAACTTCGTCCCCCGAACCATCGGCGAAGTGACCTTGGACAAAGCCGGCCGGCACTCGTTCACCGTGAAGCCCGTCAAGAAGCCCGGTGTGGCCGTCATGGACCTGCGGCAAGTGCGGCTGTTGCCGAAGTAGAGTGGTGCGATTCAGGCTTGTTTCATCACCGCTCCCAGCCGCGGCGGAACTTTGCCGAATAGCTTCTGATACTCGTCGAAAGTGGGTTGCAAACGGACTCGCACTTTGTCTTCATGCCCCGCGGCAATTTCGCTGAGTTGATGGGCCAGGAACGGATTCCGCAGCCGGTCGAAGGTCTGGTCGGCAAACTCCGCCACGCCGCTGATGCGGTAGGCAATGGTCGGGACGATCTCTTCATACAACAGAGCGCGGACCCACTTCAGCGCTTCCTTGTCGGCCAGGACTTCTTGCACCGTCTTAAATCCCAGGGAGAGGAACTTGCCGACCATCGCCGTGTGCAGGCCGTTGAGCATCCGCACCTTCCGCAGATAGTACGGCGTCAGATCGTCCACCATCTGGATGGCCGGATGATCGAACAGCTTGATCGGCTGATCCAGGAACCGGTTGCCGAGGGAAATGATCCCCGATTCGCTCGCTCGGCGGACCGGCGGCTTTTCGATGGCCCACAGCGCGTAGGGCTCCGCGTGGATCAGCAGCGGGTCCGTCTTCACGAGCAGATGGTCCGCCGGAGCCCGCGTGACCATGCAGTCCACCAGGTTGCAGAGCCAGACGCACTCCTCCCGCACCCACGGCTCAAACGTCACCGGCAGTTGCCAGGCCAGGATCTGCTGCCGCACCAGGTCCCGCAGTTTTTCGGCGTTCCGCTCGATCAGCTCGCAAGGCAGGATGACCAGCGGCGACTGGGAAGCTTGATACCGCTCCCACAAGACGCGGGTGAGCTTGGCGGGAAAGGACGCACCTGGGGCGGAATGAAGCGTGTCCGCGGGATCGAGCTTATACCCCGACTCCGTCGTGTTGCTGACGATGTACTTGAGCTGCGGCGAGCGGGCAACCTCCAAAACCTCCCGCCAATCCGTCGCCGCCACCAGCCCGCGGCTGATGGACTTGACTTCGTCCACCCGCTCGACAAGCTGGCCCTCTTCATAGCCGCGGACCAGGACGTGATAGCCCTTGCCCTGATCCCCCAGCAGGTCCGCGCGGTCATTACCGGTGGACTGCACGGCAACGACGCGACCGACCGCTTGCCCCTCGTCGTTGGCCTGCTGCACGAAGCGGTCCACGAACGCCCGCAGAAACCGGCCGGTGCCGAATTGAAGGATGGTTTCAGGAAGTGTCACTATTCGTCTACCTCCACCACTGCCTTGATGACTCCCGTCTCCGGCCGCGTGTAGGAGGGGAAGACTTCGATCAGCTCGTCGAACGCGGCCCGGTGGGTGATCCAGGGCTGCGTGTTGATCTGGCCGTCTTCGATGAGCTTGATGATGCGGGTGAAGTCGGCGGGGAGGGCGTTGCGGGAGCAGAGGAGGGTTCCTTCCGGCCGGTGGAAGATCGGGTGGCGGAATTTGACCTCGTCGGTCGTGATGCCGACGTACACCAGCCGCCCGCCGGGGGCGACGTAGCCGAAGGCGGCTGACATGGAGAGGTTGTTGCCGGTGGCGTCGATGACGACTTCGGGGAGGTGCCCTTCGGTCAGGTCGCGGAGGTCCTGCTCCAGCTTGTCCGACGGCTTGATGGTGTGCTGGACCCCCATCACCTCGCGGCAGAACTTGAGGCGGGTGTCGTTCATGTCGAGCATGATGATCTTGGCCCCGGTCAGCTTGACGAACTCCAGCGTGGCGAGACCAATCGGCCCCGCGCCGATGATCAGGCAGTATTCCCCCTCCGCCACCTGGCTCCGATTGACCGCGTGGCAGCCGATGGCGAGAGTTTCGACGAGGGCCAGTTGGTCGAAGGCGAGCTTGGTGGAGACATGCAGCTTGCGGGCGGGGAGCGTGAAGAACGGGCGCATGCCGCCGTCCCGATGGACGCCCAGGACTTGCAGCTTCTCGCAGCAGTTCGGGCGGCCATGCCGGCTGGCGTAGCTTTCCGGGTCGTTGATGTAGGGCTCGACAGAGCAGCGGTCGCCAGCTTTGACGTTGGTCACTCCCGTGCCGACCTCGACGACCTCCACGCCGAGCTCGTGCCCGGGAATCCGCGGATAGCTGAAGAACGGCATCTTGCCAAGATAGCCGCTGATATCGGTGCCGCAAATGCCGACGCGGTGGACACGGACGAGGGCCTCGCCGGGAGCGGGCTTTTCCGGGTGGGGGATATCGATCTGACGCCAGGCTTTGGGCTCGGCGAGCTGGAGGGCTTTCATAGGTGGATTTGGGTGGAAGTAGGATGGGACTCCAGTCCCGTCCGTTTCGCAGCGAGGTAAGTCGGACGGGACTGGAGTCCCATCCTACGTTGGGTCATTATTCTCCGGCCGGCCCTCAATATAGAACCAGTTGTGGATGGGGCGAAGGATGGTTTGGACTTCGGCGAGGAGCGTTGTGTCGATGGGCTGAGCGGTCCACTCGGCCCATTTGCGGACGTTGGCGGGATTCGCGGAGCCGACGATGCAGGTGGCGAGGTCCTGGTTGGCCACGGAGAATTGCAGAGCGAGCTGCGCGATGTCCACGCCGCGCTTTTGGCAATGCTCGGCGGCGGCACGACAGATTTCTCGTACCTGCGGCGTCGCTTTGTGCCACGGCGGCAGCGGGAGGTTGGTGAGCAGGCGGGCCGAGAACGGGGCGGCGTTCATGATGCCGACCTCCTTGGAGCGGAGGTACGGCACCAGATCCGCCAGCATGGTGTTCTGCAGCGTGTAGTGGTTGTACGACAACACCACGTCCAGCTCCGCCCGCTCCAGGACGTACCGGAAAATGTTCATCGGATAGCCGCTGATGCCGACGAAGCGGACCTTCCCCTGCTTCTGCAAGCGGCGGAGGGCGGGAAGCGTCTCTAGGGCAATCTGGCTCATCTCCACGAACTCGATGTCGTGGCAGAGGATGATGTCGAGATGGCTGACCCCCATCCGGTGCAGGCTGATGTCCACGCTCTCCACCACGCGGCGGGCCGAGAAATCGAAATGGGCCGCGTCATACCGCCCCAGCTTGGTCCCCAGCAGATATTTTTCTCGCGGGATCCCCCGCAGGGCGACGCCAAGGAGGACTTCGCTCATCCCGCGGCCGTAATACGGCGACGTATCGATGAAGTTCATTCCCAAATCGAGGGCCGCATGCACGGACCTGAGCGCCTCCTGCAAATCCACCTGCCGGAACTCCGCCCCCAGCGACGACGCGCCGAAGCTGAGCGCGGGGAGAGAGAGGCCGGTGTTGCCGAGAGGGCGGTACTGCATGGTGTTTGGTCGTTGCAAGAATAGTAGTCCGCTCACTCCGTTAGCGGACATGCCTGCACACAGAGTGTGCAAGTCACTCAGGCAATGGCTGCGTGCTCCGCAGATCCGCGAAAAAACCCCGGATCTTCTGGTCGTTCCGCG
>JBPCKT010000037.1:0-11750 GCA_051004015.1 Pirellulaceae bacterium | reverse complement strand
GCGCTGGAGTCCCGCCTTCAGGCGGCTCTTCAACAAGTCTTGTATTGCCAAGCCGCCTGAAGGCGGGACTCCAGCGCATGACCCCCTCCAGCGATTTCGACCTCTCCGCCCACTCCCAGTCGTTGCGGCAAGAGGTGGAGGAAGCCCTCGCGCGGTTTACCCAGTACGACGCCGATTGCCCCGAGCAGCTTGCGGCAGCCATTCGCCATAGTCTGCTCGCCCCCTGCAAGCGGCTGCGGCCGCTCTTGGTGTTAATGGCCTGCGAGGCTTGCGGTTATGACCGGGCGGCCGCTCTGCCGGCGGCCTGCGCGGTCGAGATGATTCATACCTATTCCTTGATTCACGACGATCTGCCGGCGATGGACGACGACGACATGCGCCGCGGCCGGCCGAGCTGTCATGCGAAATTCGGCGAGGCGACCGCCATTCTCGCCGGCGATGCACTGCTGGCTCAAGCTTTTGAAGTGCTGGCCCGCGACGTCACTCCCCCGGATATTGCCGCCCGCTGCTGCGGCGAGCTGGCCCAGGCAGCCGGGGCGTCGAACCTGGTCGGCGGGCAAGAAGATGACCTGCGTAACGAATTTGCGGGTGGGGGAACCGAGGATTTGCAGCACATTCATCGCCGCAAAACGGGGGCCATGATTCGCGTTTCCCTCCGTTTAGGCGGTATGATTGGCAGAGCCTCCCCAGAACAAATCACCGCCCTGGATGCGTACGGAGAGCGGCTGGGGCTGGCCTTTCAGATTGTCGATGACCTCCTCGATTTGCGGGGGGATGCGAGTACGATGGGTAAGAAGACCGGCAAAGACTCCAGCCGCGGCAAGCTCACCTTTCCCGCCCTGCTGGGAGAGGCCGAAAGCTGGCGGCGAGCGGAATTGCTCATCGATGAAGCGTGCTCCGTACTTAAGCCCTTTGAAAGCAATTCGCGCCAATTGAAAGCGCTGGCAAAATATGTGCTCGAAAGGAACCACTAAAGATCTCTCTGCGTTCCTATCTTTCTACCTCCATTTTTCTGCCAGCCGCATATTGAAGAAGCTGGCAGAAAAATGGAGGCAGGAAAATGAAGACGATGGGATTTAAGTTGAAGTAAGTCTCCATGCATAAACTGCTTTCCAAGCTCGAATCCGCTGCCGACCTCCACGGCATGAACACGCCCCAGCTCAGCGAGCTGGCGGCTGAGATTCGGGACGTGCTTTGCAATCTGCTCAGCGAGCGGACCGCTCATTTCGCGTCGAACCTGGGCGTCGTCGAGCTCTGCCTGGCCCTGCACAACGTCTTCGATTTCCGCCGCGACCGGCTGATTTGGGAC
The DNA here is from genome assembly GCA_051004015.1 of Pirellulaceae bacterium. Taxonomy (GTDB): domain Bacteria; phylum Planctomycetota; class Planctomycetia; order Pirellulales; family Pirellulaceae; genus SXOA01. The sequence continues at coordinate 10,441 of JBPCKT010000037.1, read as the reverse complement.
ACCGGCCACCAAATCTATCCGCACAAGCTCGTAACCGGCCGATACCACGAGTTCAAGACCATCCGCACCAAGGGGGGCCTGATGGGCTACCCCAATCCGCACGAGAGCGAGTACGACCTGTTCATGACCGGCCACGCCGGCAGCAGCGTCTCCTCCGTGTTCGGCATCAAGTGCGGCGACGACCTCCTGGGCGAAACCAGCCGCAAGTCCGTGGCGGTTATCGGGGACGGGGCCTTCCCCTCCGGCATCGTCTTCGAGGCGCTCAACAACGCCGGTGGGATGAAGAAAGACCTGCTGGTCATTCTCAACGACAACAAGATGTCCATCTGCCCGCGCGTCGGCGGCATGGCCAGCTACCTCGATAAGCTCCGCACCTACCAGGTCTACACCGGCATGAAGACCGAGGTGCAACGCATCCTCAGCAGCATCCCCCTCCTCGGCGACCCGGTCGAGCACTTCCTGGCTCAAATCAAAGAAGGGGTCAAAGCCGGCCTGCACGGCGGCATGTTGTTCGAAGAGCTGGGCTTCCGCTACTTCGGACCCATCGACGGCCACAACATCGCCATCCTGCGAAAATACCTGCAAATGGTGAAGGACCTGAAGGGCCCCATCCTGCTGCACGTTGTTACCGAAAAGGGGCACGGCTTTCAACCTGCCGCGGCGGACCCTGTTTTCTTCCACACGCCTCCCGCCTTCGTGCAGGAGAACGGCTCCCCGGTTCCGAAAAAATCCGGCTCCGCCAGGGCCTACACGCAAATCGTCAGCGAGGCCATCCGGGACCAGATGCTGAAAAACCCGCGGGTGACGGTCCTCACGGCCGCCATGTGCCAGGGAAACAAGCTGGAGGTGGTGCGGGACGAATTTCCGGACCGCTTCTTCGACGTCGGCATCTGCGAGTCGCACGCCGTCGCCTTCGCCGCCGGCCAGGCCAAAGCCGGCCTCCGTCCCATCGTCGATATCTACAGCACGTTCCTACAGCGGAGCTATGACCAGATATTCCAGGAAGTCGCCCTGCAAAACCTGCCGGTCACTTTCACCCTGGACCGCGCGGGACTGACCGGGCCGGATGGTCCGACGCATCATGGTGCGTTCGACATGGGCTACATGCGGGTCTTTCCGAATATGGTCGTCATGGCCCCCGGCGATGCTCACGACGCCCCCGCGATGCTGGAGTTGGCTCTGCGCCACAACGGTCCGTGCAGCATCCGCTATCCCAAAGCGAACGCCGAAACCATCGGCGGCGAACGCGCCCCGCTCGAACTCGGTAAAGCCGAAACCTTCCACTTCGGCCGCGACGGCATGATTGTCTGCTGCGGCACGCTCCTCGGCGATTGCCTGCGGGCGGCCGAAAAACTCCGCGAGGAAGGACTCGACGTCGGCGTGGTCAACGCCCGCTTTGTGAAGCCGCTCGACCGCGAGATGGTGGAGCGCTCCCTCCGCGAAGCCAGCTTCGTTGTCACCGTCGAGGAAGGCTGCCTGATGGGTGGCTTCGGCAGCGCGTTCCTGGAAACCGCCTGCGAGCTCGGCCTCGACACCAGCCGCGTCCACCGGCTGGGCATCCCCGACCGCTTCATCGAACACGCCGAGCGGGGCGAGCTCCTCGCCGACCTGCGGCTGGACACGAAGGGCATCATCCAAACCTGCCGCGAACTGGCCGAGCGATTGGGGATCGAACGCAGCGCGGCGGTGAATGTGTAACATTCGACACTAGCCCGACGCGCAAGCGAGGGTAATGCGGGCTCGTCCCTCGCTTGCGCGTCGGGCTAGTGAAGAGGCCGCTCCGGCAATTAAACACATGGCATTCTCCTCCTCTGCCTCCTGGGCCACTACCAAAACCAATCGCCGACCAAAGGTCCTCCTGCTCGGCTCCGGCTTGCGGTCCAATGTCATCCCCGAAGCCGAACGCCTCCGCCCGCTCATCGATCAACATGTCGAAGTCCTGTTGACGGACTTCGAGTTCAAAGAAGACCTGTCACAGGTTCCCGCCGATTTCGCCATCGTCCTCGGGGGCGACGGCTCCATCCTTCGCGCCGCTCGGCAGATGTGCAGTCGCCAGTTGCCGGTGCTGGGGGTGAACCTCGGCAAGCTCGGCTTCCTGGCCGATGTCAGCCCGCAGGACCTCTCCGAAGTGCTGGCGGCTGTTGCTAGCGGCGACTGCCGGATTGACGAGCACTTGATGTTCACCGCCTCGGTCCGCCGCGGGGACCAGGTGTTGGCGGAGCAGCTCGGGCTCAATGAGACGGTCATCACGGCCGGGCCGCCGCACTCCATCCTGACCGTGCAACTTTACGTTGACGCGGTTCTGGTGACTACCTATAGTTGCGACGGCCTGATCATCAGCACGCCGGTCGGCTCGACGGCTTACAACCTGTCGGCGGGCGGGCCGATCCTCCGCAAGACGCTGCAAGCCTTCGCCATCACCGCGGTCAGCCCCCATGCCCTGACCGTCCGGCCGGTGGTCGATACGGCCGACCGCGTCTACGAGATGGTGGTCCCCGAGCCCAACGAGGGGACCGCGGTTATGGTCGATGGACGCCTGCTCGCCGGCCTCACCGCGGAAGACCGGGTGCGGGTGGAGCGGGCCCCGCAGCGGTTCCAGATGATTGAAGTCCGCGGCCAGAACTACTACCGCACCCTCCGCGACAAGCTCGGTTGGGCGGGGAATTTGTATAAGACATAGTAGTCCGCTCACTCCGTGAGCGGACATGCCTGCACACGGAGTGTGCAGGCTACTAACTTTGCAAGGAAGCACGCGATGAAAACTCTCTGCTCTCTGGCCGTCCTCCTCTCCGCTTGCGGTTTCGCCCACGCCGCCGAAGGCGAAAAGCACACGCTCGTTTACAAGTTCACCCCCGGCGAGGAAGTCCGCTCGCGCGTGGCCCAACTCTCTACGGTGGACACGAAAATCAAAGGGCAGGTTTCCGTTGCCAAATCGCGCAGCGTTTCCACCAAAGTTTGGAAGATCACCGCGGTGGACGCTCAGGGAAATATCACGCTGGAGAACAGCGTCGCCGACGTGGACATGTGGCAGAGCGTCACCGGCAAACCGGAGATCCGATACAACAGCCTCACCGACAAGAGCCCGCCCCTCGGCTACCAGTACGTCGCCGATTCCATCGGCAAGCCGCTGGCCACGCTGACCATCACTCCGTCCGGCAAGCTGATGGAGCGCCGGGGGGACAAGCAGCATGTCAACACGGGGCTAGGGGACCTGGCGGTGCCGCTGCCGGAAGGGCCGGTGAAGGAGGGGGACACCTGGGAAACGCCCGAGGATATCCGCCTGAAGATTGACGACGTGAACCTCACCATCAAGGTCCGCCAGTTCTACCGCCTGGTGGTGGTGCAAACCGGCGTGGCCACCATCTCCGTCGAGACGCAGGTCCTGACCCCCGTCCGCGACCCCAAAATCCTTTCGCAGCTCGTGCAGCGGATGCAAAAGGGAACCATCAAGTTCGACATCGACGCCGGCCGACTCCTCCACCGCCAGATGGACCTCGACGAGTCCATCCTCGGCTTCAACGGCCCCGAAAGCCACATGAACTACCTCTCCCGCACCACCGAAGAGCCGGTGGAGAACGTTGCGAGCACGAAGACGGCTGCGGCGGGAACGACGGCGATGAAGTAGGACGGCGGGGCTCCCAACCAGGTAGTTTCCTAATTCGAATCTGGCAGCGTTTTTTCTTCCCCAAATCCGTAATACTCCTGAGTAAAAGCTAGGCAGCATGCTTCGCAAAGTGGGCCGTGCATTTGCGCCCAACTTATTGCCCCGACGCCCTTTTTGCTGTTTGTGAGTTTGGGTGACGGGTAATTATATGGTGCGTGCCGTGAAATCTGAACGAGAGATCGCCCCGCCTCTTTCTTCGTCAGTTTCGCGCCGCATCGCTTGCAGATGTGCATCCCGCAATTCTACCAGCGCACGAAAAAGCTCCGCTACCTGGCGGGGCTGGCCACTAGGGCGCGACCTTCGCGGGGATCAAGGTGTCGAATAGCTCTTGGAAGCGGCGGTCTTTCCATGTGCCAGATTTCAAATTAGGACACTACCGACACCCAAATTGGTTTGAAAGTCCGTTGTGGCACCGCTTTGCTTGCCGTGTGCCTTCCATTGGCATGCACGATTGGAACACCGCTCGCTCTCAACGCCGGTTTCGGTCGCCGCTGCGTCCCCATTAGCACAAGCAGCTCGCTGGAAACTACGCGGCTGGCGACTTCTAAAGAGTTTCTCACTTTCTTGCCAGCGCCTCTTGCCCTGGGCAACCTTCCTTTGGTATAATCAATCAATTGATAAGTAGTTACAAAATAAAACACTCTGAGTTTGCGTGCATTTTGTACTGCTGAGAATACCCAGGCCAGCGGAAACGATTGTTGAAACGATGAATCAGGAAGGGGCATGATTCATGGACTTACGTCGAGTGAATAAGTCGCAAGTGCTGCTGCAAAAGAGATTTGCGACGACATGAATCGACGTAAGTTCCGCAAATTAAAGGCCGTGAATCATGAATCAACCTTTTACTTTCGGGGGGTGATAAGCGAGGCGGAGTCGGCGGCCCCGCGAGGGGCCGGAATCGCCTCGCCGACCGCTCCCGTTTCTCCGAAATCCGAAACCCAAACCGTGAAAGACGGGTAATCAAGAGGTAGAATGCCGTCTTGCTGCCCGCTGGAAGTACCGCCTGTTTTCTGGAGCCTTGGAATGAACCTGCACCGCACTACTTCCCGTTTGGCCCTCCTGCTGCTCACGGCGGCTGCGCTCTTCATCACTCAGGGTGCCCTGGCCGCTGACAAGTCACCGCGGGAAATGATGCCGCTCTCCACGGTCGTTTATGCGGAGATGCCGCAGCCGCAGAAGCTCTTGGACGCGGTGCTGGATCATCCCTCGGTCGTCGAATTGCAGAATCACCCCGATTACAAAAAGGCGATGGAAGCCGACCAGCCTCAGCATTTCCTGGCCGTGCTGAAAATGATCGAGGACAAGCTCGGCATGAAGTGGCGGCCGGCGGTGACGACGCTCACCGGTGGCGGCGTTTATGTTGCATTCGACTTGCCCACTCTGGGAACGGCCGTCCTCACAAAATCAACGGACCAAGACCTGGCCAAGAAGGCCATCGATACCATTCTTGACCTCGCCAGGGCCGAGGCCGCGAATCGAGGGGCCGGCGATCCGGTCACCTCCGACGAGTACAAGGGAATCAAGTTTTACGGCCTGGGGCCGGTCCAATACGCCAACCTCGGCCCGTATCTCCTCACCACCAACAAGCCGCTCCTGACGCGGCTGATGATCGACACCTACCAGGGGGAGAACCCGTCGCTGGCGTCGGACGAGCAGTTCCAGGAAGTCCTCAAGGCCCGGCCGGCGAATCCCGCCGCCTGGGTCTACGGCGATTTGCGGCCCATCCGTGCCCTCGGCATCCTGAAAACGGCCCTCAATAAAAAGAGTGATAATCCCGGCGCGGAAATCCTGGTCGGCGGCATCCTTGGCGCACTGCCGGACGCTCCGTACGCCACCGCCTGGCTCGACGTCGATCCCAGCCGCATCGCCCTCTCGGCAGCTATTCCCGGGGACGCCCCGACTCTCGCCAAGAAGCGGGAATTCTTCTTCGGCACCGACGGCAAGGGGAGCGCCCTCCCGCTCTTGACCCCGAAGGAAACCGCCCTGTCGATTTCCACCTTCCGCGATTTCAGCTCGATGTGGAAGAACGCACCGGACCTGTTTGACGACGGCATCAACGCCAAGTTTGCCGAAGCCGAGAGCACGCTCACCACGCTGTTTGCCGGCCGGAATTTCCGGGACGACATCCTGGCCAACCTGGAGCCGGGGATGCAAATCGTCGTCACGCGGCAGCACTTCGCCGACGGTGCGCCGGTCCCCGCCGTCAAGCTCCCCGCCGGGGCGATTGTCGTGAAGATGAAGAACCCTCCCGAAACGGCCCGCATCTTCAAAATCACATTCCAGAGCCTGGTCGGCTTTCTCAACATCACCGGCGGGATGAACGGCCTGAGCCCGCTCGAGCAGAATTTCGAGAAGGCCGGCAGCGGCACGATTTACTCCTCCGAATACTTGCCCCCCAAGGATGGCGCGAAAAACGAAGCGGCCATTCACTACAACGCCAGCCCCACCATCGCCATCGTTGGCGATAAGTTCATCCTCTCGACTTCCAAAACACTGGCGACCGAGTTGGCCGAGCTCGTGCAGAAGGAGTCGGCTCCGCTCAAGGACGTGAATACCGCCCTCCAGGTGGTCGGCCAAGTCGTACGGCAGATGCTCGTGGATAACCGCGGCTCGCTCGTCGCCCAGAACATGCTGCAAAAGGGGCACGGCCAGGACGCGGCGGAGAAGGAAATCGACGCCCTGCTCAAGGCGATGCTGGGACTGGAAAGCTCGTCGTTGCAACTCACCTCGAAAGACAAGACTCTGCAAGTGACGCTGGAATTGAAACTAAAGTAACAACTTGTTCCCAAGCTCCGCTTGGGAATACAAGTCTCGAAGCTCTGCTTCGCTTCACGCCGACAGGAAGCAGAGCTTCCAAACGTGCGTTCCCAAGCGGAGCTTGGGAACGAGGAACACTCCCATGCCACTCCACCAAAAACCCCTTCCCCCCCAAGAAGCCTGGCTCCCCTTTGAACCGACTCCCGCTCAGCCCTTTGGCCGGCGGGAAGCGGCCCACCTCTTCCGCCGCGCCGGCTTTGCGGCCAATTCCCGCGAGCTCGATGAGACGGTGAAGCTCGGCCCCCAACAGGCGGCAAAAAAGCTGGTGGAGGCCAGCGAAGGGGAGTTCGGCGGCAAGATGCACACCTTCGCCCAGACCGTCCTGGCGACGAATAGCTCTCAGACGCTGGCCGCCTGGTGGCTGCATCGCATGTTGCACACGCCCGCGCCTCTGCTGGAGAAGACCACGCTCTTCTGGCATAGCCATTTCGCCAGCAGCAGTGCCAAGGTGAAGGATACACGGCTGATGTTCAACCAGAACGAGCTGCTCCGCCGCTATGCCCTCGGCAAGTTCGAGCCGATGGTGCTCGGCATCGCCCGCGACCCGGCGATGCTCATCTATCTGGATTCGGCGACCAATCGCAAGACGCACCCCAACGAAAACTTCTCCCGCGAGGTGATGGAACTGTTCGTCCTCGGCATCGGCAACTACACCGAGAAGGACATCCAGGAGCTGGCCCGCTGCTTCACCGGCTGGGAAATTCAGTACGGCGCGTTCAAGTTCAACCGCTACCAGCACGACTACGGCAGCAAGACCATCCTCGGCAAGAGCGGCAACTTCGACGGCAGCGACAGCGTGAAGGTCCTCCTGGAGCAGCCGGCGGCGGCCCGCTTCCTGTGCGGCAAGCTGGCCCGCTACTTCATCACCGACGAGAGCGACCTCTCCCCAGACCTTATCGAGCCGCTGGCCCAGAATCTCCGCGAGTCCGACTACACTTTCGCGCCGGTCCTGGAAACACTCCTCACCAGTCGCCTGTTTTATTCTCAGGCCAGCGTGGGAAAGAAGGTCCGTTCTCCTGTCGAGCTGGGCATCGGCCTGCTCCGTTCCTTGGAAGCAACCGCCGGCCTGCCGCAAATTGCCGAGCAGATTCGCGAGCTCGGCCAGATGCCCCTTTTTCCGCCGAATGTGAAGGGTTGGCCCGGCGGCATGGCCTGGATCAACTCCAGCACGCTCCTGGGCCGGGCGAATTTCGTCCGCCAGCTCGTGCAGGATAACGACACCTTGTTTGGCGGCGTCACGCTCGAGGCGTATATTGACAAGCTCGGCTGGAAGACCGCGGACCAGGTCGTCGATAACCTCTCCGAGATCCTGCTGGCCGTGCCGCTCCCCAAAGACGTCCGCTCGCAGCTCATCGCTCAAATCGAAGGGGGCCGCGAAGGCCGCCTGACCAAACTCAAGAAGACCGTTCACACCCTCGGCTCACTGCCGGAGTTCCAGATGGCTTAGTAGTCCGCTCACTCCGTGAGCGGACATGTCAGCACACGGAGTGTGCTGGCTACATTAGGAAAATCCCATGACCACCTCCCGCCGCAAATTTCTCTCCACCGTCTCCGCCGTCACCGCCGGGGGCCTCGCCGCTCTCTCGTCGCGGGCGCCGTGCTTTCTCTTGGAATCCGCCGCCTTCGGCGCGGAAACCAAGGGGGAGAAGATTCTCGTCGTCGTGCAATTGAGCGGCGGCAACGACGGTCTGAACACGGTGGTGCCGTACTCCGAGGAGAAATACCGCAAGAGCCGGCCGAGCCTGCTAATTGACGGCAACGGCGGCAACATTGTGAAGATCGAAAACGGCATTGGCCTGCATCCCAGCCTGCGGGCTTGCGAAAAGCTGCTGGAGAACCGGCAGCTATCGATTTTGCAAGGCATCGGCTATCCCAATCCCAATCGCTCGCACTTCGAGTCGATGGACATCTGGCACACCGCCCACAACAAGCCTTCGCCGCGCGAAAGCGGCTGGCTGGGGCGGTGCTTTGACGCTCACAAGGAGACGCTCGCCAAGGCGATCGACCCGCCCGGCATGCACCTGGGTGAAGAGGTCCAGCCGCTCGCCTTGGCGGCCCGCGACCTCCCCGCCCCGTCCATCCGCTCGCTGGAGCAGTTCCGCCTGGAGACCGGCGGTGACGACCAGCAGCGGAGCGTCATCACTTCGGCGACCGCCGCCCCTCGCGCGGAAGGGAACGACCTGCTCAAGTTCGTGCAGACCCGCGCCACCTCCGCGCTCGACTTGAGCCGGCGGATGCAGAGTTCCGGCAACGGCTATAAGACGACGGTGAACTATCCTGGCACTCCGCTCGCCCAGAAGCTGCGGGACATCGCCCATCTGATTGACGCCGGGCTGACGACGCGGGTCTACTACGTCTCCCTTGACGGCTTCGACACGCACTCGGACCAGGCCGGGGCACATGCCGGCCTGCTCGACCAGCTCGGCGGGGCGCTCGCTGCCTTCACGGAGGACCTGGCCGGCCACGGACAACTCGACCGGGTGATGACGCTGGTCTTTAGCGAGTTCGGCCGCCGGCTGCAAGAAAACGCCAGCCGCGGCACCGACCACGGAGCCGCCGCCCCGGTCTTCCTCGTCGGCGGCAAGGTGAAGAGCGGCCTGATCGGCAAGCACCCCAGCCTGGACGACCTCGACGATGGCGACGTCAAGTTCCACACCGACTTCCGCAGCATCTACGCCGCCCTCCTGGAAAAATGGCTCGGCTGGCCCGCGGCGCCGATCCTCGGCGACATGTTCAAACCGGCGGAATGTCTGGCGGAAAGTAGTCTGCTCACTCCGTGAACGGACATGCCTGCGAGTTGGGGTCGGGAGGGGTTTTCGCGGCCGAGCACGTTGGTAATGCGAAACACCCAGTCCGCGAAAACTTCTCCCGACCACGTTGTCGTCCGCAGCGCGAAACGGACGGGGTCAGGAAGAGTTTTCGCATCGGCGTCTTTCCGAGAGATCGGATTTCTGAGAGCGAAAACCCTTCCCGACCCCCCTCAGAGAAACTCCTCCAGCAGTTTCCGCGGTACGCCGATGTCGTGAACCGACACGGTCCCCAAGTACTCCTTGGCCGCCGGATTCGCAAAGCCGACTTTGGGCGCGACGAAGGTGCAAGTGTGGTCGGCGCGGAACGTGGGATGGCCGGGGAGGCCCGTGTCGCATTCGAGGCCGCTTGGTAGGTCTATCGCAACCTTACGAGCGCTGCTTGCATTGAGCGTCCCAATCACGCTCGCAATCGGCTGCCGTGGGTCGCCAGTTGCACCCGTCCCAAGAAGAGCATCGACAATCCAGTCCGCTCCAGTGAGTTCCTCTCTCATCCTGTCGGCGGCAGCGAAGGAGAAACCCGCTTGCTTGAGAATCGCATAGTTCGCCGCGGCATCTCCCCGCAATTCATCCGGCTCAGCCGCCAGCACCACTCGAACCACAAACCCGCGTGCGTCCAAATGCCGGGCAACGACGAACCCATCCCCGCCGTTGTTCCCCTTGCCGCACACAATGACAACTTTGCCCCTGATTCTTAGCTCGCAGAGCTTGTCGGCGCACTCGCGGCCTGCGTTTTCCATCAGCACGAGGCCGCTCATGCCGTAGTCTTCGATTGCCTTGCGGTCGATGCTGCGGACTTGCTCGCGGGTGAGAGGCGGAAGCGTCATGCCCTGATACTAGCCGACTCTTAGGAGTAGTTGTTAATATCAGGGGGCTCACGCCCCCCGCTCGCCAAGGAACACTCATGCCCCTTTACGAATACGCCTGCCGTAAATGCGACCACGAGTTCGAGCTGCTCATTCGCGGCAATGAGCAGCCGGAATGTCCGACCTGCCACGGCACGAAGCTGGAGAAACTGCTTTCCGTTCCCGCCGGGCATACGGCTTCTTCCAAGAGCCTGCCAATGTGCGGCCCTCCCCTTCCCTCCGGCGGCTGTGGGTTGCCCCAGTGCGGTATGGGAGCGTGTGGGATGGAGTAGGTCGTTGGAGTTTCG
>JBPCKT010000036.1:0-27211 GCA_051004015.1 Pirellulaceae bacterium | reverse complement strand
GTGTATCGAGGATCGATTCGAGACGGGAGAGGGAGAGCATTGGAGGTATTGTACGTCGCCTTTCGCTCCGCGAAAGAACGCACTTTCGCGGAGCGAAAGGCGACTATCACGGCTCGCTGTCCAGCGCCGCCCGTCGAAGATGCGGCACCGTTTGCCGATGGTCCCCGCAGACGTAAAAACTCTCGCCTCCGTCCGCCACGGTGCGGACGAGGATAGTTTTCCAGGGGCGGTAGTAATACTGAGGATTGTCTTTGGAGGCCTCCTTGTCCCACTCTCCTTCAATCTGGATCAGGTCGAACGCGGCCGTCGTGAAGCTGGCGATTTTCCGCCCTTGCTGGTGGGCCACGTTGCGGGCCATCGAGAGGGCCTTGAGATAGACCTCCGGACCCATGACCGCGCTCCCCATGCAGAGGAACACGCCCCCTTCCAGCTTGTCGACCGTATGGCAGACGGAAAGAAAATCCCGATAGCTCGCCGTCCCGAAGGCGGCTGGGTCGAAGTTGGGGTGCTCGTGGATGATGTCATAGCCGACGCCGATGTGGACCGTGACCGGGCGGCCGAGGCGGACGGCAGCGGCGAGGATGCTGGTCTCTTTGTGCGGGAAGTCGCCGCGCTCGATGGCGTGGCCGAGCGATTCACCCAGGCCCATTCCCCTGGCCGCACCTTCGCGGACGATGTCGTTCATTTCGCCCGTCTCGCGCCACAGGCCGAATTCGCCGCTGCGGATGTAACGGGCCACGCTTTCACAGGTCGCCCCGATCTTTGCCAGCTCAAAGTCGTGAATCGGCCCCGCCCCGTTCATGCCGATGTGCGTGATCAGCCCCCGCTCCATCAGGTCAATCAGTTGCCGGGCGACACCCGCACGCACGACATGTCCTCCCATCAGCACCAACGATGCTGCCCCGCGCTCGCGAGCCTTCACAAGGCGACGGCCCAGCTCCTGGATATCCCGCATCGCCTTCTCCGGCAACTCTGGCGGCAGTTCCTCCAGCGGCAACTGCGACGAGATCGACAGGTCATGCTTCCGCTCGGCCAGCGGCTTGATGAGCAAACGGGAACGGTCGAACTGAGGAAGCATGGAGGACAGGAGTCAGGAGTCAGGGGTCAGTAGTCGGAGCAGTTGGTCGAGCTGCCGGTAGTCTCCCACGATGATATCCGCCCCGGCCGTGATCAGGCGGTTGCGTTTCCAGTCGTTGATCCCTTCGCGGGAATCCTCATTGCTGGCGACGCCGATGGCCAGGCCGCCGACTTTTTTGACCTCTTCAATTTCGACATAACCGTCGCCGAAACCGACGATTTTGTCGCCGGCGACACCGATGTCGCGAATCATCTGTTCGATGATCATGGCCTTGGAGAACTTTTTGTAGTCGTCCAGCGCGCCATAAACGTGCGGGCCGAACCACTTGGCAAGGCCGAGGACGCCCAGCTCGTCCTGCACGTATTTCAGGTCCGTGCCCGAAGCCAGATACATCTTCAGACCACGAGCATCGAGGTTCTCCAGAAGCAACGACGAGCCGGGGACGGTAAGTTCTTCGGCAGGCACGCTGCCGCTGCGAACCGACTCCACGCGGCTGCCGACTTGTTGCCAGAGGAGGTCGTGATACTGATGCTTGTAAGCGACCGGCTCCTTCGGTGTGCCGCCGCGCTTGGTGACTTCATCCGAAAGTTGCATCATCTGATAGATGGTCTGCTTGCCGTTGAGCCGCATCACGAAATCTTCGACGTGGGCGTGCAACTCGTCGCGAGTCTCCTTGGTCCCGGTGGCGGCGAGAATCTCGACCATCATCGGAATCATCACCTCCTGCCAGTTGCGGCGGAGGAGGGACAGCGTGCCGTCAAAATCGAAAATGGCGGCTTTGAAAGGGCCGCGGGGATGGTGCGGGTTGACAATTTCCATTTTCTTACGAAGTCATTTGGCGACAATCGATCAGTTTTGGGAAAGTCGTCGCTTCCAGATTCGCGGGTTGCGGCTCGAGTGAATGACGCCGACGATGACAATTCTCGTTTCTTCCACGTAATAAAAGACGCCGTAGGGGAAGCGGTGAACATACGCCCGGCGAAGATTCTTGTGGACCAGGGCAGTGGCTTCAGGGTGTGCCAGAATTCCTTCGATTGCCGTTTCCACCGATAGCAGAAACTCGGCACCCAGTCCCGCGCGGCGCGATTCATACCATTTGGCCGCTTCGTCCAAATCCCGCTCGGCTACCCTGCGGATCACGAGGGACTTCACAGCTTGTCTCGCAATCGCTTACGCACTTCTTCCCACGGTTCGCAATCGTTTGGATTTCGCTCACAATCTTCGAGGCGGCGATCGAGCTCCTCTCGTAGCTCTGAAGTGAGCGGGAATTCATGGGATTCCTCGAGCAAGCTATCCCAAATCTCGTCCAGCAACTGCAAACGTTGCGCGGTGGTCAACTTGCGGATTTCGTCTCCCATGGCACTACTCCAAGGAACGTCGTTACTTACCAACCTAGTATAGTGTTCAAGGCTTCCGCTGGGGAGAAAGTCTTCAGCCACAGCGCTCGGCGCGGGTCTCCTGACCCCGCCCCAGCATGGACCGCCAGGTCTCCTCCGGAGTCATTGGTACTTGGTCATTGGTCATTTCTCCCCGCGCCAACCGCCACCTGGTTACGCGCTCGGTCCCTCCTCCTCGCCCGAGGCGACGCACTGGGCAATCACCAGGTCCCCCGTCACGTTCACGGTGGTCCGGCACATGTCGAGGATGCGGTCCACTCCGAAGACGATGCCGATCGCTTCGGCCGGGATCCCCACCGACTGCATCACGACGATGATGAGAGGGATCGAACCCCCCGGAACGCCCGCGGTGCCGATGCCGGCGAGGACCGACATCAGGACGACTCGGACCTGCTGGCCCAGCGACAGCTCGACCCCCATCACCTGGGCGAGGAAGAGGACCACGACCCCTTCGAAGAGGGCCGTCCCGTTCTGGTTGCCCGTCGCACCCACGGTGAGGACGAAGTTCGACACGCGCGGAGGGAGCCTGAGCTCGTCTGCCGCGACGCGAATCGACGTTGGCAGAGTGGCGCTGGAGGAGCTCGTTCCGAAGGCGACCAGCATGGCTTCGCGAACCGCGCGGAAGAAAGCGACGGGGCTCTTCCTGGCCATGACCGCCAGCACGGCCGAGTACGTGCCGAACTGGTGCAGCGCCAGTCCCAGGGCGCACGTCCCGACGAACCAGGCGAGTGTCCTGAGGACCGGGAAGCCGAGCTGCGCCGTCACCGTGAAGACGAGGCACCCCGCCCCCAAGGGGGCCAGGCGCATCGCGAACTCGATCACCGTCATGGAAACGGATTTCAGCCCTTCGAGCCAGCTCACCAGGCCGCGGCACTTCTCCGGCTCCGCGGAGATGGCGATTCCCAGGATCAGCGCGAAGACCATCACGGCGAGCATGCCGTTTCCCTTCGAACTGCCGTCCAGCGCGCCGACCATTTCCTGCAGGGGGTTCTCGGGGATCATGTCCACGAGCGTATCGCGGACCGACTTGGCTTGGGACGCCTGCTTGACCTTGCCCGCCGCCGCTTCTTCCTGCTGGCGGATAATCCGGTCCCGCAACTCGGCGGGAAGGGAGTTGCCCGGCTGGAGCACGTTGACCAGCAGCAGGCCGATCAGCACGGCCGTTCCCGAAAGGATCGCCGTGTAGCCCAGGGTGCGCAGGCCCATGCGTCCCAGGCTGCGGATGTCGCCGATCTCGACGACCGCGAGGGACAGGGCGGACACGACCAGCGGCAGGACGACCATGAACATCAGCCGCAGGAAGATACGGCCGATCGGTTCCACCCAGTAGACGGTGGCGTCGAGCCAGTCCGCGAGGCCGTTCCCGTTCCCATCAGCTCCGAACCGGGCGGCGGCCACGTTCGCAACCAGCCCGGCCGTCCCTCCGATGACCAGGCCGATCAAGATCTTGGTGTGCAGCGGGATCCGGCGGGAAACGATGTCGCGGCTCGGCGGGGGCGGCACGTCTGGGGCGGAAGGGAGCTCGGGGAGACTCAAGGGAATGACTCGCGGCTGAATGTGCGGGAAGCTCTTCTGGGCTTACGGCCAGTTGCCCATTCTACCGAAAGTAGGCCGCCACTCCGTGGCGAGCCATCACTAAACCGGGGTCGGGAGTCTTTGGCGTCACTCGTTTTCCATTTGCTATAATCTCATCCGCCAAAGACTCCCGACCCCCTGTCGTTGCCGTCCCCCTGACGTTGCCCCACGAGTTGAGCCGCCATGCCTAGACGCCCTCGCTTCGCTCAAGCCGGTTACGTCTTCCACGTCCTCAATCGCGGCGCAGGCCGACAGACACTTTTCGAGTCTAACAGCGACTACGACGCCTTCGTCGCGCTCATCGAGCATGCCAAGAGGCAAGTCCCCATGCGCGTTCTCGCCTATTGCGTCATGCCGACGCACTGGCATCTGGTGCTATGGCCCGAGACTGACGATGCCCTTTCGGAATACATGCGCTGGCTCACCGTGACGCACACGCAGCGCTGGCATGCGCGGCGGCAAACGGCTGGAACAGGCCCGGTGTACCAGGGACGATTCAAATCATTTCCAGTGCAGGAGGACGAACACCTTCTGTCGGTCTGCCGGTATGTGGAACGAAATGCCCTGCGGGCGAACCTCTGCACCCGCGCCGAACATTGGAAATGGAGCAGTGCGTGGGCCGGAGGGATTTGTCCCGTGGGCCTCTGTGCCTGGCCGGTTCCGAAATCGACGGATTGGCTGGCGCACGTCAACGAGCCTCAAACGGATGCTGAACTCGCAGCAATCCGCCACAGTGTCATTCATGGCCGGCCGTATGGGGCGAATGACTGGGTGAATCAAACTGCGCGAAAACTCGGGTTGGAAAGTACTCTCCGCGGCCGTGGTCGCTCGGGTTGGATGGAGTAGCTTGCCCAACTCGTTCGCGGGCGCCAGGGGGTCGGGAGTCTTTGGCGGCTGCGGTTGTTACCATTAGAATGCCGGTTGGCGCCAAAGACTCCCGACCCCGGACAGCACCCGCCGACACCTCATGCCCGCCACGCGCTGTTAGCTCATGTCCGCCGCCGGCGAGCTCGCCCCGCCGGAGCGAAAGTTTGGCAACCAGAACTGGGACAATAGCCTCCATCCTCGCCACCTCCCGGCTTGTCCGGGGGGGAGCGATGATTGGCTGGCTACAGCTCTTGCTCCCCCAAAACAATCCTGCGCTGGGCGCTGGTCTCCCGACTCCGCCCCTCCTTTAACTAAGACCTCCCCTGTAAACGTGATTTCTACGACTGCGCACGCGACCCTGCGTCCTTACCGAAGCTGACCTGACTTTTTCTGGATTGGGTACGATGCCGTGAACTTGTAGCAACCAAACGTGTCATTTCGAGATACGAAACTCGGAGCAGAAAGGCAGGCAAACTATGCGCAAGACGGAATTCATGTTGAAGGATCCGTTCGAAGTAACGGGCCAGTGGTGGGTGCCGGAAAAAGCGGACGATAAGATTTACGGCACGCTACGATACTTGCCTACGGACATCGAGTTGGAATTGAGTGGCACGCTGGACGACGTGACGGCCAGGGAACTGGTCGCCGGCTCGCCAGAATTCAAGGACCACCCCTGCATCCTCGGCCTCACCCACGACCGTCAGAAATTCACGCTTCTCCGCGCACACGCTTCGTCGCTCGGATCGACAACGAAGTACGGAGCCTTCCACGTCATCGCGGACAAGCACGTCCCCGCCCTATCCGAGCTGAAATTCCGGCAGGTCTCGTTCTACTGCCAGCACCTAGACGTCTTCATCGCCCGTCGCCTTTTCACGATGGAGAACGACGGCGAAAAGGAGAACTTCAAGAGCTGCACGGTAAAGTACCACCAGCCGGAAAAGCTCAAATGGCGCATTGACGAAATCAAAGCGACTCTCGATTTCCAGACAGGGTTGAATTGGATTTCCAATGCCTACGAACAATGGCACAAGCTCCACGCCAAATCGTTCGTGACGATTAAGCCGGACTCGCCACAGGATCTGGATTGGTTCCAACGGCAAATCTGGCGGTTCTGCTATTTCCTCACGCTCGTCACCGACGAGGTTGTTTCGACCACCGGGATCGAAGTTTTCCTCGAAGACGACAAGTATCCGGGCTGGCACCTTTACCAGGCCGCCAAGGAGCGTGAGACCGACGAGAAGGCGACGCCGGTGTTTTTGTTCCACCTCCCGCACCTGTTCGATCAATTCGAGTCGATGCTCAAGAAGTGGTTTTCGGTCAGCGACACGATGCTGGACGCGATCCACCTGATGATGGACGCGCAGCGGAACCATGACCACTCGACCCAAGGGCGTTTCCTGTTGTTGGCCCACGCCGTTGAAGTCTTCAGCCGCGCGACCACATCGTCCAACTACACATTCTTCGAGCGAATCAATGGGCTTCTCGATTCTCTTTCCGCGAAGGGGCGTGAGATCGTATGCAAAGATCCTGCGAAGTTCGCTCGCGGCATCGTTGACACGCGGAACTACCACACCCACTACACCGACGACCTTCGCCCTAAAGCGTTGCCCCCTGTGGCGACGTATTGGGCGTCAGAAAAGCTCTCGTTCCTCATGCGGATCGTGCTGTTCAAATACCTTGGCATCGACGAAGCCGTCGTCGTCAAACAGATGAGCGAGCACCACCGGCTGTTGCAGCGAATCTTCTACTCGAAGGAACAGCCCGAGAGCATGAAGGTCGATTAGCCGTGCGAGGCGAACCGAAAGCGCCGATCAGGACCGCGTTTGGAATTGCGTTTTCGGTTCCCAGTATCCCGCGTGGCAACAGATTGCATTTGGCTTCCCACTTTGCCCCTGAGCAAATCGCCATGCAAGGTCTCACATCTCACAGCGGCACGCGAGGAAGCCGGTGGCGAGGGGAATCAGTCCCCATGCTGTATCGCCTTTTGCGAGTCGCGAGTTACCCCCTTTATTTTCGCGATGTCAATCACGATCTGGACGACATCCCTCAACTCGTTCTCTGTCCACTTCTTTGCCTCCCAGGTTCTCTTATCCTTGTAGAGATTTGGATGGCGCTGGCGGATCGCATCTTGGCCATCGATTGAAATGGCGTCTCTTTGCTTCTGCTTTGGACACTTGAGGCGAAGGACGTCGATCAGGCAGCCACCTGTCCGGCTGCCATTGCCGATAAGATCCTTCCAATAGGACTCCCACGGTCCTTCAACAAAGGTGCGTACAAGTGACAGTGCGTTTTCAAAATTCTCGTCCAATTGCTATCTCTCTTTCCCTACGCGGCTATCACTCGCGAGTCTCTTCACGTCGGCGATATAGGCCAGAGGAAACTGGCGAATCGCTTCCTGGCGATCAATCCTAACTTTTGCCAATTCCAAGGCGAAGCGGCTGCAAGGAATTGCCAGTGACGCAGCGAATGCTTGCGATGCCGGCATCCCGCTCATAATCGCCACCAAATTGGCAACTCCCGCTGACAGAGTCGTCTCTAGGTTCACGCAAGTCGATAGCACTCCTACAACAGTCTTGATACTCCATGACTTGAGAGTTTGCTCGTAGTCGTCCAGGCGAATAGAAAGATCATCTTCGATAAAAGCAAGCGATTTTCCGGTGTACTCTTTTACTGCGAAGACTCTCAATCGCCGAAGACGTTTGCGTGCTAGTACGTCCTTGCGGAACTCGATGATCGCATCCCAACTCAACTGTTTTGGATCGGGGATTTGGATATCGGCAATTGACAGAAGGGCAAAGTCCCTACGTAAATCGTGTTTTGCTTGGTCATCAATCATGTTCGCATTGACGGTGACTGGCGTTTTGCCAACGTATTTCTTCAATCCCCCAGGAGCGTCTAACTTTGCCTCGTATTCCTTGGCGGTTTGCGTCATCTCGTCACAGTTGAAGAAGCCTACTGCCGCAGAAATTGCTGAAACACCAATCGCAGCAACCGAAGCAAAATCCTCAACCTGTTGGGCAGTTCCGAACTCTGGTGGGAGCAGTTGCGAGATGATTGATTGCGCTTTCTGCACATCCACCGGTGTCTTTGCGCCTGTGAGTACCGTCGCTACTCCACTTACGTCCTCGACACCATCAAGAGGCACTACGTGATCAAAAAACAGAGCTGCCTGCTTTGTCGAGCCAAAATCCACGACCACATTGTCAATTGCATCGTTCTGCATTCTTTATTCTTCCAAAAGTTAGCCTACCCACATGCCAGCGTTCATTCTCAGCCAAGCCCGGAAGACGGATCTAATGAACGCGTTTTCTCTCGATGCCGTGCCTACTGAGATCGTAGATCGTACGCAATTTTGTAGATATAGGTCGACGAAATAGTTACTGTGGCGTGTCGTGCTACGGGCTCGTCGCGAAGAAGACCCTCGCCGGCCTCTCCTAGGGGGGAGAGAAATTAGAGCGTCAAAAAAAGTTCCAAAATCTTTGTGATGACCTCTTGAATGCGCCAACCTGGTGTGTACACTTAAGTACAGTATGGTGGACGGAATGCGCTGGAATCCTGCTTTCAGGCGGTCTTTTAGGGGCCGGCTCAAGCCGGGAACTCCAGCGCGAGAAGATCTTTGGCAAGGTGGTTGTGGCGATCAAAGTCGGCAGGTGGACGACGGGCTTGGGATGTTTCTTGGCCGAGTGTTCAGTTTTCAGTGTTCAGTGTTCAGTAACAGACCCTCACCCGGCCTCTCTCAGAGGGAGAGGAGACATAGCTTAATACAGGGTGCAAAGTGTGCTTTGGAAAGGAGTTAAGGCCTGTGCCTGTATTAAAAATGGGGGCGATGTATCAAGCCCGCGCGGCGCAAAGGCAAGGGAGGGAAGGAGTTAGGACGACGAAAACCCGCGAAAGTGTTTGCTAAAAGCTGTATTAAGAGTGCAAAAGTTGTCGTAACGTGAAGCGGGGATTGGAGTTGGGTAAGGAGTGTTCAGTATTCAGTTTTCAGTGTTCAGTATCAGAAGGGGCCAAGGGACTTACGCGTGTATTTCGCTATCGCTCATACACCCTACTGGGAGATTAGTAGCGGTACTGGCGGGGGAGCTCGGGGGCGGGCTGGAGCAGGGGCGGGGCCTCGCGGAAGGATGGGGCCCGTTGCGAGGGGCGATAGGGGAACGGAGTTGTTTGGGCCGGGCGGAGCAAGACGCGCCGATCGGAGGCGGCGAATCCGAGCCTCGCCGAGGTCGGGGTCGGCCTGGCGTCCTCCGCCGGCAGCCCGTGCCAGGGAACCTGCGGCAGGAAGAACAGCAGGCAGAATGCCGCGCCGAATTCGAGAAACACACCGAGAAAGAAATCGACAGGTCCTTTGCTCTTCATGGCACCGTCCTTGAATTCCGATTGGCCTGCGAACGCAGGGAGTGATGCCGGAGAATCAAGCAAGGATCGTGCCGAAGAGATTGCGGAGCCGCGACTGGGTTCTCAAGACGTTGTCGTGGCGAGGTTTAAGGCGGCAGAGGGAAAACGCTAGCGGGGTTTGGAGGTTGTAAGAATGTTCTCGAAATGGAGACAGCCGAAGTCAGTTTATCACTAGCCCGAGGCGCTGGGCGAGGGTCATGGACGTAACTCCCTCGCTTGCGCTTCGGGTTAGTGCCGGAGGATACCCACACCCATGTCACTTTACCGTCTGTTCCTCGAGCCACTTGAGATAGCCCGGCGTCACTTCGACGGCGGCCAGGGCCAGGATTTCCGGCTGCTCGTAGGGATGCAGGGCGAGGATCGCCGCTTCGAGACGCGAGAAGAGGTCGCGGCGAGTCTTGATGGTGAGGACGAACTCGTGCGACATCTCGATGCGGCTGTTCCACCAATATTGGCTGTGGATGGGCCCATTGATTTGCACGCAGGCGGCGAGTCGCTGCTGAAGGACGGCGGCGGCGATTGCGTTCGCCTCGCTTCGCTCCGCGGTCGTGGTGATGACCTGGATGGCCTCGGTCGGCATAGCTTCTTCCTACACCCGCCGCAGCGAGCGAACGCCCGCCGGACCAAAGTGCGGTGCACGAAGCCCGTGGCCAGCGGTCGCGATGGCTTTGGCGGGAGCAGCGGTCTGAACACCCAGCTCTGCCATGCTGGGAGCAAGTGTGCCACTCCAGGTTTCATAGGCCCGGCCCGAGCGCTCGTCGGCCTGATAGAAGGCGAGCAGCGAGATGGTGTCGCAGGCGCTGAATTCCTGTTGAGACAGGGCCTTGGTCGGCTGATAAGTCCGCCGCCAGGTGCCGGCGTTGAAGTAGGTCTGATGCAGCACGTAGCCATCGGCATGGCTGGCGTCCAGAGAAATCGTCTCTTGGGAATGCGTGTGGCCATAGACAATGTGCCGGGCTCGGCGATTGCGGAAGTCGGCTTCGGCCAGGGCATGCGGCAGATAGGATTCGCTCTTGGCCCCGCGGAGGCTGGCCAGGAACGAGAGCGTCTTGCCGGTCCAATCGCTGCTGTCGCGGCGGCTGAATTTGAGCGCGGCGGAAAGACCGTCGATGAGGTCGATCGGACTCCAGGTGTTCCGCTCGCGGACAACGTACAACGCCAGCATCTGCTCGACGAGGCTGTCCCAGGTCCGTTTGATGGCTGTGCGAAGCGAAAGCTGTGGCACGGTCCGCTCCAGCAGGTTTTCCATCCACGCCGGAATAAGAAGCATCGGACGGACCTGGTCGATTTCTTTGAGAGCGGTGACAGCCGCGGTGGGAAGCTCGTCCGCAAGTTCCGTTTCGAGATGAGCGATGAAGCGGCCGACGAGTTCGATGGCAATGACGTCGGACAAGCTGCTGGCGTTGCGGTCGTCGCTGAAGGCCAGCGGGTCGTGGATGTCGCCGTGGCGGGCGAGGACGCGGTGGCTGCGGAGAGCATCGTGCAGTTCTTCCGACTCGGCGGCATCATGCGGGAACGGCCGGTTGTGTTGATTGGCCAGGCCCAGGTGGTGGGCGACCTTGTGCCGCAGAACGTCGTATTGCGGGCCGGCCAGGTGGAGCGGCCAGTCGTGGTTCCCCACCATGTAGTGCGTGCGGACGGCAACGGGAAGCTCCATCGCATCCAGGGCCGGCTCGCCGGCGGCATTGGCTTGCGGCACGGTGATGACGCTCTCCGTGGCGAGCGAGCGGAGGGAGCGAACGGTCTGTGCGTTGTGACGGAGAATGCCGTCGGTGATTTGAGCCACGGCGTCGCTGCCGGCCGGGGACTGCAGGTCGCTCCAGGGGCGCAGATCGCTGGCCAGCCACTGTTGCGAGTGGACAATGTCCAGCACATCCCCCAGAAGCACCAAATCCAGCCGTTCAATGGGCTGATAGCTGCCTCCGGCACGCCAGGACGCCCGCCAGGCGAGATCGGCCAGGCGTTCGGCGAAGAGATCCATCGCCCCCGGTTCGAGCGTGGCTCCGGTCGATCCGTCGGTCAGGTGCAGGTCGCTGATAATGACGAGCATGGCTCATTCCCTCGAGTCAGATTTCCTACTTTCCCCTGCGCAGCTCAGCCAAGAAAGCTGTGCAGCCCAGCGAAAAACGCTGTGCAGCCTGCGCCGAGAATTCATGCATTCCCGATATCGGCTGCCGGTTGTAACGGACGTGAGGATTGTTCCGCGAAAAGAGACTGGGGGAGAGGGGGAAGAAGGAATGACCAAGTCCTAATGTCTAATGACCAATGGTTAGTTGTTCATAATTAGTTATTCGACATTAGGATTTCGCCATTCTTTCCGGTCCCTTCTCAACACTTTCTGACAATTTCTATTGATAGAAAGGGCGATACGTGTATGATATGGACTAGAGTGGCCTTGGATTTGCACCCCTGGTCCCGGCACGGCGGCACGGGGCCGCAGAAGGCGACAAGGATCGGAGCAGGAGCGATGTATCAGCCCGGCGATCGCGTCATTTACGTAGCGGAAAAGCACAGCCCCCACCCCGGCCCACGGGCCGAAGCCGTCCAGCCGGAAACCAACGGCGAAGGCTATTCCTACCGGGTGAAGAAGTTCTGGGTGGTCCTGGAAGTCCTCGATGACTCGTTGGTCGTCCGCACCCGCCGCGGCAAGCAGCGGAATGTCTCTACCAGCGACCCCCGTCTCCGCCCCGCCCGCTGGTGGGAGAAGGTCTTGATGTCCTCCCGCTTTCCCGACCAGCCGCAAGACAAAGAAGAGCCCAGCCAGAGCTCACGGGCCGCGGGCTAATTGCTCAACTGCGGCTTTCTGGGCCTCGATTCTCCATTGACCCCGCGGTGCCGCTTTTCTACTCTTCGCCCCGCTGCGGCGGCGTTGCGCGCTCGACCCCCGTAGCCACAGGCGGCCCGCCTGTGAGCTGGCGTTTGGATCGCTCCAATCAGTTCTTTTCGTGCATTTACATCGCTATCTTCCGCTCTTGCTCGCCTCCTTCGCGTGGCTTGCCTCCGGCTGCGCGCTCGTCAATACGTCGCAGAAGCCGGCAGCCCCCTCGCTTCCCGCACCGCCGCTGCCGGCCAGCAGCGTCGTGCTGGAGGTGGCGTTTGCCCGCGTTCCACTGGCGGACGAAGCGGCCTTTAGCAGCATCTGGTCCGAGGTCGACGAGCAGCATTTTCCCACGGAGCTCCGCCGGCAGATGGCGGCGAACGGCCTGCGATGCGGAATTGTGGGAATGCAGCTACCTCCCAAACTTAAAGAAGCTCTAGACGCGAGCGAGCCCGGCGCTGTGGAGCGTGGTGAGGATTCGCTCGCCGACCCGGAACTTGACCGGGCTCCCCGCCGCATCCAGTGCCGCAGCGGTCAGCGGGCAAAAGTGCTGGTTACGAAGCAGCTAGATACACTATCGCTCTTGGTTTTGGAGGACAATCGTGTCCGTGGATTCCCCCTCTCGCAGGCTCAGTGCCTGTTCGGTCTGAAGGCGTATCCGCAGGGGGACGGCAGGGCGAAGATTGAGCTGACGCCGGAAGTGGAACACGGCGAAATGAAAACGCAGTTCGTCGGCCGAGACGGCTCCGTCCTGCCGCAACTCGGACAGGATCGGGTCGTTCTTGACAAATTGCGTCTCTCGGCCATTCTCGCGCCGGGACACGTGCTGATGATTTCCGGCACGCCCGACGTGAAGGGGGCCGGCAGCACCTTCTTCACCGAAACCGACAGCGGCACGACTTATCGCCGCATCCTGTTGGTGCGGTTGGCCGTGACGCAGTACGACGACCTCTTTGCTCCCGACCAGATGGTCGTGCCGCTGGCCACGCCCGGGGAATGATTGACTTGGTGCCCCTCCGATGACTAGGCTAACGGCGTCAAAGGGCTCCCTGACAGATACAGCCGTAGCAACGCACGAGCCATGGATCAGCAGCCCGTCACGATTCGCCTCGCCACTGCCGCCGACCTGCCGGCGATCAACGAAATTTACAACTACTACGTCCACCGCTCCACTTGCACCTATCAGCTTGAGCCGGAGACGGAGACGGCCCGGCAAGAGTGGTTTGCGCAGCACTCTCCGGATAAGCACCCCGTGACGGTGGCGCTTCTGGACGAAGCCGTCATCGGTTGGGGCGCGCTCTCCCCCTTTCGCCCGCGGGCGGCATATGCCTGGAGCGTGGAAGCTTCGGTCTACATCCGGCATGACGCGCATCGCCGGGGCATCGGCAAGGCGTTGCTCCTCGACCTCATCGCCCGCGCCAAAGCTGCGGGGCATCACACGCTGCTCGGCGGCGCTTCGGCCGATCAAACCGCGAGCCTCGCACTGCAAGAGAGTCTTGGATTTGAGCGAGCCGGCTACCTCAAAGAGGTCGGCTTCAAGTTCGGGCGGTGGTTGGATGTGGTCTACAGCCAACTCATGCTGTGATGGTCCGGTTGTGCTGCCTGGAGGCACTTGAAGGACACGCCGCTGATTTCCCCCTCTCTTTGGCCAGCGCAAGCTACGTTTGCAGTGAAGGCGCCATGGTATTGCGCTTCTTCACCATCTGAGGCCGACCCTTGTCCACCTTGTTATCCAGCCGCCCCCTGGCGCTGCTGCTGCTGCTGTTGTTTCCTTACGGAGCGCATTGGCCCCCCGCCAGTCTGCGGGCCGATGCGCCGTCGGCACCTGTCGCGCCGACTCCCGCCGCCAACGACGCGGCAAGCCAACAGGCGCAGGCCAAGTTTGAAATCCTGCTGGCCGCCGGCCTGTACACGCGCTGGCCTTCCGGCGCATTCCAGCGGGCCACGGACGGGCCCAACGTCGCGCGAGTGGGAATTGTCGGCGACGACTCCCATGCCGAGCAATTCGCCAGGCTCGCCGTCGGCCGGAAATTCGGGGGACGGCCAGTGGTTGTCCATCATTTCCAGAGCTTGTCGGAAGTGGAGCCTTGCCAAATCCTGTTTCTCACCAGTTCGCTGGCGCGTAGTGACCGCCTGGCCCTGCTGGAGAAATACAAGTCCGCGCCGATACTGCTGGCGAGCGAGACGCCGGGATTCTGCCTGGACGGAGGTGGGCTCAACTTCCATGTAGAGAATGGCGGCGTCAAGTTTGTCCTGAATCCAACCGTGCTCGCCCAGAAAAAATTGACGATCGATCCTCGCTTTTCGCGGCTGGCCCGGACACCCAGTCCGCCCGCGGCAACGACGGCGCTGCCGGCAGCCGCACTTATCAAGCAAAATCGTCCCGCGGGTCAAGCACGCCCTGGTCCCAACCTCAAAACTCATGGGGATCCGGGTCCAAGCAGTGGAGCCTCGCTGCCAAAGGAATCGCGGCCCGCCGCCCAGTCCCACGGCGGAGGAATCCAGCCCCCTAGTGGAGGAAAACGCCCATGAGGCTCCGGCTTCTGCCCCAGAGGTCCATTCGCGCGAAACTGATGCTGCTGGCAACGGCGTCCGGCACCGTGGCGCTGCTGCTGGCCTGCTTGGGATTTGTGTCCAACGATTCCCGCCTGATGCATGATGCCAAACTGCGGCAAATCGCGGCTCAAGCCGAGCTTCTCGGTTTCAATAGCTCGGCCGCGCTGGCGGTGCGCGACAAGGTGGCGGCTGAGCAACTGCTGGCGGCGCTGCATTTCCATTCCTCTATCGACTCCGCCATCCTGTTCGATGCCAGTGGCGAGCGGATGGCGGAATTTCACATCGGCGACGAAGCCCCGAATCTGCTCCGCGTTCCCGATTTGATGGGCAGCCGCTATGACGATGAAGGCCGCCTGGAATTCGTGCATCCGGTCATCGAGAGCGGGCAGCGGGTGGGAACCATGTACATCCGCTCGAACATGAGCGACTTGCACGCCCAGATGCAGAGCCACCGCTACATTACCGCCTGGGTCGCGCTCTGCTCGCTGGGAGCTTCGATAACCCTGTCTTTCGTCCTGCAACAAATCATCTCCCGCCCCATCCTTAAACTCGCCCACACGGCGGATCAGATCACGCGGCAAGGAGACTATTCGCTTCGCGTGAAGTCCCCCAGCAGCGACGAGATCGGGCAGCTCTACGACGCCTTCAACAAGATGCTGGACCGGGTGCAGGTCTCCGACCGGGCGCTCAAGCGGGCCCATGACGAGCTCGAAGATCGCGTCGAGCAGCGGACCAGCGAGCTCGTCTCTGAAATTCGGGAGCGGGAGCGGATTCAAAACGACTTGGTGCAAGCCAAGGAAGCCGCCGAATCTGCGAACCGGGCCAAAAGCGAGTTTCTGGCGAACATGAGCCACGAAATCCGCACGCCGCTTAACGCCATTCTGGGTTTTGCCGACCTGGTCCGCCAGGGAACCGACCTGAGCGTGGCCGAGCAGCGCGACTACCTCGACACAATCCATAAGAGCGGCCAACACCTGCTCTCGCTGATCAGCGACATTCTGGATCTCTCCAAAATCGAGGCCGGTCAGTTGACGGTGGAGAACATCCGTTGTTCGCCGCACCAGTTGATTGCCGAAACGGTTTCCGTGCTGCGGGTGCGCGCCCGCGAGAAGGGGCTGAAGCTCGACTACAACTGGATTGGCCAGGTGCCCGAGACCATTGAAAGCGATCCCGCCCGCCTGCGGCAGGTGCTGCTCAACGTGGTGGGCAATGCGATCAAATTCACGGATACCGGCGGCGTTTACATCATCTCCCAGATTGTTGGCACGCTTGACGATCCTCGCCTGCTGCTGGAGGTCGTCGATACCGGCATCGGCATTCAGGGAGAGAAGCTGCAGGACATCTTCGATCCTTTTTGCCAGGCGGACACGTCCGTCACGCGGCGCTTCGGAGGGACCGGACTGGGACTGGCCATCTGCCGGCGTCTGGCGGAGGCGCTGGGCGGCGGCATCGCGGTTCAAAGCCGGCCGAATGAAGGCAGCATTTTCTCCATTTCGGTCAGCACCGGTTCGCTCACTGGCGTGCGGATGCTGAAAGGCCCGATTAACGATGTTCCCCGGCCGCACGAAGAGCCCCATGCCAAGAAGCGGATCGCACTCCCGGGCCGCCGCATCCTGGTGGCCGACGATGGCGACACCAATCGCAAGCTGATTCAAATCGTGCTGCGCCGCGCCGGCGCGACCGTGCTGTGTGCGGAAAATGGCCAGCAGGCGCTCGAAATCGCCCTCCGCGAGCCGCTCGACGCGATCTTGATGGACATGCAGATGCCGGTCATGGACGGATACACGGCGACCTCCCGGCTCCGCGACGAAGGCGTGAAGACTCCCGTCATTGCCCTCACCGCGCACGCCATGAAAGGTGATGAAAAGCACTGCCGGGAGGCCGGCTGCATCGGATACCTGACCAAACCCGTCAATGCGGAGCGGCTGCTGGCCGCGCTGGCGGCAGAGATAGGCGGAGATGAAATCCTCGAGCAGTCCTCGGAAAATGAAGTTCGGCAAGCCGGCGGGACGGCGCTCCTGTCCACGCTGCCGCTGGACGATGCCGAGTTCCGCGACATCGTGGACGAGTTTGTGGCCCGGCTCCAGGTCCGCCTGGGGTCGATGCACGCCGCGATGTCGGCGGGGGATTTCATCGAGCTCAAGTCGCTGGCCCACTGGCTCAAGGGGGCCGGGGGAACCGCCGGCTTTCAGCCGCTCACGGAGACGGCTTTTGAGCTGGAAATGGCGCTGGCGGCGGAGGATGTCGTGGCCTGTTCCCGGGCCCTGGCGGACCTCGATGCGCTCGAAGGACGAATCCTCAGCGGCCTGAGCTGCGTTTGAAACGTGATCACCGACACCAGATACGCCCTGTCCCCGAAATGACGCATGACCACCAAAACCTACGCTAACGTGACCGTGCAGGACCAAATGACTGCCCAATTGGAAGCCACATTCAAGCTCATAGAATGCGTCGACCAGCAACTGCAACCGGCGGATAGCGGACAGTTGCCGCAGGCAGCTCCCTGCGAAACCCAGTCCGCCCGGATCATGGTGATCGACGACGAGGCGGTGAACATCAAGGTCATTCAGAAATACCTGCAGCAGGCCGGCTACACGCATGTCCGCGGCATCACCGACCCTTCCTTCGCCCTGGCGGGGATCGGCATCGAGCAGCCGGACGTGATCCTGCTGGACGTGATGATGCCTCGGGTGAGCGGACTGGAAATCCTCACCAGTATTCGTGCTGACCCCGCTCTGGCACACTTGCCCGTAATTATTCTCACCGCTTCGTTCGACCGCGAAACGAAGCTCGCGGTGCTGGAGCGCGGGGCCACGGATTTTCTGGCCAAGCCCGTGGATCCCTGCGAGTTGGGTCCGCGGGTCCGCAACGCGCTGGTGGTGAAGAAATATCACGACGGCCTCAGGAACTACGCCCAGACATTGGAAGCCGCCGTCCGCCGCCGGACCGCGGAGCTGGAATCCTCGCGTCGGGACGTGATTTACTGCCTGGCCCGCGCCGCGGAGTTGCGGGATGATGATACCGGCCATCATGTCCTGCGAGTGGGCAAGTATGCCGCCGTCATCGGGCGGGCGATCGGCCTGGACGAGCACACCGTGGAAATGCTCGAGCAAGCCGCCCAATTGCATGACATCGGCAAGATCGGCATTCCCGACGAAATCCTGCTCAAGCCGGGGAAGCTGGACCCGGAGCAGTACGAACGGATGCAGAAGCACGTCGGTCTGGGACAAAAAATCATTCAACCAATGTCGCCGGCCGACTGGGAAACGCTCAAGCACCATGTGGAGATCGGCCAGAAAGTCTTCGAAAGCAGCCGCTCGCCGCTCCTCAGGATGGCGGCCCGGATCGCCCTGACCCACCATGAGCGCTGGAATGGCCAGGGCTACCCGCTGGGGCTCGCCCAGGAAGACATTCCACTGGAAGGACGCATTACCGCCGTGGCCGACGTCTTTGACGCCCTTAGCAGTCGGCGGCCCTACAAAAAGCCATTTCCGATCGATCAGTGCTTCGAGATCATCGAAGCGGATCGCGGGGAACACTTCGACCCGGCGATTGTCGACGCCTTCCTCGCCCAGCGGCCAGCCATCGCGGATATTCAAATCCGGTTCGCCGACGTGCTATAGGTGAAGGTGGGGTCGGCTTCCTACTCCCGCACCTGCTCAAAGTAGAACACCCCCCGCTTGTTGGCGACGATGACGTCTTGCAGGCCGTCGGCGTTCATGTCGTGGACTTCGAAGGCGGTGCCGACGCCGCTGTCGTGGTCGAAGACATGCTGCGTCCAGACCGGCTTGCCGTCTTTGCGGGCCAGCTCATACCAGGCAATGACCGGGGGCTCGTCCTCGCCCGGGTCGTTGCCGTTGTGGGCGTAGTACCGTTTGCCGGTGACGAAGTCGGGGAGGCCGTCGCCGTTGATGTCGGCCAGGACCAGGGCGTGCGTCTGAGCGATGCTGCTGTCGATCTCGTGCTTCACCCATTTATTTTCGGGCTGTTGTTCGTACCACCAGATGCCCCGCTTGTGAGCCGATGAGCCGAGCACGTCGGCGTCCCCGTCGCCGTCGAAGTCGTAGATTTGCATCTGGGCCTGGGCTTCGCCGAGCGGGGCGGCATGGAAGGGCCAGGTTTCGCTGGTCTGCTTTTCGGGTGCTTCCCACCAGCCGTGCGGGACGACGAGGTCATTCTTTCCGTCGCCGTTGACGTCGCCGATGCCGAGGCCGTGGTAGAACCGCTGGATGTCGACTTCGCCGGGAGCAGCGACACGCGTGGCGGACCACTCGACGAGCGGCGTTGCGCCGGGACGGGCCAGCGCCAGCCGATTGGTACCGTCGCCGTAGATCAGCTCCCGTTTACCGTCCTTGTCGACATCGAGATACTGCGGGCTCTCGTTGTTGGTGACAGGGACCATCCGGTTGCGAGCCCAAGGTCCACCCTTGCTGCCGGGGTTCTGGAACCACCAGGTCGGGGCGCCGGGGAAGTCGACGACGATGAGGTCTTGCCGTCCGTCGCCGTCGAGATCCTCGGCCCAGTTCATGAAGGTATCGCTGTAAGTCTTGATGCTGAATTCTCTGGGCTTCTCCAAGATGGCATGCATCTTCCAGGGGCCACCCTCCGATTTCGGATTTCGGATTTCGGATTTCGGATTTGGGCACTCGTACCAGACGCTTCCGGCGGCAATATCTAAAAGGCCATCATTGTTGAAGTCGCCATAAGCGACTCCTTCGCTGTGGAACTTGTCGTCGAGCTTGATCCGCTTGAAGGAGAGCTTTTTGCCTTCTTCCAGCGGCTTGGAGGTGGGGTAGGGGCCGGAGGTTTCGATGCCGGTGAGGAGGGTGAGCTTGAGGTTCTTGTAGCGGACTTCGGTCGCGCCGCCGGAGTGGAGCTGGAGGGCGATGACGCCGCGGCGCGCGCCTTGAGGATCATCGAGGTCAACACACTGCTGGCCGTTGATGAAGGTTTGCACGCGGCTGCCGGCGGCGATGATTTCGTATTTGTTCCAGTCGCCGTTTTTGACATGGGCTTCGCCGCTCTTGTCCCAGAGGAGGCCGCGGCCGTTTTCTTCGTAGAGCTTGCCCCACCAATCCTTGCCGACGTCGGCCTGGTAGCCTTTCACTTCGCCGTTCGCCATGGGCTGGCTGCGAAGCTGGATTCCGCTGTTCCCTTCGTTCTTGAGGAGCTTGACTTCGAGTTCCAGGCGGAAGTCGCCGAGGGAGAGCTCATTGACGAGGAAGGCGTTGTGGCCGAGGCCGGTTGTCTTGCCGACGATTTCGCCGTTTTCGACGGACCATAGCTTCTCATCCCCTCGCCAACCGGCGAGGTCCTTGCCGGTGTAGAACGTGGCGAGGTTGTCGGCGGTGGCGAGCATCGGGGTCTGTCCGGGGCTGCTGACGTAGGCGACGAGGGAGCGGACTTCGTGGGAAGTCAGCGGTTTGAGGAGATCGTCGGGCATCATCGACTTGTCGCTGATTTTGCGCTCTTCGATGTCGGCGATGGGGATGACGAGCGTTTCGGTCTGCGTGAGCAGCGTGATCGTCGCAGCGTTCTCGGCTTTGAGAATGCCGGTGACGACGCGGCCGTCGGCGAGGCGGGCGATGGTCGGCTGGTATTCCTTGGCCATGACGGCGGTGGGGTCGAGTACGTTCGAGAGGAGATAGTCGAGGTTGGCCCGCTGGGAGCCGGTGATATCGGGGCCGACTTTGCCACCGGCGCCGAAGAGAGTGTGGCACTGCTGGCAGGTGCGGGCGTAGACGGCGCGGCCTAGTTGCACATCCGTGGCATGCGAAGATTTGGCGAGCAATTCCTTGTACTCCACAATCAGCTTCAGTTTGTCCGCTGCCGTCTCGCGGGCGGTCCCCCAGGATTTTTCCAGGAGCTTTTGCAAGTCGGCGTCGTTGAGATTGCGGAGGTTAGTCACCAGGTCCGCCGTCAGGTGGTTGGCGGGGATTTTCTTGCTCTCGATGGCCCCCAGCAACTCCTTGGCGTAGCCGACGCGGCTGCAAAGGGTGGCGAGGGCGTCGCGGCGCTCGGCGGGATTCAGCTTGTCGTAAATGGTCAGGATAGCGGCAGGAGTCTTGGCGTCATCGAAGGCGGCCAGGGCGCGCAGGGCGTCGGCCCGCAATTCCGCATCGGCGAGCAGGCCGTGCAGAACCGGCACCACCGAGGCGGATTGCAAACGTGCGAGCGTCTGAATGGCTTGCTTGCGGAAGGGGAGAGCCGCCTTCTCGTCGGTAATCATGCCGGCGAGCGACTGGGCGGCTTTAGCATCGCCCAAGCTGACCGAGACGATCGCAGACTGAAAACGGATCTCCAGATTGTCCCCTTTGGCAAGCTCAGCTGCGATTTGCTGCCAACCAGCGGGCATGGGGACTTCCTTGCGCCCCTTGAGCGACTCGTTCATCCCGCGGAGGAACGTCAGCCGCGTGGCATCGTCCTTGGCGTCCTTCAATCCTTCCACCAGGAGCGAAAGAGACTTCTTGGAATCCCCGGCACCAATCCGGCGGATCATGTATTCCTTAAGGATCGGAATCTTCTCGCCTGCCGAAAGTCCGAGCGCCAGCGCCCGCTTCGGATCGACATCCGCCAGCGGCTCCATCGCGTACCAGTACATTAGTGGCAGGTTGTGGTCGGAGGCGTCTTCGGGGTGAGTGGTTAGGGCTTCAAGAATGGCCCAGCGCGAAGCTAAGGGAAGGTGCTGTAAACTCGCAGCGATGCCAAGGCGAACCGAACGTGGCTGATCGGCCGCTGCAAGCTTTTTCAGATTATCCGCAAGGCGGTCGTGAGGCGGATTCGGCGAATCGAGCAGCAGCCGCGTCAGCCAAGCGCGTCCTGGGTCGCCAAGTTCCATTTTTGGATCTTGGAACAAATCGGTAACGACACCGTCAAATATGCCGTCGTCCACCGTGATGTCGCGGAGCGCGGGATCGAGTCCAAAGGCGGCATGCAAAGTCCAGAATTTGCGAAGGCGATTGGCGAGCGGGAGCTTCGCATCAGTTAACGCGGCATTTAGGGCATCAAAAACGTCGCGTGCAAGCATGTTTTTGTTGGCAGCCCGCTCCTGCAGAATTCGCTGGGCATGCCGCACATACCACTGGTTCTCGTGTGTGAGCAGCTTCACCAACTCCTCATCTTTCAGCTTCCCCAAATCCACCTTCACCGGCTTCGCGTCGTTGTAAACGATGCGGTAAATCCGCCCGTTGCTCCGGTCGTGTTTGTCGGGCTCGCGGAGGTGGCACTGCTGGCGGTCGTACCAGTCGATGACCCAGACCTGGCCGTCGGGGCCGTAGGTCATGGTGAGCATTTGCGACCATTGATCGCGGGTGAGGAGGAAGTCCGGGCCGTGCGAGCAGACGAAGCCGCTGCCGCGGGGGGTGAGGATGTCCATGTTCATGCGGTTGCCGTGGATGTTGTTCATGAACAGCATGCCGCGGTATTTTTCCGGCCAGGCCCCCCCTTGATAGATCATGCAGCCGGCGTGGGCGTGGCCGCCGCCGAGCTCGTCGGACTGGCGGCGGTTGTCGTCGTTCCACTGGTTGCCGGTGTAGTGGCGGTGGTCGGCGATGGTTTTGATGTCGTCGTAGGTGTAGGGGTTGAAGTGGTTGCCGGCCTGCCGCTCGTAGCGGGCCCCGGGGATGATGTGGTAGGCGTGGGGGATGACGCAGGCGGTGGCGAAAAAGTTGCCGTACTGGTCGTAGTCGAGCCCCCAGGGGTTGCTGGTCCCTTCGGCGAAGACCTCGAACTCGCGCTTCACGGGGTGATACCGCCAGATGCCGGCGTTGAGTTTCGTCCGCTTCTCCTTGGGCGTGCCGGGCTTGCCGACGGCCGAGTGCGTGAAGACGCCGTGGCAGCCGTACAGCCAGCCGTCGGGGCCCCAGATGAAGCTGTTGAGCGTTTCGTGGGTGTCCTCGTAGCCCCAGCCGTCGAGGAGGACTTGCGGCTCGGCATCGGGTTTGTCGTCGCCGTCCTTATCTGGGATGAAGAGCAGGTACGGGGCGGCCCCGACCCAGACGCCGCCGAAGCCGACTTCCAGGCCGCTGACGAGGTTGAGCTTCTCGGCAAAGACGGTCCGCTTATCAAGCTTGCCGTCGAGATCGGTGTCTTCCAGGATGATGATGCGGTCCTTGCCTTCCCCTTCTTTGGCGCGAGTGGGATAGGTGAACGCTTCGGCAATCCAGATGCGCCCCCGATCATCAATGGCCATCGCAATCGGCTGCTGGACATCGGGCTCTGCCGCGGCGACCTGGACCTTGAAGCCGGGGGGGACGACCATTTCCTTGACTGCTTCATCGGCGGAGAGGCCGGCGTGGGGATAGAGGGACTCGGTGGCGGGGGTGTTGGAGTTAGTGACGGGAGCTTTGAATTTGGGCCGCTCCTTGTGCAGCCGGAAGTCGTCGAAATTCACATGCCCCCAGCCGCCGACGTTGTTATCGACGATGCGGATGAGGATGTTCTTGCCTTTTAGTTTTTGGAGGTCGACGATGATGGGGCGGAGATTCTCCTGGTCCTGGCCGGAGGAGGCGAAGAAGACTTTGTTGTCATCTGCTGTGACGAGCTCGACCCGAGTTTCCTTGCTTTGCCCGCCGCCGATGAGGAAGCTGCCGAAGGGCTGCGTGACTTCAAAGGACGCAGATGTGAGTGTGCCGGTCGGCGGGTCTTGCAGAAACTCGTATCCGCCGATCCAAAACTGGCCCGTATGCTCGGCCTTTTTCCCCTCGCCAAACGTGCGGGTCTGGCTGATCTCCCCCTTCACCGGCTGCTTGTCCCAAGCTTTCCCTTCCGCCTTCCAATCCTTGAGTGTCCCATCCTCGAAATTGAGGTTCAGCGGCTTGCCGTCGGCACCGACGGGGATGATGCCGGGGTCGCCGAGGGGCTCGTTGAGGGGGTTGGATTTGGGTTTATCCTGTGCATCGATAATCGCGCAGAAGGAGAGAAGGAGAGACAGTGAGAGGGAGAGATACTTCACGGGGGAACCCTTGCGAAGGTGGGGTAGGCTTCCAGCCTGCCCAGAATTGGAATCGGCAATAGACTCGCCATTGTGGCGCAGTTTGCGGGCAAGTCAATTCGGCGAGGGGCTGCATGCAGAATGTGACAAAAAAATGGGAGACAAAAAAATGAAGCAAAGAAGGGATTTGATTTCCGTCTTCATTTTTTGTCTCCCATTTTTTTGTCACACTACTTTCGGTTTACCGGAAGTCTCGTGATTTCGTCCGCAGGTCTCCAATCTTCACCGACAGATCCTCAATCCGGCTGACGAGGATGTGGATGACCTTTTCGCGGCGCTCCAGGCGGCCGTGGACGATCCAGGCGGGGCTCTTGCGGGCGACGCTGTAAAACTGCTCCCAGATTTGCTGCTTGACGACGAGATTGACGATGCCTGTTTCGTCCTCCATTGTCACGAACGTAATCCCCTTGGCCGTGCTCGGCCGCTGCCGCAGGAGGATGATGCCGGCCACGCGAAGGAACCGGCCGTCGGGCATTTCGAGCAGCCTCTTCGCCGGCGTGACTTTCAGTTCTTGCAGCTCCTGGCGGAAGAACGAAATCGGATGGGCCTTGAGGGACAGCCCTGATGTGCGGTAATCGGCAAAAACCTGCTCCGACAGGCTCATCGGCGGCAACTCCGCCGCGGGCTCTTCCTCCTCAAGATTCGCCAGCAGCGGCTGCGACTGCTTTTTCTTCTCTTGTCCGAGCGCATGCCAGAGCGCCTTCCGCCGGTCCATCGCGAGCGAACCAAAGCAATCCGCCTGGGCCAGCTTCGCCACGATCGGCTGGCAGAGCTTCGTCCGGCGGACGAAATCGTCGAGCGAAGTGAAGCGGCCGATTTTTCGGGCTTCTTCGATGGCCCGCGCGGCCGCTTCCGGTAAGCCGGAGATGAGGCGGAGACCGAGGCGGAGGGAGGGGGCTAGGGGCTGGGGGCTAGGGGCTGGGGAAGAAGGCAGCAGTGAGTCTTCACTCTGCGCTTTGCACTCTGCACTCTGCACTCCGCAGTCCCACCCGCTCTCATTAACATCCGCCGGCAAGACCCGCACGTCGTGGTCGCGGGCATCGCGGATGAGCTGGGCCGGGGCGTAGAACCCCATCGGCTGGCTGTTGATGAGGGAGGCGCAGAATGCGGCGGGATAGTATCGCTTGAGCCACGCGGAGACGTAGACGAGTAGGGCGAAGCTGGCGGCGTGCGACTCCGGAAAGCCGTACTCGCCAAAACCCTTGATTTGATGGAAGACTTGCTCGGCGAATTTGTCGGGGAGACCATTGGCCTTCATTCCTTTCATCAGCTTGACGCGGAACTTCTCGATGACGCCGGTCTTTCGCCAGGCTCCCATCGCCCGCCGCAACTGGTCCGCTTCCCCCGGCGTGAAGCCCGCTGCGACCACTGCCAGACGCATCGCCTGCTCCTGAAAGAGCGGTACGCCGAGCGTCTTGTGCAGCACTTGCCGGATGACTTCGCTGGGATATTCCGGCACTTCCTCGCCGCACCGCCGCCGCAAATAAGGGTGCACCATGTCCCCCTGGATCGGCCCGGGGCGGACGATGGCGACTTCAATGACGAGGTCGTAATAGCAGCGGGGCCGCAGCCGCGGCAACATGCTGATCTGGGCCCGGCTTTCGATTTGAAAGACGCCGATGGTGTCCGCCTCGCAGATCATGTCGTAGACCACGGGGTCTTCGGCCGGGATGGTGGCCAGGGTCAGCTCGCGGCCGTGGTGCTGGCGGATGAGGTCAAAACATTTGCGGATGGCGGTGAGCATGCCCAGAGCCAGGCAATCGACCTTGAGGATGCCCAACTCGTCGAGGTCGTTCTTATCCCATTCGATGACCGTCCGTCCCGGCATGGCGGCGTTTTCGATCGGAGCCAATTCGCAGAGCGGCCCTTGCGTCATCACCATTCCGCCGACGTGCTGCGACAAATGCCGCGGAAAGCCGAGCAGCTCATTCACGAGATACACCAGCCGCGAGCCGAGCGGCGACTCCGGATCGATGCCGACTTCGCGGCAGCGCTGCGGCAAGAGGTCGTCAACCGCGTGGCCGTCCACCTGTTTGGCGAGGGCATCGACCCGGTCGAGCGAGAAGCCGAGCGCCTTGCCGACATCCCGCACCGCGCTGCGGCTGCGGTAGGTGATGACGACGCCGGTCATGCCGGCCCGCTCGCGGCCGTATTTGTCGTAGAGATACTGCAGCACCTCCTCGCGGCGCTCGTGCTCAAAATCGACGTCAATATCCGGGGCCTCGTTCCGCTCCTTGCTGATGAACCGCTCGAAGAGCAAGTCCGCCCGATCGGGATCGACGCTCGTCACGCCCAGGCAGTAGCAGACGGCCGAGTTCGCCGCCGAACCGCGCCCCTGGCACAAAATGCCGCGGCTGCGGGCGAAGCGGACCAGATCCCAGACGGTGAGAAAATATGCCTCATATTTCAGCTCCTCGATGAGTTGCAACTCGTATTGGAGCAGCCCCAGGACTTTTTCCGGAATGCCCGCGGGATAGCGATTCGCGGCTCCTTCCCAGGTGAGCTGATTCAGATATTCGGTCGGCGAGAGTCCCTGCGGAGCGAGCTCTTCAGGATATTCATATTTCAGCTCGTCGAGCGAGAACTGGCAGCGGTCGGCGATTTCAAGGGTGCGTTTGAGAGCGCCTGGCGCAGCGGAAAATGCAGTCACGATTTCCTCGATGCTCCGCAGATGCCGCTGGGCATTGGGGAATCTCTCTCCTCCAATTTCTGCCACCGTCTTCCCCAGCCGCACTGCGGTCAGCACTTCGTGCAAAGGCTGGCGGGCGGGAGAGTGGTAATGGACATCGCCAGCAGCAACGAGCGGGAGCTTTGTTTTCTTGGAGAGAGCAACCAGTTCTGAAAGGCGCTGGGCATCATCGGGACCGCGGAAGAGTTCAGCCAGAAGGTAGGCGCGGTCGGCGAAGATGTCCCGGTAGGGGAAGAGGGGCTGGGGGCTGGGGGCAGGGGAATGGGGAAGGACGCCGGCGATAAGTCCTTCAGCATGGGCGGCGATGTCTTCGAGTGCGAGACTGCATTGCCCTTTTTCGGCCCGCCGTCTCCCCACCGTAAGCAGCCGCGACAAGCGGCCATACGCCTTGCGGTCGGTTGCCCAGACGACGACGGCCGGAGCATCCACAGGAGTCAGCTCCGCGCCGACGAGCAATTTCAGGCCATGTTCCTTAGCAGTCAGGTGCGCCCGGACGACGCCGGCCAGTGAATTGACGTCCGTCACCGCCAGGCCGTGATAGCCCAACTCCTTCGCGCGCAGCACCAGCTCCTCCGCGTGAGATGCTCCCACGAGGAACGAGAAGTTCGTTTTGCAATGCAGCTCGGCGTAACGCACAACTAAAATCTTTCAGCAGGGAATGGCCGCAAAAAACACAAAGAGACACAAAAAGAGAAGCAAGATGTGGGCTGATTTTTCGGTTCATCCGACTAAAGCGTACTTGGTTTGGTGGAGTTGATAGAGCTTTAATTTAAAGAATTCCTTGTCGCGCAGGCCGTAGTGCTGGCGGTTCATGGTTTTGATTTTGTTGTTGGTTCCTTCGAGG
>JBPCKT010000035.1:0-43654 GCA_051004015.1 Pirellulaceae bacterium | reverse complement strand
CCCCTTTGCGTCGTCCCAACGCCATGCTTCCACTCCTTGTCGCTGCCTCCGCTGCGCCGTCCAATTGAACCGCGGCGAGGCTGGGAGTAGTGTAAGCGGCGAAAGGAGTTTTTCAACGGGCTGCTAGCGCCGGCCCGTTGCGCCTGAGGACCACCGCGGATCAGCGACTAGGGCGGAAACATTTCAGCCCGGATGAGCCACTGTCGAACTTCGACTGCAAGCGGATGGTTGATCCATAACACCTGAATCTTCGCCCGGCCGATCGCGGTTCGTCCGACGAGGTGCGGCCCGGTCCCGGCAAAATGCCGTGACCAGCGATCCCTGCGCGGAAGACGGACCACTCGTCCGTTCAATGTGCAGCGTGAAGGGGGTCAGGAGGAGTTTTCGCGGCTGAACTTGCAGGCAATGCAACGTTTTCTCACGCGAAAACACCTCCCGACCCCAACGCGCGTCGCCAGCAGCCAGGCCGGCGGCGCGGAAGGGAGAGGGGTCGCCGAAAGAGCTGTGCGGCGAAAAACGAAACCGTAATTGTGGGGGATGACCGTGAAAGATAAAAGCAGCGAATGAGCCAGGCGGCCGCCGGCAACCATAACTGTCTATCCTTAAATGGGTTCGACAATTACTCAGAATCATCGGCCCGGGCCATTACACCGGGGACGGCTCCACCGCGGCGAACAAAATTATCCCCAGCCGTGACCATTTTCCGCGGCGCGCATAACCATCCTAGGAGTCATTTATGACCGAGTCGGAAATCGATGTTTTGCTGGCACGCGCGGCCGCGGGAGATGCGCGAGCACCTGGGGAGTTATTGGAGGGACACCGGACCCGCCTCCGCTCGATGGTAGCCGTGCGGCTGGACCCACGCCTGGCGGCGCGGCTCGATCCGTCCGACCTGGTTCAGGACGCGCTCCTCGATGCCCATCGCCAGCTTTCGCAATACCTGGAGCATCGTCCCTTGCCCTTTTACCCCTGGCTGCGGCAAGTCACCTGGCAGCGGCTCGTGCTGGCGCATCGCCAGCACTTGCGGGTAGCGGCCCGCAGTGCGGCCCGCGAGGTAGCCGGCGACTGGGCGCTGTCGGACGCGTCGGTCGATCACCTGGCCGAGCGGTTTGTGGCCAGCGGGACGAATCCGCCGTCGCGGGCCATTCGGAGTGAGTTGCGAGGGCGCGTTCGCGAAGCGCTGACGGAGCTCTCTCCCCAGGACCGCGACGTGCTGGTGCTGCGGTTCCTGGAACAGCTTTCCACGAGCGAGACTGCTGCCGTGCTCGGTGCGAGCGATTCAGCCGTGAAGATGCGGCAATTGCGAGCGCTCGCCCGCTTGCGGGAGGTCCTCGATCATGAATGAGAACTTACCCTTGCCGCCGGGCCTGACCGGCAGCTTGCCGCCGCCAAACTCGCTCGCCAGCCGCGAGCTGGCCGAGCTGGTCGATCGCCTGGCCGAGCGGATGCGGTCCGGCCAGCCGGTGGATCTGGAATCGCTGGCGCTCGAGCACCCGGAGCATGCCGCCGAGCTGGCGCGGCTGTTGCCGGCGGCGGAAGCGCTCGTCTGGCTCGGCATCTCGGCCGCGGCGGGCGAGGGGGGCGTCGCAATTCCCGGCGAGCCAGGCGGGCAACCCTCGGGACTGCTGGGCGATTTCCGGCTGATCCGCGAGATCGGCCGCGGCGGGATGGGCATTGTCTATGAGGCGGAGCAACTCTCCTTGGGTCGTCGCGTCGCGCTCAAGGTGCTCCCCTTCGCCGCCACGCTCGACGAAAAGGCCCAGCGGCGGTTCAAGAACGAGGCCCTCGCCGCCGCCCACCTCGATCATCCGCATATCGTCGATGTCTATGGCGTCGGCTGCGAGCGGGGCGTCCATTACTACGCCATGCGGCTGATCGAAGGCCGCACCTTGGCGGAGTTGATCGATCAGTTGCGGCGCGACGTGAACGAGGGCCAGCCCCCTCAGCCGCCGATCGATCCCGCCGCGGCCACCGACACGGCTCCCGTCATCGCCGCCGGCCACTCGACGCAGGCGACCGCTCAGACGCACGGCCGGTTCCGTTCCGCGACGGAATTGGCCTGCTCCGTGGCGGAGGCACTTCACCATGCGCACGAGGAGAGCATCGTCCATCGCGACATCAAGCCCTCCAACCTGCTGCTCGACCAGCGGGGAAAGGTTTGGGTCACGGACTTTGGCCTGGCTCATATCGAGGCCAGTCCGAACCTGACGAAGACGGGCGACATCGTGGGCACGCTCCGATACATGAGCCCGGAACAGGCCTTGGCCAAGGGACCGGCCATCGACCACCGCAGCGACATTTACTCCTTGGGCGTGACGCTCTATGAGTTCTTGACGTTGCGGCCGGCGTTTGGCGGGCGCGACCGGCAAGAGCTCTTGCGGCAGATCACCGCCGAGGAGCCGCTCGCGCCCCGGAGAATCAATAGCCAGATTCCGCTCGACCTGCAGACCATCGTGCTCAAGGCCATGTCCAAAGAGCCCGCCAGCCGCTACGCCACGGCCGGCGCCATGGCCGACGACCTGCGGCGTTTTCTCGACCACCGGCCGATCCTGGCCCGACCCCCCTCGCGGCTGGATCAATTGAAAAAATGGACTCGGCGACATCAGACCGCCGTCGTCACCGCGACTGCGGCGGGTGGGCTGTTGCTGGCGATCACGGTGGTTCTCTTGGCAATCAGCACGTGGCTCGTATCCGCGGCCCAGCGGCGGACTCAGCTCGCTCTCGATGACGCCAAAGAGAACCTCGCCGCGGCCCAGCGTCAATCCGATCGCGCCGAGGAAAACTTTCAAATGGTCACGGCCGCCGTCGATCGGCTACTGACCCGCGTCGCCCAAGGACCGCTGCAGCGTCCTGAGCTGGAATCGGTGCGGCGCGACATCCTGGAGGACGCGCTGGAGTTCTTCGAACGACTGCGAGAAAGGAGCGCCGCAGACCCGGCCCTGCGGTACGAGACGGCCTGGGCTCAGATGCGTGTCGCCGTTATTCACGAAGTGTTGGGCCAGAAAGACAAAGCTCGTGACGATTGGCGGCGGGCGCTAGCGCTTTTCGAACAGCTTCTGGCCGAATCGCCAACCTCCACGTCGTATCGTAGTTCGATCGCGCGGGTCGCGATTCCCTTGGGCAAACTGGAGGCCGATCCGGCCCGAGCCGAGTCGAATTATCGCCGGGCAATTGCGGTCAGCGGGGCACTGGCTGCCGATGAACCGAGATACTTTGAGAATCGCCATTCCCTGGCCGCCGCCTGGCAGGAGTTGGGCTATCACCAATGGAACCATGGCCGCGCTCAGGAAGCGGAGGAATCCTATCGCTTCGCGTTGGCCGCCTACGAGGCGCTGGCCGCCGACATGGGGCGGGATTTCCGCTTTGCCCCCCAGCAAGCCTCTGCTGATAACTCGCTGGGCCTGCTCCTGCGAACCTCGGGCCGGTTTGCCGAGGCCGAACAAGCCCATCGTCGAGCCCTTCACCTGCTGGCGCCGCTGGGAAGCACGGGACCCGAGCTGGCCCGCACCAACTTCCACTTGGGCCTCAGCCTGTGGCGCTTGGGCCGGCAGGAGGAGGCGGAACTGGCGATCAGGCAGGCGGTCGTTCATCG
The DNA here is from genome assembly GCA_051004015.1 of Pirellulaceae bacterium. Classification (GTDB taxonomy): domain Bacteria; phylum Planctomycetota; class Planctomycetia; order Pirellulales; family Pirellulaceae; genus SXOA01. Next base: position 40,062 of record JBPCKT010000035.1, on the reverse strand, counting down.
CGAGCAGGTTCTTGTTGCCCGGCCCACCGACCGCTTTGATCGGATCGAACTGGCCCTCACGAGGAACACGCTGTCGCAGGCCTTGGAATGCACCGGCCGCTTGCCGGATGCCGAGGCAGCCCGCCTCCTGGCTCGGGACGAGTTGGTCCGCCTGCTGGAGGAGTTTCCCGAGCCCGAGGCACATGCCGCGGGACTCGCCGGCGTTCAGGCCAGCCTCGGCCGCCTGCTCTGGAATACGGATCGCAAGGCGGAGGCCCGTGGAGAATTCCAGGCAGCAATCGCCCTCTACGAGCGAGTCCTCGCAAAGTCGCCCGACAATCCAGATTCCCAAGTGGAACTCGCCTGGCTGCTCGCCAATTGTCCGGATAGCGACTCGCGCGATGCCCCGCGCGCCGTGCAGCTCGCCGAACGGGCGGTCCAGCAATCCCCTGACAAATCCACCGGCTGGACGACGCTGGGAGCCGCCCATTATCGCGCCGGCAATGGCAAGGCCGCCGCCGAAGCCCTCCTCCGGGCCGCAGCTATGGAACCACAAGGCAATCCGACCGCTGCCCTGTTGCTGGCGATGACCTATTCCCAGCAGGGCGAGTTGGATCTCGCCCGCCGCTCGCTGGCCCAAGCCGCCACTTTTTTAGACAAACACCCGACTCTGGATCCCGCAATTTTGAGCTTTCGCGAGGAAGCGAAAGCCGTGATCGCCCCGCTTGATCCCTCGAAGGACCTGCCATGACCATTGGCGCCCACCTCCAACACAAACCAAGCCTTTATCAGCCGCTCGGGCTCCGATCGGCGCGCCCCTTCGGCCCTCTCCTGTCACTAACCATTCGGAAGGAGTTTTTATGATGACCTGCTTGCAACGAGTCGGCGTGGTGTTGCTTCTGATACTGCTGGGCGGGATGTTGCTGGGACAAAGCGGTCCCGTAAAGGGCAAGCCGGTGAGCGAGGCGGCCATCGTCAAACTCATCGAACTGGAGATCGAGGACGCCGAAATCATCGCCAACATTGGCAAAAACGGAGTCGGATTCGAGGCGAACGATGAGACCGTCCAGCGGCTCAAGGACGCCGGTGCCTCCGCTGACGTGGTGGCCGCCGTGCAGAAGAGCGCGGCCAAACCCAAACCCGGCGCGAAGAAGGCTCCCAAGGCGGTCACGTTGCCAGACGTCGTGGAACTCCTGGAGAACGGCGCCAGCGAAGAGACGCTGCTCGCGCTCCTGAAGAAGTCGCCAACGGTCTTCACATTGGGTGCCGACGACGAGACGGCTCTGAAGAAGGCCGGTGCCTCGGCAGAGTTGCTGGCCGCCATGAAGGGGACGCGGGAACTTTCGCCCCAGACCGCGGAACTCATCACGGACTTTGCCATTGTGCTCGACTGCTCGGGCAGCATGAAGGAGTTGACCAAGGAGGGCGAGACAAAAATGGTCGCAGCCAAGCGGGTCGTAACGGATTTGGTCCAGAAGATTCCCGAAGGAATGAATGTGACCTTCGTCATCTACGGCCATGAAGTATTCGGCGCTGCGGACGATCCGCGGAATTGCCAGGCGGTGAAGATCGCTCGTCCGCTCACCGCACTCGATGTGGCTGGGAAGGCGGAGTTGAGCAGTCTGATCGCCGGTCTCAAGCCCACCGGCACAACGCCCATCGCGTTGTCACTACGGATCGCGGGTGAGGAACTCATCAAGAACGACGCCTTTTGTGGCTTGGTGCTGATCACCGACGGTCTGGAAACCTGCAAAGGCGACCCCGTGGCCGAGGCGGCCAGGCTGGCTGGCAATCCCAAACTGACGTTTGGCGTCCACGTCGTGGGGTTTGGCGCGAAACCGGAGGAGGATAAGGCGCTGGCGGAGATCGCCAAGGCCGGGAAAGGGAAGTACTACGGAGCCGATTCGGCGGCCGAACTGACGGACTCTTTCGACACGATCGCCAAGGAATTGAAAACCGCCGCTCTGCCCCCCGAAGCCGACGAGGTGCTGATCAACCTGGCGGCCAAGGCCAATGGCGGCGTGCTGATCGACTGCCCGACTCAGTACAGCGTAGAGTATGCGGCCGCCAACCTCATTGACAGTCCTGGCGCCGAGGTGTTTGTGGCAAATGGCGGCGATCCCGTGTCTGTCGTGATCGGTTTTCAAGACGGCCGGCTCGGACGGATATCTGCGGTGGCGGTCAACCCGGCCACAGCGGAACGTCAAACTCGCTGGGTGAGCGAGGTCGAGGTCGAGGTTTCGGCAACCTATCCCTTCACGGGCTTCAAGAAGATTGGCACGTTTGCAGTGCCTGCCCTCGCGGACGACGCCCTCCTGAAGTTAAAGGAATCGGTGGTGGCCCGCTACGTCCGCTTCACGTTCCTGAAAAACGGCGGGGACATGGCATACATGCAGGCCGCCGAGGTGCTGGTCCTCGGGACGCTGGTGAACGATGCGGAGGAGAGCCCACCGCCGGCACTGAAGAATGTGGCGCTGGCGGCCAACGGCGGCAAGATCGTCAAAGTCTCCAGCGAGTATAAGAAAGGGAGTGCTGCGAATCTGATCGACGGCAGTCCCGGAAAGTCGTGGTCCAGTACGTCGGGGAGCGCTCAGATGGTGGTGATTCAACTGGCCGACGAATCCCTCGTGAGTCATGTCGCGATCAATCCGCATTACGGCGACGACAAAGGCGCTGCCCGCTGGGTCAAGGAAGCGGAAATTCTCCTGTCGATGAGCGACCCGGTGGGCTACAAGTCGGTCGGCAAGATCAAGCTTGAACAGGTCGGACGCGATCAAGTGCTGACTTTAAGAACTCCCGTTCGCGCCAAGTTCCTCAAGGCGGTGCTGCCCTCGAACGGCGCCGACTACCTGGAAGCCAATGAAATCAAGGTCTTCGCGAAACAGGCCGAGTGAGAACCCAAACTCTCAACCCGGAGGAGTAAAGCAATGCCAAAAATCACCGCCGGTTTGTTCCACCACTTCCGTCCTGCGAGCGTGGCGGCGCTGCTCGGTTTCGTCAGCGTGCTGTGGGCGGCCACCGCCGCAGCGCAGCAGGCGTCGCCGCGCAGGAAAACTGTCTTCGACGGCCAATGGTCGCTGACCTATCGCGTGACTACCCAGCCCGGTGGCGGGACGCGGCAGGGTTCGAATTCGACCAGCTATCCCGTCAACATCAGTTTTTTAGCAGCGAAGAAAAATTTCCAGGTCAAAGAGGACGGCACCTTTGCCTGGGAAGAGCGAGAAGACGCAGCTATGCACCATGATGAGTACATCGACATCCGGAGTTCCCCGCCTGGATGGAGCCGCTACACATCCGACTATCAAGGTTTACTGCGTGCCAGTGGCAGCGGTGAGGAAAGGTCGCGGACGCTGACGCTAAAACTCCAATGGGTGTCCGGCAGCGGACTGGCTAAGGCAAGCTACAACCAGGGCCGGCCGTCAATGACCACAGTCACCGTGTCCGCCGACGCGACCACTTACACCGCCACGGATAGGATTAGCGGCGGTTCGGTGACCGGGGTGCCGCAGGTTACGCAATCCTCGTGGACGCTCGCGCCGGAATCCATTGAGCGGGAAGACGCGGGGACCGACATCGAGAAGGAGCGAGTCACCTACCGGAAAACGCGGCCGGCAGCAGGGGATCCCGGTCGGGGCGTTCCCCTGTTCGAGGAGATTGAGATTATTCAGGTGCGTTACGTGAAACTGGTCCCGCGCGGATGAACCGAACCAATCCACTTTGTCCCAGACTCCCGACGCCGCGTCCGCACACAATGTCGGAGCTCGGAAACCGCACGATCCTTTGGGAGGGCATCGCCAAAACGATGTGAGAACGATGAAACCTACGAGGCAACGTCTGGCATTGGAATTCGCACTGCTGGCTTGCTGTTGGACCTGGCTCGCGGCCCCGGCGATCGGGGCGGAGTCTCTGAGCGGCACACAATGGCTGATTCCCGGCGACGAGGGAGGCGGAATGGCGATGATGAGTCAGACCGGCGATGTCGTGAGACTCAAAGCGGACCTTGGATGCGGACCTCATAATTTGCTCGCCGGAAAGATTACCCCCGTCCCCGGGGGCGGCCATGCCGCGACAATCTCGGGACAGATGATTCGCTGTACGAACCCAGAGCTTATCAGCAACTGCAGCCATGCACCCAAGTATGCGGTCGATTTCACGGGGACAATAGTAGTGATCCCCGAGATTGGTACACGAATCCTCACGGTGCAATATGAAATGCAAATCTGGAATCCTGTGGATTGTCGCTTTGTTCGTGACGAGAAACGCACGGACACCTACGTCGAATTCGGAATAACCTTCTTGCCCCAGAGGAGAGGGGGGGTCGTGTGGACCGAGGGCAATGACTCCGTATCGGGCGGCCCAACGTTGAACGAGTCCTTGGACCGCTACCTGCCGTTAAGTGGCGATCGGTGGCCGAGTCTACGTAGAACTCATCCCTGATGGACGTAACTGATGCGAGACGACCAACCTTCTGGGCAAGATTGGTCCCTGATTATTATGCCCAGTCAGGTTGAATGCCGGCGACAGGCTCGACTTCTCCATCCTGTTAACACACCTTAACGAAGGTAGTCCCCATGAAAAGTTCAACTCCATCTCGGCGTTTCCGCAATCGCGCTCTGGTTGTCCAGACTATGATCGCCTGTTTAGTAGTCTCGGTAGGACACTGTTGGACCTGGCTTGCGGCCCGAGCGATCGGGGCGGAGTCTCTGAGCGGCACAGGCTGGCTGATTCCCGGTGACGAGGGAGGGGGAATGGCGATGCTGAGTCAGACCGGCAATGTCGTGAAACTCAAAGCGAACTATGGATGCGGACCTCGTAATTTGCTCGACGGAACGATTACCTACCCCGCGTCCGGCTCCCTAAACGGCGCGACGATCACGGGCACGATAACTCGATGTACAAAGGAAGATCTTCTAGGTTGCCCTCAAGACCCGATGTACAAGCTCGACTTCACCGCGGCCGTCAGCGAAGTTGCTGTACTTGGCTTTGTCGCGCAAAGGACCATTGCCGTGACATATACCATGCAAATCTGGGAGTCGTCGAAACCCTGCAAGAAAGTGCGGGAGGAAAAGCGTACGGATACGTACACACAAACCACTGTCCATGCTCAACCGGCCCCGACGCCGACCCCGGACCCGTGCCCTCCCAGCGTCCCAGTATCCTTAGGACGAATCATGGACAAAGCGTTCAGCCAGGATCGTAAACCATTTATACCACCTGGTTGCGAGAAGACGACACTGCCGGGCAAGATCGGTCGTTGATCGTGACGCCAGTCCTGTTGATGGCTACAGATTTGTAATTCGCTTACGCCCCCTGGACATTTCAACAATGCACATTCTCATCACACGGCTCGACGCTCATTCGAGCGTTGCGCAAAGCTTGGATTGGGGCCATCACTATGTGATTGTGCTCCTGGCAATTGCTTGTCTGTCAATTGCCGAAGGTCGAACCCCCGCAAAGGCCGATGAGAAGGTGAAGCCTGACGAGTTGAGCATCACCGAGTTACAGAAACTGGCTGACGGCGGAGACGCAGACGCCATGCATCGCCTCGGACGACGTTATGAAACGGGCCGGGGAGTCCGCTTGAATTATCGGACCTGCGCGAGCTGGTATCGCAAGGCCGCCACTGCCGAGCATGCGACGGGTCTGCGCGACCTGGGCGTGCTGCATCTCGACGGTCGCGGCGTTCCGAAGGACTTCGAGCAGGCTTTCCTCTGCTTTCGCAAAGCGGCCGAATTAGGGAACGCCAAAGCCATGAATAATCTGGGGACGCTGCATCTCGCGGGGCTGGGAACCTTTCGACAGGATCCGCGCGAAGCGGTTCGCTGGTTTCAAAAGTCCGCCGATCTCGGGGAGCCGGCTGGCATGCTCAATCTAGCGGATGCCCATCGGCGAGGGCTGGGTGTGAAGCAGAATCGCGACTTGGCCAAAGAGTGGTATGGCAAGGCTCACGCCGCCTATGAAGCCGCGGCGAAAGGTGGGGACGCTACCGCGATGCTGGGGTTAGCCGCGATGCTCCTGCGCGGAGAGGGCGTTCCGCAGGACGCCAAAAGAGGGGCCGCCTGGTGCTTGAGCGCCGCGGAACTCGGCCGCACCGACGCCATGTTGATCGTGGCCGCGCTGTGTCATCAGGGGCTGGGCGTTGCTCAGGACGACCAGAAACTCTTGGCTTGGAGCCAGAAAGCCGCGGATGCCGGCGAACCGGAGGCCATGCTGCTGTTGGCGACGATCTTCACGACGGGCGAGGTGGCGCCTCGGGATAAAAAGAAGGCACTCGAGCTTTGCCGGCAGGCTGCGGATCTGGGCCACGGTCCCGCCATGCTCCGTCTGGCCGCACAGTTCGAGACCGGCGACGGCGTCAAACAGAGCGACGCCGAAGCCCTCGATTGGTACTTCAAGGCCGCGGAGATGAAGGAAGTCGAGGCGATTACGGAATTGGGCCGGAAATACTCGGCCGGACGAGGTGTGAAGCAGGATGAGCTCACGGCAAGTTTCTATTTTCGCCAGGCAGCCAATCTGGGTGACCCCAACGGCGCGTTCTTCCTGGGTCAGGCCTATGCGGACGGTCGCGGCATGGCCCGCGACGATCACAAAGCCGCCCAGTGGTATCGGAAAGCGGCCCACGGCGGCCACCGCGCCGCCATGTACCAACTGGGCGCCATGCACACTGGCGGGCGGGGCGTCGAACGGAACGACGAAGATGCCGTGTTCTGGTATCAAGTCGCCGCCGATCTCGGCTGGCCCGAGGCGATGAGAGCGCTCGCAGACGCTTATCGGACCGGCAAGGGCATCGAAAAGAATGAGCAACAGGCGGCCGAATGGCTGCGCAAGGCGGGTGGCACCCCCGATCCGCCGGCCTCACCGACCGGACGATCTTCGCCCACACCGATCAAGCCCGCTCAGACTCAGGCCGCCGAGTGACGGACCGGCATGCTGACTTTTGCCCCCGGTCAGACGCCAACCTGACCTTCCTCGACAACTTGTTAGGTCCTGAGGACGCCCCCTGGCATCTGTCCGGGGCGAACGACATCAACAATCGCGGGGACATCGTCGGCAATGGGACCCCTAACGGCGAGCGCAACAGTGGATCGTCCGCGGAAAACCATCCTTTTCTGTTGAAACGCAGAGGCCTCTAGCCCAGCGGGAAATCCAGGCAGACAATGGAGGTGAGCCGAGGGCAACCCAAGCGGAACGCGGGAACGAGACAGCAGCGGCCCTCTAGTCGCGCTGGCATTCCCCCTGGCCGGATGATATAAACAGGTGTTGAATCCAGAGCCTTCCTGCCGAAGACGAATCAGGGAGATGGTGCCATGCTCACAATGCTTGGAAACGAAAGCCAGCCGATGTGCGACGGTGTCAGCCGCCGCCAGTTCTTGACTATTGGCGGATTGGCGATGGGAGGCATCTCCCTGTCGCAGCTCTTGCAGGCGGAAGCGGCTGCGGGGACGAAGCGGCACAAGTCGGTCATCATGATTTTTCTGTCCGGCGGGCCGCCGCACCAGGACATGTTCGACCTGAAGATGGATGCTCCCGTGGAAATCCGCGGCGAGTTCCAGCCGACGTCCACCAAGGTCCCCGGCATTCAGATTTGCGAGCATCTGCCGCGGATGGCCGCGATGATGGACAAGCTGGCGATCATCCGCTCGCTGGTCGGCTCGGAAGGACGGCACGCCTCCTTCCAGTGCATGACCGGCTGGCCGGTGCAACAGCAGCCGGTGGGTGGGTGGCCGAGCTTCGGCTCCGCGGTCGCCAAGCTGCAAGGGACGACCGATGGGGGGACGCCGCCGTACGTAAATCTCAGTCCCAAGATGAAGACGACGACCTGGGCCGACCCCGGGCAGGCCGGCTATGCGGGGGCGGCGCATGCTCCGTTCACGCCGAACGCGGGCGGACCGGGGAGTTTGGTGCTCAGTGGCATCAGCCTGGAAAAACTCTCCGACCGGCAGGCGCTGATGGCCCAGCTTGACCGGATGAAGCGCGAAGCGGATGCCACCGGCGCGATCCAGGGTCTCGACTCCTGGCAGCGGCAGGCGTTCGGGATTCTCACCTCCAGCAAACTGGCGGACGCCCTCGATTTAGAGAAGGAAGACCCCAAGCTGCGGGACCGCTACGGCCGCGGCTCGACAGAAAACGCCGGCTATGGCGATGCCGGTCCGCTGCTCAATGACTACTTCCTCGCGGCTCGCCGTCTCGTCGAAGCCGGCGTCCGCGTCGTCAGCCTGGCCTATGGCCGCTGGGACTGGCACGGCCGGCCGCACGGCACGAATTTTGAAAACGCCCGCGATCATCTGCCCGCTCTCGACCAAGGGGTCTGCACGCTGATTGAAGACCTGGACAGCCGCGGGATGCTGAGGGACACGTCGGTCCTGGTCTGGGGAGAGTTCGGCCGCACACCGCGGATCAACAAGAACGGCGGCCGCGACCACTGGCCGAACGTCGCGTGCGCCCTGCTTGCCGGCGGCGGAATCCGCACCGGCCAGGTCATTGGTGCGACCAACCGCTTGGGCGAGCACGCCACCGAGCGGCCGGTCCACTTCCAGGAAATCTTCGCGACGCTCTATCACAACCTGGGGATCGACATCAACCGCGCCACGCTTAACGATTGGAGCGGCCGCCCGCGGTATCTGGTGGACCACACGAAATACCAGCCGCTCAAAGAACTGACGTAGGACGTGGGAGTATGCTCACGGCCAAGCTCCTCTACACGTTCACGCACCCCAACTCCGCCTACGGGGCGGCGTTTTCGCCCGATGGGGCGCTCCTAGCCACGGCCAGCCTCGATAACTCCATCAAGCTTTGGAACGTGGCGACCGGGGAAGAAAAGGCCCGCCTGAAAGGACATGGGGATGGCGTGTGCGGCGTTGCCTTCTCCAGCGACGGCAAGCGGCTGTTTTCGGCGAGTCTCGACATGACCGTGAAGATTTGGAACGTCAGCAGCGGCAGCGTGGAGGCCACGCTCGGCGGCCATCAGCAGTACATCGAGTCGTTCGCCGTCTCCGCCGACGGCAAATGGCTGGCGAGCGGCGGGCACGATAACGATGTTCGCCTCTGGAGCGAGAGCGGCAGTCCGGCCGGAGTGCTCAAGGGACATAAGGAAGCAGTCTACGGCGTGGCGATTTCAGCAGACGGCAAGTACGTCGCCTCCGCCGGCAACGACAACCAGCTCCTGCTCTGGGACCTGGCGGCAGCCAAGAAAATCGCGGAGCTCAAAGGGCATGCCGGTCCGCCGCAGTGCGTCAGTTTTTCGCCCGACGGAAAACTCCTCGCCTCCGGCGGCAGCGACGCCAAGATCAAAATCTGGAACATTCCCGCCGGCGACCTGCAAACCACGCTCGATGGTCACACGCAGCTTGCCAAGTCTGTTCTCTATTCCCCCCGCGGCAAATACCTCGCCTCCGGCAGCGTCGATGCCACTGTGCGACTTTATGACGCCCGCATCGGCAGCCACCTGCTGACCGTGGAAGGGCACAAGAACACCGTCTACGGCCTCGCCTTTTCCGCGGATGACCGGCTGTTGGCCACCGCGGGGTATGACCGGACGATCAAGGTGTGGGAGCTGTGGGAGAAGGCATAGTGCAAAGTGTAGAGTGCAAAGTGTAGAGTACAGAGTCGACTTTGATTGACCTTTTACCCTCATCTGCTGCTCTCCATGTCATACGCTTTCAGTATCCGACGCTTCTTCGTCGCCAATCTCCTGTTCGCCGCCGCATTCCCTGGCATCTCCTCCGCCGCGGAATTCCCGCCTGTCAGCGAGCTCAAGCCTCAAGCCGGGCTGCCCGATCCGCTGGTGATGCTCTCCGGCCAGAAGGTGCGGAGCAAGGAGCAATGGGAGAACGAGCGCCGGCCGGAGCTCAAGGCGCTCTTCCAGCACTACATGTACGGCTATCTGCCTCCCAAGCCGGAGGAGGTGAAGTATGAGGTTCGCGTCTTGGACGAAAAGTTTCTGGAGGGCAAAGCGACTCTCTCGGAAGCCACCATCACCTTCGTCAAACCAGCCCTCAAGCACAAGCTGCGAGTGCTTTTAGTCGAGCCGAAATCAAAAACGCCCGCGCCGGTCTTCATCGGCATGAACTTCTGCGGCAATCATGCCGTCGTGGATCATCCGCAGGTGCATGTTCCTGAAAGCTGGGTCTACAAGTTCTGCGCCGGCGTGGAGAACGACCATGCCACCGAGAAAGGGCGCGGCGGACAGAAGGACGCTTGGAACGTCGACTTGATTGTGGACCGCGGCTACGCGCTGGCCAGCTTCTACAGCGGCGACCTCGATCCCGACACCAAGGAATTCACAGACGGCATTGAGCCGGCGTTCTGGAAATCCAAAACCGCCGAACCGGGGCCCGACGACACCGCCGCGATTGCCGCCTGGGCTTGGGGTTATCACCGCGTCGTCGATTTTCTGATTGCCGAGCGGGCCCAGACAATTGACAAGAGCCGCATCGCCGCGGTCGGTCACTCCCGCAACGGCAAAACGACGCTGCTGGCCGCGGCGATGGACGAGCGGATTGCGCTGGCCATTCCCCATCAGGCGGGCTGTGGCGGGACAGGGCCGAGCCGCACCAGCGATACCCGGGCGGAATCGGTGAAGCGGATCAACGCGGCGTTCCCCCATTGGTTCTGCGGCGAATTCAAGAAGTTCGGCGACGACACATCACTCTTGCCGTTCGATCAGAATTGCCTCGTTGCCTTGTGCGCTCCGCGGCCCGTGCTGTTCACCAACGCCGAAGAGGACTTGTGGGCGAATCCAGACGGCCAGTTTGAAGTGCTCAAGGCCGCTTCATCGGTTTATGAGTTTCTGGGAGTGGAAGGGCTTTCCGCCAAGGCCCGCCCCGAGCTCAACCAGCTCCTCGACAGCCGGCTGGGATACTTCATTCGGCCGGGCAAGCATCAAATGACGCGTGACGATTGGAAGGTCTTTTTGGATTTTGCGGACAGACAATGGAAGGGCCGGTAGTGAATAGTGGGCGTCAGGCACCTCTTCGAGCAGCCTCTTTGGGGGGTTTTCTTGACCGCAGGCACGTGCGACGTACTTTCTAACAGGGCAATCCGTGGTGCGCTCGGGCAAGGGAACACCAGGAACATTCGCGGCCGGCAGGTTTTGCGCTCCCCGAGCGTGTGCCGGCGGCGAAATTCCACGTGTCTGGGACATTTCATGGTTGTGGTGCTACTCGGAATCGTGGCCTCTATTTTCTCCGGCGTGCTCGGCGCTGGGATTGGCTGGTTCTTGCAAAACCACTTCAGCGGCGCGCAACTGGAAATCGAGCTCGCGTCGTCCAAAAACCAAAGGGGCAAGGACAAGAGCAGCCGCCAGGATGGGGACAACGGCCGCACCGCGGAGCTGATGGCCAAGCTGGCCGAGCTTACCGAAGGGGTGGCGTCCGAAGTTGGCAAGCATAGCGGCAACATCGAAGCGATTAACGCCGAGCTGGCTGCGGTCAAGGAAGGAGACGCGGGCGCCGTGGTGGCGGCAGTGAAGAAAATCTTGCAGGCCAACGAGCAGATGCAACAGGAGCTGCAAGTCGCCGAGAATCGTCTGCAGGCGCAACAGCAGGAGCTCGTCACCCAGACGGAAGCGGCCCGCACCGACCAGTTGACGAAAATCACTAACCGCCGGGCGCTCGACGAGGAGCTGCAAAAGTGCGTGATGGAATTCCAGCGATCCGCCCAGCCGTTCTCGTTGATGGTGGTGGACGTGGACCATTTTAAGAAGTTCAACGACACGCACGGGCATCTGGCGGGGGACGAGGTCCTGAAGTTCGTAGCCCAAACCATGAAGTCTCAGACCCGCGAGTCCGACCTTGTCGCCCGTTACGGCGGGGAAGAATTCGTGGTGGTCTTTCGTGGTGAAACCGTGGCCGCTTGTCGCGAACGGGCGGACATGCTGCGGGCATCGATCAATGAACGGTCCATCCTCTTTGAAGGCAAAGAACTGCGGGTAGCGGCCAGCGCGGGCGTGGCCGAGATTGCCATCGGGGAGGACGAGAAGGGGCTAATCCGCCGGGCGGACGAGGCCCTCTATGTCGCCAAGAAGGCGGGCCGGAACTGTGCACATTGGAACGACGGGCGGCAGAACCTGCCCATTACCCCGGCCCTCCTCACGATGCCGAACACGGAGGCTGCCATGCTGGCCCCCGCCACGCCAAGTGCCATCGCGGCCAAGCCCCGGCACCCGGAGCTTTATGATATTCGGTTTTCCGACGCGAGCTTCTCTCCGAACCTCGATCGCCGCGTGTCCGAATGGAAGCGAACGGGGCATGCTTTTTCCTTAGCGATCTGCGCCATCGATGGTTATGAGATGCTCCGAGAATCGCATGGCGACGAGCTGCTGCAGCGGATGGTCTCCGCTACGGCGAACGTGGTCAGCAGCTGCCTGCGCGACATCGACCAGATGGCGGTCTTTGGCGACGGCGGCTTTGCCATTTCGCTCCCCACGGTTCAGATTCAGGATGCCGGCCTGGTGGCGGACCGGATGCGGAAGGCCGTCGAGCGACTGTATGTTCCCGCCGGGGACTTGCCGCAATTCACCGCCAGCGTCGGCGTGGCCCAGATCATTGAGGGGAACGACTCCAGCCGGCTTTTTAATCGCGCCCAGCGAGCTCTGGAAGCTGCCCAGGAGGGGTCCGGCAATAGCACCTTCATCCACGACGGCCTGAATTCCGTGCCGGCCATGACGGCGAGGCAAGCGGCACTGGCGTAGCTATTTGTTCGCCACAAGCGTAATCTTCCCGTGCGCGCTACCGGGCGGCGGCCGTGTCTACGGTCAGTCTCGCGCAGGTGCCGACGCAGTCGAAACCTCGACCGCCAGGATGGAGATATCGTCTTGAGGCCGCTCGGATCCATGCCACCGCACGATCTCCCCCAGGAGGTTCGTGACACTCTCCTGGAGCGGTTTCGACCGCCCTTGTCCGATCACCTCCAGGAGCCGGGCATTGCCAAATTGCTGGCCGGCAGAGTTCATTGCCTCGGGGACGCCATCGGAGTATAGGAACAGGCGGTCTCCCGCCCCCAGGCGGACCGACCGCTCCTCGTAGGGGTTGTCGGTCAGGCCCATTGGGAACCCCTGGCTTTCCAAAATCGCTGGAGCGGCGCCGAAGGGGAGATGCACCGGCCCGGGGTGGCCGGCCGAGACATAGCGGAAGTCTCCGGTCACAGCATTCAAGATCCCGTAGACCATCGTCGTCAACTGCTCGGTCGCCGCGTCGAACGGGAACAGCCGGTTCAGACGGGCGGCGACCTCAGCGGGCGGCGTCATCTCGATCCGATCCAGAGCGCCTCCCTCGCGGATCAGAATCGAGGAAGGCTCCGACGGCGGCGAGAGGAGCCGGCTCATCGTTACCGACAGGAGGGCCGAGGCAACCCCATGCCCGCTAACGTCCAGGATGTAGAGTCCGACTTTGCCATCGCCCAAGGGAATGACGTTCAGGCCATCGCCGGCCAACTCGTCGCACGGCCGGTAGACCCACGCAAAGTCCGTCCCCGGAACGCGGGGCGCCTCGCGGGGCAGGAACGTCTCCTGGATCTTGGCCGCTGCCTTCAGGTCGCGGGACATTCGATCGTTGGCCTTCACCAGTCGCGTGTTGGCCTCCTCCAACTCGATTTGCAGGCGGCGGAGCTTCAAGTGAGTCTCGACGCGCGCGTGCAATTCCTCCATCTGAAACGGCTTGGTAATGTAGTCCACTCCACCGGTGGCGAAGGCCTTCACTTTGTCGAGCTGCTCGGTGAGAGCGCTGATGAAAATGACGGGAATCCCCTGGAGCTGGTCGTCGGCTTTGAGGTGCTCGCAGACTTCGTAGCCGTTCATCTCCGGCATATTGATGTCCAGCAGGATCAAGTCCGGGGGATCTCGCTGGGCCGCCTGCAGCGCCAGCTTACCGCTGGGGACGGGGCGGACTTTATACCCGCGGTCTTTGAGCATGCCGGCCAGCACCTGAAGATTGGCGGGAGTGTCGTCCACGATCAAGATGCTGGCGGCCATGCTGCTGGCGGGATGGACCGCACCACTTTCAGACTTTTCCGGATTCAAGGGAGGCCCCCGTGCTGAATAAATCGAGAAGTTTCTGGTACTGGAAGCCTTCGGCCAGGCGGCGCAGCCCCCGAGCAACGCGCGGATCGCGGACTTCAACCTCCTGGATCCTCGCCAGCAACTGGTCCAGATCCGCCGTGATCACGGCCTCACGCATCGGCTGGATCAGTTCCCGCGGCCAGTCCGCGAGGGACTCGCGTGTCAGCTCGGACGCTTCCTCGGGCACCGCGCCTGTGGGATGCTCGGCGTAATCGTACTCCACCCCCACATGGGCGTGAATCTTCTGAAACAGCTCTGTCTCTCGGAACGGTTTGCCGATGAAGTCGTCGGCGCCGACCTCCATCAACTCCTGGCGGTTGTCATCCATCGCACTGGCGGTCACGGCGATTATCTTGACTTCCCTGCCGCCAGCCATCGCCCTAATCCGGCGGATCGCCTCCTGGCCGTCCATCACCGGCATGCGGAAGTCCATCAGAATCAGATGGGGCCGCCATTGCTCAAACTCCTGGACGGCTTCCGCTCCGTTGGTCGCCAGCTGGATCTCGAAACCGACGGGGGCCATCAGCTGCGCCAGGAGCTGGCGGTTATCCTCGATGTCGTCGGCAATCAGGACCCGGCACGTCGCCTGCCCGGGCTTAAGCCTCAGCACATGCCGGGGGTTGTCTTTCGCTTGCACCGCCTGGGCCTCCCCCTCCTGGAGCGGCAGTTGAATGACGAAAACGCTCCCTTTGCCCACCTGGCTGCTCACCGTGATGTCTCCTCCCATCAGGCGAACAAATTCCCGGCTGATGGCCAGGCCCAGCCCCGTGCCGGTCCCCGTCTGTTGCCCGGTCTTGGTCTGCTCGAAATGCCGAAACAACTTGTCCTGGTCGTCAGGCGAAATGCCCGGCCCCGTGTCCTCGACTTCGACCCGGAGGCCAGGTCCCTTCGCGCTCTCGCGGTCCGCCAGCACGCGCAATCCGATGCCCCCCTCCTCGGTAAACTTGACGGCGTTGCCGATCACGTTAATGAAGACCTGACGCAGCTTGTTGATATCATTCACGATGAACTGGGGAACATCGCCGATCATCTCCACCGAGAACGATATTTTCTTTTCATCCGTGCGGACGCGGAACATCATTTCCAGGTCTTTGAGCAGGGCCGGCAGATCGAACGTGGATAGGTTCAGCGTTGTGCGTCCCGCTTCGATTTTGGACATCTCGAGGATGTCGTTGATCAGGGCCAGCAGATGCTCGCCGCTGCGGTTGATGGTTCCCAGGTACTGGCATTGCGTGGTGGTGAGGTCCTGGTCGCGGAGCATCAACTGGGAGAATCCCAGGATGGCGTTCATGGGGGTGCGGATTTCGTGCGACATGTTGGCCAGGAAAACGCTCTTGGCGCGGTTGGCTTGCTGCAACGATTGCTCGTAACGCTTGCGTTCGGTGACATCGCGGGCCGCGGCAAAGACTCCCTGCAGCTTTCGGCCGCGGTCGTGGAAGGTGGATGCGTTGTAGGACACCACGGTTTCCTTGCCGTCCCGGGCGCGGGCGGTGAGCTCATAGTCGGTGAGCTTGCTTTCGCCCAGCACCAGCTTGATGCCGGCCTCGGCTCGCTCCGGGTCGGTGAAGTAGTCCTTGAACGGCGCGCCGATCAGCTCGTCGCGCGTGCAACCGGTGAGCGCCTCCATCTGCTTGTTCACGTCGGTGATGATGCCGCGCGGATCGGTGGTGATCAGGGCATCCATGTTGGATTCAATCAGCGAGCGGGTGTAGAACTGCTGGTCGCGGACGCGCTGATCGAGCAGCAGGCGCTCGGCTTCCACTTGCTGGCGGGCGGTATTATCGGTGCCGATGAGCAGATAGCCGATGATGGTGCTTTGATCATCTCGCAGTGCGGTGACCGAGACGACCGCCGGAAAGCGGCTGCCGTCCTGGCGGATATACGTCAACTCGTAGATGTCCTCAATTCCTCGCGCGGCCTTGAAAACCAGGGCCTCGAAGCCCGGGGTGATCGTGGTCCCAAGCTCGGCGCTCAAGGCTTTCGCGCGCGCGACAACCTCCTGCGGGTCGGAAATGTCGGCTGGAGTAATCTTGTTCATCACCTCGGCGGCCGTATAGCCCAGCATCCGCTCGGCTCCGACGTTGAAGATCTGAATGACCCCCTTCTCGTCGGTGGCGATGCTGGAGAAGTTGGCGCTGTTGAAGATCGCGCTCTGCAACGCCCCGGCTTTGAGCAGGGCTTCTTCCGCCCGCTTGCGCGCGGTATTGTCGGTGCCAATGAGCAGATAGCCGATGATGGCGCTTTGATCGTCGCGGAGCGCCGTGACCGACACGACTGCCGGAAAACGGCTGCCGTCCTTGCGGATGTAGGTCAGCTCGTAGATGTCCTCGATGCCGCGGGCGGCCTTGAAGACCAGCGCTTCAAAGCCAGGTGTGATCGGGGTCGCGAGCTCCAGGCTCAGCGCAGCAGCCCGCGCGATCACCTCCTGCGGGTCGGAAATATCAGCAGGCGTGATCTTGTTCATCACGTCAGCTGCCGCATATCCCAGCATCCGCTCGGCACCGACGTTGAAGATCTGAATGACCCCCTTTTCGTCGGTGGCGATGCTCGAAAAGTTCGCGCTGTTGAAGATGGCGTTCTGCAAGGCGCCGGCCTTCAGCAACGCCTCTTCCGCCTGCTGGCGGGCGGTATTATCGGTGCCAATCAGCAGATAGCCGATGATGGCGCTTTGATCGTCGCGGAGCGCCGTGACCGAGACGACTGCGGGAAAACGGCTGCCGTCCTTGCGGATGTAGGTCAGTTCATAGATGTCTTCGATCCCGCGGGCGGCCTTAAAGACAAGGGCTTCAAAACCCGGCGTGATTGTGGTTCCCAGCTCGGCGCTCAAGGCCTTGGCGCGAGTAATCACTTCCTGCGGATCAGAGATGTCCGCCGGCGTAATCTTGTTCATCACCTCGGCTGCCGTATAGCCCAGCATCCGCTCGGCGCCGACATTGAAGATCTGAATGACTCCCTTCTCGTCGGTGGCAATGCTCGAGAAGTTGGCGCTGTTGAAGATGGCGCTTTGCAACGCTCCGGCTTCGAGCAGCGCTTCTTCCGCCCGCTTGCGCGCCGTCACGTCTTCCATGGCCAGCACCAGCAGTTCGCCGTGGTGGCCGGCCTGGAGCTTGCGGGCGTTGAGCAGCATCACCCGGCGGCCGATTACCGGGAAAGTGTGGTCCAGCTCGAAATCGTCGAAGACGGAGCTCTTGGGGACGATGTCCTCGAGCAGGGTCCGCAGATCGGGGATGTCCCACTGGCCGTTGCCCAGCTCGTAGATGAGGCGGCCCTCCGTTTCCGCGGGCGAGACGTGAAACGTCTGGTAGAAGGCGCGGTTGGCGGAGCGGACGCGGAGCGTCGTGTCGAGGATCAGCAAGGGCTCGCGCACCGTGTCGACGATGTTCTGGGCGTAGTTCTGGATATCTTCGACCAGCGGTGTTCGTTCCATCCTAGCCATCCTTTTGAGTGCTTCAAGTTCAACCGCGCGGCGACCGAGAATGCCCCACGCCAATTTGGTTTGAAGACCTTCGATGACGCGGTGCGGGCCAAGATGAGCGGACCGCTTGCTGTTTTCGACGATTACATTTCCAGTGTAGGCCCTCCGTGCAACGCCATGAACATGGCGAGAACTAAGCCGGTTCCACCGGTAGTTTGCGGATCGTTCGAAGACTTTGTCGAGAAGCTTCGCGGGGATTCCCGCACCGTTGCCACTAACCCGGAACGTCAGAGCATGTTCCGTGCCGTATTTTGGGGCCTTTTCCGCACTAGCTTACTCGGCGGCAAGTGCAACCGCCCCATGCACGACGGCGAGCTCGCCAAGGGCGGCGGGGACGAGGCGGAAGGAGCCGGCGAGGGGCGGAAAGACGTAGCGGGCGACTTCGGAGCGGAGGGGGGCAAAGAAGAAGGGCTCGCCGATGAGGGAGACGCCGCCGCCAACCACGACGACCTCGGGGGCGACGAGGGTGATGACCTGGGCGATGGCCCAGCCGAGCACCTGGCAGGCGTGGTCCATGACTTCGCAGGCGATTTCATTTCCCTCGGCCGCGGACTGGGCGACCGCCTTGGCCGTGAGGTTGTCCGCGTTGCCGCCGCAGCGGGCGAGGAGGTCGGCGATGTATTCCTCTTCCGTGCGTTGTTGGTCGGCGAGGCGGCTGCGGACTTCGTCATTGAGGGTGCGGCGGACAGTATCAGGGGGCTGTGTTCCTGGAAGCAAGCGCCCCCCGCTCGCCAGGGAGCTTCGCTGCAGATACTTCCGCAACGAATCGAGCGGGCGGGATACTTGCCCCGTAATCCGGGCGGCAGCGGCGGCGGCGATGGCGGGGCCGGAGCAGAGGGATTCGACGGTCAACTCCGGGCGGTCTTCGTGCAGGCCGGGGCGGAGATGGCCGATTTCCGCCACCGCGGGCCGGCCCGCGCCGTGCAATTTGCCGCCGATGACGAGTCCGCCGCCGACGCCGGTTCCCACGGTGATGTAGAAGACGCTGTCGGCCCCTTTTCCCGCGCCGTAACGGGCCTCCGCCAGCGAGGCCACGTCGCAGTCGTTGCCGAGCACGGTCGGAATGCCCAGCGTTTCCTGGCACCAGCGGACAAGCGGAAAGTTCTCCCAACCTTCCACCTGGTGGCTCTTCGTCACTATGCCTCGTTCGGAATCCACCGGCCCGCCAAAGCCAATCCCAATCCGCTGGAGCTGATGCTTCTGCGACAGAGCCGTCGCCGACTTCTCAATCTGCTCCAGAATCCCCGGTGCGCCGCGGCTGATGTCGATGTCGTGGCGGGCGAACGCGGCAAACTCGCTTCCGTCGCCGCTGCCGACGCCGAGCTGCAGTTTGGTGCCGCCGATTTCAATGCCGAGGAACATGGGCGTACCTTCCTTCCCCATTAATCCTCGCAAACACATCGTTCAGCACCCAGTGGAAGAGACAGAGATGGATGCTCTCGACCATGCCCATGTCGTCGAGATCCACATGGATGCCGTGTTGCTGCATGTTCTTGAGCTTGCCGCCGTTGTAGCCGGTGAGGCCGAAGGTGATGAGGCCGTGGCGGTTGGCCCAGTCGACGGAGTTCAGGATGCTGGGGCTGTTGCCACTGCCGCTGATGGCGAGCAGCACGTCCCCCGGGCGGCCGTAGTTCATGAGCTGCTGGACGAAAATCTGGTCGTAGGCGAGGTCGTTTCCCACGGCCATGATCCAGCCGAGGTTGTCTGTCAGGCTCAGCACCTTGAGCCGTTTCTTGGATTCGTCCCGCAGGTCCTCGGAGCGAAGCGTGCTCTTGCCGAGGTCTTCCGCCATGTGCGAGGCCGTCGTCCCGCTGCCGCCGTTGCCGATGATGTAGACGAACTTGTCGTTCTGCCAGGCTCCGTAAATCAGGTCCGCCATCCTCTGAATATCTGGCTGACGGAGCCGGCTGACTTCCGTATTGAGGCGTTGGAGATAGTCTGGGAGAGTGAGGGAGGCGCCGAGCATGGGGATGTCCTAAGACCTGGGGACGCATCGATGACTTCAGTTTAACGAGTGCAGTCACCCATGGTAAGCGGATTGGGGCCTCACGCCTCGGCATATACTCAGTACTAAGTACTCAGTACTGAGTACCAAGTATTCGACAACCAACCGTGCTCATCCTATTCCCGAGGCCTATAGAAAATGGCCACCGGGAGCATGAGCAGCGCCGTGAGGGCGAAGAGCGTGGCGCGGGGGACGCCGAGCCACTGCACGGCATTGCCGAAGAGATAATAGACGCCGGCCGAGGCGACAATGGCGATCCAGTTGGCGAGGTTGGTCGTGGCGATGGTCCGTCCCTTGAGCGACTCCGGCGGCCGCGTTTGCAAAAAGACCTGCAGGGGCACTGCATAGAAACCGGCAAACACGCCTAGCAGCACCAGGGCGACGGCAGTGCCGGAGTAGTGCAGCAGGTTCCATTTGCCATTACCGGGAATGGCGAGGATGGCGAGAATGATGACGAGCATCCAGGCCCCGACTTTCACCAGGCGAAAGTTGACCTTGTTTTTCGACAGCATGCCGGCAATCAAGCAACCGGCCGCGATGCCGATCCCCATGCAAGCCGCCAGCAGGCTGGTTGGACCTTTGGTCATGCCGAACTGCACGATGCCGAGCGAGTTCACGCTGGGTTGCACAATGCCGCCGATCAGCCAGAACATGCAGGAGGCGAGCATGGCCTGCAACAGCTGCCGGTCCTTCTTGAGGAGAGCCACAATCTCGCCGGGCACGGTCAGCGCCGACGGCGAAAACGCCAATCCCGGCGAGGCGGCCGGCAACTTGCGAATCAAGAGCGCGGTTTGCGTTCCCAGCACGGCCACCACCAGACACGCCGCCGAAGCTAGCCAGAGGCGCTGCACGTCAAACCAGTCGGCCAGCACTCCCGACGCGGTGCCGAAAATAATGGCCAAAAAAGTCGTCATCAGCATGATGCCGTTGGCCTGCGGCAGATCGCGCTTGGCAAACAGTTCCGGCAGGATGCCCCACTTGGGCGGGCCAAAGAAAGCGCTGTGCGTCCCCATCAAGAACAGCACGAAAAACAGCCCCGCGATGCCCGTCACGTTCCACAAGGCGAACGCCGCCATTCCCAGCAGCACGATGCCGATTTCCGCCACCTTGCAGGCCACGACCACGGTCCGCTTGCTGTACCGTTCACTCAGATAGCCCGCGAAGCCGGAGAACAGCAAGAACGGCGCGGCGAACAGGAACATCGCCAGCGACTGGATATCCGGCCCTTGCCGCGACGACGATTTCTCCAGGGCACCCGCAACTTCCGCAGCCGCCGCGGCAGCCGAGCCGCCGACCGCCAGGAGCAGCACGAGCTGCTTGAACAGGTTGTCGTTGAACGCGCCCAGGAATTGCGTGGCCGTCATGCCGTAAAAGGACGGATCGGTGAACAGCGGAGAATGCGGCTTAGGCAAAGAGTCGGGCGAGATGGCGTCGGTGACTACCTCGGTCACCGGCTCGGGAGATTCATAAGGATTGACAATGGACATGCGGAGAATATCTCACACAGAGGCGGGAAGCGGAATGACGAATGACGAATTCCGAATGACGAATTAGTCCTGCGATTCATTCGCCATTCGCCATTCGAATTTCGGAATTCCCCCTAGTACCCCACGGCCGCGCCATCTTTCCGCGATTCGCTCGCTCCGTGCAGGACGCCATTCTTCCCATCGATAAGTATCCCCTGATACCCGCCAAAGCCGCTGCTGGCGCGAGTGACTCTATGGCCCATGCTTTTCAGGGTTGCGACTGTCTCTTCTGGTACGCCCTCTTCCACAAGCACCTGCCCGGAGCCTTCCGCCGCGAGGCCGGTGGGGGTGGCGCTGCCGCTGTGGCTGGCGCGGGGGGCGTCGCCGGCTGCTTGGACGTTCATGCCGAAGTCGATCAGGTTGCAGACGATTTGCACATGTCCCTGGGCCTGCATGTCCCCGCCCATCACGCCGAAACACAACCACGGCTGGCCCTCCTTGGTGATGAACGCCGGGATGATGGTGTGGAACGGCCGCTTGTGCGGTTCCAGGCGATTGGCGTGCTTGTCGTCCAGGGCGAACAGGGCTCCGCGGTTTTGAATCGCAAAGCCAACGTCTCCCGGCACGACCATCGATCCGAAGCCAAAATAGTTGCTCTGGATCAGCGAGCAGCAGTTGCGGTCCTTGTCGACGACGGTGAGATAGACCGTGTCGCCGCGGGTCAGCTTGGGGTCGCCGGCGGGGACATCCTCCGCCGCCTTTTGCGGGTCGATGCGGGCGTTTTGCTTTTTGGCGTATTCCTTGGAAATCAGCTCCTTGACGGGCAACTCGCCAAAGGCCGGGTCGGCGTAGAATTTGGCCCGGTCCGCGAAGGCCAGCTTTTTGGCCTCCACGAAGAGATGCAGGTGTTCCGGGCTGTTGTGACCCAGCGCCCGCAAATCGTGCTGCTCCAGGATGTTGAGCATCTCCAGCGCGGCGATCCCCTGCCCGTTGGGGGGAAGTTCCCAAATATCGTAGCCGCGGTAATTCGTGCTGACCGGCTCGACCCATTCGCTCTTGTGCTCGGTGAAGTCCCGCTGGGAGAAATAGCCGCCGTTCTTCTCGCTGAAGGCTACAATCTTCTTGGCGATTTCCCCGTGGTAGAACGCCTGCGCCCCCTCCTTGGCGATGATCCGCAGCGAACCAGCCAGCCGCGGGTTCTTCATCACCTCGCCGACGCCCGGGGCTCGCTCTCCGTCGATCAAGAATGTCGCGGCCGAATCGGGCCATTTTTTGAGTGCGCCTGCGGCCCCTCGCCAATAGCCGGCGATGACCTCGGGCACGGGCTCCCCTTCTTCAGCCGCAAGGGTGGCGGGAGCGAGAATTTGCGCCCAAGCCTTGCGCCCAAACCGCCCATGCAACTCCCGCCAGCCATCCACGCAGCCGGGGACCGACCAGGAAAGCGGTCCGCTCGTGGGAATCTGCTCGAGTCCTTTTTCGGCAAAAACCTGGCGGTTCAGGTTGAAGGGACTGCGGCCGGAAGCATTCAGGCCGTAGAGCTTCTTGGTCGTCGCGTCCCAGTAGATGACAAACAAGTCCCCGCCAATCCCACAACTCATGGGCTCGACGACTCCCAGCATGGCATTGGCCGCAATGGCGGCGTCGGCTGCATTGCCCCCGGATTTCAGCACATCCAGCCCGGCCTGCGCGGCCAGCGGATGACTGGTGGCGACCATTCCCTGCCGGGCAATCACCACGCTGCGGGCCTGCGTGGGATGGGGGCTGCCGCGGTCGAAACCCTGGACAAGGGGGGACGTGGATAAGACCATGACAACCGCGATGTAGGAAAGAGAAGAGCAAAAGGGAGCAGGCGGGCGATGGCTCATAGAAAACTCCTAGGAATCGCATTCTAACTCACCGGCGAGCGGCTTGCGTAAGCTGGCCGGTCAGGTTGAACTGACGAAAACGGACCGACCCCACATGCAGACTCACCGGCCTGCTTACGTAGGGCCGCTCGCCACTCGAGTAGCAGCAACCCCTGCAAAATGCCCATCGTTTCTTGGGGATCTTTTCCTGAATTTTGCATCGAAATCGCCTCGCGGCGTCAGTATGATGGTTAGGAGCCGCAGTTCGCTCGGAGCGTCGGTGCTAGAAACGAGCCCGTGGCGCCGAAAGAAACTTTGTGGATTTTCGGTACAACGGTTGCTTTTGGCGGGACGGTTTGTTACCAATGGAGATGAGGAATGGGGTTGGGAGCGACTTTGCCGGTGGCGGTTCTCATCACTGGCAAGTCTCCTTAGCGATCGCAATGATCGCGCGGCGAAGTTTTTCTGCTGCGCTGAGTTGGATACGTCCTGAGTTTGCAATGAGTTTCCTAGGTATTGAGCCGCCGCTTAGGCGGATTTGATTTGCGTACCTGTCCGTCGGATACCTTGTTCAAGGGATTTCTGTATGAGCACTCGTTTTCCTAACCGTCGGGCCTTCACGCTCGTCGAACTCCTGGTGGTCATTGCGATTATCGGCGTGCTGGTGGCGCTCCTTCTCCCCGCGGTCCAATTCGCCCGCGAAGCGGCCCGCCGCATGAGCTGCGCGAACAACCTCAAGCAGCAGGGCATCGCCTTGCACACTTACCACGACACGTTCAAGGTCTTCCCGCCGGCCCTCATTGGCTCCGGCCGATGGAATGGAATAAATACTCAGGTATCCCCCCCTGTGAACTACAACGTGGGACAACCCGGCAAGCCGACGCATTACATTGCGAATACGACCGGCTGGGTGATGATGCTTCCGCAACTGGATCAACTGGGGCCATGGTCTCAGTACAATTTCAACTTTCCGTCCAGCGTCTCCAACCCCTACAGCGGCGCCTTTATCAACAACAATAACTCCAGCCTGCGCAAGGATCAGGGTGGCGTTAATCCCAATGGCGATGTCTACCAGAAGCGTATGGAGATTCTGAGCTGCCCCAGCGATACCTATCCCGCCCCAATCATCACTAGCGGCCTCAACAACCCCGCTGACTTCTACGAAAGAAACCAGGTTGCCCGGAGCAACTACCTGTTCTCCACGGGGCAATACACGGATTACGATGCCCGTTACGGAGACTTTAACAGCATTCACAAGGGGATGTTCGGCAACGACGGTGCTGGTGGCCTGCAGGACTGCTCGGACGGCACCTCAAACACCATCGCGGTTGGCGAAGCCAAGAACTCGCGCGGCGGCCAGACCGCCTCCCAATTTGGTCCTTACTGGGGCGCTGGCGTCCACACATGTTGCCATGGGCGCACCGTATGGAGCGCGGGGACTGCAACGAATGGTAATCCAAGCGGTTTTGTCGCCTCCGCGACATCGGAACGCCCGGCGCGGACCGTGACGATAGGTTTCGCTGCAGGTTCTATTAATATTGACTACCTTAATAACCGAACCAACAAGCAGTACGCCTGGGGATTTGGATCCTATCATCCGACCGGCGCTCAGTTCGTCATGTGCGACGGCGCTGTCAAGTTCATTAGCGAGAACATTTCCTACGATGGCGGCACCGCCACCGGTGGCGTCTTCGTATGGCTCAATCGGCCTGCGGACAACAGGGCTCGCACCCTGGCCAGTCAATAAGCGATCTCGGTCGAATCTTGCCTGAAAGACAACCGTTTGGGGGCCAATGTTTTGGCCCCCAAGTTTTCGTTTGTTCCTTTTGAAACCGGCTCTTCTCCCTTACTCCCCATACCAGGACAGGTCTTTTCATGGCGGCACGAATCGGGCTTCGAGCATTCGGTATGCTGATGGCGGTGGCGCTCTGGCTGGGGGCGACCGGCTGCGGCTCCTCCAATCCAGGACCAACGCTCAAGGTCACTCCCGTGAAAGGCAAGGTCACCATGGGAGGGGAACCCCTTGCCGACGTCGCGGTGACACTCACGATCCAGGGCCAGCCTCCGAAGGACTTTTTGGGGGCCGGGGCCACGACCGACGCCCAAGGTAATTTTGAGATCTCTACCGGATACCAAAAGGGCGCTCCCGCAGGCACCTACAAGGTCACCGTGAGTAAGGTCGTGGGCCCGGACGGTAAGCCAATTGTCAACGACGCTGCAACTGGACAAATGGCGGATCCCAATTCCATCATCGAGCTCATTCCACCCGCCTTCAATGACCCTGAACAGTCCACCATTGAATTGACCATCACGGAGGGAACCGCTGTGCCGGATCTCGATATCGAGATTCCCAAATCTTGACGGGCTGGCTGGATTTTGAATCAGTCCAGCGCGACCTGCTTTCAGGTCGTTTTTTTGCGCGGCCATTTTTGACGGGCAGTTTCTCGGGAATTTGCTTCCCACGGATTGTTGGAGTCCGTACACTGAGTATTAGTCGCTCTCGATGCGACTTCCCGCCCGATACTCCCCGCCACTTAGAGATTGCCGCCATGCTGAGAATGGCTTTGCTATTCGCGCTCGTTTTCTCATTGGTTTTGTCAGCGCCAGGGCAAGATTCTTCCATTCACGATCGCATCGATGGGCTGATTGACGCCCAAGCGGACGGACCCGTGGCCGCTCAGGCTGGCGATGCCGAATTCCTTCGCCGTATCTTTCTCGACTTTGCCGGCCGCATTCCGACTGTCGAGGAAGCCCGCCCCTTCCTGGCGGATCCGGATGCTGCCAAGCGCGAGAAGCTCATCGACAAGCTGCTGGCCGGCGACGAGTATCCCCGGCGGATGAGCCAGGTCTTCCACGTCATGCTCCTGGAGAGGCTGGGGGATCACAAGGAATGGCAGAAGTACTTGCAGGAGTCCTTTGCCGCCAACAAACCCTGGGACGTGATGGCCAGGGAGTTGCTCAATCCCAACGCCGAGGACCAGGCGACCCGAGGAGCGGCACTGTTCTTCTCCAAGCGGCTGGAGAATTACGGACAGAACCCGGTGGACGTGCCGGGGATGGTGCGGGACGTCGGCCGGCTGTTCATGGGGATCGACGTGCAGTGCTGCCAGTGCCATGACCATCTGTTCGTGGACGACTACAAGCAGGAATACTATCAAGGGCTATTCGCCTTCGTCGGCCAGGCGCAGCTCCGCCAGGGAGAGTCCTTTCCCGCCATCAGCGAGAAGCCGCTGACGAAGAAGGTCGACTTCATGTCGGTCTTCGTCAAGGAGCCCAAGACGGTCGGGCCTTATTTGCCCGGGCTGAAGGAAGTCGAGATCCCCGTCTTTGCCGGGGGCGAGGAATGGGAAGTCAAGCCCGATCCCAAAACCAAGAACCCCGGCAAGCTCAAGTTCAGCACTCTAAAACTCCTTTCCGAACAACTGCCTTCCCCGGACAATCAGCTCTTCAAGAAGAACATTGCCAACCGTCTGTGGTGGATGATGCTGGGCCGCGGCCTCGTTCAACCACTCGATATGCAGCACGCGGGGAATGCGCCGTCGCATCCCGAGCTGCTCGAGCTTTTGGCAAATGAACTTGCCGCTCACAAATTCGACATGAAATGGCTGCTGCGGGAGATTGCCCTGTCGAAGACCTACCAGCGCGGCAGTCAGGCAGCCGACGATGCCGCCGCGGAAGCGCCGCGGGCCAGCTACCGTGTCGCTCTCGAAAAGCCCCTCTCTTCGGAGCAGCTTCTGGCGAGCATGATTGCCGCCACCGGCGAATCGGCCCGGGCCAAACCCGATGAGTTGCAAGAGCGGTTCGCCAAAGCCTTCGCCAATCCGCCGCGCGAGCCGGAAGTAGAGTTCAGCCCGACGGTGAAGGCGGCCCTGTTTTACCTCAACGACAGCGTCGTTCTTGGCTGGCTCAAGCCGGCTCCCGGGAATCTGGCCGAGCGGCTGGCGAAGACTCCCGAATCCGACAAGCTGGCTGAGGAGATGTATCTTTCCATCCTTACCCGGCTGCCGAGCGAAGCAGAGAAGAAGGACGTCGCCGATTACTTGACAAAGCACGCCGCCAATCGCGAGACCGCGATCCGCAACTTGCTCTGGTCCCTGCTGGCGTCGAACGAGTTTTGCATGAACCACTAAACACAACTCGTTCCCAAGCTCCGCTTGGGAACGCACGTCTGGAAGCTCCGCTTCCCGAACGCGAAGCAGAGCTTCGGCACTTGCGTTCCCAAGGAGACCTTGGGAACGAGCAAAAAAACATCGCCAGCGAAATCGCCATGAATCCTCTCTGCAACCCCTGGGAACACGCCTTCTCCCGCCGCCAGCTTCTCGGCGCGGCCGCGGGTCTGGCTGGGTCACTCGGCCTTTCCAACCTGCTCCATCCCGTTGCGGCCGAGGAAATGAAGAAAAAGGCCAAGCAGGTCCTGTTCATCTGGATTGATGGCGGCATGAGCCAGCTCGAAAGCTGGGACCCCAAGCCAAATACGCTGTTCGGCGGGCCGTTCCGCGCGATTCCGACCAGCGTCCCCGGTATCCATGTCAGCGAACTGGTGCCGCGATCCGCCAAGATCATGCAGCACCTGGCGATCGTCCGCAGCCTCTGCACCCAGGACAACTCGCACTCCGCCGGCGTCGCCCGCATCCAGCGCGGCGACCCTAAGAACCGCGGCGTCACCTATCCCTTCTTCGGCTCCGCCGTTGCTAAATTGCTGGGAGCCGGAAACAGCGGCTTGCCCCCCTATGTCTGGGTCAAGCCCGGCAGCAGCGGCTTCATCCATCAGGACGCCGGTTTTCTCGGACCCAAGTTTGGCGCGGTCGCCTTCGGCGACGGCAAGCCGCCGGAGAACCTGGTGCTGCACGACTCGGTCACGCCGGCCGACGACGACGAACGCAACGCCCTCCGCGCCGCCGCCAATGCCCGCTACGCCAAGAACCGCCGCAAGCAAGTCGGCGAAGCGACCAGCTACGTCTACGACGTGGCTCGCACGCTGATGAAGCGGCAGGACCTGTTTGACACCACAAAGTTCGATCCCAAGGACGTGGAGCGCTACGGCACGCACGAGTTCGGCCGCCACATGCTGCAGGCCCGCAAGATGCTGGAAGCCGGCGTCACCTTCGTCAAGGTCAACAGCTACGGCTGGGACACGCACGGGGACAACTTCAACGGCCACCTCAGCCTGATGCCCAAATTCGACCAGGCCTTCGCGGCGATGGTTCAGGACCTGGCGGACCGCTCGATGCTCGACAACGTGCTGGTCATCGCCATGAGCGAGTTCGGCCGCACCCCGCGCATCAACGGCCACATCGGCCGCGACCACTGGCCGGAAGCCTGGTCCCTCGTCATGGCCGGCTGCGGCATCAAGCGGGGCCTGGCCGTCGGCGAAACCAATGCTGAAGGGACCTGGGTCACGAGCCAGGAACACGACATCGGCCACATGTTCCACACCTGGTTCACCGCCCTGGGCATCGACCCCGCCAAGACCGAGTACGACAACGGCGGCCAGCCCCTACCGATCGCCCATGATGATTGCCACGCGGTGAAGGAGCTGCTGGCATGAAAGGGACGCAACCTACTCGTTCCCAAGCTCCGCTTGGGAACGCACGTCCGGAAGCTCCGCTTCCAGAAAGCTGGTGACGCAGGTGACTCATGACCCGCTCTCGCTACCGCATCTTCGACGATGGCTACCCGCACTTCATCACTTGCACGATTGTCGGTTGGCTCGCGGTCTTCACTCGGCGCGAGGCAGTCGACATCATCTTGGATTCCTGGCGATTCCTTCAGAAGGAACGCGGTTTTCAATTGTTCGCCTACGTCATCCTGGAGAATCATTTACATGCCATTGTCAAAGCGCCGCAGTTGCCAACGATTCTCAAAAATTTCAAATCATACACGGCACGCCAGATTGTCGATCTCCTCGAACATCGCAGTGCCGACGTGCTGCTCAAGCAGCTGAAGTTCCAGAAGCTAGCGCACAAAGCGGAGAGCGAATATCAGGTCTGGCAAGAGGGGAGCCATCCCGAGCAGATTCAAGGGGACGACATGATGTGGCAGAAAATAGAGTACAGCCACAACAATCCGGTGGAGCGAGGCTACGTGGATGATCCACTGCATTGGCGGTATTCGAGCGCCCGTAATTATGCTGGACAGCCGGGATTAATCGATGTAGTGACTGATTGGCGATGATCGATACCTCGTTCCCAAGCTCCGCTTGGGAACGCACGAGTGGAAGCTCCGCTTCCCGCACACGATAACTCGAAGCGGAGCTTCGACACTTGTGTTCCCAAGCAGAGCTTGGGAACAAGGAGTTGACAGTGGATACGACTGAACTGCTGAAGAAGTACGAACTCAAAAACGCCAAAGTCATCACCGCGGAGCCGCAGGTGAGCCTGGCCAGGTTCAGCCCCTGCGGCAAGGTGCTTGTCGGCGGCAGCTATGATGCCCGTGTGCGGCGGTGGAACACGGCGGCCGAGGGAATGCCGGAACTGCCGGCTCTGGAGGGACACCACGGCTGGGTGGAGGGAGTTGCATTCCGTGCTGAAGGAGAACTACTCTTCACGGCCGACTCCTGGGGCCAAATCTGCTGCTGGAGCGGCTATGCTGGCGACAAACCGGTTGTTAAGTGGAAGCTCGATCAGGCGCATGACGGCTGGGTGCGGACGCTCGCGGTCAGTCCCGACGGCAAGTCCGTGGCGAGCTGCGCCGCCGATCGGTTCGTTCGGATCTGGTCGGCCGAGGATGGCGCGAAGCAGTTCGAGTTTCCCCAAAGCGAGTTTGGCAACCTCTGCCTGAAGTACGCACCGGATGGAACGCTGCTCACCGGCGACGAGCGGGGCGTCGTCCGCCATTGGAAGACCGACGGCTCGCTCATCCGGCAGTTTGACGCTTCGAGCTTGTATGTGCTCTCGCGACTGCAGGACGTAGGCGGCGTTTTCTCATTGGCCCTCGATAAGGAAGCCAAGACACTTGCAGTCGGCGGCACCAAGCCGGTCAATGGCGGCACGGTCGTCGGCATCCCCACGCTGCTGCTGTTCGATCTCGCCACCGGTGTGCAAAAGCAAAAATTCGACCTGGGAACGCAGAACGACTGCTACGTCGCCGACCTTCAGTTCCACGACGACGGCTTTCTCTCCGCCGTCACCTACGGCACGCCCGGATCGGGGCAACTGATCTATCTAAAGCCCGAGGAGCCGGCCCCGTTGCTCACCTACAAGCAAATGCAGAACTGCCACAGCCTCTCCTGGCACCCCGATGGCAAGCGGCTCGCCGTCGCCGCGACCAACGGCGGCAGCAACGGGAACGGCCGGCCCGTGGACAAGGAGGGGAAGTATAAGGGGAACAACTCGCCGATCCATGTGTTTACGTTTCCGGCGTAAGCAACTTAACTTGTTCCCAAGCTCCGCTTGGGAACACAAGTCTTGAAGCTCCGCTTCACGAATCACGAGTGTCGCAATCGCGAAGCAGAGCTTCGAAACGTGCGTTCCCAAGCGGAGCTTGGGAACGAGGACCATGACCCCATGTATTCCTGGAAAATCCACGAGCTCATTGAAGCCGATTACCACCCGGTCATGGCCCTCTGGAACTCCACGCCCGGCGTCCGCGCAACGGAGCTCCCCGAAGAATTCTCCCGCATCCTCGCCCGCAATCCCGGCCTCTCCTGCGTGGCCCGCGACGGCGACCGGCTTGTGGCGGCGATTCTCTGCTGCCATGACGGCCGTCGGGGATATCTCTATCATCTAGCCGTCGCCGAAAGCCATCGCCGTCAGGGAATCGCCCGCGCTATAGTCAACCGCTGCCTCGCACTTCTCACAAAACTAGGCATTGCCCGCTGCACGCTATTCGTCGTAGCCGAAAACGAAGACGGCGCGGCTTACTGGAAGCACACCGGCTGGCGCGAGCGGGTGGACCTCAAGACAATGGCCAAGGATCTGTTGTAATCAGTTTGGGAGTGTGAAAAACAGCCTTGGCGGGATAGCATCCTTCGCTTCCCCGTCAAGGCTTCAAGCTCGCGGGACCGCTTTTCAAGCTGCCGTGCCCCCACGCGGCCCGCGACCTTATTCTTCCGCCGTGGCAGCTTCGACGTTGATGACGGTTTCCGCCAGTTCGGTCAACTTCTTGTCGGCGTTGCCTTCTTCGTCGAGTGTGTCTTGCAGGAGGTTCGCCACTTCGTCGAGCCCGAGCAGCGTGGCGAACGTGCGGGCACAGCCGTAGCTGGCAATTTCGTAGTGCTCAACCTTCTGAGCGGCACAAATCAAGCCTGCATCCTTCACCGCTTCATCCCCTTCGGCTTCGATGAACTCGCTCCCTTCTTCCAGCAGCCCTTCCATGGCCTTGCACTTCTTACCCTTGGGGCTTCCTTCCAACTGTTCGAAGATGGTGACCAGGCGGTCCACTTGCCCCTTGGTCTCCTCCAGGTGTTCTTCAAATGCGGCTTTCAACTCGGGGCTGGAAGCGGCTTTGGCCATTTTCGGCAGGGCCTTGAGGAGCTGGTTCTCTGCACTGTAGAGATCCTTGAGCTCGTCAGTCAGGAGTTCCTGCAAAGTTCCTAATTTCATGGTTCAACCTTTCAAAAAAGAGGTGGGGAAGGCCGCAATCGCGATTGCGGTCAATGGAAAAAAAAAGGGCCGGCGCTGAAGATGCGCCAGACCCAGACTGATGGTCGAATAAAGAGAATTCCTCGTCGACTACTATTCTTCAGTGTCCGCCATCGCCGGTTGTCTTGGACGCCGCGAGCCGCTCTGCCCGTTGCCATCCCTGAACTCCCGGCTTTCACGGGAAGCCCGCGATTGGTCGTGTTGGCCGAAGGCACTCCACGAGTCCGGCAAGACCTTGCCGGCGATTGGCTTGCCACCCATGGTCGTGGTGAGTTTGTCAATCACGTCTCCGACCTGGCCGCTCAGCGTATCCGGCAGAGATTGGGAAAGCACATCACGCATCACACCGAACATCGCGCCCAACGCTAAGCCCTTGAGCTGGTTGACGGCTGGCATCCAGGGGCTTTCCTCGCACGACGCGGGCTGTTGCCGCGCGTAACCCTGCTCTCGTTGCGGCCCGGTCCAGGCGGGACTGTGATCCCCTTCGGAACTGTTCCAAGCATTGGCCAGGGATCGCGCGGAAGAGGCCATCGACGACGCCGCGCCGGAGGCCGCTGCCGGCACATCCACGCGACTCACGAGCACGCCCACACCGAATCCGACGGCAGTAGCTCCGGCCATCATGGTCCAAGGGTGTTTCTGGACCTGCTTGCGCAGATCGAGGGTCTCGCTGACGGACTCGGCCGTCTCGCGCACGGATTCCTTGACCGAATCGACCGTATCCTGAAAGGCATGTTGCATGTTGGCCACCGTCTCCTTGGCACCAGAAACTGTTTCCTGCACCGTCTGCCGCACTTTTTCCACGGTTTCGGCAGCGCCAGTCACCGTGTCCGCCACCTGGTGTTCAAGCGCTTCCAGCTTGTCCGTCAGCGCTGAGCGGGTGTGTTCCATTTGATGTTTGATCACATCCGATTCTTTATCCATTGCACATTCTCCTTAAGCGCCTGTACGGACTCGTCCGGGAGCGGGTTGAAGGTCTTGAACTTGGCGATCGCCGTATACGCGGTGATTCCCCCAATCAGCGCCACGCAGCCACCTACGATGCCGAAGCATCCCCAGAGAGGGAGTGCCGGCGCGAGGCTGTGGAGAAGGTGAACCAGCATGAAGCAACCGAGCGCTCCGCCGACCGCGATCAAAAACGCCCCGCTGACGATGGCAATGAGGATGCCGATCGTCTTGCGGAGGTCGTCTTTGATTTCGGCGCGAAAGAGGGCCAGTTGCTGCTGGATGAGATCCTGGGCATCGCCCACGATCCCCCGGAGCAGCGACGTAACACTGGGCCCTGCGTCGGTACGAAAATCGGTCGCCATGACTATTTAACTCCCTGAAGAGCCTTGACTCTGTAAAGAGTCTAGCTCCGTGAAGTGCATGCCCGGGCCAGCAAAAAGCCCACGCCGATGCCAATGAACAGGGCGGGAATCGGATTCCGCTTGATCAGGCCGGTCACGTCGGCTGCAATGCCGGAGAGCCCTTCCTCTTCCAAATACTTGCCGGTGCTTTCCAGCGTGTCGGCCACGGCGCACATGCCGTCCTTGAGCATGTCGCGACCGGGAGCCTGGTGGCGAACGCTATCGCCCATCGACTTGAGGCTCGAGCCGACCGCAGCCAGGCCGTCATCGGCCTTCTTGCCCACATACGTAGCGGCGTCTTCGGCCGAGTGCATTGCCGACGAGCCGGCTGCCATGGCCTTTTCGCCAATGTAGCTGGCGGCATCCGAAACTTTCTCGCCAATGCCGGAGGCGGCTTCCTTGGCCTTGTCCATGGTGGCAGTGCCGCCGTACTGGCCGGAATTGCCGCCCTGATTGCCCGGCCGCTGCTGTCCGCCTTGGCCCTGACCTTGATTCGGCTTGATGGGGTTTGAAACGTTCGACATGATCGGTCTCCTTGTGACGTGGGGGTCTATTCCTGTGCCGCTCGTGCGCCACAGCCAGCGGCCGCGTTTGTCCGGGACTCCCGAAACCACCTGCGACCCGCTTCCGTTAACAAATCTGCGTAATGAGGAAAGCAAGGCGTGTGCCAAAGGGGGGCCGGCGGCACCTTGTTACGCTTTCTCCGCCAATCCCGTCAAGTTGCGGGACGATTCGCCGTAAATGCGACTGCCAGCGCAATATTTTGGCTGCTGGCACCGGCAAAACTCGTGGCAGCGCGCGGACCAATTTGGCGCGGCGCACGCCAAAACAGAGAGAAACGCGCGTGGTCGAAGTACGCCGGTCGGGTGGCTAGTTGGATTGCGTCTGCCAGTTAATAAAGACTACGCCAGAATGTCCTTGATCACTGCGCCGTGGTCCATCTCCAGCCGCTTGCGGCCGGGGATTTCCAGGCGGCGGCCGTCGATGCCCAGCAGATGCAGCACGGTGGCATGGATGTCGGTCACATAGTGCGGACTCTCGACGGCGTGAAAGCCGAGTTCGTCGGTGGCTCCGTGGATGCAACCCCGTTTGACGCCCGCCCCGGCGAAGAAGATGGAGAATCCGTGCGGGTGATGGTCGCGGCCGGTGGCGGGGGCGTTGAACTGGCCTCCGCCTTCCACCGCTGGCGTGCGACCGAACTCCGTGCAGAACACAATCAGCGTGTCGTCGAACATGCCGCGGCGCTTCAGGTCCTTGATCAGCCCGGCGACCGGCTTGTCGATTCGCTCGCAAGACCGGCTGTGGTTTTTCTTCAGCTCCTGGTGGGAGTCCCATTCGCCGTAGTCGCTGAGATAAACGAGCGAATACCGCACACCGCGCTCCGCCAGTCGGCGGGCGGCGAGCAAGCGCCGGCCGTAGACGGCGGTGGTAGGGTTGTCGATTCCGTACAGGTTCAGCGTCTGGACGGATTCCTGGGCGAGGTCGAGAGCCTCGGGGACCGAGAGCTGCATGCGGAAAGCGAGCTCGTAGGATTGGATGCGAGCCTTGAGTTGCTCGTCCTCCGGATGATCCTTCGCCGTGAGCTGGTTCAGCTCATTGATGAAAGCGAATTCGCTCCGCTGCTGCTCCAGCGTGATGTCCTTGGCGCGAGCGGCGAACGGCAGCGGGTTGGCGGGATCGAGCGAAAGCTGTACGCCGCCGTGGGCGGGGCCAAGATAGTCGGGGGCAAAGTCCTTCCGGACGCGGTTGTCGCTGAACTGGCCAAGAAACACGAACTGCGGCAAGTTCTCATTCAGCGAGCCCAGGCCGTAATGAATCCACGAGCCAATGACCGGCTGCTGCTCATCGAGGGCGTGGCGGCCCGTATGCATCTGGAACTCGGCGGCGTGGTCGTTGTCGGTCGTCCACATCGAGCGAACCACCGCCAGGTCGTCCGCACAGGTCGCCAGGTGCGGCAGCCAGTCGCTCACTTCCAACCCCACGTCGCCGTATTTCTTGTAGCCGACTTGCAGCGGAAAAATCTTCGTAAAAAGCTGCCGGTCGTCTCCCACCACGCTGCGGCTGCGGGCGAGGAAGAGCGGCGACTTCTGCGGGTTGGCCAGGCCCGACTCATCGTACGTCTTGCCCTCAAACTTATTGAGCGCCGGCTTGGGATCGAACGTCTCCAGTTGGCTCACGCCGCCGGAGAGGAAAATCCAGATCACATTCTTCGCCTTCGGCGGATGATGCGGCTGGCCATCCGGCGGAGACCACTTTTCCGCGGGGTCGTTGGCCCTCGCGATGCCATCCTGGAGCAGGAGAGAACCGAGTGCGAGCCCACCGCAGCCGAGGCCGAGGTCGGAAATGAAGCGACGGCGAGAATAAGGGGAGGATTGCATAAGAAATGCTAAATGCTCAATGCTAAAGGCTCAATCTCAAATGTCAGAGGAGTTTGACGTTTGCAGGTTCTCGAAGCGCATACTTTGGCCGTTGACGCCAAGACGCTTTTTGGCAGTCACGACCGATTTGGCAAGTATCCGGCAAAGCTGGCTCGCTTCGTCCACGAGTCGTTCCATCCGACGAGGTGGCAGAAACTGCGACTTTACCGTGAGCCGCAGCCAGTAATGACTTTCGCGAAGCTCCTTTAGCCCCACGCTCAATTTGTGGATGAAGTCCGCTTTGCTTTCCGCCCCATGCGCTTCTTCATACATGGCTCCCGGCGACGACGAGCACCTCACCAATTGATTGGCGATGTGCCGTGCCAATTTTTTCTTGGCAGGAAGTGCATCAACCATCTTTCCCACGCGAGCCGCAAAATCGAGCAAACGATCTTCAACATCAGAACTTTTCATGGCTGCAGTGCTCCCGTGAAATGTATGCCTTTCCTAACATTTGCCATTTAGCCTTTAGCATTGAGCATTTAGCATTTGTGCTGTTTTATCGCACCGTCACAAAATCATTATGATTGAGCAGCGCATGCACCAGGCTCTCCCGGCTCTTGGCCGCCGCATCGCTGGATGCCTTGGCCAGTTCTCGCTGGGAGGTAAGGAAGCGTTGGGAGGCGGCCGTTTCCAGTTCTGTCGGGGGGCGGGCAAGCAACTGCTCGAATGCCGCGGTGATGAACAGCGATTCCCGCTGGGACTCCGCTGCCTCAGGCACTGCTTTCCACAGTCCAACCGCGAGCAGGCGGCTTTGAACGACCGACAGCTCGCTGTTGGCAAGCGCGAGCGCTTGCTGCGGGCGGATGCTGCTGGTGCGCTGGTAGCAATCGGTGGGGACGGCAACGTCGAACAAGTCCAGGAACTCCATCCGGGCTTCACCGTGGTGCGATAGATAGATGCTGCGGCGATGGGACGCGAGAGCTTCGCTCTGCTCGATTTCCTTGCCGCCCATTCTCGCGTCGAGCTCGCCGGCGAGATACAGCACGCTATCCCGCACTTCCTCCGCTTCCATGCGACCGGGGGTGAAGCGCCACAGGTAGGTGTTCTCCGCATCCTTCGCCAGGCTCGGATGCTCCGTCGTTCTAATCTGCGAGCTGCGGCGATAGGCGTCGCTCGTCACGATCTGCCGATGAATTCGTTTCAGCGTCCAGCCGCCGTCCATCAATTCAACGGCCAGAGAGTCGATGAGCGGTTGATTGCTCGGCAGTTTGCCGTTGCGGCCGAAGTTCGCGGGCGTTTCAACAATGCCCCGGCCAAAGTGCCGCTGCCAGATGTGATTGACGGCGACGCGGGCCGTGAGCGGGTTTTCCTTGCTGGTAATCCATTTGGCAAGCGCCGTTCTGCGACCGGTACTTTGTTTGGGGAAAACCGCAGACAGCGGAGTATAATTGCCGTCGCTCTTCTTGGCTTCCGCTTCTGCCGCAGGGAGCGCCGCCACTGTCGCGGTTACCTTCGCCTGCGCCGCCTGCACCTCCGCGGCCCGCTTCGTATCGGACATTGGCTTGGCGCTCGCTTGCGCGAGGGCCAATTCCGCCGCTGCCTGGTTCGCCTGGGCTTGCAGGACCTTCGCCTGCCGATCCGCCTTGGCCGCGGCCAGTGCCAACTCGTCCGCATTTCCAGTTTCCAGCCCGTACCGCACGCGGTCCGCTTTGATCCGCGCCTCCACCGCCACCACTTCCGCCTGCGCCGCCACCAGCTTCTTTTCCGCGGAAGTCACAAGCAGTTCCACCCCGGCCTTGGCCTGCTTCGCCGCGGCCAGTTCCTGCGCCTTGGCCCGGACCTCGGGCGATTCGCTGTCCGGCACGCCAACGAGCGACGTCGCCGGTGCTGCGCACGCCGCGCTAGTCCCCCACCCGGCGATTCCCGCCGCGTCTTTCCCTGCCACGAACAGCGGGGGCTCAAAGTCGAACCGCAGTTGTACGTTATCCCCCTGGCGGAAGACGAACTCGTCGTACATGGCTGCGGTGCCGGGACGGACATCCAGAAAAATCCCTTGCTGCTCGTTCCGCGGGCCGTTCCAGCCCTTGAGGGTGACCGGCACATGATCGACAAGCAAATCGTTCGTCCCCAGTAGCTGCACGGTCAGTTTCATTTGCTCCATTGCAGGGGCCAGCTCCAGCGTCACGCGAAAACGGTTCTCCCCTTTCGCGAGGTCATACTTGCCCACCTCGATCTGTTCGAATCCGCCCGGCTTGTACGACACAATCTTACCGTTCTCAAAACCAACCCAGCCCGCGGTCGCTCCCTTGCTGATGTCGAGCCCGAGCTGAAAGTTGGTGTGGCCGTCGTCGAGAATCTGCACCAGGAACGTGACGGCTGACTTGTCACTTACATCCTTGAACTCCATCACCGGATGCGACAGGGCCCGCCGTCCTTGGACTGCGTTGAGGACCAGCGACTGCTTCCCTTCCAGCGGCCCAATCACATTCGTATTGGCATTCTTGGCTCTTGTTTCCGCCAGCGCCGCTTCCGCCTTCGCGACTGCTTCGCTGAATGCCGGCAGCATCATGGGGACCGTCTTCTTCGCAACTTCAATCGCCATCATCGCCGCCGCAATATCCGCTTGCGGTTTCGCGACTTCGTCCTTCTGCACAAACTCCCGCAGCCCCGGATAAAACGCCTCCGCCGGCAACTCCACCGGTTTCACGTCGTATCCGTCGCTTCCGAGAATCGACAGAATCCCCGGCGGAACGGGCGGCTTGTCGAACTTGTTTCTTTGATCGCCGCCGCGGTACATCGCTGTATTGGCGTCGAGCTTCTCGTCAAAGATGCGAATCCGTCCGCTCCCGATAGGCCCATAGGACTGGGCGTAGATGTACTTCTTAAAATTGCCGGGGTCCGCGTCGCCGGGGACCCGGTCGTGCCGCAGTTCCAGCGGCTCAAAGTGGGCTCGGAAGCGGAAATATTCTTCCTGCGAGATGGGGTCGTATTTGTGGTCGTGACAGAGGGCACAGTTGAGCGTCAGGCCGAGCAGCGCCTTGGCGGTGTGCTCGGTCTGGTCCCGCATCCACTGGTCGTAGTTCCATTTGAACCAGTTCCGGACGACGAAGCCGGTCGCCGCCAGGTTCTCCTCCTCGCCGGGGCAAACCTCGTCCGCGGCCAGCATCTGGGTCACCATCCGGTCGTATCCCTTGTCCTCATTGAGCGAGCGGACAATCCAGTCCCGCCACCGCCAGATTTGCGGATAGCTGTTCATCACGTCGGGCACGCTCCGCCGGCCGTACCAATCGCTGTACCGCCAGACATCCATCCAGTGCCGCCCCCACCGCTCGCCATAGCTCGGACTCGCCAGCAGCCGATCGACGACCCGCTCGTAGGCGTCCGGCGATGCATCCGCCAGAAACGTGTGCAGCTCTTCGCGAGTCGGCGGCAGGCCGGTCAGGTCGAGCGTGGCCCGGCGGAGGATGACGTGTTTTTCGGCGGGACCGAGAGGTGTGAGGCCGTGTCTTTGATGTTGCTCGGAAATGAGAATGTCGATGGGACTGCCGGAACTATTGCCGGGCGGAATGACGAGCGGATTTTTCACCGGCTTCTTGAAGGCCCAATGCTCCCGCGGGTCCGCTTCCGGCTGTTCACCGGGAATGCCGCGGGCCCCTTGCTCTATCCAGGTCTTGATCGCAGCTATCTGCTCGGGCTTCAGCGGCGGCTCACCTTCGGGGGGCATTCGCTCGGCTGCGTCGGCATGGGTGATGCGGCTGATGATGAGGCTCCCTGCCAAATCCCCCGCTTTAATGACCGGACCGCTCTCGCCCCCCTTCTCCATCAGAGCCACCGTATCCAGCCGCAGCATGGC
The DNA here is from genome assembly GCA_051004015.1 of Pirellulaceae bacterium. GTDB lineage: Bacteria > Planctomycetota > Planctomycetia > Pirellulales > Pirellulaceae > SXOA01. The sequence continues at coordinate 1,093 of JBPCKT010000035.1, read as the reverse complement.
CTCCTGCTTGAGCGCCCCGTGACAAGCAAAGCAGCGGCTCTTCATCACCCCTTTCACATCCTTGACATAATCCACCGGCTCCGCGGCAGCCGCCGACCACGAAAAGCACAGGATGAGCCAGGCAGACAGCAAAATCAGGGTTCCCAATCGCACTCCGCGTATTTCCTTCCTCTGCTTGAGTTTCCTTGATATTAGCAGATGGGAGCGGGAATTGCAGCTTTTAACTCAATCGGCTACTTCGCGGACTTTGGAACAAGGACGACACGCAGGGCATCGTTCGAGTCGCCGCTGGAGCGGGGCACATAGCTTACCCGGAGACGAGCACCGGGCTTAACGAACGGTTGCAAGTCGGAAAACCGTATCGACTCGGTAAGCCGCGTGGTAAATTTATGCCGAACTCCCTGGTTGTCTCGTACATCGAACGTCGTAAGGCCGCCTCCACCACCCAATTCGGAATGCGCCGAATTACCTCCCACAAAAACTCCCTCGATCTCAACCAGGCGGTCGCTGCCGCGGTCGATCCGCAACCGGCGAAAGCGTAAATACTCGCCAAGCGTCGGTGGGCCGACGAACAGCAGCCACAGCAGAATGATCGCCGCTCCAATTCCACCCCAAGCGAACGTGGCGTTCCGCCGCTGTTTCCTCGTCAAGCTATCTTCAAGCCCCAGATAGGCCCACAGGGGAAAAATCAGGGACAACAGGAGGATGGCTGCTGGCCAGCAATACCACCACCGAAAGGAGGCATCGGCAATGTCAAACAGAACTGTCTGTTGCATTTCGGACATGGTAACACTTGGCACGAGGAGTTTAGCTGGCACCTATATCTACGTCAAATCCCGCACCGCTTTCCCTTCGCTCAATTTCCGCGGCAGGTTTTGGAACTCGTCGGCCCAGGTTTGCTGCGGGTCGATGCCGAGGTGGTGGAGGATGGTGGCGGAGAGGTCGGCGGGGGAGACTGGCTTTTCCTTGACGTAGCCGCCGTTTTCGTTGGTGCTGCCGTAGACCTGGCCGCCGCGGACGCCGCCGCCGGCGAGGAGGGCGGTGAAGGCGTGGGGCCAGTGGTCGCGGCCGGTCTTGCGGGTGTTGCTGCTCT
>JBPCKT010000034.1:0-7451 GCA_051004015.1 Pirellulaceae bacterium | reverse complement strand
ATCCTGAGTCTCACGCTATTTGAAAAAACCCCTATTTTTCAGCATCTAACCGCATCCAACATCCAAAACCCAGAAGTCACTTTCCCTAACCAGAGAACCCTGTTCGACTTATAGCCGGACAGTAGTGGTCCTAACTAGATCTCACTTCTGCGAAGCAGCCGCCTCTTGAGCATCGTCGGTGGGAGGCATCTTGTGCTCCCAGTGCGTGACCATGTCGTACTCTTCCTGGCGGAAGACCCAAATCGGATCGATGCCAATCAAGATGAAGTCGATTTTCTCTTCGGCGGCGGGGTTAGTGAACATAACCCGAACGGCGAATTGTCGGCCCTGGTCCCCGGCAGTTTCTCCAAGAATCTCATAGCTTTCGAGCTTCTGTCCTGGCCGTCGGAGTGTATCCCCAATCTCGATCGCGGGCGTACCTTCGATTCGTCCTGGAGACTCGCCCAACTTCCAGGCATCGAGTGCCGCCGTCAGCGCTTGCCGGCAGAGCTCCTCGGAAGGCCGGTAATCGTCCGCGGTGCGGGTCTTGCAGCCGCCAAGGAAGGCAACGCAGAGGAGCAAAGTGGCGCCACCGACCGTGCGGAAATCGTGCCTCCTACGTTTGCGATTGCGACTTTTCATGGGGGCATCCTCCCTTACTGCAGTGACGCCACTTCGTTCCCATCCTTCGTCCCAATCGCCCGCCAAACACTGATGTTGACTACGCTGGGACAGAATTTGACTGAGCCATCGACCATCATGATCTGCGCGCCGTTGGGATGGTTGCTGCTGGGAGGAACCTGCATGGCCATATTGGTCATGGTCCCGTTAAAGGGAATTCCCGCGCAAGCAGTGGAGTTTGGCGGGGCAACGTGATTGTAAAGCGTGCAGCAGTTTTCCCCCATGACCCAACTAAATCCCCACTTGCTCGTGAGCGGCGTGGCAGTGTTGGGATTAATGGCATTGCAGGTGTTGAAGGTGTTGTCCAGTGTCGTTTGGTTGGACATCACGAACAAATCGCGACGGGGGTTTGGATTGCCGAGCCCACGCATGCGTTCGCTAAAGAAGGCCGTGGTGCTCGTGCCGTCGGTTACCGATGCCATGTTCGCAACGCTGCCGAACATGAACATGCCGCGATTCGTTTCGTTGGGCAGGGTGTCTCCGGGTCCGGCGGGGAAGTCCGAGCGATCACAAAGGAACCCCCCTTGGTTGCCGGCATAATTGTTCTGCCCCGGCCAGTCTGAGCCTGGCGTTTTGCCGTCCGAGGGACAAATGAAGGTCGGGACCGGCGACATGCACGCATTCAGGTTCACATTGCTATAGGCCGGCATGAAGGCGACGACTCCACCCATGCCCGGGGTGGAAGGCGCGAAGTTGAATTTGAGCGAATTGTAAAGCGGGTCCTGTTCCATAAACGGCAGGACGAGGGCATGAACGGACCAGCGAGCATAGGGGGGCTCGCCTGGATAGCTCTTGCCCTTGCCGGGCGGAAAGACCCGGATGGCGTCGTGATACAGGTGCAGCCCCACACCCATTTGTCTGAGGTTATTGGCACACTGAGTGCGGCGGCCTGCCTCGCGGGCAAACTGCACCGCGGGAAGCAGCAGGGCCACGAGGACACCGATGATGGCGATCACCACCAGCAGCTCGATGAGCGTGAAAGCGGAACGTTGTCGAGACATGAAAAAACTCCAGACAGAAAAGAAAAGGAGATGAATACCAGCCAGCTCTCCTCGCCACCTAAAGGCGGTTGCCAGGAGAGATGAAAATGCAACTTGGATCGGTCGAACCGGGGAAACGGGATGAACCAACCTGAGAAGGCCGGCGCGCTGGGACTACGCTAGCCGCGCGTGCCCAAACGCTCTGCTTTCGGGCGGCGCAAAGAGAGCGCCGCAAAAGAAGAGACTACCGCGGAGGGTGGAAGATGGACTGCGGATCGTGCAATTCGTGTTCGCCGCTTGCAGGGGCGAATCCAAATCGGGCGCCAGACTCTTGATCGCCACTGGTCGATTTGAGGAGCAGGGCGGTGGACTCCTGCGAGCTTCGCTGAGGCGCGGGTGGCGGCACGGGAGCTGCCGGCAGTTGGGAGCGGTTGGAGCAGTTGGAACCCTGGCAAGGGACCTTGATAGGCTGACTCTCTTCGCCCGGAGCCGGATCCGCCGCCGATGGAGTTGCCAGCGGATTGTAATCCGGGCAGTGCGGGCCGGTGCAGCCGCCGTGGTCCTGCATCAGGCTGGAGGCGCGGACCAACTGGCCGCTGGCGTTACGCACAAAGACATAGTCGCCGCAGCCGGCCCGAGCGGAGCTCGATAGGCCAGTCCAAGCCAACAGCACCGCACCGGCGAGCGCGAAGGTCATTCGCGCGAGGTGCATGGCGGTGACGTCTCGGAATCGACTCATTTCGGATCAGTCTGCTCGATAACGTGCAGCATATCGACCTTGGGGTTCACTATATCTTGCTTGCTTCCATCACGCCAATAAATGGTTACTCTTTCAACCCCTTCGTGCTTTCCCAGGCCAAAAGTGAGGGGCAGCTCGGACTGCGACAGGTAGCCGCGGGTCGGCGAAACCAGCCGTTCTTGCACGGTCCCGTCCACAATAACCTCCACCCGTGCGCCGTAGGCAAAGGTGTTTTTGCCCTTCGCCTTGAGCTGGAGCCGGAGCCAGTGGTGGGCGAGTTTTTGGTCGTTCCGCAAGAGGCGGGGGGACGAGCCGCTGCCGGTGAGGATGAAGTCCAGGTCGCCGTCGCCGTCGATATCGGCGTAGGCACTCGCCCGGCCGACCATCGGGGCGACAAAGTCCGGGCCGAGGGATTCCGCGGGAACGCGCATGAATTCACTTTCCGCATCTCCGGCATTCCAGAATAGCTGCGGGGGCTGTTTGTAGGTTTGACTCTTCTGAACGATCGCGATATCTTCTTCCAAATGGCCGTTGGCGGTCAGTACGTCCAGCCGGCCGTCCAGATCGTAGTCGAAGAAGAAGACCCCGAATTTGAGCTCCAGGCGGGACTGCGGGCCAATTCCGGATGACAAAGCCTCGTCGGAAAACAACAGGGGGTTGCGGATGTCTTGCGTGGCGAACAGCGACGTGGGCTCGTTGGCGAAGTTGCCGATGAGGATGCCGTAGGTGCCGTTGGGGCGGAAGGCGGCCACGTCGCTTCCCATCGCGCCGCGGGCCGTTCCGTCGGGTCCAAAGGCGATGCCGGACTTCTCGCCGATCTCCTCGAACTGCTCTCCCTTGAGATTGTGGAACAGGAAGTTCTGCACGGTGTCGTTGGCCACGATAATGTCCATGTAGCCGTCCCTATCGAGGTCCGCGAAAGAAACGCCGAGCGACTTGCCGACCGGCACTTTCGTGTTGACGTTGCGGACCTGGATGCCCGCCTCCTTGGAGACGTCCGCGAACTTGCCGTCCCCTTCATTGCGGTACAGATAGCAGTACGCCCCCTCGAACGCAAACGGCGGGGCAAACGCCCGGTGTTCACCGTCCAGCCTGGTGCCCAGGCTGAGATCAATTTCACGCGACCACTTGATGTAGTTGCAGACGAACAGGTCGAGCTGGCCGTCGTTGTTGTAATCCACAAAGCCGCAGCTCGTGCTCCACTGGTCGGTAACACCGGCGACGCCCGCTTCGGCGGCTACGTCGGTGAATTTCCCCTTGTTGTTCTTGAGGAGATGGTTTTCGCCGACGGCGGAAATGAACACATCCAGCCAGCCGTCGCTGTCGTAATCGCCGATGGCGACGCCCATTCCGTAGCAGTTCAGGTCGAGGCCGGCGGCTGTGGTGACGTCGGTGAATTTTCCTTTGCCGTCATTCTGGTAGAGGGCGGAAGTCGGCGAGTCCTTCTCCTTGCCTGCCGGTCGCTTCCACGGCCAATATCTGGAATTGATGAGGAGCAAATCCTGATCGCCGTCGTTGTCGTAATCGAAAAAAGCCGCCCCGCTCCCCATCGTTTCCGGCAGTAGCTTCTCCCCATAGCCGCCAGTGGCATGCTTGAATTTGATGCCAGCCTGGGAGGTGATGTCGGTGAACTTGACTTCCGGGAGATCAACGCTTGCAAGTGTTCGCGGACTCGCACCAGGAGCCTTAGTGACCACTAGCTCCTGCTCGGGCGGTGGGCGGAAAATCCAGAAGATGACGCCGCTAGCAATGGCGACGGCGAACAAAATAATGACCAGCGAGATTTTGAGCGCGCGGCCAATGACGGCGTCGTCGTGGGCGACAAGCTCTTCGCCTTCGTATTCTTCAACTTGCTGGGGCTTACTCATAGAGATCAGGGGATCATTGGGCGTTGTTGTCAGAGGCAGCGTTAATGGGCGCAGTGCCGGCAGGCGAAGTGCCAGGGATATTTGTTTTAGTTGACTGGATGGCGGCTGCTGCGGGCAGCTCCGGGGCGCCGCGGCGGCGAAGGGGATAAATCACCACGGCTTCGGCGGCGGCATTGGCGTGGGGATATTTCCCGCGAGCGATGGCGATTGCCTTGTCCCCCGCATTATCGTCCGGTTTATACCGCGAGTGCAATGCGGCGTGTTTCTGGGCCAGGTCGGTCTCTCCCAGCACCTGGTAGATCTGCGACAGGTTGAAGTGGGCCGTGTCGTTCTCGGAATCATATTCCAGCGTTTTTAGGAAATAGTCCCGGGCCTGAAGCCGCAGCCGCTGCTGCTCCGCTTTCGCGCTTTCGCCGCGGAGCCGCTTGGAGAGGTTGAAGCAGGCGGTGCCGGCGTCATTGATAATTCGATAATCCTTGCTGAAGTCGTAGCCCCGTTTGAGCATGATCTCGGTGCGGTCGGTCAGCACGCTTTGGTAATTCTGGATGGCGTCTTCGAGGTGCCCCTGCTGGGCGTTCACGCTCCCCTTAAGCCAATTGACCGTCCAGATCGGCAAGTCTTCCGCCTTGCTCGCGGCAGCCGTGTTGAGCATCTCGCTGGCTTCGTCCAGCCGGCCTTCCAACTGATAGACGCGGGCCAGATTGAGGGGTCCATCGTAGCGTCCCAGCTCGGCCACCTTCTTAAATACTTCTTCCGCCTGCCGCAGCTCCCCCTTTTTGCCTTCTAACAGCAGGCCGATGCCGTAGTCGTTCCACCGCTGCCACTCGTCCTTGATGGGAGACGGGGGATTTGCGACCTTGGCCTCGAATCCTTCCACCGGGAGTGTGAGCTTGTCCGTGGCCATCGTGGTGATAGGGAACTGGTTGATCACCGGCTCATTCGCGGGCCGCTGCGGATTGAAGCCGGGGAACGGCTTATCCCCCGGCTTGGCCGCGCGGGTGAAGAAGTCCACATACTCTTGATCGAACTTGCGATACTGGAGCTTGATTTCGACCGTAATTGGTCCGGAGAGTTGTTCCTTGGCGGGAATCTCCAACTCGTAATGGACCACCCAGCCCGCGCCGGGGGGAATCTGGTGGTTGTAGAGTGGCGTGAAGATGTCCTGCGGATTGCGGCGGTTGATGCGGTTGCCGTTGCGGTCGAGCATGAAGACGTTGACAAAATGGGAGTAGCGATCTACTTCCTTCTTGGCATCCAGCCCGCCGCTACGGCCGATGATCTTGTCACCGCTCTTCACGGTCACGTCCATCCATATTTCATTCGAGTCCGCGGTCCCTTGCGTCAGTGGATGCCCCAGCTTGAGCGTGCGGATGACCGTCTCCAGCAGGTATTTCTCGCCCGGCTTGAGCATAGGCTGAACCGGCCGTAGAGGAGCGTGGAGCGTTCCGGAAACCAGGCTCCGCTCTTCTTCTTCATTGCCGGGCTGTTTAGCGGGTTTGCGCTCGCGGATGGCGAAAATGTCCACGCGGACGCTGTCCTTCAAGAAATCCTCGTGCGTCTTCATGGCGGCATCGAAATCCGGCGTGAAACCCTCGGGCACATCGCCGAGATACGGAGCGTGCGTCCCGTCCTTGGGCATCCGCTTGAAGAACCCGATCGCCGTGTTCGCGCCGGGGAACAGGTGGTTATGGATGCTGAGCTTGCCCGAGCTGTCAAAGTCCCTGGCCCCGAAGTCGCCGGACGGAACCAGGTTCATGTGGCAGCCGGCGCATTTCTTCTGCGTCTTCGGGGGGAAATAAAAGCTCTGGGATCCGTGCGCGACGCCGCTGAGCAGATACGAGTCGTAGTGGTTCTGGCCGCGGAGGAACTCCTTGTAGTGGTTCAGCTCTTTGGGAAGATGGACTTTGTGGCAAGTCGAGCAGAACTCGGCGGCTTTGTCCGAATCCTTGTGGAATGGCTTGAGGAATGTCTGCTTGTGGAACGACGGCTTGGCCTTCACGAGCTGGTTGTTGATGTATTGCAGGACCGGGTTGTCGCTGTAAGCGAACGGATAATGCACCGGCTCTTCGATCACGTAGTCGGCGTTGCCTTTGGTGCTGTTGACGTGCGTTATCGCGTGGCAAACGGTGCAAGTGATGCCGGCATGGGCGGTGGGGTCGTTCACCAGGTCATACTTGGGGTCGTCAAACTTGCCGCTGAGGAACGGCACGGGGTCGTGGCAGCCGGCGCACCAGCGGCTGGCTTTGACGTTGCCGTCCCGTTTGAGAGCCACTTCGCGCGTCTCTTTGACACTGGCGAAGTAGGCCGGATTGTTGAACGAGCTGAAATGGTGGGCGCTGTGGAACCAGCCTTTGTAAGCATCCTGATGGCACTTGAGGCAGTAGCTGTCCATCATGAGGGAACGCTCGGGGATGAATTCTCCCTTGGGAGTTCCGACGAGCGAAGGTTCAAAGTACTTTTTTCCCTCCACCGAGCCGGGCCGGTTCCAGCCGCGAGGGTCTTGGGAGCGGAGAATGACCATGCTCCCAACGAGCGCGGCCACAATCGCGGCATAGGTGATGCCGATCCGCCACTTGATCTTCGGCCCCGCCAGACGATGGAGCCAATACAACCAGCCGGCGGCGATAGGGACCAGGACATGCAACCAGTAAATGGTCATCCTCGAAATCGGATGCTTGAGGTCGAACAGCCCTTCAATCCGCATCAGTAACAGGCCGGTGACCAGCACCACGATGCCGGCCGTGAGCAGCGCATAGCCGATGCGGATGGCCCGCTTGTTCTTGCGGTTCCAGGACGTGACCATGTGAATCAGGCCGAACGCCACGAAGGGCACTATCAGCACCAGGCCCAGCACGATGTGCAAGACGAACATGTACAGGTAGAAGTAGTCCTGGTAGGTCGCCCGCGTCAGCCACTCGAGGGCCGTGATGCTGAAGAGGAACAGCGAATTCGCGGTCAGCAAGGCGACCAGCGAGAACACGACATACAGCAACACCCGCAGCCGCGGACCGACGGCCCGGACATATTTTTGCCTTTGTGGCTGAGTTGTGCTGGACATGGAAAGCCGCCTTCAATTCTTCGTAACCGTTCACAGGATTTTACCATTTTGCGCGGAGCGGTGGCGGGATGGTTAGTGAGAAGGCGGAAGCAGGGGGCGGAGTCGGCTTAAGAAGTGCCGAAGAGGAGCGAGGGGGCTGGCTGGTC
>JBPCKT010000033.1:0-70300 GCA_051004015.1 Pirellulaceae bacterium | reverse complement strand
GGAAAAAAGGAACGGACCAACCTGCAGAGGCTTGCCAAACCTAGCGTCATTAACGATTATTCAAGCATCTAAACCCAGGCTGCTAATTCTGCCCCCGACTGGCTGCATTTAATCCGCCCCCTGACACGGGGGGTTAATCAACAAAAGCAGGAGGGAGGTGGGACGAGAAAAAGTTATCCAATAGAGCAAGTGATTCGCGGAAGTTGATGAATCAAGAATGGACAAGAAATGGAGAGTATGAATCAAGTCTCCGGCGACGAGCATCAGCCGATGTAGTTGGCGGCACGGAGGTTAGGGACCGAGGAGTCGCCGTAAGTGGAGGTCGAGCGGCTGGAAAGAGGATGCGTGAATCATGAATCAAGACGCTGCTTTCGGGGGGAATGGTGTTGAGCAGTCGCCACAGGACTCGAGCCGACCTTCCACAAACGGCAGAACCCCGCGAACAGGGTTCGCGGGGTTCATGCTTGAGGTCTGCCGTATCCTTCGCCGTTGCGCCGAGGGAGCAAAGCACTCCGTTGCGCTACCACATGAATTCCAGGCCAACCATCAATCCGTGATAGAAAACGTTCCCGTTGTCGTTCATGTTGACGGCCCGGTTCACTCCGGGCAACGGGAAGAACAGGGCCGGCGGCGTGGCGTCGAAGTTCTCGGTGGCCAGGGCGACCCCGTCCACATACAGGAAGTGGTAGCCAAGTTTGGCGGTCCACTGGTAATTGATGCGATAGGTCATCATCAGGGTCGCGTCTCCGACGAAAGCGACGTCCTGGCTATGGCCGTTTTCCTGAAACAAAGCCCCCGAGAAAGTGCTGATGGACGTATTCTGGCCGGCGTTGTTGCCGTAAACGCCCACCTTCGCCTCGCCACCCAGCCGCAGGCCGGGGAGCAGGCAGAACCAGACGTCGCCGCCGACCTGCATACCGGTCAGACTATTGAAGATATCGGTGTCATAGTAAGCGCTGGCGTTGTTGGTGGTGGAATTCGTGAACAGGCTCATCTGCTCATCGAGCTTAAAGTACCGCGCTCCGATCAGCCACGAGCCTTGATAGCGAGCACTCGGGGCCACCCACCGCTGGCGGAAGTTGGCTTCGAAGTTATCAAACTTGGAGGTGTACCGGACCGTTTGCAGGTCGCTGTTGTCGGTTTCCGCAAACCCGTTGAAGGGGAGCGTGCCGAAGTCGCTGAAGGCGGAGAACAAGTTGCCGGCCGGATCGGTGACGCTCACGGTCGACTCGTAGAAGAACAAGCCGTAGTACACGAATTCGGCGCTGCTTCCGGGACCCACTTGAAACATGCCTGTGAAGCGGAAGCTGGAACTTTCGTTAAATGCCAAGTCGTCCGTGCTGAGGACAATGGGTCCGGCAATGCCCTGGCTGGTGAAATTGGTGGTCCGGCCGATATTGTCGCGCTTCAGAAGCATGTAATCGAGGGAGAAGTCGTACCAGCGAACGGCTCCGCAGCCGCCATCAGGATAGGGACCGATGATGCCGAGCACGTCGCCGAGCAAGCCATGGTGGCCCCCACAGCGGTCGCATCCCGCGCCGCCGCAGTACGGACAGTCGACCCCGAAATCTTCGGCATTGGCGGGGCCATAATTGCCCCCTTCGTAGTCGGCCGGACCCGGCATGGGAGCCAGTACACCCGGCTCACCTCCCCGCAGCGGAGCTGGAGTTGGCTCCCCTTCCGCCTGCATGTAGCCGACCTGTTGGCCGTAGCCAGGCGGCCCGAATTGGGGCTGCCCGTAACCAGCCGGCTGTCCACCGGGCATCACGCCCGGCGGGGCATACATCATGACCGAGGGGTCATACATGGGGGCGTAACCCGGCGGAGGGCTGCCCTGTTGATAGCCCGGCGCGTAACCTTGAGAAAATTCCTGACCCCAAACGGTTCCACTCAGGGTGAGGATCGTCAGCACGGGCAAAACCCAGGCCCATTGCATCTTCATCGAAGAGTCTCCGCGGCTCCAAGGATTCGGGCGCTGTTTCTTGACAGCGGGCTGCGCGGCCCTGCAGGGCAGCCGCACAGTGAGGTATGCCAACGATGGCGGGAAGCGGCACCCTCAGGTAACACCGCCAGCCATAGAAGCGACGTTTTTTTCGCTCGACAAAACCTATCGGCGCGGATTTACGCTCAAAATCAGTACTTTCGTTACAAACGGCAATTTTCCCAAAAATCGGATAGTTGACGCTGTTTACCCAGATGCCCATTCCCTTTTTTCCCCGCGCCACTTGCCCAAACTGGTTGCTAATCTGCTGGCACCTTGCCAGAATCTAAGGTGGGATGGGGAGGTGACAAAGCGAACTCCGCGCGAGACACCGTCATGGCTAAAGTTGTTCCCTTGGCAAACGCCAAGGCCTTTCTGGATGCGCTCGAAAAGAGCGGCCTCCTCGGCGCGATCGACCTCACCTCACTCCGCTCCTCTCATGGTGACGATAGCGACCCCCGGCTCGTGGCCCGCGATTTGGTGCGGGAGAACAAACTGACCAGGTGGCAGGCGGGCCAGTTGCTGCATGGCTTTCATCAACTGATGGTGGGCAAATACAAGCTCATGGATCAGCTTGGAACGGGAGAGATGGGGCGGGTCTATTTGGGCGAACACGCCCAGCTCGCCAGAAAAGTTTCGCTCAAGATCCTGTCGCGCAAGTATACGGCTAACCCGGACATCCTGAAGAAAGTACTCGACGACGGCCGCAAAGCCTCGGCTCTGGACCACCGCAACTTGAGCCACGTCTTCGACGTGAATTCCGAAGACGAACGTTATTATCTGGTGACGGAGTTTGTGGAAGGGAAAGACCTGCGGCAACTCGTCGAGGCGAGCGGCGCGACTTCCCCCGCGCAAGCAATGGATATTGTCCGGCAGGCGGCGGAAGGCCTGGAACACGCTCACGCGCAGGGGGTGATTCACGGCGATCTCAAGCCCTCGAACTTGATTATCGATGCCAGCGGCGTCGTCAAGATTCTGGATTTGGGCCTGGCACGGCTGACCGAGACTGCGCCCGCAGTCGTCGGGGATGAATCGACGGAAGTCGCCACACTCGCGGCTCAATCCTTTCATGCTCCCGAGCAGGTCGGCCAGCATCAGGTTTCGCCGCTGGTCGATATCTTCTCGCTAGGGGGGATTCTCTTTTATTCCCTCTCGGGCAAGCCGCCGCTGGGCAACGTCAAACAGGCCCAGGATGTGAAAAACGCCTGCCCCGCGGCCAGCGACGAGCTCGCCGAGCTGTGCGCCCGCATGTTGTCGGGCGATCCGGTTGTTCGTCCACAGTCCGCCCGCGGCGTCATCGAAGGGTTGGACGCAGCCGCCCGTGCCAAGCCCAAGCCGGCCGCCAAGGAGGAGAAGAAATCCTCGAATGGTGAAAAGCCCCAAAGCAAGCAAAAGAAGCCGCTTGTCGCCAAAGCACTCGAGATTCCCTTTCCCAAACAGGCCGCGGTGGCAACTCCCGCGATGGAACCGCCCGCGGACAAGGTCGAGGCATTCAGTCTGAATGGTTTGAACCTGGAAGCGGCTCCTCCGCCCGCGACCAAGGACGAACCGGCCGCTGTGGAACCAGCCGCCAGCGAGCCGGCGGCTGATGATCCCTTTGCCGGCTTCTCCGTTCAGACCAAGCGCAAGAAACAGAAGCCGTCCTCGGAACCGACAACGGCGCCTGCTCCCGCGTCCACAGCCGAGGCTCCGCCGACCGCTGCCCCGGATGCGCCGGCAAAGCAGCGCCAGAAGCCGAGCATGACAATCGTGATTGTCGCGGGTGTTGGCGGCGGTGTGCTGATTCTAGCGCTTGGGGTGACGGTCCTCCTCTGGGTGCTATCGCAGGGGGGCAAGACCGCCGAGAAGACCGCCATCGCCAAGGCGGAGAACAAAGGGTCCGCCACGGCGCCTGCCGCGACCGAAGCAAATCCCGAGGCGAATCCGGAGGAGAATCCCAAGGTCGAGATCCCCAACCCCGCCACGACAACTCCCGAAAAGACGACGGTTGTTCCTCCGATGCCCAATCCCGGCGTGACGAACCCGGCCACCACCGTCAATCCGCCCATGCCGATGCCCGGCGTCACGCCCATGCCCATGCCGCCGGCCACGACCACGCCGGCTCCAATGCCGCCCAAGCCGGAGCCCGTCAAGCCGATGCCAATGCCCGAGCCGGCAGTTCCTATTGGCAATCCGTTGGCAGACTTTCCGAAAGTCGTCCCGCTGCCGCCGCTGGAAGAGAAGGGCAAAGCGGTGGCCGATGCCACCAAGCCGTTCCTGCTGGGGGCGATCAAGCTCCCCCCCAAAGCGATATGCAGCATCAGTCTCAAGGGAGGGGACAACGCCATCTCCACGAATGCCAAGCAGAAGTTCGTGATGGAGGCCGCCAACAACGGCACCGCGGAGCGGGATTGGGACATCAGGATCGAGACGGAAGGCGGCGGCACGCCTGTCCTCGTCGCCAAGCTGGCCATTCAAAACGACCAGTTGAATTTCCAGTGGACTGACGAGGCCACCAAGCACGTCACGTCCGCGCCCTATCTGTGCAACTGCGTCCTGACGATGAAGGCCGGCACCGGCTCTCACCAACTGGCCTTGCGTCAACCCGTGGTCGGCGCGCCGATGAAGGTGGACCTCGACAAGCCGATGTCGGCCAGATACACGATCGAGTATCCCCCCAACCCCAAACAAATTGTCATCGTGCTTGGCCCGCCGGAAGGGAAATTTCCCAAGTTCAAATTTGAAAGGCCGGAATTGACCGCCAAGAAGGACAACACCATTTTCCGGACCGGTACCGAAGATGGCGCCATGCTGCTGCATTTCCGTTTGGATTGCGCGATGTCCAGCAAGCTGCTCACGATTGGAGCGAAGGCCGGCTATCAGATTCACGGGATGACGCAGCCCAAGCCCTGGCTGAAGAACGTGGCGGCGCAGATTGTTCCCGCTACCGCGCAGGCCAACGCCAAGGCCGCGGAAGACCTGGCGAATCTTCCCAAGTTGAAGCTCGATGCGGAAAAGAACACTGCCGCGACCACGCAGCTCAACAAACTCGTTGCGGATACTACTCAACAGAAGGCGGAAGCCGTCAAGTTGGCGGCCCTGGCCAAGGAGCTGGACGGAAATAGCGGTATCCACTTCCACATCTTTTATGAGGCCGACACGGAAACCAGGATCGTCCTGGTGAACACGGGAGCGGCCCCGCCGATGGCGCCCCCGCCCTAGCCGGTGCGCCGCATCGAGACCTAAAATGTTCTCATGAGCCTTCAGCAGCGACTCGAGCGCCAGCTCCACAGCACGCGCCAGATGAGCGAGAAGTTGCTGGCGGATTTCAAAACTCCCCAGGACTGGGTCCACCAGGTCCATCCCGGCTGCAATCACGCCCTCTGGTTTGCTGGCCACATGGCGAACACGGATAACTTCCTCCTCTCGCTCGTCTCTCCGGCGAGCGCAATCACGCTCGAAGACTGGAGTCCACGCTTCGGCATGGGCTCCCAGCCCACCAACCAGCCGGACCAGTACCCGCCGCCGGAAACGGTGCTGGCCACCATGCGTGAACGGCGGGCCAAACTCCTGGAAGTCCTCTCCCAACTAAGTGATGACGCCCTGGCCGGAAAAACCCCCGCCGGCGCCCCGGAATTCCTTCCCGACTTCGCCTCCGTCTTCGAGCTCGCCATCTGGCACGAAGGCCTCCACGCCGGCCAACTCACCGTCACCCGCCGCGCCCTGGGCCACAAGCCGCTCGTGGGGGCGTAGCACGAGTCCCGCCTTCAGGCGGCTCGGCCACCGGCGGGCTTGCCCCGCCGGAGCGCTGTCTGGAAACCAGCACGCGTTGTCCGTATCTTCATTCGCCACCGCCCGGCTTGTCCGGGCGGAGCGGTGTTTGGCAACCAGCACGCGCCTCCGCACCCTCACTCCCCACCGCCCGGAGCGGGCATGGACTGGCTCCCAAACATCGCTCCGGCGGGCAAGCCCGCCGGTGGCGGCTCAGGACGCAGGCATTGCGAATCTGGTTTACAACCCCCGCTCCGGCGAGGAAAGCTCGCCGGGGGCGAATGCCGTTCCAGGGTTCGTTAAGAACCGCCTGAAGGCGGGACTCCAGCGGAAGAAAACGGCCGCTCTCGCATCCGCCCGCCCCTTGCTCCCATTCGTTACACTTGGCGGAGTCCTTTTCCTTGCCGGAACCCCCGCTCCGCCCACCCTCCATGACCCCCGCCCAGTTCATCGCCAAGTGGCAGGCCGCCCAGCTCTCGGAGCGCTCCGCCTGCCAGCAGCATTTTCTCGACCTCTGCGAGCTGCTCGGCCAGCCCAAGCCGGCGGAGGCGGACCCGGATGGCTCGTGGTACTGCTTCGAGAAAGGGGTCAAGAAGACCGAAGGGGGCGATGGCTGGGCCGATGTCTGGATGAAGGAGCGCTTCGGCTGGGAGTACAAGGGCAAGCACAAGGACCTCGTCGCGGCCTACCGCCAACTTCAGCAATACCGGGAAGCCCTGGAAAGCCCGCCCCTGCTCGTCGTCTGCGACCTAGACCGCTTCGAAATCCACACCAACTTCACCGGCACGATCAAGAAGGTCTTTGCCTTCGACCTGGGCGGCCTGGCCGAGCCGGACAATCTGGATAAGCTCCGCCGGCTGGGACTCGC
Organism: Pirellulaceae bacterium; assembly: GCA_051004015.1. Taxonomy (GTDB): domain Bacteria; phylum Planctomycetota; class Planctomycetia; order Pirellulales; family Pirellulaceae; genus SXOA01. The sequence continues at coordinate 63,701 of JBPCKT010000033.1, read as the reverse complement.
TCATTCGGGAGTCTCCCTCTATAGTGATTTGGCCCCATTGTCCCTCGAATCTGTTCGGCAAGGAAAGCTATGAACCAAATTGCGTTGGCGAAGCTGGCATCACCGGAAACGAACCGGGTGATGGTGGAGGACCGACCGGTGCATGACTGGTATCGGTTCGTTCTTTCATATCCGCCGCATCTTGTCCGAACCTATCTCGAGAAATTTGGGGTGGGCCAAAACCAAACTGTACTTGATCCTTTCTGCGGTACGGGAACCACACTTGTTGAAACGAAGAAGCGAGGTATCGCCAGCGTTGGAATTGAAGCAAATCCAATGGCCTTTTTCGCAACCAATGTAAAGCTCAATTGGCTTCCCAGCCCCCAGGCACTACAAGGCGAAGCAGAAGAGATTGCAAGAGTTGTGCGAGAAGAATACGAAGCGATTGGAATTGCTGACGGTGACGTTGATAGCGATGAACCCAGTCTTTTCGCGAATGGAATTCGTCGGAGGCAAACGAAAGAGAAAGCAACTCTTCGTCGCTTTGACGCAGAGCAAGATCGTCTAATCCTCACCAATTCCATTAGCTCACTCCCCCTTCACAAAACGCTGGTTCTTCATGATGCCATCGTTCGGATGAGCAGTGGACGGAACCGCAGTCATTTGCGATTGGCATTGGCAAAGGCAGTGGTGTTTTCGATCAGCAATCTTCACTTTGGGCCGGAGGTAGGTGTTACTAAGCCCAAGAAGGATGCACCTGTTCTTGATTCGTGGCTAAACGCAGTTACTGGAATCACGCGAGACTTGCGACTCGTGAAAAAGCTCCCCAGCGCCCAGTCGACCGTTTTTCGTGCCGATGCACGCGCGGTATCCGAACTTCTACAGCCGAAGTCCATCGACGTAGTCATAACATCGCCTCCCTATCCCAACGAGAAGGATTACACAAGGACAACACGACTGGAGTCGGTAATTCTCGGATTTCTTCATGACAAGGCCAGCTTGAGGAATCTAAAGCGAGAAATGCTTCGTTCCAACACGCGTGGAGTGTATCGATTGGACGACGACGACAAGTGGGTAGCAGACCATCCAGAGGTCCAGCGGCTTGCAACTGCAATAGAAGCACGCCGGCTGGAGCTTGGAAAAACGTCAGGATTCGAACGATTGTACCATCGCGTGACGAAGCTCTACTTTGGCGGAATGGCTCGACATTTCAGTGAGCTTACCAGCATATTGCGACCCGGCGCACGATTGGCGTATGTTGTTGGTGACCAGGCGTCCTACCTCCGAGTGATGATCCGTACAGGCACTATCTTGGCAGACATCGCAGAATCTTTGGGATACCGCGTTTTGAACATTGACCTATTTCGAACGCGACTAGCGACTGCAACGAAAGAGCAATTGCGAGAAGAAGTCGTGCTCTTGGAATGGCCAGGCGCGCAGCGCAATCGGGGCGGTAGTAAGGCAACAAAAAAACGTGACGAAAAAACGAATTAATCGGTATCAAGCGATTATCGAACGGATCTTCTTGGCTCATCATCGAGAAGGCGTTCGTGAATTCATCTTTGAACGCAGCGAAATCGAGCAAGTTGCCAAGCAGCTTCGGGTTCAACTTCCGAAGAACCTCGGAGACGTGATTTACTCGGCTCGATATCGCTCACCCTTGCCAGAGTCAGTTATTCGGACGGCTCCTACAGGTCACGAATGGGTAATTCGAGCTGCAGGGCGAGGACGCTACGAGTTTTCGTTGACGACACAGGCCCGAATCACACCGAATCAGTCTTTAGTGGCCGTCAAAATTCTCGATGCCACTCCCGGCATCATTGATCGTTACGCACTGCAAGACGAGCAGGCTTTGCTCGCGAAGGTCCGTTACAATCGCTTGATTGACGTGTTTTCCGGCGTGGTGTGCTACTCGCTTCAAAATCATTTACGCACAACTGCCGCTGGCCTGGGGCAGGTGGAGATCGATGAGCTTTACGTCGGTGTTGACCGGCACGGCGCGCAGTACGTCTTTCCCGTCCAAGCAAAGACCGGACGAGATCAGATTAATGTCGTTCAGATCGAGCAAGACCTAGCAGTCTGCGCCAACCAATTTGCAAACCTCGTATGCCGACCAATCGCCGCCCAGTTCATGGAGCGAAATCTGATTGCCCTGTTCGAGTTGGTCAAAACCGAAGGGCGAGTTTTGGTCCTTTCGGAAAGACATTACCGTTTGGTTTCCTCGGATCAATTGTCTGACGAAGAGTTACAACTCTATCGCACAACGCGATCTACTGAATGAGCCGCATCACAAATTGTCTTGGACTCAGCGGCAGGGGATTGCGGCAGCGGCGAAGGAACTCGACGACCTCCGCACCGCCTGGCTCAATCCCCCCGAATGGACACGCACCGAAATCCTCGAATTTCCCGGCTCCCCGGACGGCCCCTGGGCACGCTACATAGTTGGCCGCGACTCCGTCGCGAGCCCGCTGCTGTCCGCAGGACAGCAGCGCTCTTCGGAATCCGCCGTCCCTGCGGGACAGCGGGGGCGCGCGACGGAGTCGCGGCCTACTTTGGTCCGCTACCCCCGCCTCGTCCCCAAGGACGACGACTGCGCGAAGGAACTTAAGAAGCGGACCCTCACCAACCTCTACAACCAGCGTCCCACCTGGCTCGACCTCGCCCACCAAAAACTCGACGCCGCGGTCTTCGCCGCCTACGGCTGGCCGGTTTCGCTCTCTGATGACGACCTGCTCGCCAGGCTTCTCGCTCTTAATCTGAAGCGCTCCACGTAGACCGGCACCAAGTTACTGGACACTTAGTATTTCCATGCTCTTTTGTATAATAGAGCAATTGGGGCGGAGCGCCCGCCCGGGGCCAGGGAGGGTGTGCTCATTGACATCATGGTTGTGGTTGGAATGTTGGCGGCGAACCTCGGGCGATTGGTCGCTCGCCGCGCTGGAAATGCGCGCTGTGACCCTCACGTCGAACCGGTGAAAGGGACTTCGCTCAGGCGTGCGAACTCACCGGCCCGCTTCCGCCAGCCGCTCGCCGGAGAAATTGTCCGGCTAACGCCCTGGCGTCCGCGAATGTCGGGAGGGTGAATAAAGTCAGCCGGTAAACCGCCGGAGAATGAATAAAGTGGCGGATTGCAAGTGGCGGTATGGCAATGACTTGCGTCGACATTTGAATACGCACTGGCCTCAAAAATGAAGCGCAAGAACATGAATAATTACGGCTCCTTGGAAGGGCTGGAGTTATTCATGGAACCGCGTGATGTTGCAGAACTGCTCCGCTTCCCCTCTTGTGGGGAAGGGGGTGATGCAAAAGACAGGACAGCGGTAGTTCTAAGTGGTTGCTGCAATTAAACTTACGAAGATTGGGAGGCCGACTTTTGCATCACTCAGGCTAGATAATGGTTCGAACCGCGAGTCTCGATCAGCGACTTTCCGAAGAGCGGGCCACGATCAGTTTCTCGGCGATCTCTCGGGACAGCGTAGTGTCGAGTTCTCCGATGCGGAGGACGATGACCCCCGCCTGGGGCCGGATTTCGGCGATGGTTCCCTCCGCGCCGATGCGGAGGCCCGTTTCGGCGAGGTAGCGGAGGAAGTCGGGGGCCTGGTCGCTGACCCGGACGATTCGGAAGCGTTCGCCGGTGGCGAGGGCGGAGAGGGCGCTGCCGGCAGTGGTGGCGATGGTGCCGTCGGCCCGCGGGATGGGGTCGCCGTGCGGGTCGCTTTCTGGATGGCCGAGGAAAGCGTCGATCCGATCGACGAGCAGGTCGCTCACCGCGTGCTCCATGTTTTCCGCTTCGGCATGGACCTCGTCCCACGTCAGCTTGAGCGTTTGCACCAGAAACAGCTCGATGAGCCGATGCCGCCGCAGCACGCGGAGGGCCAGCGAGCGGCCGGAGTCGGTGAGCCGGGCCCCTTCATAGGGGGTGTATTTTGCCAGTCCGCTTTCCCCCAGCGTCTTGAGCATACTGGTGACGGTGCCGGGGGAAACGCCGAGCGTCTCCGCCAACTGTCCCGTGGCGGCAATCTCCCCGCCCCCCTCGGCCGAGAGTTGGTAGATGGCCTTAACGTAGTTTTCGATGGTGAGGGAAGCCACGGTAGGGAAAAGCGGAAAGTGGAGAGCGGAAAGCGGATATGGAATGGATGATGGTGGATTGTGACGCCACTGACAATGGGCCGGTTTCGAGTTGGTAGTGATCCATCTACAATACATGCCACTCAGCCCGCTTTCCGCTCTCCACTTTCCGCTTTTCCCTGTCCCATGCTTTCCCTCAACGAGCTCGCCCTTCGCCGCTGCGAACTCCTGGCGGAGCATCTCGCGGAGCGGATGCATCTGCATGCCGGGGTGCTGCGGATGGACTGCGGGGCGCGGGTCATCGATTGCGGCGTGAACGCCAGCGGGGGACTCGAAATCGGACGGCAGCTGGCGGAGATTTGCCTGGCGGATTTGGGGCGGGTCAACTTCGTGCCCGGTCAGCCCGATCTCTGGCCTGGTCTTGCCGTCACCATCCAGACCGACCAGCCGGTGGCCGCCTGCATGGCCAGTCAATACGCCGGCTGGCCGGTGACCGGCGAGAAGTTTTTTGCGATGGGCTCCGGCCCGATGCGGGCGGCAGCAGGGAAGGAAAAGATCTACGACCAGATCGGCTATCGCGAAACAGCCGCCCATGCGGTGGGGGTGCTGGAGACCGGCAAGCTGCCGCCGGACGAAATCTGCCGTCAGATTGCCGCGGATTGCCACATCGAGCCCGCGAACCTGACGCTGCTCGTCGCCCGCACCGCGAGCATCGCCGGCAGTGTGCAGGTGGTGGCCCGCAGCGTGGAGACGGCCCTGCATAAAATGCACGAGCTTGGCTTCGATCTTTCCCACGTACAGAGCGGATTCGGCGTGGCTCCGCTGCCACCGATTGCCAAGGATGATCTGACGGGTATCGGGCGAACGAACGACGCGGTCCTGTATGGCGGCGAAGTAACGCTCTGGACCCGCGGCGACGACGAGAGCCTGGCCACCCTCGGCCCTAAGATTCCCGCCTCCGCCTCACACGATTATGGCGAACCCTTCGCCGCCATCTTCGAGCGGGCCGGCAAGGACTTTTACAAGATCGATCCGCTGCTGTTCAGCCCCGGCGTGATCAACCTCGTCAATCTGGATAGCGGGGCGTTCCATCGCTTCGGCCAGCTTCGACCCGACGTGCTCAGGAAGTCGTTCACGGAGTGAGCGAATTGCTTCAAGACCATGAGATTTGCCGTTCTCGCCGATCTCGAAAGCTGGTACCTGCGGGATCTCGCTCGCGCGGCGGCGGCTCAGCGCCACGAGTTGACGCAAGTTGCATTCAGCCAGATTGCCGCGGAGATTGGCGGCACGAAGACCACACGAGTCTTCTCCGGCGAACACGAGCTGACGCAGTTCGACGCCGTGCTCGTCCGCACGATGCCACCCGGCTCGCTGGAGCAGGTCGTGTTCCGCATGGACTGCCTGGCCCGGCTGGAAGCGCAGGGCATCTGCGTTATCAACCCAGCGCGGGCCGTGGAAGCGGCAGTCGACAAGTACCTCACATCGGCCAAGCTGCAAGCAGCCGGCCTGCTCACTCCGCGGACTATCACCTGCCAGACGCCGGATGACGCGATGGCCGCCTTTGAAATACTCGGCGGCGACGTCGTGGTGAAGCCGCTCTTCGGCAGCGAAGGCCGCGGCATCACGCGGCTCAATGATCCCGCACTGGCCCTGCGGGCCTTCAAGATGCTCACGCAGCTTGGTGCGGTCCTGTATGTCCAGGAATTCATCGAGCACGAAGGCTGCGACCTGCGGCTGCTCGTGATCGGCGACGAAATCCTCGCCATGAAGCGCCGCAACCCGCTCGACTGGCGCACCAACGTCAGCCGCGGTGCCAAGTCGGAGCGGCTGGAATTGACTCCGGAGCTTGCTGACTTAGCGCATCGAGCCGCCGACTCCGTCGGCGCTCCACTGGCCGGCGTTGATGTCCTTCCCGGCAAGGATGGCCGGCTCTACGTGCTGGAAGTTAACGCCGTCCCTGGCTGGAAAGCGCTGGCCCGGACGCTGGAGGTAGACGTTGCCGCGAGAGTGCTGGAGTTCGTCGCGGCGAGGTGCAAGGCCCGATGACCGCGCCCGGCGAAATCATCAACGTCGGCTTCCGCCTCAGCGAGACGGCTCGTCGCGACCCCCATGGCGTGGCCGTGGCAATGCCCCAAGGACGCGATGCCACAGGCAAGTTCCGCTACGAGCAAGTGACATTCAAGCAGCTCGACGACGATAGCAACCTGCTGGCCGCCGGTTTGCAGTCCATGGGCGTGCGACCTGGCACGCGGCTAGCGCTCTTGGTGCCGCCGAGCATCGATTTCATCTCGCTCGTATTTGGCATGTTCAAAGCGGGGGTCGTGACGGTCCTCATTGATCCGGGTATGGGTCGCGGCAACCTGGTCCAATGCCTGTCCGAAAGTGAGCCGGAGGGATTTGTCGGTGTCCCGCTGGCGCAGGCGGTGCGGGCCCTGCTTCGCTGGCGGTTCCCCAGGGCTAGGTACAACGTCACCATCGGACGGCGCTGGTTCTGGGGTGGCAAGACCATTGCCCAGTTACGGTCCGGCATGCTCAAGAACTTTCAGCCCGCGGCGACGAAAGGGAGCGATGCCGCCGCCATCATCTTCACCACCGGCAGCACGGGTCCGCCAAAAGGCGTGCTATACCGGCACGGTAATTTCAATCAGCAGGTCGATGAGATTCGGGACTTCTACCAGATTCAGCCTGGCGAAATCGATCTGCCCGGGTTCCCGCTGTTTGCCCTGTTCAATTGCGCGATGGGGGTAACGACCGTCCTTCCCGAGATGGACCCGACTCGCCCGGCGAAGGTCAATCCGCGGAACATCATCGACCACGTCAACGATTGGAAAGTCACGCAGGCCTTCGGGTCACCGGCGCTGTGGAACGTCGTCGGCCGTTACTGCGAGGAGCGAAAGATCGTACTGCCGACGCTGAAACGAGTGCTCTCGGCCGGCGCACCGGTGCCGCCGCATGTGCTGCGGCGAATGAAGAACGCCATTGCGCCGGATGGAGACGTGCATACTCCCTACGGCGCGACGGAGTCGCTGCCGGTGGCGTCGATTGCCGCCAGCGAAGTCCTAGCCCAGACCGCGGCCAAGAGCGCGGAGGGAGCGGGAACCTGCGTTGGCCGGCGTTTTCCCGGCATGGAATGGAAGGTCATCCGCATCACCGACGGCCCGATTGCCACACTCGATCGGGCGGAAGAGCTGTCTCCTGGCAAGATTGGCGAGTTGATCGTGCAAGGGGGCGTGGTGACCACGGAGTACGTCACGCGAGTGGATGCAAACGCCCTGCACAAGATTAAGGACGGCGAGGAGTTCTGGCACCGGATGGGGGACGTTGGTTACTTGGAACCGCCTGCTGATGCCGATGATTGGAGCCAGCGGTTCTGGTTCTGCGGACGTAAGAGCCACCGCGTGATCATGGCCAGCGGCACGCTGTTTACCATTCCCTGTGAGTCCATTTTCAACCAGCACGAGCGGATCTATCGTTCGGCCCTTGTCGGCGTCGGCACTCCGGGTCAGCAGCGTCCGGTGATCATTGCCGAGCCCTGGCCGGAGAAACGGCCGCGGGATGAGCAGGACAGACAGCAGTTGATCTCCGAACTGGCAGCCCTCGCCGCGAAGCACACCCACACGTTGAGCATCAAGGACTTTTTCTTGATGGACACGTTGCCGACAGACATTCGCCACAACGCCAAGATCTTCCGCGAAAAACTGGCGGTTTGGGCGGCGACGAAGCTGGCGACTTGAAGCTTCGAGGCCGCCTCTCCCGTGCTGTTCCCGGTGTGATACCATAACCGTCGTTCTCACGACCACGCAAAGCCGTGGGCGCGCCACCTGCCACCTGCCGAGCTCGTTATGAAAGCCATTGCCGTCTATCCCGGCCAGAAGAATAGCGTCCATCTGGAAGACATTCCGCGCCCTTCGGTCGGGCAAATTCCCGATGGCAAAGGGGTGCTGGTGAAAGTGCTCAAGGTCGGCGTGGATGCGACGGACCGGGAGATCAACGAGGCCCTGTACGGGAATGCACCGACGGGAGACAAGCATCTGGTCATGGGACACGAATCGTTCGGCAAAGTAGTCGAGGTCGGCCCGAACGTCCGTCGCGTGAAGCCGGGTGACTACGTCACCGCCACGGTTCGCCGGCCGGGTGGATCGATCTACGATCTGATCGGCACCAACGACATGACCAGCGAGGAGACGTACTACGAGCGGGGCATCAACCTGCGGCACGGCTACCTGACGGAGTACTTTGTCGATGAGGAGGAATACATCGTCCGCATTCCCCAGGGGCTCAAACACCTGCACGTCCTGATGGAGCCGATGAGCTGCGCGGCCAAGGCGGTGTTTCAGGCCTACGAAGCCCAGCGGCGGATGAAGGTCTGGCGGCCGCAACGGGCGTTCGTCATGGGGGCGGGGCAAATCGGCCTGCTGGCCACGCTGGTCCTCAAGCTCAAGGGGCTGGAAGTTTACACCTGCGCCCGCAGCAAACCCGGCACGCTCAGCAGCCAGATTGTGCAGGGGCTGGAGGCCACCTACGTCAGCATGCAAGAGACGCCGCTGGAGACGCTGGTTAAGAAGGTCGGCAAGGCGGACATCATTCTCGATTCCAGCGGCAACAGCGAGGTCGCTTTCAATTCCATGGAGTACCTGGGGCACAACGGCGTGCTAGTGTGGGTGAGCATTACCGGCGGCAAGCGGGTGCATCAGATTCCAGCCGACAAGATCAACATCGACTGGGTCCTCGGTAACAAGCTCCTGCTCGGCTCGGTCAACGGTAACCGTGAGCACTTTGAAATGGGCATCAAGGACCTCGCCCTCGGCGAAATGATGTTTCCCGGGGTGCTGCAGAGGATTCTCACCAATCCGGTGAATGGCCTGGACAACTATCAGGAAATGATGCGGCTGCTCGTCGAAGAGAAGTCGGCGCTGAAGGTGTTTGTAAACGTGGCGGAGGAATGACGTTACGAAATTGAACAGAAGAATCTGAACAGAAGGGAACGAAGCAAACGAAGGTAAAGTCAAAGCGATCGAATGCCTTTCTTCGTTTCCTTAGTTTCCTTCTGTTCGCAATCTGAAAGCTACCGCATGAAACACGTTCTATTGTCGATTGCGGTTCTCTTGTGCGGAAGCCTCGCGTTTGGCCAGGCCAAGCCGCTCGCAGAGAACGAACGGAAATCGATCTCGGACGATCTGGCCTCGCTGGAAAAGGAAGTCGCGGCCTTACCGGAAGTTGTTGATGCCGCCATTTTTGCCAAGGGACTCACCTGGGCTCTGAAATACGACCAGGAATTCACGCCGGCGGATGTCACGCTTTTGAAAAAGGCTATCGAGCGAGGCAACGAGCGAGCCCAAGCTGTGGCTGAGAAGACCTATCCCTGGAAGACTCGCCTCGGCAAGGTCGCTTTGGGGTACCTCTCGCGCGTCGACAACTCGGTTCAACCGTACGGACTCATCGTTCCGAAGAATTATCACCCAGAGAATAAGATGCGACTGGATGTCGTCCTGCACGGCAGCACGCGTCCGGTGGGAATGAGCGAGCTGCGGTTTATCGCGCGGTTCGACGAAGGGGATGGAGATAGCGCCTCGACGCCCCAGGCCCCGTTCATCGAGCTGCATCCGCTGGGCCGCGTGGAGAATTGCTATCGCTGGGCGGGCGAGACGGATGTCTTCGAAGCAATTTTTGACGTCTGCAGCCGCTACAACATCGACCAAGACCGCATCGTCCTTCGCGGCATGTCGATGGGTGCTTCCGGTACCTGGCATCTCGGACTTAAGCATCCGGACTATTTCGTCGCCCTCGGCCCCTACTGCGGCTATGTCGATACGCACAAGTTTTCCGAAACGCCGCTGCCGAACTTTGTGAAGGTCGGCCCGCTGCCGGAGTATCAGGAGCTGGGGTTGCACATGCTGGACAGCGTGGATTACGCCGCAAACGCGAGCGTTGTCCCCGCGATTGCCTGCATGGGGGAGAAGGACGTTTTCTTCCAGGCTCACGTCATCATGGGGGAGGCGATGAAGAAGGAGGGGCTGACGATGGTCAACCTCATCTCCCCCGGCACTGGGCACGTCATCGATCCGATCACGCATGCCGAGCAAATGAAACGGATAGGCGAGTATGCGGACAAGGGTATCAATCGCCAGCCGACCGAACTGCGATTCGTCACGTGGACTCTCAAATACAGCCGCTGCCACTGGCTGCAGGTGCTGGGGCTGGAGAAGCATTACGCACGCGCGGAAATCTCGGCGAGAATCAAAGACGACACGGTCGAAGTGGATGAGCCGACAAATATCACAAGATTTGCTATTGTCCTATGGCGCCCGAAAGTGCGAATTGGAAAAATCGAACTGCAACCGCCGGAGGTTAAGGGAAAGTACAAACTGACCTACGCCGAGTTCTCACGAACGAAGGAGGGCTGGAAATATGACGCTCCCAGGAACTCCGGCAAGCGTCCTGGCTTGCAGGGCCCGATCGACGATGCGTTTACGAAGCCCTTTCTCTGCGTCCGGGGTACCGGAAAGCCTTGGAACAAGGGGGCCGATGATTATGCCAAGGCGAGCCTCAAGCGGTTTGCCGAGGAATGGCACCGTTACTTTCGCGGCGATTTGCCCGTCAAAGACGACACCGCTGTGACCGAGGAGGAACTTAGCCAAAAAAACCTGATCCTCTTCGGCGACCCTGGCAGCAATTCGTGGATTGCCAAGGCTCTCCCCAAGCTGCCGCTGAAGTGGACGCCGGAGAAGGTGACGCTCGCTGGCCAGGAACACACAGCGGCAGATCACGTCCCCGCACTCATCGCCCTGAACCCACTACGCACCGAAGAGCAGCAAATCATTGTTTCTGGCGGCGCACAACGATATATCGTCCTCAACAGTGGTCACACCTTCCGCGAAGCGGAGCTGAGCAAGGTCAACTACCTGCTCTTTCCCCGTTGGGGAGACTGGGCCATTTTGGAGATCGATCCCAGTCGCGACGCTGCCGCGCCTGCGGAGGAGAAGGTGCTACGAGCCGGCTTTTTTGATGAAGACTTCCGTTAATTCATTCTGTTCATTCCTCCATCTTGGAAATCCCGATGACTGCCAACCATGTTCGAATTCTGTGTCTGGCTCCACTCATTCTGGCCGTTTCTTTCGTGCTTGGCTGCGGTCCGAGTGGGCCGGTGAATGACAAGGTCACGCTGAAGAACATCAAGAAGGTGAAACCTGGTATGAAGCTCACGGAAATCGAGGCCATCCTTGGACCCGCAGTAGCCGCCTCCGCTCCCGCCAGTTACGACGCGGCCAAGGACGGGAAACTCGAATTCAAAAAGTGGGAGCATTCCCCGAAGGGGCATAACATTGTCGTCGGCTTCGACTCGACGAACGAAGCGGCGCTTGTGGACAATACCAAGTAGCGGCCAGGTGCCGCGGAAGCGGTTTGCGGCACACCAAACACTTGTCTAAACAACTATTGTCTTGACATCTATTTGGCCGGTGGGATAGAATGCGGGTACAGCAAAACGCCCTCCTGCCTCGCGGCGAGAAAAATCCATGTCCACAAACCCCCGCGTCATTGTCATCGGCGGCGGCCCCGCCGGGTCCACTGCCTCCACGCTTATCGCCCAGCAGGGGCATCAGGTGCGGCTGTTTGAGCGCGAACACTTTCCCCGCTTTCACATCGGCGAATCGCTCATCCCGGAGACTTACTGGATCCTCAAGCGGCTGAACATGCTGCCGAAGATGAAGGGGAGCCACTTCGTCAAAAAATACAGCGTGCAGTTCGTCAGCCAGTCCGGCCGGCTCTCCGAGCCGTTTTACTTCGTCGATCATAAGCCGCACGAATGTTCGCAAACCTGGCAGGTGCGGCGGAGCGAATTCGACCACCTGATGCTGCAAAATGCCCGCGAGCACGGGGTGGACGTGCAGGAAGGGGTGCGCGTGCTGGAAGTCCTCTTCGACGGCAGCCGGGCGACGGGCGTCCGCATCCTGCGGGAGGATGGCCAGGAAGAGACCGTCCACGCCGACGTCGTTGTCGACGCCAGCGGCCAAAGCTCCATGATTCAAAGTCGGCTCAACCTCCGCGAATGGGATCCCCTGCTGAAGAAGTCCGCCTGCTGGACCTACTGGGAAGGGGCCTACCGCGATACGGAGCGGGACGAAGGGGCGACCATCGTCCTGCAAGTGCAGGGGAAGCAAGGCTGGTTCTGGTACATCCCGCTGCACGACAACATCGTCAGCGTCGGCGTCGTCGCCGGCTACGACTATCTTTTCAAGAATCGCCCCGGCAAGGATTTCGAAAAAGTCTATTTCGAAGAGGTGGAGCGCTGCCCCGCCGTCAAGCAGCGGATCGCACCAGGCAAACGCTGTAGCCAGTTCTTCGCCGCCAAGGAATACTCCTACCGCGCCAAGCAAGCGGCCGGCGACGGCTGGGTGCTCATCGGCGACGCCTTCGGCTTTCTCGATCCGCTCTATTCCTCGGGCGTGCTGCTGGCCCTCAAATCCGGGCAGATGGCTGCCGATGCCGTCTGCGAAGGACTGGCCGCCGGCGACACCACGGGCCAGCAACTCGGCAAGTGGGAGCCGGAGTTCGTGAAGGGGATGGAGCGGATGCGGCGACTGGTGGTCGAATTCTACGAAGGCTTCAGCTTCGGGCGATTCGTCAAGCACTATCCGGAACATAAGGGACTCCTCACGGATCTGCTCATCGGCGATCTGTTCGACGACCATGTCGACATCGTTTTCCCGCTCATCGATTCGCTCAAGAACAGTACTCCTCACGCTCCGCGTGAGGAGATTTCATCACGCGGAGCGTGATGAGTACTTTGCATGTTCCATCTCTTCCTCGCCCTCGCTGCCGTGATCATCGCCGGGCGGTTGCTCGGCATCGTCTTCCGCTGGATTGGCCAGCCGCCCGTGATTGCCGAGGTCATCGCCGGCATCCTGCTCGGCCCATCCCTGCTGGGCGCGATTTCGCCCGCGGCCCAGCAATACCTGTTTCCCGACTCCATCAAACCGGCCTTGGAGGTCATCGCGCAGCTCGGCGTCATCCTGTACATGTTCGTCGTCGGCCTGGAACTCGATTTGCGCGTGATGCAAGAGCGGGGGACCGCCATTCTCACCACGGCCATCGCCAGCATTGCGGCACCGTTTGCACTGGGCATCGCGCTAGCCCTGCCGATGTATGCCGTTCATTCTCCGAGCAGCATTTCGTTCACGAAATTCGCGCTGTTCCTGGGAGCCGCCCTGTCCATCACCGCCTTTCCCGTTTTGGCACGCATCCTCAAGGACCGCCATATGAGCCGCTCGCCGCTGGGGGTCATGGCCCTGACCTGTGCGGCCATGAACGATGCTGCCGCGTGGTGCCTGCTGGCCATTGTGGTCGGCGTTGCCCAAGCGGAAGTCGGCTGGGCGATTGCCGTTGCCCTGATGACGGCGGTGTTCATCGCCTGCATGTTCTTCGCCGTTCGCCCGCTCATCACCTGGCTGCTGCAGCGCCTCGGGGATGAGCCTCCGCCGCAAGGTGTGCTGGCCCTCATTTTCCTGGCCCTGCTCGTCTCCTGCCTGACGACGGAAGTGATCGGCATTCATGCCATCTTCGGCGCATTCCTGCTCGGAGCCGTCTTCCCCCACAACAGCCGCGTCGCCATCGACCTGTGCCACAAGCTGGAAGACCTGGTCACCGTCCTGCTCCTCCCCGCCTTCTTCGCCTACACCGGCATGAGGACTGAAATCGGCCTCATCGCCGGCTGGGAAAACTGGCTGTGGTGCCTGGCCATCATCGCCGTCGCCACCGCGGGCAAGTTCGGCGGCTCCTTCGCCGCGGCCAAACTGACGGGGCTGTCCTGGCGGGATTCGGCCGGCCTGGGCATTCTCATGAACACCCGCGGACTGATGGAATTGATTGTCCTCAACATCGGCCTGCAATTGGAAATCATCTCGCCGACAGTCTTCGCCATGATGGTCGTCATGGCCATTGTGACCACTCTGGCAACGACCCCGATCTTGCGGCTCATCGGGATTGGCGAGGGACAGGCAGGGGAAGATGCCGGGAGACTTACGTCGATTCCGCTTGCCGTAAGTCCTCGCCAAGGGGACTCTGCCGCGAATCATTAACTCCCCCCGGAGGGACGGTTTTGATTCATATTCACGGACCACGAAAACGGGGGAAATCCCTGTAGAGTCATGTGCGCAAGTCTTTGTCTTCACACAACTTCCAACGCATAGTTTGATTCATCCCCCCCTGAATCAGGCGAATTCTTGATTCACGCTGCCGGATGCCGCCAGGTTGGGCTGTTCCGCGCGACTTACGTCAACGGTCCGTGACGTAAGTCCAAATACACTCCATCGATTCCGCACAACTTACGCACCTCACTCTCACCACTTCCGCGCAGACTATTCCCTTCCTCCGCAGTCCCGGCGCGCCGGGGCCGCGGACTTCGTTTTGGCAAAACAACCCCATTGAGAAAGATCACACCCTCCTGGCTGCCCGCGCAGGGCTCCGCCCAGGCTGCCATCATTATATACGCATGTCCAGTTCATTTCGGAGTCATTTTCAAAGAATTCCGGAAATTCTGAAATCCTCCACCGGCACCGCCAGGCTGCCTGAAAACGGCGAGTCGGCGGAGACGGAATTTGATTCTTCTCTGAAAAGCGGCTAGATTATCCCCCATGAGCATGGGCGACCCGCCAGACTTTGCCGCCGAAAACGAGCCTGAGGCTGGCAAGTCGGCCAGCGACGAACCGTCCACGCCCGGCATGACGGATGCGCCCGTATCGCCGCCGCTGCCGGACGGCACCCTCTGGGGGGAAGTCGGTGCGGTGCTCGCCATCGGCGTTGTTCCTCACATTCTCGCGACAGGAGTCTCACTCTGGGCGCCCCAGGCTCCTCCGCTCCCCTACTGGCTCGACGCGATTCAACTGATGGTGTGGAGCGGCTGCGTGATTTTCGTGGCGCTGTATCTGATCCAGCGCAGCGGCGAGTCGTGGGAGCGTTTCGGAATGTCCCGGCCAAGGCTTTGGGACGTGCTGTTTGGCCTTGGCCTCTTTCTCGCATCAGATTGTCTCTGGATGTTCTGTGGCGGTCTTGTGACGTGGGAAGCCTGGGCGACAACGGACTACCAGTTTCCGCGGCTTCAGCATCCAGCCGACTATGGGCTGATGGTGATTAGACACGGAGCCAACGGCTTCGCGGAAGAGTTGGTGACGCGAGCTTATTTGGTCACCCGGTTCGAGTATCTGCTGAAGTCGCGCGGAGCCGCGGTAGTGCTGGCCGCGGCGTTGTTCGCCAGCTACCACGGTTACCAGGGAGTTGCGGGCATAGCCCACACATTGGCATTTGGTCTGCTGTATGGAGTGGCCTTCCTAATGCTCCGCCGGGTCTGGCCGCTGGCGATTGGACACGCTCTCTTCAACATTCGCCTGGAACTCGCGGCGTGAGTCGAGGGTTTCCCGGCTATAATGGCTACATGCCCTTCTCTTACACCCTTCTCCTCCTGCCGCTGCTGGTGCTCTTCGCCGGCGTGCCGTTTCTGCTGACGCTGCGGAATAGCGCGGTGACGGAGTCGGCGTGGTTTTGGGCGTACTTGTTTGGGATGTTCGCGCTGGTGGCGCTGTCGTTTGCCGGGCCGAAGTTCGCCGCCCGGCAGGCGCAGCTCGAGCAGCAGTTTCAAGGGCGGGAGCGGGCGCTGCAGGTTCGCGGCGGCGAGGAGCCGAGCACTCCACTATCGACGCCGGAAAATACGATCATCACGCTCTGGCCGCTGGTTGCCGGGCTGTCCATTGCGACCGTGATTGCCTGGGTGGTGTTTTGGTGGACACGGCGCAGTGCGGCAACAAGGGGGTCGGGAGTCATTGGCGGCAGTATTTGTACCAACAATGAGTCAACTCGAGCCAATGACTCCCGACCCCGAGCGGGCACTTTATGAACTGGCTCTTCGACCGCCCTGCGTATGTGGCAATTCTGGGCGTCATGCTCTGCGTTCCCATCGCCATCGCCTGGGTGATGACCGGCCGCAAGGAGGTGCTGCATGCTTTGGCCGCGGCATTTGCCATCTTCGTCGGCCTGCTGATCATGGAGCAGGTGGTCGTCACCGACCGTGAAGCCATTGAAACTACCGTCCAGCAGATCGCCCACGACGTCCAGGCGAACGACCACCAGGCAGTGCAGCGGCACATCTATTCCGGCTCACCGCAACTCAAGCAGAAGGTGCAGGGGGAACTGCCCAATTACAGGTTCACCGAGTGCCGCGTCACCTCGCAGCCGGAGATTGCGGTGAATACCAAGGACGAGCCGCGCTCCGCCAAGGTTTCGTTCCTCGCCGCGGCTGCCGGGGACTTCAAGTACCAAGGGATGAGCGCGAGCGCCTCGAAGGAAGCCCCGATCCGCCGCCGCATCATCTTGCACATGCGCAAGGAAGCGGACGGCCGCTGGACCGTCGAGGACTACGACCACGAGGACTTTCAGAAGGAGTTCTACCAGGAGAAGGCGAAGTAAGTCGCCGCTTCAGATTGACCCCCCGCGCTGCATCGGTACAATCGGGGTGTGGCGGAACGGCCACCCTTGATGCTGCAACTTGATGTCCTTCGACTCGCCGTTCTCCGCGGACAGGGTTCTGGCCAACATGGTTCCAACAGGTCTGGCGGCAGACGCCACTACCCAGGATGGCAGCAGGGTCAATGCTTGTTCGTATCGCAGTAGATCGAGTCGAAATCCAGGCGCCCGCCAAGATCAATCTCTTTCTCGAAATCCTGGCCAAACGGCCCGACGGCTACCACGAGATTGAAACTTTGATGAGCCCGATTGGGCTGTATGATTCGCTCACCTTCCGTGCGACCGAGTCGCCGGACATTCACCTCGACTGCCGCTGGACAGCGGGACTCAGCGGACACAAGCCTGAAGCGCCAGCGAAGGAAAGCGCCGCTCCATCACCGACGTTGTCCTTCGCTCGCGCTTCAGGCTTGTGTCAGTCGGAAAATTCCCTCGGCGACCTTCCACCGCCAGAACAGAACATCGTCTTCCAAGCGGCAAGCCTTTTGCAGCAGCGGAGCCGTTGTGATCGCGGGGGGGAGATTCGCCTGGTCAAGCGGATTCCCTCAGCCGCAGGGTTGGGCGGAGCCTCCAGCGATGCCGCCGCGGTGCTCGTGGCCGCAAGTATTGGCTGGGAACTGAATTGGAGCCGCAAGCAACTGGCGGAGTTGGCCGCGGAACTTGGCAGCGACATTCCGTTTTTCCTGGGGAGCGGCAGCGCCATCTGCCGCGGCCGGGGAGAGCGGATCGAAGCCATTGGGCCAGTTCACTTGCACGTCGTGGTCGTTCGTCCGCCGGTCGGGCTTTCCACGCCGCAGGTTTACCAGCGCTGCCGGCCGGCCAGCACACCAGAGAGCGTCCACAAGTTACAATTTGGCCTGCGGCGGGGGAACTGGAACGAAGTCAAATCCGCTCTCGTCAATCGCCTGGAGGAGCCGGCCGCTGGGCTCACCCCGTGGATTGGCCGGCTGCGGCAGGAATTCCAAGACGCCGGCTGCATCGCCCAGCAGATGAGCGGCAGCGGTTCGAGTTACTTTGGCATTTGTGAAAATGCTCACCACGCCCGCCGCGTGGCGGGAAGACTGCGGAGCCGCGATCTGGGGATGGTAATTGCGACGACGACGATGACGAGGAGATGAGGATCAAGATTAGGATGAGGATGAAGATTAGATTCTTACCCTGTGACATGCGCGCTCTTTGCGCGCATGTTGTACAGTCGTTGTACACCTATGCCTCATTGGTTGCGGCTCTGCCGCGTTAAGATTCGGTAGGAGTATTCGACCATAGGATTTTGGCCTCGCACGTCCAGGAATGGGCGTGGCACCCAAGGGAGTAGCGCCATGGAGATTACCGAGGTTCGCATCAAGCTCATGGAGGATTCGGACGACCGCCTCCAAGGCTTCTGTTCGGTTACCTTCGACGACAGCTTTGTCGTCCGCGACCTGAAGATCATCGAGGGGACCAGCGGCCCCTTCGTCGCCATGCCCAGCCGCAAGCTGACCGGCCATTGCCACAGTTGCGGGAGCAAGAATCATCTCAAGGCTAATTACTGCAACCAGTGCGGGAACCGGCAGCGGGAAGCCCCCTTGCTGCGCGACGCGGAGGGGCGGGCCAAGCTCTACGCCGACATCGCCCACCCCATCAACTCCACCTGCCGCGAAATGATTCAGTCCCGGGTCATCTCCGAATACCGCGCGGAGCTGGAGCGGGCCAAGCAACCCGGCTACTCCAGCCGCTACGACGACGACTACGATGACGACATCGATCCCGTCGCCTACACCGAGGAGCGCCGCGGCACACCCGCCGGCATGCCTGCCGGCTCGCACGTGGAGCCGGCTCAGAGGGAGGTACCAGCTCCTCACATCCCCGCGCCGCAAGTTTCCTCGCCATCACAACCATCGGGCGTTCAACAGGCCCCGCCCAGGCCCGATTCCGCCATCCCAGGTCCCCACATTCCTCCGGCGAGCACGCGCGAGACCATCAAGGACGAGGCGAAACGCGAGCCCTCGCAAACTTCCACGCCCGCTTCACCGGCCAAGGGAAAGGGATTCGGCGAGGGCATTTTCTAGCCCATTAGCCTCGCACCAGTCCCAACGTGACGCCCGGCGCCGCCAGGTCGCTCGTTCCCATCAGGAACTCATCCACGGCCCGCGCCGCGCCGCGGCCTTCGTTAATGGCCCAAACGACGAGGGACTGGCCCCGGCGGCAGTCGCCGGCGGCGAAGACCTTGGGGATGTTGGTGGTGAATTTGCCGTGGGTGGCCTGGTAATTGGTCCGGGGGTCGACGGCGATGTCGAGCATTTCTGCCACGTATTGTTCTGGACCCCTGAAGCCCATCGCGAGCAGCACCAGTTGTGCCGGCCAGAATTTATCGCTGCCGGGGATTTCGTTGAGCTTCCATTTGCCGGCGTCGTCCTTAGTCCAATCGACCTGCACGGTGCGGATGCCCGCCACACCGCCGCCGTCGTCGCTGACGAATTCCTTGCTCATCACGCAATAGGTCCGCGGGTCGGCCCCGAATTTTGCGGCAACTTCCTGATGGCCGTAGTCGGTGCGAAAGACCTTGGGCCACTGGGGCCAGGGATTATCAGGCGCGCGAGTTTCCGGCGGCTGGGGAAGCAGCTCAAAATTGACCAGGCTTTTGCAACCGTGCCGCATGGAGGTGCCGATGCAATCGGTGCCGGTGTCGCCGCCGCCGATGACAATCACATCCTTGTCCTTGGCGGAGATGTACTTGCCGTCGGCGTGCTTGCTGTCCAGCAGACTCTTGGTATTCGCCGTCAGGAATTGCATGGCGAAATAGATTCCGCCGAGACCACGGCCCGGGATAGTCAGGTCGTTGGGCCTGGTCGCGCCGGTGCAGAGCAAAACGGCATCGTTCTCGTCATGGAGCTTCTTCGGATCGACGTAGCCAGGCGATTGCTTGTTTCCCACGTCGGCGCTGGTGACGAACTTGATTCCCTCTGCCTTGAGCAGATTGATCCGCCGCTGCACGACTCCCTTATCGAGCTTCATGTTGGGAATGCCGTACATCAAGAGGCCCCCAATGCGGTCCGCCCGCTCGTACACGGTGACGCTGTGCCCCACCTTGTTGAGCTGCGCCGCCGCCGCCAGGCCGGAGGGGCCGCTGCCGATGATGGCGACACTCTTTCCTGTCCGCTTGGGGGGCGGCTCGGGAACAATCCAGCCTTCCGCAAAGCCGCGGTCGACAATGGCGTTTTCGATGTTTTTGATCGTGACGGCCGGGTCGGTGATGCCCAGCACGCAGGCCCCTTCGCAGGGTGCCGGGCAAGTGCGGCCGGTGAACTCCGGAAAGTTGTTCGTCTTGTGCAACCGGTCGAGTGCATCTCGCCAGCGGCCGCGGTAGACCAGGTCGTTCCACTCTGGAATCAGATTATCAATCGGACAGCCGGTCGCGCTCTGGCAGAACGGCACGCCGCAATCCATGCACCGCGCCCCTTGGTTCTTCAAGTGGTCCTCGGCTGGAGGCGTGAAGATTTCCAGAAAATCCCCCACCCGCGCGATGGGGTCGCGATACGGCACGGTCTTGCGGGGATATTCTTTGAAACCAGTCGGCTTACCCATGATGCATCGTCTCCAACGTCAAACTACGTTCTGTCCGCCTTATCGACTGTCCACTCCATGCACGCCTGACTCCACCTCTTCGTCATGCCGGGCCCGCTCTGTCAGCACCCGCTTGTAATCGGTGGGCATGACTTTCACGAACTGCGCAATGCCCTCCGGCCAGCTTTGCAGGATGCGGTCGGCCACGGTGGATTTGGTGTGCTTGAAGTGTTGCTCAACAAGGTTGAGCAGGTCGGAAATGTCCTGCGGCGCTTCCACCGCTTCGAGCTCCACCGTGCCCAGGTTGCAGTTCAGGCGGAAGGCGTCCTTGTTCGCCAAGACGTAGGCGACTCCCCCGCTCATGCCGGCGGCAAAATTCCGGCCGGTCGGACCCAGCACCAGGACCATTCCGCCAGTCATGTACTCGCAGCCGTGGTCGCCGCAACCTTCAATAACGGCGTGCGCGCCGCTGTTGCGGACGCAGAACCGTTCGGCAGCCCTCCCGCGAAAGTGAGCAAACCCGCTGGTTGCCCCATAAAGGACCACATTGCCGACAATGATGTTATCCTCGGGCTGGAAGACGGACTTCTTGGGCGGATAAATGATCAGACGACCGCCGGAGAGACCCTTGCCGACATAGTCGTTGGCGTCCCCTTCCAGTTCCAGCGTCACCCCTTCCGCCAGGAATGCGCCAAAACTCTGCCCCGCGCTGCCCGTGAACTTGATGTGGATGGTATTGTCCGGCAGCAGCTCGGCTCCCCACCGCTTGGCGATCTCGTGGCTGAGCATGGTGCCGACGGTGCGGTTGGTGTTGACGATCTTCTCCTCGAACTTCACCTTCTGCCGCTTCTCAATTCCCTTGCGGCTCTTTTCGATCAGCTTGTTGTCCAGAGCCAATTCCAGCAGGTGCTTCTGCTTCTTCGTGCAGTAAACCTCCACATCCGGCCGCGGCTTCTGGGCCGGCATGAGGACCGGGGAGAGATCGATTCCCTGGGCCTTCCAGTGTTTGATGGCCTGGTTTGTTTCGAGCATATCGACCCGCCCGATCATTTCGTTGAACGTCCGGAAGCCGAGCTGGGCCATGATCTGGCGAGCATCTTCCGCCACCATGAACAGGAAATTGATGACGTGCTCGGGTTTGCCAGCGAACTTCTGACGCAGCACCGGATCTTGCGTGGCGATGCCGACGGGGCAGGTATTGAGGTGGCACTTCCGCATCATGATGCAGCCGAGCGAAACCAGCGGGGCGGTGGAAAAGCCCATTTCTTCCGCCCCCAGCAGAGCGGCAATCACCACGTCCTTGCCGGTCTTGATCTGGCCATCCGTCTGCAGGACGACGCGGCTGCGGAGGTCGTTCATCACCAGAGTCTGGTGAGTCTCGCTGATGCCAAGCTCCCAGGGGAGGCCGGCGTGCTTGATGCTCGTTAGCGGCGACGCTCCGGTGCCACCGGTATCGCCGGAGATCAGGATATGGTCGGCGTGCGCCTTGGCCACGCCCGCCGCGATGGTGCCGACGCCCACTTCGCTCACCAGCTTCACGCTGATGCGGGCGGCTGGGTTGCTGTTTTTCAGATCGTGGATGAGCTGTTTGAGGTCCTCGATGGAATAGATGTCGTGGTGCGGCGGCGGGCTGATGAGCCCCACGCCCGGCGTGGAATAGCGGATGCGGGCGATGAACTCGTCCACCTTGTGGCCCGGCAGCTCCCCTCCTTCCCCCGGCTTGGCCCCCTGCGCCATCTTGATTTGCAATTCGTCGGCATTGGCAAGGTAGTTGATGGTGACGCCGAACCGCCCGGAAGCTACTTGCTTGATCGCCGACCGCTTGGAGTCCCCGTTGGGAAGCGCCTTGAAGCGCTCGGGGTCTTCCCCCCCTTCGCCCGTATTGCTCTTGCCGCCGATGCGATTCATGGCGATGGCCAGCGTCTCGTGCGCTTCCGCGCTAATGCTGCCGAAGCTCATGGCCCCCGTGCAGAAACGGCGGACGATGCTGGCGGCCGGCTCCACCTCGGAGAGGGGAACCGACGTGGTCCCATCCTTGAATTTGAGCAGGCCGCGGAGCGCGCACTTAAGAGTCGCCTCGTCGTTGGCGTGCTTGCTGAACCGCCAGTAGGCGTCGGCATTGTTTTCCCGCGACGCCATCTGGATATCGGCGATCGACTCCGGATCCCACATGTGCCGCTCACCGTCGGCTCGCCAGTGGAACTCGCCCAGGTTCGGCAGAATCGGCAGGCGCTGCTCGGCCCGCTCGGGATAGCCAATCTCGTGGCGGCGAAGGGCTTCCTGCGCGAGGATGCCAAAATTCACCCCCTGAATTCGGCTGGCCGTGCCGGCAAAGCAGCTATCGACGACGTCGCTCTGCAAGCCGACCGCCTCGAAGATCTGGGCACCCTTGTACGAATGCAATGTGGAAATGCCCATCTTGCTCATCACCTTGAGCATCCCCTTGGCCACCGCCTTCTGATAGGCATGGACGATTTTGTCGTCGCTGTAATCCTTGGGGAGCAGGCCGTCGCGCTGAGCTTGCCACAATGCCTCGAACGCCAGATAGGGATTGATGGCATCGGCCCCATAGCCGACGAGCAGGCAGTGATGATGCACTTCGCGGGCTTCGCCGGTTTCCAGAATGATGCCCAGGCGGGTCCGTTTGGCCTTGCGAATGAGGTGGTGATGCACCGCGCCGCATGCCAGGAGCGAACTCAGCGGCACGCGATCCGGACCGATGTTGCGATCCGACAGCACCACCAGTGAGTAGCCGTCTTCAATGGCCTGTTCGGCTTCGCGAGAAATCCGGTCAATCGCCTTCTTCAGGCCCCCTTCGCCGTCGCTTCGCGGCCAGGTGATGTCAATCGTTTTCGCTTTCCAGCCGCGATGATCGATGTTCTTGAGAGCCGCCAGCTCTTCATTAGTCAGAATGGGATGCGAGAGCAAGAGGCGGTGGGCATGCTCTTCGGTCGATTCCAGCAGATTCTTTTCCGGGCCGATGTAGCACTCCAGCGACATGATGACTTCCTCGCGGATCGAATCGACCGGAGGATTGGTCACCTGCGCGAAGAGCTGCTTGAAATAGTCGTACAGCATCCGCGGCTGGTCGCTGAGGACGGCCAGGGCCGAGTCATTTCCCATCGAGCCGACGGGATCGCGCTTCTCATAAACCAGCGGCAGCAGCATGAACTGCATGGTTTCCACGGTATAGCCAAAGGCCTGCATCCGCGGCAGCAGCGTCTGGGGCTCAAAGCCATGGACGTCCGTTGGGTTGGGCAGATCGCGGATTTCCAGCCGCTGCTTGCGGAGCCATTCGCCGTACGGCCGGCGAGTGGCGATGTCCTGCTTGATTTCGTCATCGGGAATCAGCCGCCCTTGCTCGAAATCGACCAGGAACATGCGGCCCGGCTGAAGGCGGCCTTTTTCCCGCACGATTCCAGGGTCCACCGGCAGGACGCCGACTTCGCTGGCCATGATGACCCGGTCGTCGGTCGTCAGGTAATAACGGCTGGGGCGGAGGCCGTTGCGGTCGAGCACCGCGCCGATATAGCGGCCGTCGGTGAAGACCACCGAGGCGGGACCATCCCACGGCTCCATCAGGCAGGAGTGAAATTCATAGAACGACTGCTTGCATTCCGGCATCGATTCATGGTTCTGCCAGGCTTCTGGAATCATCATCATCACCGCTTCCGGCAGCGACCGGCCGGCGAGCAGCAGCAGTTCCATCACGTTGTCGAAGATTCCGGAGTCGCTCGTCGTGAGATCGGTAATCGGCAGCAGGCGATTGAATTCCTTGCCGAACAACTCGGACTTCATCAGCCCTTCGCGGGCCAGCATCCAGTTCACATTGCCGCGGAGCGTGTTGATTTCGCCGTTGTGCGACATGAACCGCATCGGCTGGGCTCGATCCCACGACGGAAACGTATTGGTGGAAAACCGCGAATGGACCATTGCAAGGTGGCTGGTGTAGAGTGGGTTCGCGAGGTCCGCGTAATACGGCACCACCTGCTTCGCCGTGAGCTGCCCCTTGTAAATGAGAATCCGTGAGGAGAAGCTGCAGACGTAATACATGTCCCGCTGCTTGAGGCCGAGCACGCGGATTTCGTGGTACGCCTGCTTGCGGATGAGATAGAGTTGGCGGCAGAAAGAGGTGCGATCGACGTTGTCGCCCGCTACAACGAAGATTTGCTCTACGACCGGCTCGGACTTAGCTGCCGTGGGGCCGATGTCCGCCTTCTTCGCATCCGTGGGGACTCTGCGCCAGCCGATGAATTTTTGCCCCTGGCGAACGACGAATTTCTCCACGGACTTCTTGCACAGGTTCCGTTCGGCTTCATCTTGAGGCAGAAAAATCTGGCCGATGGCATAAGCCCCTATCTCCGGCAGTTCCGCATTGAACAGCCGCTTCGCCTCGGCTCGCATCAGCTCATCGGGAATGGCGGTCAACATGCCCGCGCCGTCCCCCGTGTTCTCTTCACAGCCGCACGCGCCGCGGTGATCCATATTGCGGAGGGCTTCGGCGGCATCGCGGACGATGCTGTGGCTGCGGACCCCTTTCACGTTGGCGATGAAACCGACGCCGCAGCTATCCTTCTCGTTGGCCGGGTCATACAGCCCGTGCTTCACGGGAAGGTTGTTCTCGAATTGAATGGTCATAAATCACCAGCCTTGGTATCCGCGGCACGAGAGAGCCAAACAGCCCCGCCTGCCGCGGATGCTATGCTTTGACTCGTTTGCCCGCGGCCGCCGGTGAGCCGTTGCCATGGGCGGCAGCGACTTCTTCCGGACCGGAAATCTCAAAACTGTCTGGCGGCTCATCTTCATCGCCGGGGGTCATCTCCGGCTGACCCAGCAAGAGCTGCATAAACCGCGTGGCGGTCTTGCCCAGGTCCTTGCCCCGGCGCTGCAGGATGCCAATCGGCCGAGACAAGGTCGCGCCCGCCAGTGGCAAAGCCACGAGCTCCCCCGCCTCGACCTCGCGATCCACGGTCGGCCGCGGCAGGATCGAGAAGCCGGCATCGATCTCGACGGCCCGTTTGATCGTTTCCGTGTTGTCAAATTCCATGGCCACCCGAACTTCCGCGCCGCTATCCGCCAAAGCGCGATCAATCTCCTGGCGGATTTCCAGGTCCTGATCGAAGCCGACCATGTCGCAGCCGTGGAGCTCCTGGAGCGAAACTTCCCGCCGCTGGGCCAGTTTATGCCGCCGCGAGCAGACGACGACCATCGGCTCTTCCCGCCAAGGAGTGGCTTTGATAGTGCGGGAGGACCGCGGATAGCTGACCAATCCCAAATCGACCTGGTCACTGTCGACCAATTCATACACGCGGTGGGGATGCTGGTATTGCAGGCGGACATTGGCCTTGGGGTGCTTTCGCAAAAAGCTCTGCACAAAACTGTTCATGTGGGATAGGCCAATTGAGTAAATCGAGGCCACGCTCACCCGCCCTCCGACTTCCTCGTGCAGAGTCTTCACCTCCTCTTCCAGAGCAAAATACCGCCGCACCAGCTTCCGGCAGCCGTCGTAATAGGCCTCCCCTTCGGGCGTGAGGACAAACGGCCGCTTGGTCCGGTCGATCAGCTTGACCCCCAGATGCTCCTCCAGGTGGTTGACCATCTGGCTGGCCCCCGACTGCGAGATGCCGTTTTCCTCGGCGGCGCGGGAAAAGCTCCGCCGCGAGACGACATCGCAAAACAGCTTAAGGGACTTAAAGTGCATGGAATCTCATTAGAGTTGGCGATAGTTCTGACCCCCAGGATTAGCGCCAAGCATCGTAAGCTATTCCAAGAGTCCTTCCGTGTCAATCATGCCGTCTCAACCCAGGAGGACGCAGTATTAGGATTCGTGAACTTAAATGAAGCCCTAATCCCGCGTTATCGGGCGAAGAATTCCCCTTAGAACCAGCCCTCTAGTTGCGAGCTAGCAAAAAGAAAGCCGAGTCAAGCGACTCGGCTTAAGAGTGCGGATAAGAGGACTTGAACCTCCACGACCTTACGGCCACTAGAACCTGAATCTAGCGCGTCTGCCAATTCCGCCATATCCGCGTTTACCAACCAGGGACAATCCGTCTCCCGCGGTGGTTCATTCTTTATAGGCGAAAGGCAGCCAGAAGCAAGAGGCGGGAGCGAGCTGGTGGAAAGGGACTTAAACCGCCCCTGATAAACGTGGCCGCTGCCGGTGCTCTGCCGATGGGCATGCCAGCGCTGCCAAGAGCCGCGTTTGCGTCCGCAGGACGGCTTCCTCGAGAACCCGCTCGAAGGCCTCGTAATCGGCGTCCTTCTCGAAGATCGTCATTCGGGCATTGGCCCGGTTGAGGGCATGATAGACCAGTCCCCCATCCGCCGATCTTCGCTTCGGCAGCATTATCCTTGCAATTGAACGCCGCGAAAGAGAATTGTCGGAGTGACTTCCCACGGCTCGCGAGAGATTTGCGAAGGGAAGGATGCGATTGTTCGATTCTTGTAGCTGTAGCGGAGCGGGACAAAGATTTCCGTTGTGACGTACTCACCGCGAAGAAGAAACTGATATGTTCCTTCCAAAAAGAACGGAGTGCGGAACCCTGTGTAGATCGAGTCGAGGTCGATTTCGCAATCCACTGGTTGGTCAGTCTCAGCTTGGTATTGCGGGTCACAAGTGTAGAAAGGAATGATGACCGATTCCGCAGGCGAAAGAACCTGGATTTCGAGAATGAGGTTCTGAGCGAGATTTTGTGGTGGATCAATGACGGCACCCGCACCGGCGGACGTGACAGTCCACGGAGTTTCGGCGGGAATGACGCGAATGACGGTCCCGGCATTATGCGTAGATTTCCCGCCCATCAGCACTGGCTCATGGAGGTACATGGTCAGTTTCACGTTATGCAGCGGGACTCGATTGAGATTGTGAAGCGTTAGTTCCTGCTCGCGAATTGTAGCCAACTCCTCGGTGGTGATGGTGGAGAACGCCGGATGCAATCGCAGTCCCGTCAGTGTCACCAGGGACACTTCAGGCAGTTTCGGGATCATGCCTTGAGCGCCGATCCACTGCTCGTGCTCATTCTTCATCGCATGGAGTTGGGTCGCCGGCCAAGCCGCCCAGTCAGTATCGATTCGCTTGTTGCAATCTCCGCAGAGCCAAATCGCGTTCGTTATGGCCTTTCGGTCATCGGTCGATTGGCTGGGATCATACCTTGGACCATTCTCGGCCGCGGCGCAAATATGTGCCGCTTCACCGGTAATTAGGGCCTTCGACGGATCGGAATGTGGACTTGCCGTCGGCCTGCGGCAGTCTGGATTGGAGCACATATACCCGGCCCGCAAGCCGCTAGTCCGTACGATGGGTTTGGAAAAGTCATCGCGACGCGATGCCATATGGAATTGCCTTCTGCGCTAGGACGGCTTGCAGTACGAACACTCTCGCACGGGCAGACCAGTTTTCGCTCCGTAGACTCTCGATTCCTCAAAGCTGGCGTGGTTCTTGTATTCGCCGTCGCCGTGCTTGTGCTCTCCGCCGCGTTTGGCGATCTGGGAGCATCCCTCTCTATGAATCGTGACGTGGGCGTTTGAACGGTTTTCGTAGGTGACAAAGGTCATGGCGGTCTCCTTGAGGTTCTCCGCCATTTTATCGTCATCCCCAGAGGATGTCGCCGATAAACCCATGGATTCCCTCCCCGCTGGACCTGTCCCCTGTTCTTCCTCCCTTTGTTCCTCCTAAGCCTGAATTCCGCTCTCAAAAATCTTGGAGTCGCCTGGTCCTGGGTGTCTGAGCGCTGCTGTGGTGCCCCATGATTGCTCCGCCGGGACGGGCCAGGGGACGAGCCCAGCAACCAACCGGGGAGGAGTCGCCGCCCAGCTGTCGGTGGCAGGGTTTTTAGTGCGCGCCAAGAGAAAAATAAACTTTTGTACACAAGAGAATAAAAGTTCATTATCGAGCATCTTACTCCCTGGAGATATGCACGAGTGGCAGCGCCCCGTGTTGTTTGCTGCTTGCGTCTGATTCATGCTGGCGGACCGGGACAGCTTGATTCACGCTGCTTGATTCACGCTGCAAAGGATTGCTGGGCAAGGACTTGCCGCCAGCGCGTGAATCAAAACAGGGCTGATTCAGGGGTTGATTCAGGGACTTACGGCGACGGCCAGCGGCGCAACTCATGGTATAGATGGGACTTGCGGCGAGGTGAAGGAACGTAAGTTTTGCTGTTGAGTTACGTTAAAAATGTGAATCACAACATGAGGAAATGATTCATAAATTTACATAAAACCCTACGCGGACGGGAGTTAGGGCTGACTGTCTCCAGAGGTAACAGACCGCCACGTTGTTGCCAACCTTTCCAGGTTGTATCACTAGGGCACTTTCCCAAATTGATTTTCCATGCTCGCCACCCTCACTTCCATCGACTACGGGGTCATCGCCTTTTATATGCTGGCGATGGTGGGTCTGGGCTTCTATTTCAGCGGCGAGCAGCGGACGACGCAGGACTTCTTTCTGGGCGGACGCTCCTTTGGCTGGTTTCCGCTGGGAATGTCCCTGATGGTGACGCTCATCTCGGCCCTTTCGTATACCGGCCTTCCCGGCCAGGCGTACGAGGTCGGACTGCGGTGCCTGATCCTGCCTCTCTCCGTCTGGCTGGCGCTCCCCATCATGGTTGGCGTGGTGTTGCCGATCTACCGCGGCCTGGGGCTGTATTCGCTGTATGAATACTTGGAACTGCGGTTTGATTCCCGCACCCGACTGGCCGGGAGCCTGATTTTTGTGGTCTGGCGGATGCTCTGGCTGGGGGGCGTGATTTACGCACCGTGCAAGGTGCTGGTGATTGCTTCGGGAACGGACGTGCCCGAATGGGTGCTGATTTCGATACTGGGCGCTGTGACGACGTTTTATACATTTCTGGGCGGGATGAAGGCGGTGATTTGGACCGACGTCATTCAAGGCCTGGCGATGCTGGGCGGAGTAGTGGTCGTCATTCTGGGCGTCTGGTGGCAAACCGATGGCGGCCATGAACGAGTGACGGAAGTGGCCGGCGGAATGGGGCGACTCCAGCCGGCGTCCTTCGCCTTGGATTGGGGAAACGCCTGGTATTTGTGGGGCGCACTGCCGCATTGGTTTCTGGCGAATCTCTCTTTCTATGCCGCTGACCAGATCACCGCCCAGCGGTTCCTATCCGCGAAGAGCGTGGATGCGGCCCGCACGTCCTATCTCGCCAATTGCATCGTGCTGACGCTCCTGCAGCCAGGACTGATTTACATTGGCCTGTGCATGTTGGCCTACTATCAGGACCATCCCGATGACATGCAACCCAACTGGGTTGCGAGCATCGACAATAAGACGCGGGAAGTGGTGAAGGATGAGAAAGGGCGGCCTCTCCTCGACATGAAACATCATCCCGAGGAAGAGATTTCGGTCGAAACCATTGACCAACTCGTGAAGGAAGGACGGGTTCTCAAGCCGAACACGCGCGAGCCGTACACCAAATCGGATGAGCTCATCGACCGCGATGCCGGAAAAGTGCGGGTGGAAAAGCTGTTCATTCGTCGCCCCCCCAATGAGCGCGAGCTGAGTGAAGTGGTCGTCCGCAAGGGCGCGGCGGAGGAGATGCTTCCCCGCTTTATTGCCGACCATCTTCCCTGGGGAGCGGCCGGCCTGATTGTGGCGGCGCTGCTGGCGGCCTGCATGTCCTCGATTGACTCGGGCCTGAACTCGATCTGCACGCTGCTGGTGATGGACTTCCATCGCCGGTATGGAATTGGGCGGGCCTGGCTGGCGAAGAAGCTGGGAAAAACGCCGGAAACTCTCAACGAATCCGACGAGCTCAAGCTCGCTCAGCCGTTGACGCTGGTGGTCGGCGTGGGGGCGACGCTGTTTGCCATGGGCATCGCCCAGGTGCGGGACATTTTCGAAATCATGGTCGCGATTGCCAATACCTTCGGCGCGCCGCTCCTGGCGGTATTTCTGCTGGGAATGTTCACCCGCCGCTGCACGGCCGCCGGGGCGTTCCTGGGGCTCGTGACGGGCAGCTTGCTGACGGTAGGAATCACGGCGCTTAGTTTGCTGAAGAAGCATGGCTTCATCGCGCCCGAGGTCTGGCCGTTTCATGACATTTGGACGGTGACGTTTGGAGTGCTCTTTACGCTGTTTGTCGGCTATGGAGCGAGCTTCCTTTTCGGCAAGCCTAAATCCCGGACGCAGTTGCGGGGCCTGGTCTGGGGCGTGGGGCATCTCGGCGTGCTGGCTGCCGATGAAGAAGTGCCAATCTTGGGAGACATTGATCCCGATGCGCCGGGGCGGTGGAAATGAATCGCCTCTGGGTCAGCGTCCGCGAATTCATTGCCCAGCCGCTTCGCGAAGCCCGCGAGGAGCAACTGCGGCATTTGGCTGCCGACGAGGGAGGCCAACTCGACGGGCAGACAATATGGATGCTGGTTTCCGTCGCCGTGTTGCTGACGCTGCAATACTACTACGTCACCAGCGGATCCAGTCCCCTGGAAACCCCCATTCGCCGCTGGCTGGAAAGCTGCTTCGCGATAGTCCCCGCGCTACGCTACGACGACCGCGGCGAACTGAGCCGGCTGGGATATTGGTCGCTGGGAAACTTCGTGCTGTATGTCGCCATTCCGGCGATTGTGGTGCGGGGCATCTTCCGCCAGCCGCTCACGCAATTCGGCTTGAAGATGCGGGGCTGGCACCAGAACTGGTTGGTCTATGTGGCGTTCTACCTGCTGCTGTTTCCGGCCGTGGTGCTGGCGTCGCAATGGCAGTCGTTTCAGTCCAAGTATCCGTTTTACCGCGTCCTGAACGGAGAATTCCCCGGCCCACGGTTTTACGTCTGGGAGCTGCTTTATGCCGTGCAGTTTGTCTCGCTGGAATTCTTCTTCCGGGGCTACATGATCCAGGCGGGGCGGAAGCGGCTGGGGCCGTATGTCATTTTCGTGATGACGGTCCCGTACTGCATGATCCACTTCGGCAAGCCGATCCAGGAGACACTGGGGGCCATCGTGGCGGGGATTTTGCTGGGTTTTATGGCCCTGAAAACCAGGTCGATCTGGCTGGGGGCGGCGCTGCACATTGCCGTGGCCTGGACGATGGATGCCCTGGCCCTCATGCGGAAATGACATCCGCTTTCCGCTTTCCGACCTCCGCTTTTCCCGAAACCGCGACCTATCCTTCCGTATGGCCACTTTCGCGCTATTGACGCTCATCCTGCTGGCAACTCTGGGCAATCTGTTGCTGGGGTTCGGGACGGCGGTTTATTTCGGCCACGGACCAAAGCAGCTAATGGCGAAGATTGCGAGCTACGGCAAGGGGGGGTTGTTCGCTAAGCGAGCTCAAAAATCGCCTCAATCTCCACACTGATGTGGCCGGGGAGCGAGCCCATTCCCACGGCGCTGCGGGCTCCCACGCCGTGGTCCTTCCCCCAGACTTCCGCCCATAGCTCGCTGCAGCCGTTGATGACGGCGGGGTGCTTGTCGAACTCCGGCGTGCTGTAGACCATGCCGAGCGTCTTCACCACTCGCTTCACCCGGTCCAGGCTCCCCAGCCCCGCCCGCAGTGTGGCCAGAATCGCCAGCCCCGTTTGCCGAGCCGCCTGCTTCCCAAATTCCAGATCCACCTGGTCCCCAACCCGCCCGGTGAACAGAGTCCCGTCCGACTTGAGCGGCCCATGCCCCGAGACGTACGCCAGATTCCCCACAATCACCAGCGGTTTGTAGACTCCCATCGGCTTGGGCGCGGGAGGTAGTTCAAGCTTGAGCTCGACGAGTTTGGCTTCGGCGGACATTGCATTTCTCCTGGGGATGAGGCGTCAATATACACCAGTCCGACTCGCCAGCGAGGGACCACGCGTAACTCCCTCGCTTGCGCGTCGGCTAGTTTCCGCAATTACGATTTTCGATACACCTGCTCCGGCTGCACCAGCCGCTCGCTCACCACTTGCACTCCCTCTTTCGTCAGCATGCGAAAAAAACAACTGCGGTAGCCTTCATGGCAAGCGGCGCCGACCTGATCGACTTTGAGGAGGATGGTGTCGGCGTCGCAGTCGATATAGACTCCCCGCACCGTCTGCACGTGTCCACTCTCCTCTCCCTTCCGCCACAGCTTGCCGCGGCTGCGGCTGTAATAAACGGCATGGCCGGTGCGGACCGTCTCGGCGAACGACTCGGCGTTCATCCAGGCCAGCATCAGCACCTCGCCCGTCTGCGCGTCCTGGGCAATGGCGGGAAGCAAGCCGCCATTCTTCGAGAAATCGGGGCCGGTGAGGGAGGGAGTGGTCATAGGTTTGATTATAGCGGGCCGGCTGGCAGCCTACCCCACGGAAGCTTCCGCACATCGCGAACCACCGGCCTCTGCCGCATGATGCTTGCACACGGACAATCGCGGCGGGGCGTCCAGTCCCGGTGCCAGCACGCCGATGGTAACAGCATCCTGATACGCGCAGCTCTTCCGGATGTTTGACGGCGGCATTTCCTGGCAGGTTCGCAGGAAATTGCCGGTTGCGTCAACTTCCTGGAAGGCGCTCCGCTTCTCCATGAGCGACTTCGGCGGAAGGGGCTCCCTTGAATCCGTCCCTCAGCATCATCCTTCCCGTCTACAACGCCCAGGCGACGCTCGCCCGGCAAATTGGACAACTGCTCGACGTCTTGCCGGACCTCACGAGCCGTTTTGAAATCCTGGTGGTCGACGACGGCTCGACGGACCACACCGACGAAATCGCCCATCAGTTCCGCCGGCAGTATCCGCAGCTCAAAATCGCCCGCCACGCCTGGCAGCGAGGCATGCCCGCCGCAGTGCAGACCGGCATGGCCCGCTCCTGTGGCGACATTGTGTTCGTGCAGGAAGAGCAGTCCGAAATCAGCACGGCTGACATCCGCCGTCTCTGGGCAATGCGGCACGACGAAAAGCTCGTCTTGGCCCGCGCCCAGTCGGAAGCCCGCCCGGCCGCCGGCTTGATGGACCGGCTCACCCGCTGGGCCGCCGCGTTGCAACAATCGGCCAAGAGGTCGTCGGCGGGCATTCAAATGATCCGCCGCCAGGCGATTGACGAGCTCAACCGCAGCGCAGCCCCCGAAGAAAAGCTGACCATCAGCGAGCTCCCCCATACCCAAATCGCCCGCTCCGACAGCAGCCACTCCGGCCAGGCACAGCGCGCTCCAGGCTTCATGCGAAAACTGCGTGACCTGGCGACCGGCGAGTAGCCGCCTAAATTGTTATTAATCGCTGAACACGAACTCTGGCGTGTTAAGCAGCGCCCAGAGCAGATCCTCCGTCGCCTGGCGACGGGTGGCGGGAGTGCTTTCGCCCACGGTGGTGAAGACCTGCTTACCGATTTCCTGTTCCTCGTCGCTGGGCAGACGGCCGTAGCAGAACAGATAAATCTCGATGACGATCTGCTCGGGCGGTTTGGGGGAGGCGGCCAGTTGCGCCGCGCGACCCTCGTCGGCAGTGACTTTGCGGTAAATATCCGGCCCGTTCATCAGGTGCAGTACTTGCGTGACGGCCCCTTCGCTGATCCGCTCGCAGGGGGGATCCTGGTTCGGGTCCGGCCGGCCGAAGGTGTCCAGGAACAGCGAATCAATCCGGTGGGTCCAAAGCTGGCTGGCCCGCGAACCCGGCGGCATGGCTTCGTATTTCTCCTCGATGCCGGTGATGTCGCAAACGGCGTCGGCCAGCACTTCCGCCCGCATCCGGGTGCGGTAGCGGCGGGAGTAATTCCGCGTGTCGGCGATGTTTTCCTTGGTCGGCTTGGAACCGAGCGAATAAACGTGCGACATGGCGATGTGCCGCAGCAGTTTCTTGAGGTCGAACTTGTCTTCCTGGAATTGTTTGGCGAGGGCGGCCATGAGGGCCGGGTTCGACGGCGGGTTGGTCGCCCGCAGGTCGTCCACGGGCTCGACGATGCCGCGCCCCATCAGATCCGCCCAGACGCG
Source organism: Pirellulaceae bacterium (assembly GCA_051004015.1). Taxonomy (GTDB): domain Bacteria; phylum Planctomycetota; class Planctomycetia; order Pirellulales; family Pirellulaceae; genus SXOA01. The sequence goes on along the minus strand of JBPCKT010000033.1, from coordinate 29,720 downwards.
GTTCACCATCACCTGGGCGAAGTAGTCGTTGGCCGGCGAGGTAATCCAGTCGGCAAGAGCCTCGCGGGGATCCGTTTCAGAGTCCATCTTCAGCGGTTCGCCGAACAGCGGCCGCGGCGGCATGACGGCTTTGGTCAGCGGGTGCAGCACTTGCCCTTGTTTGGCGATCGTGATGATTTCCTCGCCGCCGGAGATGGGTGCCGAAATGCCGGGCCCTTTGCGTCCCACGCGGGCGAAGAATGCCGCGAAGCTGTAGAAGTCGTCCTGCCCCCATTTTTCGAACGGGTGGTGATGGCACTTGGCGCAGTCCAGGCGGATGCCAAGGAAGAGCTGGCTCACCAAGGTCGTGATTTCCTCCGGCTGGCGGCGGTCGCGGAAGAGCACGGAGGCTCCGTTCTTCCAGGTGCTTCCCTGGGCGGTGATCAGCTCGCGGGCGAACTGGTCCATCGGCTTGTTCTGGCGAAAGCTGTCACGAATCCACTGGTCGTAATTGAAGGTGGCTTTGATGCCGACGTGATAAGGATTGGGGCGAAGCAGGTCGGCCCACTTGTTGGCCCAGTGGTCGGCGAATTCCGGCCGTTGCAAGAGTGCGTCTATCAATCGCTCCCGTTTGCTCTCGCCGGTGTCCGCCAGAAATGCCCGCACTTCCTCGGGTGTTGGCAGACGGCCGATGAGATCGACGTGAACGCGACGGAGAAACGTAGCGTCGTCGCACGGCTCGGAAGGGGTGATGCTCAGCGATTGCAGCTTCGTCCAGACGTGCTCGTCAATGAAGTTCTTGCGCGGCAATTTCGCGTAGATCTCGGCCTGGACCTGTCCCGGCATGGGGATGGCCACGTTGCAGGTGGCGATGATGTACATGTAGCGGGCCATCAGCGTCGCTTCCCCCGGCAACGGGCCGGCCGATATCAGCCCGGCCTTATCCACGCTGACGATGGCCGCTTCGCTGGACTGGAAGGCGGTCTGAGCCGTGACATCGCGGGAGGTGCCGTCGGAATACTGAGCCGTGACTTTGATTGGGCGCTGTTCCTTGGGTTTAAGGACCGCATCTTTGGGATCGATCATGACGCCGGTGAGCTTGGGCTCCTGCTCGAGCCGGCGACTCGCCCCCTGCTCGATCCAGCGGCGAAGCGTTTCGTAATCCGCCGAGCCTTGAGCAAGCCTCTGCCCTCCGCCATGCGGCACAATGGCCGCGCCCTTGAGGAGGAGCAAACTCTTTTCCGGCGCGGCGGGAAAAACCCGCCGGCCCCGAGCGTTCTGCGTCAGTGCGGCATAATCAAAGTCCGGGTCAAAGCAGAGCAGCGAAAGCTGAAAGCCATTCTGCCCGCGGGACTTTCCGTGGCACGCGCCGGCGCTGCATCCTTGCGCCACCAGGATCGGCTGCACATCGAGCTCGAAGCTGACCGGCTTGTCCGCAGCGGCAAGTCGTGCGGGAACATAGTTCTCGAGCGCAATGCAGAACGCGCAGACCAGCAGCAAGAAGCGAAATTGCATTGGCGAGGACATGCTGCAAACTATGGCGGGAGAATTCAGGCGGGCAGGTTTATTTTAGCCGCGATGGGCGGGCATCGCCAGAAGAAAGGGACAGGGGGATGGCCGCGAGAAGCCCGAAAAGGCTCAAAAAATCGTACTCGGTGGTTACTTCCCGCAGCGTGGCGTAAAATTGGGAGTGTCGCCGACGACCGTGCAGGAGAGCCAGATCATGGAGAATCATGCCACAATTCGGAATATGGAATCTTATCGTCGTTTGAAAGGAGCCATCCAGCGGACTTACTCGCCCGGCTGGTTCGTGGGAATTGCAAACGACCAAATCGTAGGTGCCGCGGAGAAATTTCCGGATCTGACCGCCCATCTACGCAGCAGTGGCTTCGACCCTCGCCAGGTAATGGTTGTGGAAGCAGGCGTGGAGTATCCCGAGAACGTGACCATCTACATCTGAACGAGGCGAATCGTGCAGCGAAATCCATACAAGGGAATCTCGCCGCGCTGTTGGGTCAGGATTCGGTTTGCCGCCCCAGATGGTTCGTTGCACGAGCACGATCTGCTCGCCGATACTGGCAGCCCGTGCGCGGTGATCTTAGGACAGGCGGAACTGAGCAAGCTGTTTCATGCGTCCGCCACATCAATCAACAGCAACTTCGGCGCACTCAATGGCGGATGGCTCAGCATCGAGATGCCCGAGCTGGGAGTTACGACTCAGGTGCTCGGCTTTGGCAGCGATCAGGTTCTCAATACCGTGCAGAGAGATTCTCCCGACTTCGCGGGGCTGATTGGATTGCCCCTCTTGCGAATGATGGAGTACGGTGGCGATGCGGCCTCCTTCTGGCTCAAAAATATCGGCCAACCTCCATAATTGCGTTAGCTCTTCGCCGGTTTTGTGGTAGTCGATGGCGTCTCGGTTGCGCTCTTGTTCGCGGGCACGCTTTTCTCCGCTGGCGGTTTCGCGGCCGTCGGTGTGGCGACTTTCGTCATCGTCCCGTCCAGCTTTTTTTGCAACTCCACCGGGTCGGTCGTGGAGCGGGCGTCGGAGAAGAGGTCGGGGACAATCAGGTAGTTGCCGTCCTGAGCGGCTTTGGCGACGACAGGCCAGAGGACTTTCGCCAGCTTGGGGTGGTCTTCGGACCACTTCAGCCAGGCGTGCTCCCCTTTGTCATCCTCGGCGTCCAGGTACTTCATCAACAGCTCGGCGTCTCCTTCGGCGTAGGTGCCGCGGAATCGGATGAGGCTCAGCAGATGCCAGGTCTTGGGCTCCGTATGGTCGGGGACAAGGTAGTTCTTTGCGATGAGGTGCATCTCGACCAGGCCAGTATCGATGCGGCGGTCAATGCTCGTAATCTGGATGCCGGTAAAGGGAATTTCGCGGAAAGCGAAGCCGCGGCGTTCGAAGGTGTGCGGGCAGAACTCCGTCCCCAGGACGTTGCCGAAAATCATGGTCGCCAGGAAGCCCACAAACAGCAGAGCCGCGGTTCCCGCAATTGTCATCACCACTGTTCCCAGCCACCTCCGCGAACCCGACCGGGCGGTGACGCCGCGACGAGGAGCAGACGTGGCTGGCGCGGCGGAAGATGTGGACATGGAGTTCGCTTCTTTCGGAAAACGGGGCTGAACTTGCCGGCTTCCTGGATTGTCGCTGGAAGAGGGCTGAAACGCAATCGACAGCGCCATCGGTGCCACCCGTTATCGTTTCTCCAAGTATTTCGTAGATTAGAGCCATCTCTTGCCTCTCGCCAGCGCCGCACCTTGTCCGCTCCACAAATCAAAAGCACCGCCAGACCCTCGGAGCCCTCTAACTGGGCCCTGATCCGGCGGATGCTGGCGCTGGGGCTGCATTACAAATGGGGCTGCATCCGCCTGCTCATCTTGCAGGGCTTGTTGCTGATGACGGCACTGGCAGTGCTGCGGCTGACCGGCCTGGGAATTGATCTGGTCCATCATTTCGCCGATCCCGAAAAGGTCAATCCGCCAGAGTTCCCTTTCGGCATCGGCCCACCGGCGGACTGGCCGCAGCTCGCGCAAGTGGCTCTGGTGGCTGGACTGATTTTACTTGTGGAATTGATTCGTGGCGGGTTGAACTACACCAACGCCCTCTCCGCCGGCTATTTGATTCATACGCGAATCGTCGTGGACCTGCGAGCCCGCGTTTATGACAAGCTGCAGCGACTGAGCTTCAGCTTCTTTGAAACCAACGCCACCGGCTCGATCATCAACCGGGTAACTAGCGACGTGCAGGGGGTGCGGGCGTTCGTCGATGGCGTGCTGATCCAGCTTGTCATTCTGGTGCTTTCCTTTCTCTGCTATCTGGCGGCCATGCTCAGCGTGCATCCTCGGCTCACCTTCGCCTGCCTCGCCACCACGCCGCTGATGTGGCTGGTGACGGCCATCTTCTCGCGGATGGTCCGACCGATGTACGACCGCAATCGGGAGCTGGTGGACAAGGTCATCCTCCGCCTCGCGGAATCCATCCAAGGCGTGCAGGTCATCAAGGGTTTTGGCCGCGAGCAGGAGGAAATCGACCGCTTCGGCCAGGACAACAAGGAAGTCAAAGACCAGCAGCGTGGGATCTTCTGGCGGGTGAGCCTGTTCACTCCCGCCATCGGCTGGATGACGCAGATCAATCTCGTGATCCTGCTGGCGTATGGCGGCTACCTGGTGACGCGCGGCGAATTGGCTTTGGGCTCCGGCATCTTTTTCTTCGCCGGCCTGCTCCAGCAATTCTCCAGCCAGGTGGCCAACCTCACCAACATCGCCAACAGCGTGCAGCAAAGCTTGTCCGGCGCTCGCCGCGTGTTTGAAATCCTGGATGCACCCGAAGCGATTACGTCCCCCGCCAATCCCGTCCGCTTGCTCCGGGCCAGCGGACAAGTGGATTTCGAAGATGTCTGGTTCGAATACACCGCGGGGAATCCCGTGCTACGGGAAGTCTCCTTCCGCGTGCAGCCCGGCCAGCGGGTGGCCATCCTGGGCGCGACCGGAGCCGGCAAGAGCACGCTCCTGAGCCTCCTCTGCAGATTTTATGACCCGACGCAGGGACGCATCCTGATGGACGGAATCGACCTTAAGCAGATCGATCTTGTGGACCTCCGCCGCAACATCGGCATGGTCTTTCAAGAGAGCTTCATGTTCAGCAACACCGTCGCTGCCAACATCGCCTACGGCCAACCGGAGGCGACCCTGGAACAAGTGCAGCGGGCCGCCCGCATCGCAGCCGCCCACGACTTCATCGCCGAACTGCCGCATGGATACGACTCCGTCCTCGGCGAAGGAGGGCTCGATCTTTCCGGCGGACAGCGCCAGCGGCTGGCCATCGCGCGGGCGGTGCTCTTGGACCCTGCGATTCTGCTGCTGGATGACCCCGCTGCCGCCATCGACCCGCATACTGAGCACGAAATCCTGGACGCCATGCAGCGGGCCATGCTCGGCCGCACCACTTTCGTCGTCGCCCACCGCCTCAGCACTCTCCGTCAATGCGACCTGGTCATCGTGCTGGACAACGGCCGGATCGCCCAGGTCGGCACCCACGAGAAACTGATGGAGGAAGACGGTCATTACCGCGAAGCGGCACTGTCGCAGTGTGCGGCATAAATGTGCAAATCCCAGTCGCATCCATCATGAGAAAAACGATCTATACCCTATCCATATTTTTTGCCCTGGCCTTTACTTCGGTCGCTCAGGCCGAGGATTGGCCGCACTGGCGCGGCGCCCGGCGAATTGATGTCGTGCGGGAGGATTCCGGCTGGGAGTCCGGCAAATGGCCAGTCACAGCCGCGGCGTGGGGGAAGAATGTCGGCAAGGGAGGGACATCGCCACTGGTGGTTGGCGGCCGGCTCTACACGATGGGCAACGCGGACGGCAAGGACACGGTCTATTGCCTGGATGCGGCGACCGGCAAGGAGGTCTGGTCGGTCCGATATGATTGTCCGCCGTATGGTCGCTTCAAGACCGGGGACGAAGGGCTATACGCCGGCCCCAGTTCAACGCCGGAGTTTGACCCGGAAACGGGCTTCCTCTACACGCTGAGCACCGACGGCGATCTGAACTGCTGGGACACTCAAGACAAAGGCCGCCGAGTTTGGGGAATCAATCTCTACGACCAGTACGATGTCCAGCAGCGGCCCAAGATCGGCCGCCAAAGCTTGCGAGACTACGGCTATACGTCCTCACCCTTAGTGTACGGTGACTCGCTGATTGTCGAGGTCGGCAGCAAAGCTGGCAATCTGATTGCGTTTGCCCGAAAGACCGGGAAACAAGTCTGGACGTCGGAAAGCAAGGACCTGGCCGGCCACAATGCCGGGCCGGTGCCAATCTCGGTCGAGGGAGTTCCGTGCGTCGCTACCTTAACGCTTCGCCACCTCGTAGTGACCCGACTTGACCAAGGCAGGGAGGGAAAGACGGTCGCGGAATACCTGTGGGAAACCGATTTCGCCAATAACATCGCGAGCCCTTCCGTCCACGAGAACTTCGTCCTGATTACCTCGGCCTACAACCACAACGCGATCTGCAAGCTCAAGATCACGCTGCACGGCGCGGATAAAGTCTGGGAAACACCGTTGGCGTCCAAGATATGCACGCCAGTCATCTACAACGGGCATGTTTATTGGTCCTGGGGGACGCTCAACTGCCTGGATTGGGAAACCGGAGAATGCCGCTGGAAAGGTGGCAAGTTCGGCGATGCGGGCTCCTGCGTGGTCACGACCGACGGGCGGATAATCGTGTGGGGTGGCGGCGGCAAGCTGGCCCTCGTCGACACCGCCGACCACGCGCCGAAGAGTTATCGAGAGTTGTCGGTCCAGGATGGGCTAGCTTCGACAGACGCCTGGCCGCACGTCGTCTTGTCGTCCGGGCGATTGTTCTGCAAGGACTGGCATGGCAATCTCAAGTGCTACTTCATCGGACCATGACCTTGGCGAAGCGGAGGAGCGCAAGTTGCCGATATTCCCAAGACTGGTACTCTGATGGCTGTAGGTGCCCGTTAACAATGAAGAAAGGACCACCGCATGTGGAAGCTTGATGGAACGGAAGGCTGCCTGGAGATATCGGGGACGATCACGCGCGTGGATGTTGCCCATCCGGAGCAAGGTTTCCTCTGCTCCGCCAGCAACGGTCGCTTCATGCAACTTCTGCCCGCCGAGTCTCCTGTCGCTAAGTCGCTCAAGTTGGTCGAGGTCTACGGCCGCGGCAACGACCTGGTCGCCCTCTATGAACCGCTCGCGCCGCATCAAGTCCAGCCGTCCGTTTATTGGCGGGCTCGCTGGGACGAAAGCCGGCAGGGGATTGGAGTGGAGATGATCGTCTCCATGCAGACGAGCTTGCTGGACAGCTATCCGGAAACGGTCGTGGCTACAGGCATGCCAACGGGTGAAGTGTGGGGCGCGGGGAGCCCCGCGGCCAATTCGCTGGAGCGGCTGCAACTGCAACGGCTGGAATACGGGCAATTCCCACTCGCGCTCTCCGCCACCGATAGTTCCCACCGGCCCAGCCTCGTCGTCTATCAGCCCCGCGATACCCCGTTCGCCTACGTGGAGATGGTGCATCCCTCCGATTTCGTGGCCACGCAGGTGGAACTGAACAGATGGGGTGAATCCTGGGCGACGACGCGGCTCTTCAGCGAGCGGCTGGAGAAAGGGGTCATCCGCCGGGCCCGCATCGCCGGCTGGCACCTACCCCGCAAGTCCGACGTCCTCGGCTCGGCCGGGGAGCTATATGTCCAGTTCGCCGCCGAGCCGCTGCCGCTGACGACCTAACCCTCGCACCGCAATCCCGATAACCGAAAAAATACTGAAATAAGGGACAAAAAGCATTGCCGGGCCTGGATTTGCCGATAGTAATCGCTCGGCAACCGCGGGCAGTTTCTCTCGACAGCAACCGACGTTTTGGCGTAGGATTGGTGGCTGGCGAGTGAGGAACTTTCGGGGAGGACTGCTATGCAACGCATCACACATCGGCTGTGGCGGCTCGCCTTGGCGACAGGGACTTGCGCCGCGCTCCTTGTCGCGAGCCTGTCCCTTCATGCGCAGGAGGGAGTTCCAACTTCCGCCGCGCCCAAGGTCTCCGCGGAGCAGTTGCAACAATTGCTGGCGGACCTGGATTCCGATTCCTTCGACGTGCGTGAAGCGGCTGCCGAGAAGCTGTCCCAGATGGGACCGGCAGCCGTGGATGTGCTTGCCCGCGGGATTGTCAGCGAGAGCGCGGAGGTTGCCTGGCGGAGCGGCGCATCGCTCGAACGGATTGCGATGACCGGTGACGAAAAGACTCTGGCCCGCATCACGCACGTACTGGATAGCCTGAGCGCGAAAGGGAAGCCGGGCCTGCGGACCATGGCCGCGGAGATGCACGTCCGCCAGAAACATTTCCGCCATGATCGGGCAGTGGCCAGCCTCAAAAAGAACGGAGCGGTTTTCGGGGGGGACGGCATGATGCTCGGCGGAGGCCCCGTCATCATGGGCGGAGGGATGGTGGTCGTCGACGCGGCGGATCCATTCGGTGGCCCGGTTGTCATTGAAGAAGCCTTCGATCTCGTAGTGCCAGAACCCGTGCCCGCCAAAGCGGAGGGAGGCATCTTCGGTTTAATTGGCCGTCTGTTCGAAGGAGCGGCCAAGGCTGCCGAAGAGCCGCCAGCCAGATTTGATTTTGGAGGGGATGCGCCAGCGCTCCCGCCTCCCCCTGTTCCCCCAGTGCCTGTACTTCCCGCCGTAGCACTTCCAGCGCCCGCTGTCGAGGAAGCGCCGCCCCTCGATGACAAGCCGGCGATTGAAGAAAAACCTGCCGACATCAAGCCTGGCGAGCCCGCGCAGTTGCCGAAGGAGTTCCAGGAACTTGCCGAGCCCCCTGCGGCTCCCGCGGTGGCGGACGCTCAGATTCTCGAACCGCCCCCCGCGCTCGCCGAGCGGGTAGAGATTCTGGAGGCGGACGCCATCATTGGCTTTGACTTCGGCGGCGGCGGCATCATCGGTATCGAAGAAGGGGAGGTCGAGACGACCGCTTCGCTGATGCTGGGAAAACAGTGGCGCGGCGGCGACGACGGCCTGAGGGTCTTGAAGGACGTGCCGGAGATCTGGAGCATTGCGGTCAGCGGCGCGAAGATCACCGATGCTTCCTTGCAGCACATGGCCGAGCTCCCGAACCTCAGCAATTTGCAGATTCGCGACACAAACGTCACACGGCCAGGACTGAGAAAACTCCGCGAGCAGAAGCCGAATTTGCAAGTGCAGGCCCGCGGTGAGGCGATGATGGGGGTGAATGCGGATATCGGCACTTCGCCCCTGGCGCTCACGTCCATTTTTCCTGATTCCGGTGCGTTCCAGGCGGGGCTGCGGGAAGGGGATGTCGTTCGCACCGTGGACGGCTTGGGAATCAAGGATTTCGCCGACCTGACGATTTCCATCTATGGTCGCAAAGCGGGGGAGAAAGTCCGCGTGGAGTACGAGCGCGCGGGAACGAAGAAGACCGCGGTGGTGACGCTGAAGAAGCGGGCGGATGACCAGTAAGCAGGTCCTCATCTCCGGCGGCACCAGCGGCATCGGGCGGGCCATCGCGGTGGCCTTTGCCGCGCGGGGGGACCAGGTCGTCGCGACCGGTGTTTCCCAGGCTGAGGTGGATGCTGCTGGTCGAGACAAGAACGACGCTCCGATTCGCAACGAGCTCCTCGACGTGCGGAGCGGCGAGCAGATCGCTCGGCTCATCGCTACCCTTTCCAGGCTCGACGTTCTCGTCAATTGCTCCGGCATCATTCGCCGCGGCGGTGCCGAGCATGATCCTGCTGTCTTCGCGGAAGTGTTGGATGTCAATCTCACCGGCGCGATGCGATTATGCACCGCTGCCCGGCCATTGCTGAAGGAATCTGGCGGCTGCGTCCTGAATACCGCATCGATGCTGAGCTACTTCGGCAGCGGCGCCGCGCCGGCATATAGCGCCAGCAAGGGAGGTATCGCCCAGCTCACAAAATCCCTGGCCATTGCCTGGGCGGCCGACGGCATCCGCGTCAACGCCATCGCCCCGGGGTGGATTGAAACCCCACTGACGCAGGCACTTACGGCGGATCCTGCCCGCCGCCAGGCCATCATCGACCGGACTCCGCTCGCCCGCTGGGGACGATCGGAAGACGTTGCCGGCGCTGCTCTGTTTCTCTGCTCCCCCGCTGCCGCGTTCATCACCGGCGTGATTCTGCCGGTGGACGGCGGCTACAGCATTGCCTGAGGCTCACACCGCAGGGCCACGGAAAAAAATTCTGAGAATTTTGGCCCGGTTTTGCGCGCCAATTGCGATTTTAATAGATAGAGGGTTTGGCTTACCCCGCGATAGGCCCTGTTCCGCGGAACTGACCATGCCTGGATCCGAATCACAATCGACCCGGCCATCCATGCCGATATGGCTGATTCTCGTGACCCTGCTGGGGGGCGCGTTCCTGGTGCAGCGAGGGAACCAGCCGGCCGAGGACAAAGGGGGCGGTGCGCCACCGACTTCGCACGCGGCAAGCGAGGCGGCGAGCTCGGACGCAAACGACAGGCTGCGGGCCCCACTCCGAGAATTCCTTGGCCTGACATTGCAGCCCTCCAAAGTGGTTGAGCCCTCCGTCCTTGGCAATCTGAGCGTGGAAATGCCACTGCCGGAAAAAGGCCGCATGAGGGCCTCGGCGGAATGGCTCGGTCCGACTCCGGCAGTCGAGAGGGGCAAGGACCAGACTGATCTGTCCAAAGCGATCAAGGACAACGTCGGCCTCCTCGAGTTCCTGGTCGTCATGGTGGCTGATCCCATCGAAACCGCCACCAATTACCGATTCGACTTGCAACTCGATACGCTGCACAAAGCCCTGGGAGCCGACGGCTATGTGCCGGACCACTACTACCTTCCTTGGAATCCCCAGGACCAGGCCAACCGTCATCGTTTGGAACCGGGCGTGCTGCTCTACCGCCGCAACGGTCCCTCCTTGAGCAAGTGCTCGAATTCTCAGCGGCGGATCGACCTGCTGATGGTGTACCTGGTTGGAGAAACCACCACCAGCGGCATTCACAAGGAAGCATTTTTGGCTGCAGTCAGACAAATCAAGACTTTGGAGAAGATGACTTGTCCACCGGAACCTAGCCCGCAATCAATCCGCCCGAAACCGGACTCACGACCGACCATTCGTGTCGCCGGCCCGCTTTTCACCGGAAGCGCGGATTCGCTGGCTTTGGCGATCCGACAATGGTGCGACAGCGAGATCCAGGGCGGAGTTGATGCCGGGAGTGTCGGGAAGTTTCTGGTCATTACGGGGACGGCAGTTTCCATCCATCGATCTCGCTTTGGAGACCTGGCCGGCGAGGGAAATGTCGACCTTCATTCCACCGTTCTGTATGGCAGAATTCTCAGGCAGGCTCTGATCAAACATGTGCAGGAGCGTAACGCGTGGAAAAAGGTCCGCATTGCCTGGCTCACGGAATCAGGGACCGGCTATGGATCCAGCATTACGATCAACAAGCGTGGCCTCGCCGCCCATAAGGAGGACATGGAGGAAAAGAAGCAGCAGGAACGAATTGAGAACGAAAACAGCAAGAGCGAGGACAGTCAAACCAACGATGCGTCGCCACCTGAAGTCATCGAGTTCAGCTTCCCCGCCAATATCTCCAAAGTCCGCGCCGGTTACGCGGAATCGCGCCGCCGCGAGCGCAGCGGCCAGGCGAGTCTCGGCCCGGAAAGCTCCCGTCTGCCGATCCCGTTCGAGGATGCCAGCACGGCGCGGGACGTGCCGCCGATGCAGACGCCCAAGGTCACTGCTCCCACGGCCGAGCTGATCCTGGCTCAGATTCTGACGAGGATTCGCAATGAGGGGATCAAATACGTTGGCATTTCGTCGTCGGACCCCCGCGACGCCATTTTCCTAACGGAGCTGATCCAGGAACAGTGCCCGGACGCGCAAATCATGCTGGTCAGCTCGGACGTGCTGTTCTTGCACTCTGAATACCGCTCGATCATGCATGGCACGCTCGTCTGCTCGACCTATCCTCTGCATCCGGAGGCGCTGGACTGGTGCTTCTCCTTTGGAGAGGACCAGGGGGGGAACTCCCGCAGCATTGTGTTGTCGAGCCAACCCAACTACGGCCTCTACAACGCGATTCTATTTCTCCGCGGGCTAGAACGGGGGCACTACCAACATGATGATCATGCCGACAGCGACGAGGCGAATGAGGACACGTCGCACAATCTGCTCACCCTGTCCTATTCCAAGGAGTCCGGCTGGCCAGGCGGGCTGCCGCTGGGCTACAGCATGCCGTTTGAAAAGGATGCGACCGGAAAGGGCAAGTTGCTCCGGCCCCCCGTCTGGATTTCTCGCATCTCGTCCACCGGGATCTGTCCGCTCACCGTCAGCGAAACGGACAGAGAATACCACTCGGATTACACTCTCAACCTGAGAATTGCCGACCCTCCGAAAGGTGCGGCGTCCTTGCCCGTCGTGCACATCCGCAGTCGCGTTCCCGTGTCGCTGTACATCGCCAGCCTGGTGTGGCTGGTCGCTGCCGCGATTTATTGCGCGGCGCTGTTGATTCCCAAACTGGTCGGGAACTGGGCCAAAGCATTGGCGTCCGCTGCGGACCACCCCCCGGAATTTCAATCCCTCATTTATGTCTTCCGCTGCTATATCACCTTCTCGTTCCTGTTTGCGCTGATCCTGTTTGCCAGGCTGCTGGAAGTGTTCGATGACTGGGTTGTCCAAACTTCGAGCGAGCGCGATTACGTGAGCGTGGTCCAGTATGTGCTTTGCTACGGCGTGGTATTCATCTTGATTCTGTGCCTGCTGGCCGACTGGGGGCGCGCGTTATGGGGCCTGGCCGGTGACGTGTGGGGCGCCCTGATCCGGCTAGACACGTATTGGAGAAGCGGAACTGTCGCCGATTGGAGGCGCGCGTTGCGGGGCCTGGTCGGCGATTTGTTCGGCGCACTGAAGAGGTCATTCACCTACTTGAGGAGCGGGCCGCGGGCCGATCGGGGACGCACTCTGCAGGGCCTCGTCGGCGACTTGTTCGATACAGCGAAGAGGTTGTTCGCGTGCCTGAAGAGCGGGCCGCAACCGGAAACCGCCACCACCCCGGTCCAGGCGGCGGAGCCCGATCTGAGCTGGCACCTGATTGCCGCCCGCGGCATCGGTCTGGCGATGATCCTGACGCTGGTGGTCATTTTCGCCTTGGCGGGGACCGGACAAATGCAGGAATGGGAGGGGGAGGGTTCGCATCCGGACAGTTTCCTCTGGTTCATTCGCACCAGCGACATGTGGAATGGACTTTCGCCGGCGATGACGGCTCAACTTCTGGCAGCGGCGCTGATCATCCTGGCTTATGGAATGCTCCTCCAGATGCACCTTCTCAGCCCCAAATTCACGATCATCCGACCGGATCCGTCAACATTCACACCGCCCAGCGACGCCGAGCGCCAAAGGCGGCAGGAAGAAGTGCGAAGCGACTTGCTGTTCCCCCTCTTGAGCCGCTGGCGGCGTAACCGGCCGGTAGTGCTCGATATCCTGTGCGTGGCCGCCGCGCTCCTCTGGCTGGGGTTCCTGGGCTGGCACTTGCAAAGCCCCGACCACTTCACTTTGCCGGTCAACTTTCCCACCTTGCGCCTGCTCTTTGCCGGCGGATTCTGCTGCGTGCGGCTCTTCAAACTAATCCAAATCCTGAAGGGATTGGCGCGGCGCCTCGAGGAGCTTACGAAGGCCCTGCGGGAACGCTGGCCCGATACCTGGGCGAAAATCTTCGAACACCTCTCGGAAAAACCGGTGGGCTTGCAGGAGTTGTTCTGGGCCAGTCGGCCCACGGTGAATGATCGCGAGTTGAGCAAGGCAAAACAGGCTCTGCAAGAGGTCCAGCCCGATGAAGACGGTCGCCTGATTGCCGAACAAAAACTGTGTGCCACGGAAATTGTCCTTTACGTCCGCCAGTTCTTCCATCACATCGTCCGCCTGGGACTGGGGCTGGCGATTGCCGCCTGCTTGCTGTTCCTCAGCGCCCACGCCTTTCCGTTCAGTCAGGAGCCACTGGTTCGGCTATCGGCTTCCATCCTGCTGGCGGCCATCGGCTGCGTCATGGCCTGGTATTATCTGAAGTTTGATCGCAATGAGCTCCTGAGCCGGATCGTGGGGACCGATCCCAAGCAGGTCTCCGTCAACTGGTCAATGATCCAGATGATTGCTCCTGCGATCCTGCTGACTGCTGTGGCCTTGCTCAGCCAGACCTTTCCCGAAATCTGGCAATGGATGCGCGGCGTCCTGGAGCCGATGGCCCGATCCTCGATCTAGGGCAGGTCGCACTGCCGGCATTTTCGGAACTTTCTGCCGAATTCCGCCTGAACTTTTGGGCCACAGCTCTTTTCCTCTTGAAGTTGGCCTCTACGATTGTTTGGTGACGCGCGGCAACGCTGTGGCGGCAGGGCAACAGGCCATCTCCCGCCAGACTCCGCTCTCTTCCGCCGTAAGTTGTTCACCAGCACCTTGTTAAGCACCCTGGTTTCGTTTCAAAGCGCCCCTGGCACCTTCCTTGCTTTTGACTTGCCGTCACTGACGCACACCATGCGAGTCGGCACCCAAGCTGGAGGACACCTGCCCATGACCAAGAGTTTTCCCCACCAACCGAAAGCGCCCAAAAGCACCAAACGCAAAGCCGGAGACCTCCTGGAAGGCGAAGATCGCCTGGGAGGGGATGCGGAGGACTCGTTCGTGCCGGTGGATGAGGATTTCTCCCATTCGCACGACGACGAAGAGCTGCCGGATGAGCACGGCGACGACGGCTCCGTGGACGCCACCGACGACCCCGTCCGCATGTACCTGATGCAGATGGGGGCCATTCCGCTCCTTAACCGGTTTGAGGAAGTTTCCGCCGCCCAGCAGATCGAGCGGACTCGCCGCCGCTTCCGCCACAGCATGCTGGCCACCGATTACGTCCTGCAAGGAGCCGTCGAATTCCTGGAGCTCGTTCGCGACAGCAAGCTGCGGCTGGACCGGACGATTGAAGTCTCGGTCACGAACACCGCCGAGAAGAAGCGGATCATGAAGCGGATCTGGCCGAACGTCGCCACGCTGCGGCACCTGCTCAAGGCCAATCATGCCGACTACCGCATGGCCGTCAGTCGCAGCGAGAAAGCTCCAGCTCGCCGCGCTGCCTGGGAGCGGCTCGTCCGCCGGCGGAACAAAGCGGTCCGCCTGATCGAGGAAATGAACCTGCGGAACAACCGCCTCCAGCCGCTGTTCGAGAAGCTGACCGGGATTCTGAACCGGATGCAGACGCTCAGGATCCAGATTCGCGAGGCCAAGGTGACGGGCTCCGCCAACGGCCGCAGCTACCAGGACTTGCGGAAAGAGCTGGTGCATTTGATGCGCATTACCCTGGAGACTCCCGTCACTTTGCAACGGCGGGTGGAGCGGACCGAAATCTATCGCCAGCACTACGATGCCGCCAAGCGGGTCCTGTCCGCCGGCAACCTGCGGCTGGTAGTGTCGATCGCCAAGAAATACCGCAACCGCGGCCTGTCGTTCCTGGATCTCATTCAGGAAGGAAATACCGGCCTGATGCGGGCGGTGGACAAATTCGAATACGCCCGCGGCTATAAATTCAGCACATATGCCACCTGGTGGATCCGCCAGGCCATCACGCGGGCCATCGCCGACCAGAGCCGCACCATTCGGGTGCCGGTGCATATGATCGACACGATGAGCAAGGTCCGCACGGTAGCCCGCGATTTGGTGCAGGAGCTCGGCCGCGAGCCGACGCCGGAGGAGACCGCCAAGAGGGCCGGCCTCTCGCTGGATGATGCCCGCTGCATCATCAAGATGTCCCGTCAGCCGCTGTCGCTCGATCAGCCGGTCGGCGACCACGACGACAGCTACTTTGGCGAGTTCGTGGCGGATCATCGGGACGACGACCCGCTCTACGAAACTCATCAGCAGGCGCTCAAGGGCCGCATCGAAGAGGCCATGCAGGGGCTCAACTACCGCGAGCGGGAGATCATCCGCCTCCGCTACGGCCTGACCGACGGCTATGCTTACACGCTGGAGGAAGTGGGCAAGATCTTCTCCGTCACGCGCGAGCGGGTGCGGCAGATTGAAACCAAGGCCGTCCGCAAGCTCCAGCAGCCGTACCGCAACAAGTCGCTGGTGAGCTTTGTGGACGGAGTGGACATGCCGCTGCTGGACGGCGCCCCAGCGGACACGCACTAAACCACCATTAACATTTTAGGCGCACCCCCGTGGCAGCAGCGATCTCCCGGGGCCCGGTCCCGCTTCCCAAAAACTAGCCCCGCCCGGTAAATGGGCCGCAGACGCACGGCGGGGCCAGGGCTCGCTCCCGAACGGGCGGCTACGCGCAGTGCTCTCTCGCACGGCCGCAGCCTGTTGTAAAAGTCGGTTTGCTAGCAGCGCTAGCTGCGTGAATCGCGGGGAAAACTATGCTACTAAACCCCACTTTTGGACTTTCTCAGCAGGGGTGCAATCTGCTTCCCAGAATGCCCCTTTTCCTCCCTCGTATAGCTATTTGACACGCAGGGAGGCCGACGGTCCGCGAGTTTTGGACGCCGTAAGTTGATCGCCGATGTCACGACGAGAACTACAACCTGTTGGTGGGGTATGAGCGTGCTTCTCGTGGCTCCCGCATCAGGAATATCCTACACGGTGAAACATCCACAACTTTCGGAGTGATACGACATGTTCACTTTCTTCCTGCGCCTACTTGACACCTCTTCAGCCATCGGCAAAATACACGATGGCTTTGACAACTCTGGGGAGCGCGTCCATGATTCGGCGGGCACTCACATTAATCGAGTTGCTTGTTGTAATTGCCATCATCGGCATTCTCATCGCCTGCTTGCTTCCGGCTGTTCAATTTAAGCAGGGAGGCAGCTAGGCGCATGCAGTGCTCCTCGAACATGCGACAGATTCTTATCGCTGTTCACAACTACGAGTCATCTTCTCGTATGCTACCGCCGGCAAGCAGCAATGGTTATAGTTTTCTGGCAGACGTGCTGCCCTTCCTCGATCAAGCCCAGTACATTGATTTCAACATTCCAGCCTTTGCTACAACCACTTCTCTAAAAAACAGCAAAATCTCGTCGCTGATATGCCCTAGCGACGGCACAGCTTGTCGGGGAATGCAGAATTTCACAAGCGCCGGTACAACAAACTACGCAGGTAACTTGGGCTACAATCAAGCAAATCTGGGGTTCAATGGCGGATTGAGCCCGGCGACTTCTCCCAGCCCGTTGTTGAGTGTCGGTCCGATTGGCTTTGGCGATATGACTGATGGAACGTCAAATACTGCGCTCATCGCGGAAATCCTCGTTGGTGACGGGCAGTTAAGTGATCGACGTACAAACTGGTTTCTCACGTCGAGTTTCACAAAGGATGAATTTGATTTATTTGTGAGTTCTTGCAATAATCGTCAGTTTGCATTGTTTAATGGCGCTCCTACGGGAGATGCCGGTTCAAGAGGGCGTCCGTGGCTAATTGGAAATGACGGCAGTACGCTATACACCCATGTCAACAAGCCAAATGGACTTAGTTGCATCTGTAACGGTGCATTCATGAGCGCATTCACTGCCGCAAGCAATCACCCCGGCGGCGTGATGGTTGGTTTTGCTGATGGCCACGCTGATTTTGTCTCGGAGGCAGTTGACTTAGAGGTATGGAGATCGCAAGGAACTCGAAGCGGTCAAGAAGCGAATTAACCCTTTTTTAACCCATTTCTGGAAGTGTGCTATGTCGCGGCATGTGTTCAATCGAGTGGTCGGGATTGCCATTTTTTTGGCTGCGATGTCATTTGCCGAAGCATCGGTGTTTGGCGCTTGGACATTCGTTAATCCGATCTTCAACACGAACGTCAGCAAGAACGCCTCGCAAATCTCCTGTTCAGGCGGTGGTGACGGGACGGATACCTCGCTTTATATGGAAGTGTGGATCGGTACCACCAAAGTCGGTACGGGAGGTGGTGCCAAAATTGGGACCGGGTGGTACGGGACAGTCACGCCAATTAATGGGAATCCTTGGACAACCGGAACTGCTACGATCAAAGTGTTTAAGGCGAACGATGAGGTCAGGGATAGGGACTTTCCCATGTGCGCGAGTCAACAGTTGTCACTAATTACCTGCGGTGGGTACGATCGAGACGAATCGCTAACCGATTGCAGGATATGGACTAATGGTTCCTCGCGCACGGTATTTGTTGTCGAAAAAGTGTCAACCTGTGTTTGGCCCGTTCGGCGTCACATGGGAAAGTCCCCAGGGATACACCACTGACGAGCCAACAGGTTATGATAGTCGACTAGGCCCTGTGGGACAACTTTCGTGCAAGCATATGAATGCTTGCACAGCAGAATGCACAAATCTGAAAGCGGAGCCCTGGCTTCATGAGTACGCCTACCCTAGCCCGATGTTTGCTATTCTTATGTTTGTTCCAAGTAGGTTGCGGAGCTAAGATTACCAAGCCGCAAAGTCTACCCGCGACCAAGGACATCGAACTTCCCTTGATTTCGGCGGACAAGACGATTGCAAATAATAAGGTACTCTCGATCCCGGCGAATACTCGTCTCCATGTATTTGGAACGGTGACGGGGATCAAGGGGAAGAAACCCCAAGGTACGTTTGTGCTTGTTCAATTCTTACGTGATGAAAATGGAAAGAAGGATGTTCAATATGGCGGCGGAGGGCTTCCTGTGGTCAAAGAGGCCGAAAATGATTGGAAGTATGATGGTGTCATTGAGGGATTTAAGAAGGCAGGAGTATACAGAATGACTGTATTATTGGGAGCAGCAGACAAAATAGCTGAGTTCGAGTTGCATGTCACAGAATAAGCGACCATTCATTCAGTGGACGACCCGAATGTTGTTGTTGGCAACTCTGTTTGCCGCTGTTGCGGTATGCGCACTTCGCAACGCGTCTCCTGCGTGGTCAGAATTTGTCTTTTACGTCAATATATGTCTGCTGATCGCTGCGATATTCGTCTTTGGAAATTCCTCCGGTCAACGTCGAGCATTCTGCGTGGGGTATTCAGTATTCTGCATGACTCACATGTTCTTATGCTGGTCGCCAGGGCTGGCACGCGGGTTCCCTGAATTGGACGGAAGGTCGTTTGTTACAACTAGATTATCCGAAAGCCTGTATGATCGTGTCCAGCTTCAACTTACTATTAAGCCTCTCGTGGTATCGAGTCGAGAGGAGCTGCAGCTAGTTTCACGTAAAGTACTTACCTATGCAGAAGGAAAGCCAGACTTTACAGTCGGGAAAGACGGGAGGTACCGTGCTCTGGTCAATACGTCATACATAGTTCCTAAGGAATATTTCGTTCAAGTCGCAACTTCTTTGTGGACAATTACCGTTGGACTTCTTGGCGGGTTGGCGTCTCGGTTGATCCACTCGTCGTTTGAATTGAGATAAATGGTTCATCCGACTAAAGCGTACTTGGTTGCGCGGAGTTGATTGAGTTTGGGCTTAGCAGCCTTTAGCAGCCTGTTGACGAAGTCCGAAAGGTGGGGTTTGCTAGCATGGTTTTGGCCGCGATCCACGCGGTTAGAGTCGCTAGCAAACCGACTTTTCTAACAGGCTGTTAAAGAATTCTTTGTCGCGCCGATCATAGGAGAAATGTCGCTGTTTCATAGTGATTCCAGGGGCTCTCTGCACGTCAACGATTCGTCAGATGGGTCAAGTCCCTGGTCAGCTTTGTGGACGGAGCCCCAGCGGACACGCACTAACTGGCGCGAGGTTTCTGAATAGTTGCGTCCGACATCCGCCAATCGGCCCGGCCGGTGTAGATGCTAAAGGTGCGCCGCACGGTGATCCAGAACCGCGTTTTTCCGGAGCCTGGAGTCTCGTAGGTGTATTGCAGCGTGACCGCGTCGGTAAGATCGTCGAAGTGCCTGTGGTTGAGATAATCTTCGTACTGAAATTTGGCGTTGGGAGCCGCCGCCAGGATATCCCTGAAGGGGCTGCTCCCAATAAACCTCTGGTACTCTTCCGTCGCCCTTTCGTTCCCTTGGTACGCCACTTCAAAGTTCATGTGGGGATCCAGTCGCTCCTTCTCGTCAACCATCATCTGGTGGGCAAAATACGGCTCGTTCCGGTTCAGGATGCTGAGGCAGTCGTCCGCGAATTCGCGGGCATGAGTGACGAACATTTCCCGCCGGGAGAATTCTCGGGAGCATCCCCAGCCCAGGAACAGCGGGGCCAGGACGAGCGGGGCCACCGCCATCCAGCGGCCGGCCAAGCCCTCCCTGTTCACCTGACGCAGCGCGTAGCCGCCGATGACCAGCGCGACCAGGGGAACAATCCCCAAGAGGGGAGAGAAAACCGAGACTCCAGACAGCAATCCCAGCCCCAGCGCCGCCATCGCCCACACGCTGACCTCACGATACTCCTTGATGGGCATGGGCCCGTCGACTGCCGCGGCTTCTGGTAGGGCTTCCATTGGGGACATGAGATTGAGGGGCCTCTGCTGCTCTTCACCGGACCATCTACGCGAAGAGCCGGCGACTGGTTCGGGTGTTGGTCGCACTACTGCTTGAGCACGCGCTGCAATTCGGTCAGGGAGGTGCCGCCCATCGCCAGCAGCAGGATGCCTTCTTCCTGCAGCGTGCGATTGCCGGCCTGCCTCGCCAGTTGGCGGATCACATCGGGCCGTGGGTCGCTGAGCAGGGACTGGCGAATCTTGTCGTCTACCATCAGGACTTCAAACAAGCCCACCCGGCCTTTGTATCCCAGTCCGCGGCAGGCCGGGCAGATCAGAGGCGGCGGCGGGGGCTCTCCCTTTTTTGGTTTTGGGGGCTCGGGGCGCTGCATACCTGGCGGCAAGGGGGGCGGAGGCTGCTTTTCACGGAACAGGACGGACACTCGTCCCTGTGGAATCCCCAGGCGCTGCAATAGCTGCGGGGTCGGCTGAATAGGCTCGCGGCAGACCTCGCACAGGCGGCGGATCAGCCTAGTGTAGACGATCCCTGTCACGGATTTAGCAAACAGCTCTTTATCCACCCCCATCGCCAGCACTCGCAGCAGGCCATCCACGCTGTCCTTGGCCCGCGTGCTGACGATCGTCAGCTTGGGCTCTTCCACGTTGGCTTGCTTGCAATAGGCATCGACCGATTCCGCGTTGGGAACATTCGGCGCCAGCAACACTTCCGGCTGACGCAGCAGGATCTTGGGCAGGCGTTTATCGGGTGTTTCCCCTTCGGCAAAGTTGCACTTGATAATTTCGATGTTCTCAACATCGGGTTCGGGATGATCCTGGTCCTGTAGCGACACAAAATCCCGCATCAGGCGGTCGGTGCTGCGGAGCATGCCCGCCCACAGACTGGAAAGTCCGTCTTGCGGCATGGAGCACATCACGACCATGCCCTTCGTCCCCGGGCCAATCAGCTCCTTCATCTGGTCGCGGAGCTTGTCTCGCATTCCCAGCTCTTCGAGCGTGCGGACGCCGCCACCCTTGATGATGGGCACGAAGGAAATCAGAACCCGTTCACCGGAATGCGTCCCCTGACTGACAATCGTCGTATCGAACTTGTGCCCCAGGAACTCCGTGCGGAACTTTCCTTCCTGCTTGCTGCGGCGGTCCTCCGGCTTGAGATTGGCGACCTTCTTCAGTACCCACAAAGCCATGTCTCCCATCTCCCGCGTGGGGGGGCCCATGGGCAGCGGGCCTTTGTGCTTGGGAGGGGGGGGATAGGGAACCAGCGGCCCCATGTTGTGCCACACGCTATCAATCTGGTAGCGGAACGCGACGGTCTGGGCCGTGAAATCGAGCATGATCCGCTCAGCCCGATTATCGATCCCTTCCGCCAGGAAGATGCGGGCCAGGCCAAAGCCCGGATGCTGCCGGGCCTCAATCTGCAGAGACTGAGCCATATTCTGCAGTGGAACGGTAGGGACCATTTCCACCGGCGGACCCATCCCCCAGGGTGGCCCCGCCTGCACTTGCTTCTTGCTGCCGAAAATCATGTTGCTTGCTCCCTAGTAGCCCGCTCACTCCGTGAGCGGACTGCCTGCACACGGAGTGTGCAGGCTACTCAAATAATACCCGGGTTGGAAACATTGATGCCCTTGAGCGCCATCTTGAGGGCATCCGGATTCGGGGCGACTTCAAACGCCGTCGGCCGGTCAATCAACTCGTCGTCGATGAGTTGCTTCAGGCTCATCGTGAAGTCCTGCATGCCGTCCGCATAGCCGATGCGAATGGCGTCGGGCAGCTTGTTGTCGGAGCTTTCCAGCACCAGTTTTTTGATCATCGCGGTGAACAACATAATTTCACAGGTCGGCACGCGGGGCACTCCCGGCTTGATCGACCGCAACAGCTTTTGGGCGACGATCCCGCGCATGTTGAAGGCGATCGCGCTGCGGATGGCCTTGTGCATAGCCTCCGGGAACAAGTCCAGAATACGGCCAATGGTGGACGGTGCACTGGAAGCGTGAATCGTGCCGAACACCAGGTGTCCGGTTTCCGCGGCGTGAATGGCCGTCATGAAGGTTTCTTCGTCGCGCATTTCGCCGACGAGCATGATGTCCGGATCTTCACGGACCGCGTGCTTCATCCCAATGCTGAAGTCCTTCACGTCAAAGCCGACTTCCCGCTGGTTGATCAGCGCGAGTTGCTCCGTAAACACGAATTCAATGGGATCCTCCAGCGTGAGAATATGCACACGCTCCCGCTGGTTGATATAGTCGAGCATCGATGCGATAGTCGTGCTCTTGCCGGAACCCGTCACGCCGGCCAGCAGCACCATTCCCTGGTCCCAGTGGCACAGGCCTTCGATGGACGGCGGCAGATACAGCCCCTTAAAGTCCGGAATCTTGTTATTCACGCGGCGGGCCACCATCCCCATCATCTGGTTTTGCGTCAGCAGATTCACGCGGAACCGCCAAACAATGCCGTCCACGTCGCAGGTATAGGCAAAGTCCGCTCCTCCATCTTCCTCGAAGATGCGGCGACTGCGGTCGTTCATCATCGGCACCAGCAGCTTGACCATTTCCGCCCGCTCGACCGGCCCGCGGCTCAAGGGGCGGAGCTCGTTGCGGATGCGGACCATCGGCGGCTTGCCCACCTTCATGTGCAAGTCGCTCCCTTCCAGCTTCACCAGGGCTCGGAAGTACTTGTCGACCTCCAAATCCTGCTTCTCGCCGGAGAGTTTGGCAATCAGCTCGTCCGCCGAGACGGCGTGCGTTTCGAACCCGCCCTTTTTTTCTTCTACATGTGACATAATCTGCTCCTCTGCTCCTATAACCTCACCGGAATTCCTCTGCCGGCCATGACCTGTTTCGTTTCGTGAATTGTGAACTCGCCAAAGTGAAAAATGCTGGCCGCCAGGGCCGCGTCCGCCTTCCCCAGCAGAATCGCGTCTGCCAGGTGCTCCGGCTTTCCCGCTCCACCACTGGCGACGACCGGAATGCCCACTGCCTCACTCACCGCGGCCGTCACTTCCAAATCGTAACCGTCCTTCGTTCCGTCGCAATCCATGCTGGTGAGCACGATTTCTCCCGCTCCCAACTCCTCGACTTGTTTCGCCCAACTCACCGCTTCCAGTCCCGTTGGCAGCCGGCCGCCGTTGACGTGGACTTCCCAAATCTCTTTGCCATCCTTACGGACCCGCTTGGGGTCGATGTTCACCACGATACACTGACTGCCGAACCGCCTGGCCGCTTCGCGGACGAATTCCGGGTTTTTGCAGGCGGCGGAGTTGATCGACACCTTGTCGCTGCCGGCGTTGAGCAAGGCCCGAATGTCCTCGATGGTCCGAATGCCGCCTCCCACTGTCAGCGGCATGAAGACCTGCTCCGCCGTGCGGCGGACGACATCCAGCATTATATCCCGCCCCTCGTGGCTGGCGGTAATATCGAGAAACACCAACTCGTCCGCACCCTCCTGTTCGTACCGGGCCGCTACCTGCACCGGGTCGCCGGCATCCCGCAGGTGGAGAAAATTCGTCCCCTTCACCACCCTCCCGCGGTCCACGTCCAGGCAGGGGATGACACGTTTGGCGAGCATGGAAAGTCGGGCTTACAAAGGCGTTCGGACACGAACAGCGGGTGAGCTTTCACTCTAAACCGGGCTGCTACGATGGTCAACGGACGCTGGACTCAAGCCTAAGGTCGTTTCGCCGCCACGGCTTTCTCGTCTGCCCGTTCCTTGGCGACCTTGCCAAGCAGTTCCAGCACGGCTGCCCGAATTTGGGGCTCAGCTTCGCTTTCCAGGCAACTGGTGCGTGCCCGCCAGGTGGTATACCCGCCGAGCTTCAGCAAATCCGGCGGCGGCAGATAGCCTTCGCAGCCGTTGGCAAGCTCGATGACGAAGGTGGTTTTGATGGGGCTGTCTTTCTTGATGTTCAGCCCCGTGCTGCCATAGACCTCGTTGGGAATGGTTCCGATGGCCAGGTCGCCGATGCGGATGGCCTGTAATTTGAGCTCGCGGGTCGGCGGCAGGTCGTGGAGCAGAAGCGTCTCGCGGGCATAGATTTGCTCCAGCGACTTCGGCTTCCCTTCTTCGATGGTCTTGACCATCTCCTGAGCCGCGGTAACTTCCTCGGCACTGGGCATGCGGACTCCGACCGTCAGCAGCCGTTCTTCCATCACCAGCGGAGCCCAGTCGAAGTAGCTGATTTTCTGGTAAGCGGCAAAGGCGGCTGAGGAGACATCTTCCGCCACGCCTTCCAGGTCATACTTTCGCCGCTCTTTTTGCGAGTAGTCCATCAGCCAAGTATCGCCGCTGGTGGCGTTGGCGAGGGCGGCCATGAATGGAGGGCGTGATTTGTCGGTCCCGTTGGGCACGCCGATCTTGCCGGCGATCTTCTCGCAGAAGACGGCAAAGTAATCCGCGGAAAGTGCCTTTGCCCCGACATAGTGCAGCGAGTAGGCGGAAAGGACCGCGATGGGCTCGCCATCGGGTGTTTGCAGGCTGATAACCGGCACATCAGGGTCCACTGGACCCGCCGCCCGAATGGCATTGGGATTGTTGTGTCCGGGGTGCATCATCACGGTGTCATCCTTAGTCCCGCCGAAGCGGTTCTTCGGTGCGATGCCCGGCTTCATCACCCAGTGTCGGTTGGCCACGTTCTTCTCATCCCGCCCCATCCCCCAGCCAATGCGGGCGGGAGTCAGATTCTTGTGAGCGAAGGCGATTCCTTTCGCCAATTGCGGCGGCAGAAACTTGACATATTTCGGATCGGCATCAGTCCCGAGGCAGCCGTAACTGCTGGGGGCGCTGTGCGTGTGCGTTGCTGAAATCAACATGCGATTGGTGGGAATGCCCGTCGCCTTACTTGCCAGCTCTTTGGCTTCATCCAGCAGCGACCGCGGGATCATGCAGCTATCGACAATGACAATCGCTGCCTGGTTGGTGCCGTCATCGAGCACCAGGCAGCGGGCATGCAGCCGGTCGCTGACCTTGTCGGCCAGCACCGCATTCATGTTGCCGTTGACGAGGACGGGGAGTTCCAGCGGGGTGATGTCGATGGCGAATGCGCCGGCGCGGAAGATTTTATCGGCAGCGGCAGCGGTGGGAATTGGCACAACGATGCCAAGCGTGGCGACGATTGCCGCTAGAAGGAGGTATCGCATGGATAGTACGTGATGGAGGTGCGACGCCGGAAGAATGAGGAAATCTCAAATCTCAAACAAATTCAAATGGGGAAACCGGAAATGAGAAACCGGAATAAGCACGCCGTTCTTGTTTCTTGATTTCCGATTTTGCCATTTCGACTTGTTTGAGATTTGAGATTTCATTATTGAAAGTCTGGACGCTCGCGACTTTGGGCACCATTTTAGAAGAGTCCAAGGATCGGCTTGCCACGCTCGACGAGCCGCCGAGGGCGACGAAGGGTGTCGAGGTACTGCGTTTGCGGGTCGATACCGAGGGCGTGGTGGACGGTGGCGATGAGGTCATAGGGATGGACGCGGTCAGCCTTCGGCCAGGCTCCGTGGCGGTCGGACTCACCATAGACCTGTCCCGGCCGCACACCGCCGCCGGCGATCAGAAAGCTGTAGCACTCGGGCCAGTGGTCCCGCCCGCCGGGGCCGACGTTGTTGGTCGTGCCGACACCTATCTTCGGCGAGCGGCCGAATTCGCCGATGACCACCACC
This sequence comes from Pirellulaceae bacterium, assembly GCA_051004015.1. Lineage (GTDB taxonomy): Bacteria > Planctomycetota > Planctomycetia > Pirellulales > Pirellulaceae > SXOA01. The sequence continues at coordinate 4,156 of JBPCKT010000033.1, read as the reverse complement.
ATCGTCCGCTCCAGCAGGCCGCGGGCGGCCAGGTCTTCAATGAGTCCCGAGAGAGAGCGGTCGAAGACCGGGCAACGATGGTCCCGGAGCATGGGAAAGTTGTTGCGGTGCGTATCCCACGAACCGTCCGGCCCCGCCACCGGCTCATCGTCGGAGCGGGCGGGCCACGTGACCTGGACAAATCGGACGCCCGATTCGACCAGACGCCGCGCGAGCAGGCAGCTTTGGCCAAACGTGGTCAGGCCGTAGCGCTCCCGCAGCACGGCTGTCTCTTGTTCCATCTTGAAGGCGCGGATGGCTTTGCCGGATTGCAGTAGCGAGAGAGCCTGCTGGAAAAAGGGATCGAAGCCTTTGCCGCTCGCACCGCCAGCAGCAGGTGCAGCCAGCAGGTGGTCAATCTCCCCTCGCAAGTCGATGCGCGATTGCAGTCGATCCAGCGAGATGTCTCCCGGCAGCGTGAAGGCCGAAAGCTTGATGGGCTGCTTGGGGTCTTCATACATCGTGAAGGGGTCGTAGCTCGGACCCAGCAGTCCAGCCCCTTGCCCGACGCCAATTTGTGCCCCTTCCTTGACAGGGCCGCAAATCGACACATAGCTCAGGCTCCCCCGTTCCGCCGGCTTGTATCTCGCGACGATGGAGCCGACCGAGGGAAGATCCTCGCGCGACGGCGGCACCGCCAGGCCGGTCTCCGTGAAGTTGCCGGGGTCATGCCCGGTCATCAGCATATAGATGGCGGCCCCGTGGTTCCGCAGTCCCTTGGGATCGACGCCGATGGAGCGGACCAGCGAGAAATTCTTGGCTTGCTCGGCCAGCATCGGCAGCACTTCGCCCAGCATCATCCCCGGCGCGGTCGTGGGGATGGGTTTGAACTCGCCCCGAATTTCCGCCGGTGCGTTCGGCTTGGGATCCCACAGGTCAATGTGGCTCGGAGATCCCTGCATGTAGAGCAGAATGACCGAGTCCGCCTTTCCAAAACCGGACGAGGAACTCGCTGTCTGCGATTGCACATCCGCAGCAGCCATTGCCCGCCGCGCAAGCAGCTCCGGCAAGCCAAACCCAAGCAGGGACAGCCCGCCCACGGTGAGCAGCTCGCGCCGTGCGGGGCGGTTGCAAAGACTTCCGGGTGTGCCAAGGATGGAAAGCATGTCCCGCTGATTATCGCGGGCGAAGCGTTCGGAAGCAAGTTAACGCCACTACTTCACCTCTTCCACCGACTGGATCATGATGGCCTCGGCCGGCAAGTTGTCAAATCCCTCTTGGGGGGCAAGGGAGGCGGCGGCAATCTGGTCGACAATCTCCATCCCCTGCGTCACGCGGCCGAAGACGCAGTAGCCGCGCTGGTCGGGGGCCTTCCCCTGATAGTTCAGGCCCGTGTTATCCACGACGTTGATGAAGAACTGGCAAGTGCCGCTGTGCGGATCGTTAGGCTCGCGGGACATGGCCACGGTCCCCCGCTCATGCGAGAGCCCGTTGCTCGATTCGTTGTTGATGCCGCCGCGGGTCGGCTTGGCGGTGAGGTCCGCCGTATAGCCGCCGCCGAGGATGAAGCCCTTGGGATCGACATAGTGGAAGATGGTGTTTTCATACGCCCCTTGCCGGGCATAGTTATCCAGAAAATTCCCCACGGTCTGCGGGGCCTGCTCCATCAGCAGCTCCATCTGGATATCGCCGGCGGAAGTGTGCAGGACGACAACCGGATTGACGATGGGAGACGATTCGGCATTGCCGTAAATGGAGGGCTGGTTTTCGTAGTTGATGGTGGAGGCGTGCGGCGTGCTGGCATTCGTGGCGGTCGCTCCTGTCCCAGTCGCAGCCGCCGTCACAGCGGGCGTTGTTTCGTCCGTGCCAGTGAGCGAAGTGGCCGCCTCTTTTCCGCCGCAACCGGCCAGGCACAGGAAAGAAACCAGAGCGAGAGCCGTAGCGACAAAATAGATACGGCGGGAATGCAATTTCATAACAACGAGCCTCCATGCGGATCGATAGGCCGAAGGACCGTTACGGGGCGGCCTCGGCGAACTGGGCAACCGGCCCATTGTTCCAAAAAACGGCCCAAACGCCTACAGCGATTTGAGAGACGCAAGGGTCCCGGACCGGGCGATAGCTAGGGTGCAGTGCAGGCCCTGGATATTCATGGCACCGGCTGAGCAGCCTGCTTTTCGTCCTTTTCCAACGGCCTTTCGTCCTCTTCCAGCCCTTGCAGGAGCAAGGTTGGCGACCCTGGCAGGAGCTTGAACTGTTCTTTGCCGAACATCTTTTCCCAGATGGGGCGATGATTTGCCTCGAGTGCCCGGGGAATCTCATCCCACAGCTTCATTTCGCATTCAATGCTAAGGCGTTCATAGTGGTCCGTCTTGCCGCGGACGATCTTCACAATCTCTTGCCGCTGGGCTTTGGAAACCGCAAACGCTTCGTCATTGAGCAGCACCCCCAACACCCCTTGCTGCATGAGTTGCCGTTTCAGAGCAAGCTTTCTGATCGCCTTAAGCTGCTTGTCGTCCAGGGTCTTGAGTAGATCGGGCAGGGCCTTGCTGATCTCCCGATCAAAAAAGTCGCTGACTTCTTTAATCGCCCCCTCTTGGGTCATCAGGCCGGCTTCGAATTTTGCGAATAGGTCCACTGAAAAAGGCGACAGGCGATTCATTACTTCCGCTTGCACTTCCAGATTCCGCCGAATCTGGTCCCCCCGCAGGCCCACGTCGGGATGCTGGCCCAATTTCAGAAAACTGTTCAGGAAATCGTCCGGCCCCCCCGATTTCGCCGACTCGAGGCGGCCAGTCGGCATGAGCTCCAGCCGGACTGAAACGCCCAAGGCTCGCTCCACCGGACTCAGTCCCCGGTGCCCCTCGAAGCAGGCTCGCTCCATTTGTCCCAGGACGAAGTCCAGCCCTTGGGACTCCAGCATTCGTGCGTCCTTGCCAAAGTTTTGCGAAATTAACTCGAGTTGCTTTCGGGTGAGAGTCCGCCGCACTTCCGCATTGAACAGGGATAGCTCCCTTTCCGTGGCGCTCGCAAACTCCTTCTTCCTGGCCCGGCAGATCACCAACACCCGCTCGAGTTCTTCCGGCGTAGCACCATCCTTTGCCAGAAACCCCTTGAACTTGAGCCACGGAACGAGACCATCGTACATAGCGTGCCTGCGATGCACGACCTGTCCCAGCCAGTCCAATTGCATTGGCAACAATTGCGCCCGCACGGCCTGTTCCAGCTTCGCAAAGGTGCAGTCGTCCGTTTGACAGGCCGCCACAATGCCCGCTCGCTGCTCGGCATTCATTTCCAGGAACTTTTGAATCCGCGGATCGAGCACAAAGTCCATCCAAATGACGCCGACGCTGGGATCCCTCGATTCCTGAACCACCTTGGTCAGTCTGCCATCCAGTTCGACTTCGTACACGACATGGTAGACCACATGTCCCGCCGGCTTGGCGGGTGCTTTCGGAGGTTCCTGAGCAAGCGAGCTTCGGCCAACCCCACAGACCGCGTTGAGCAGTAAACACAGACCCAGTGCGCACGAAAGGCGAGAATTCATGGAACGAAAATTCCCCCTCTCCCCCTTGGGAGAAGGCTGGGGTAAGGGTTTGGGGATAGATTCTCAGTTGATCGCAGCAATCGCCACCGCAATCGAGTTGCCTTGGCCGTCGCGAATATCGATGGACTGGCCATCCAGTTCAGGGGGCGCTATCTCCAGGATGACAAGCAGATGTTTGTCGACCGAGTGGTCTTCCGATATAATCCTCACTCCTTTTGGCAGCAGGAAGGCCAGATTGGGAGACCGCTCGACGCTGCTGACGACAATTTGCTTTTTGACTTTGCCTTGTCTGCCATTGACGAAGATCGCTTTCGGAGCACACGACAGAGGGGGACGCGGTGCCAGTACGACGACTTCTAGCGTTGGCCGTTCAAGGCCATGCGAAAGTTCGCATTCAAGTGTCGCTCGCCGAGATTCCGTGATGTTTCTCGCCAAAGCGCTGATTCGTAGGATGCAGGCGGGCGAACTCGTCTTGACATTCGCAATGGACAGTTGCATTTCGGTCGCGTCGTCCAAATTGAAACGCAACAGATCGGAGAATTGATCTAGGAGAAAAACTCGCTGGGACTATCGAATGGTGAAGCATCACCAACATCATTCGAAAGGAGTCCCAGCGATGACGCAGCTTAA